>NZ_CP017326.1:0-600000 GCF_001761545.1 Weissella soli | reverse complement strand
TACATCAGACAGCTGTTCTAGGACCTCCACCGCTGTTGAATAGCCTGTCTTTGTCTTTTTTATAGGCTTTAGACCCATCTTTTCAAACAAAATGATCCCCAACTGTTTAGGTGAATTAATATTAAATTCTTCCCCGGCTTGGTTGTAAATTTGTTGTTCTAGTTCTGATAAGCGTTCGGCAAACTTTGACCGCATCTCCAGTAAATGATTGGCATCGACTGTAATCCCAGTCGACTCCATCTCTGCCAATACCATGGAGAGGGGCCGCTCAATATCTGTATAGAGATCTAGTTGGGCATGCGCCGTTAGTTTCGCCATCAATGGGTCTTTTAAATTAGTAATTGCCATCGCCTTGCGTGCCAAATGCTCAAACAAATCTGCATCAACCTCGGGAATGGCAAATTTAGCCCCCTTGCCGTAAACCTCTTCATCTGTTTGCACAGCGTAATAGTCATTTTGTTGTGCCAAGGCACCCAAATCATTGTTGTTGTCATTGGTATCCAATAAATAAGCTACGAGTAACAAATCAAAACCAATATTATTTAATGCGACATCCAAGCGCTTCAATGCAACAATAACCGCTTTGGCATTAAACACATTTTTAACGACCTTTTCATCCGTTAATACTGCGTTAAGCGGGGTCTTTTGGTATAACAGTTCAATATCACGTGAGGCAAAGTAACCATGGGCGGCATTACCGATGACAAAGGCAACCGGTGCCGCAGTATGATAATTTTCGCCATCCAACTCGAGGTAGAAGGTCACTTCATTGCCTAACTCTTCAATGTGCGCCAGGTTGTTCGCGGTCAGTTCACGTACCTCGACTTGCAAATCGGTGGGCGTCACCGTCGCATCCTGACCAGCCACATCAGCTTGACCACCACCAATGACGTAACCCATATTAGCTAATTTCACGAGTTGTTGCTTAAAATCAAGGTGTTGATAAAACTCGACCAACGCTTGATAATCGATTCCCTGGTAGTCTAAATCGTCCAGGCTAATTGTAAGGGGCGCATCAGTCCTAATCCGCGCTAAATCCAATGACATCATGGCATCGGCTTTATAAGTGATCAGGTTTTCCTTACGTTTTGACTTTTTCATGTCGTCTAGCCGTTCATACAACTCAGGAATAGAATGGTGTTCCTTGATGAGTTGGATAGCTGTTTTTTCACCAATCCCTGGAACACCCGGATAATTATCAGAACTATCCCCCTGCAACCCTTTGACATCAACAATTTGGTTAGGCGTCAAACCATCATATACTTCAGCAACTTTTGCGACCGTGTACTCATCAACCTCAGAGACACCTTTAACCGTGATCAAGACCTTAATATCTTCTGAAACTAGTTGCCGCATATCGCGATCACCAGTAACAATAGTCACTGAATAGCCCGCTGCTTCACCCATTTTGGCAGTGGTACCAATGATATCATCAGCTTCATAGTCGATTAATTCATAATTTTTGATACCATGTAATGCCACCATTTTGCGTAAAGGTTCAAATTGTTCCACCAATTCACTTGGTGTCTTGTCACGGTTCCCTTTGTAGTTATCAAACTTTGTCGTACGAAAGGTTGACTTACCCGCATCCCAGGCAACTAAGACCTTATCCGGGTGAAATGGATCCACAATTTTATCAAGTAGATTATTGAAACCAACCAAGGCATTCGTATGCAAGCCTTCGTGGTTCGTAAAGCGATCAACTTGGTTATATAGCGCATAGAACGCACGGAAAGCCAATGAGTTTCCGTCGATCAATAATAATGTAGGTTTTGCCATAAGCGCCTCTTTTTCTTTGTTCAGATTAATTTCCCTAATTTTATTATATAGAAAATGGCAACGAAATTCGAATTGAATCTCGTTGCCATTTTGTGGTGCCAACCAAAGCGACACTTATATTATTTTTAGTCGTTATTATTTCCAAAGATTTGGAACAAACGCAAAATGTAGATAAACAAGTTCACGAAGTCCAGGTACAATGACAAAGCACCAAAGACCGCAACGCCTTGCTCACTCTGTGTATTACCTTGCACTGAGAAGTATAGTTGCTTCAACTTGTTCATGTCATAAGCTGTCATCAAAGAGAAAACCACGACCCCAATAACAGAAATGAGTAAGTAAACCACACTGTTAAAGAAGAACAAATTGATAATACCACCAATAATCAAAGCAATCACAGCCCCAAACAACAAAGCTGACATGCTTGACATATCACGCTTTGTGTTCAGGCCGTACAATGCCATACCACCAAAGACAGCGGCAGTTGTCACAAAGGCTGAAAAAATCATGCCTAGGTTAACTGTCAGCGCAATCGCTGTGAAGAACACACCCATCAAGACGCTGTAACCCATCATCAGGCCAAACGAACGACCAGGATTTGACATTGATTGTCCTGATGCAAAACTAGCCACGGCCATCATAATACCAGCCAAAATTAGAATGGCAATGGGATTTGACAGCATCGTTGCAATTTGAACGGCGAAGACCGTTACACCGACATATGACGTGGCTGCTGTGACCAGCAAAGCCAAGAACATATAGCCGTAAACCTTCTTGAAGAAGGCATTCAACCCTGTACGATCTGGATTTACCAGACGGGGTTCTTCAGTTCCAAAATTATTCATCTAATACCTCTTTCGTTGCCAAACAGCAATGTTTTGGTTTCCCTACGTCACCTATTATACGGGATTTTCTTAAATTTGTCTTAGAAAGGACCATTTTAGTGATTATTTGTTAATCATGCGACCCTCAGTAAATAAAAAACCGACAACTCCAAGGAGCTGTCGGTTGCCAAATGTATTAGCTGTAAGCCATGTTTTGTACCGATAGATATCTGGCAGATACCTATCGGTGGTAATCATCTATCTCGAGCATTGCTGCTCCCCCGACCATCACTTCAATTTGCTAGGTCAAGCGCCCCTACCATCGTTTGGGTTGCCCACTCGTGGGGTTTACCGCGTTCCACCTTTCGCATTTCTTTGAAAGCTCGTCACTGTGGCACCTTAACAACTAATCAGCCATAGTTTCCCTTAGGCGGTTTCGTTGGCCGTTAACCATTGCTGGCTACCCAGGCTTATTTTTTCACCTGGCACGAACACTACAAACATCGCAGTTTGTGTGAGCATGGACTTTCCTCATGCGGCATAGACCGCACGCAATTACCCACTAACACATCAGTAAAACAGTATACACCTATTCTACAGAACTTGCATCTTTTTCCATAGCAACTACGGTTGGCGTCTCGGTTGATGTTCCAAAGACCCGACGTTCCAAGTTTGAGAGCCGCTTTAAAATATCCATATTGGTGTTTGTCATCGGTGCGGCAGGCTTGGCGCTGGCAACCGAAGTAGATGATAGTTGCTTCTTGTATTCATCAACTTGATCTTGCAAAACCTTAATCTTGTTTTGTAATTCTTGGATGTTACTATCATAAGCCATGTAATCTGACATGATTTCGTCAAGAAATGAATCAACGTCAGCGCGATCATAACCACGCATGCCGTTTTTAAAGTCTTTGTTGAAAATTTCGTCGCGTGTGTGCATCACGTTTTCCATTTTGTGCTCCCTCATTTTCGTTTTTAATGTAACAATGCATAACTGCATTGTCTTGAGACAATCAAATTGCCCAATTTGCTGTCATTATTGGTTTCAATAATACTAGTTTACCAATAAAAGTCCCAGAATGACAACGATTATTAGAAAATCATAACCTAATAGACTTACCATTCACGTTGGGATTCTTGATATTCATCAGCAAATTCTTGTAGTCGGTCAAAGTCGACCACCGTTAATTCATAATTAGCGTTTTCAGCGGCCTTTTTAGCAACCAAGAAATCATACCGGGCCTTACTCTCCTCCGCCTGTTCATCATAGAAAATGATGGCTTTTTCAGTATGGGCTAACATGAAGTTTTGATAATCATGGAGTTGTTGTGGACTCGTATAGGATAACTGGCTCACTGAGCTGGTGAAATCGACTTGCGTTTTTAGTTTTAGCAATGCTGCTTGATTAGCCTCCTTCCACTGGCTGCCAAAGTTCTTAAACGGTGTCATTAAGGCAACTCGAAATTCAGGATACGCTTCCTTGAGTTCTAAGGCCGCTTCAATAGCTAATTGCTCAATGCCCATTTGCCCACCGGTAATCAACCAATCGGCGCCATCTTCGATTTCATTTCGTAATAATTTTTGCAACGCGAAGATGATAACTTGACGTTTGGGATCCTTGTTATTAAAGATCCCTAATTCAAACCCGCGAAACCCGGTAATCCAAATACGTGACATACGCCCTCTCCTAAATATTTCAGATAAATTGGCTTTAAGTCTACTCTTTGTTATAATTTAATGGTATATCTAAATTTCTGTCAATCTTCAGAAGACGATAATCAAACCTCAGGAGGCGAATTCATGGCGATTCACTATCCAAATGGACGCAAATTTGTTCCTGATACTAATGATAAACCAGTTGCGCGTGGTAACTCTCAATCTAATCGTGGTATGAGTTTAGAAAATGAATTAAATCTTGCGAATCAATATTATTTGAGTCGGGGGATTGCTAACATTCATAAGAAACCGACACCCATTCAAATCGTGAATGTAGACTACCCTAAACGCGCGGCAGCTAAAATTACTGAAGCATACTTCAGACAAGCTTCGACGACCGACTACAATGGCATTTATCAAGGACACTATATTGATTTTGATGCCAAAGAAACAACTAGTTTAACGTCGTTTCCATTAAGCAATGTCCATGAGCATCAGGTAACACATCTCCGTGATATTGTTAACCAAGGTGGCTGGGCTTTCTTTATCATTCGTTTCTCAAAATTATCAGAAACCTATGTGATTAAAGCCTCCTTATTGATTGCGTATTGGGATCAACAAGCGACACATCGTAAATCAATCCCATACGTCGATATTGCTACCAACGGTCAACTCATTGAACAGAATATCATGCCGACCTTACCCTACCTTAAAGCTGTTGATCGCTTAATGCTGGCTAACCATTAAATTTGGACTTATAGACAAGGAGATTATGTTCCATGGCTGAACATTTACCATCACGTGGCTCGCGCACTGGAAGTGCGAGCATCACTAAAAAGAGGAATCATATCCCTCGCAACCCTAACAACAAAAAACGGAGCCGTTTGAAGACTTGGCAAAAAGTTTTGTTAAATGTTTTTCTCGCTCTAGTTACGCTGGGAATCATCGGTGTCATTGCCGGTATTGGCGTGTTTGCGTATTACGCGTCATCATCGCCAAAAGTGACCAATGCTGCCCTTGTTGGAACCTCGCAATCACAATTGCTTGATAAACAAGGAAATGTTATCTGGGTTAGTGGTAACCAAAAACGTGAAATCGCAGCACAATCAGAAATTCCTGATAAGTTGCGTCAAGCGGTGATTTCAGTCGAAGATCGTCGTTTCTACCAACACAATGGAGTCGATCCGCGCCGAATCATTGGTGCCGCTTTTGCCGATCTAACAGGTTCCTCACTTGGTCTACAAGGTGGGTCAACTTTAACACAACAACTGATTAAACTAACAGTCTTCTCCACTTCTGCCGCTGACCAAACCCTGAAGCGTAAGGCCCAGGATGCTTGGTTGGCAATTAAGTTAGAGAAACAATATTCAAAGAATCAAATCCTCACCTTATACATGAATAAAGTTTATGAAGGTAATGGTATCTATGGTATGAAGACCGCCGCGTCTTACTACTATGGTAAGGATATGAAGGATTTGACAATTCCTGAAATGGCCTTGATTGCTGGTATGCCACAATCGCCAACCGCTTATGATCCTTACACCAATCCAAAGTATGCCAAGGCCCGTCGTGACGAAGTTTTGTTAGCCATGTCAGAGCCTCACTACGA
Source organism: Weissella soli (assembly GCF_001761545.1). Classification (NCBI taxonomy): domain Bacteria; kingdom Bacillati; phylum Bacillota; class Bacilli; order Lactobacillales; family Lactobacillaceae; genus Weissella; species Weissella soli. Next base: position 594,132 of record NZ_CP017326.1, on the reverse strand, counting down.
TCCGACCGCTAAGAAAAAGATTGCCGTGATTACAAAAGCACAAGCCAAGAAATATATGGCTGTACCGATCACCAAGGGCTTGCTCACCACACATGAAGATGAAGTTACCGTAGCTAAATCAACCAAGGTTTCAAACGATTACATCACTTCAGTACTGAATGAATTGAAGACTAAAGGTTATAACATCAATACTGATGGTTTGACCGTACAAACGAATTTGAACATGAAGGTTCAGCAAAAAGCCTACGACTTAGTCAATGATGATGCTAAAGCAACAGCAGCTGGTATCAACTTCCCTGATGATAAGACTTGGAACCAATCATACGTGCAAACAGGTATTACCATCACTGATCCTCGTAATGGTAATGTGATGGCTCAAATCGGTAGTCGTAAATCAGATACATTGCAAGGTTTGAACCGGGCGACGCAAACAACCCGTTCATCTGGCTCAACGGCCAAGCCACTGGTGGACTATGGCCCATCGATTGAATATTTGAATTGGTCAACTGCGCAACCAGTACCTGATATCAAAGCATTTACCTATAAGGGCACTAGTATTTCCGTTGGTGACTGGGGTAACTCAACACCGCTTTATAAGACTGGTATCACGATGCGTAAGGCCATTACGTCTTCCTTGAATGTGCCCGCTCTAAACACCCTACAAAACTTGTGGGATAACAAAATCTACATCGATCAAAAGAATGGTTCCCACCCCTGGTTATCAAAGCTGGGCATGTCTAACGTGAAGCTTTCAACAGGTTCAGCAGCCATCGGTATTAAGATTTCAACGGAACAAGAAGCTGCCGCCTTTGGTGCCTTCTCTAACGGTGGAACCTACTACAAGCCAAACTACATCAATAGTGTGACCACGCAAGACGGGGTGACCCATACCATCAAGTCAACTGGTAAGCGCGCAATGAAGACCTCAACGGCTTACATGATCACCAGTATGTTGAAATCAGTCACAACTGTGAACGACTTGGGTTACTACTCTACGTTGAACCCAACGTCACCTTCATACACGCAAGCCGGTAAGTCAGGAACTTCTGACTACGCTTCTGATTCAAAATTTGCCGAAGGAAAGGCCCAAGATTTGTGGTTCACTGGTTACACTAAGTCAGCCGTTATCTCAGTTTGGAATGGTTATGACGAACCAAACAACATTAACGTTGCTTTGGACGGTATTTCTGGTAGTGCCAGTGGCAACACGTCACGCCTACCACTTCAGATTTACCATGCTTTGATGAACTATGTGATGTCAGAAGAATCTAATGCCGACGGTTCAAAGTGGAAGATGCCTTCAACGGTTGAAGAATCGACCACGTCAGCCGGTGATTATAACGTTAAGGATGCCGATCCAACTGGTGTCTTTACGACTGATTCGGGCACTGCGTTAACAGCTTCCGTTGGAATTGGCATGAATTCAGCAGATGCCACAACGCAGATCATCTCGAGCTCTTCTTCATCAGCTGGAATTTCTTCTTACAGTTCATCTTCATCAAGTGTCAAAAGCTCATCGATTAGCTCGGTAAGTTCAAGCAGTTCAAGTAGCAGCTCAAGTAGTGCCACGACAACTTCGACACCTGCATCTGGTGCAACCGACAACACTGGCACGGCCGCAACTACGAATACTGGTACGACCAAGTCAAGTGGAAATTAGAGCGACAAAATAGTCAACAGCGACAAAAAAGCCACTCAGCAAACAAGCTGAGTGGCTTTTCTTTGTCGAACAAATCATGATTACATCAAAAAAAGCTCGGTTAGTCAAGTTTGACCAACCGAGCTAAATCACTTATACCACTTTACTCTTAAAATGAATCACTAATAATACCACATTGACAAGGGCTACGCCAACGATGACCCAAAGGAAATTCGCAAACCCAGCGACCATACCCGCGTTGCCAGCGCCATACAGAGCTGCGACAGTTGTCCCCAGTGCCCCCATGAACATCTGGAATGTTTGCATAATCGCATTGGCATCAGCTTTCATATCCACTTCAACATCGGCCACGGCAGCAGTCATCCCATTTCCAAAGGCCAGGTTGCGACCAAAAGTGAAGACAATGTAGGCCACGATTAACACCCATAACGTCATGGATTGCGCGATCAAGGCCATTACAACGACACTTAACAAGAAGATAAAATTACCTAGATACAGTGGTAATTTAGCACCCTTAAGATCGTAAATGCGGCCAAACCATGGATTTAATACCGCACCCAATAACGTACCTGGTAGCAATGAAAAACCAGCCGCAAAACTTGAAGTATGTTGGATGTCTTGCAAAAAATTTGGTCCAATCAGGTTAAAACCTAAATTGGCAAACATATATAAACCAACAACTAACAACAAAGATGCGTAACGTGGTCGCAATAACAAACGAATATTTAAGAATAATTGCTTTGAAGTTAACGCCCGCCAGATAAACACCATCAAAGCGACCACAGTCACGCTAAACAAGGACCAATTAATTTGGCCACCCTGTAATTGGTTAACCGTTAGCAGGGCAGCAGTTAATGTAATGGCTAACAAGATAAACGCCGTACTATCAAATTTTTGTGTCAACTTTGCCGGTGTCGTGTGGGCCACGCTCCGCCACCCAACCAGTAATGATATGATGGGAACAATTAACAAAATAAAGAAAATTGACCGCCATCCAAATGAATCAATTAGTGCACCACCATAGGTTGGTCCAAAGGAAGGGGCCAGGCTAACGACTAATGAGCCGATCCCCATCCAAGTCCCGATTCTTGACTGTGGAATGTTCGCAATGATGATGTTAAACATCAATGGCATTGCGATCCCGGCAGCCACACCCTGCATGATCCGTCCTAACAAAAGGACCGGAACGTTGTTTGCTAAACCACCCACCAATGTCCCCGCGGTAAAGATGATAACCCCAGTCAGCCACAGCGTCCGCACTGAAAAGCGCTTCGTTAAATAGGCACTGGTAGTCACCATAACGGTTACTGACAATAGATAGGCCGTGGTCACCCATTGAATCGTATTCAATGAGGTATTAAACAGCTTTGAAAGCACCGGAAAGGTAACATTCATTGAGGTTTCGGACATGATGCCCGAAAATGAGACTAATGCGACCGCCAAAATACTGAGGGCCGTCTTGGTTGATACTTTTTCATCCACGATGTTTATAATTCCTCCATCCTTCATTAAAAACTAAAAGACGTGTGTTATGCTCCATGACGCGAACATATCACATGCCTTTTGCTTAACTTTACAACTTGCTTATTTTGCAAGGAATCTGCTCATGCACAGCATTAATTTCAGCCCACATACGCAAATCACTCATGAAACTACCGTCGATTAGCCAGCCGACGAGCCTAAACTCATAGGCGTTAACGAATAAGCGCTAATCTTTATTATACACCATCCGCAAGCAGTCGTTGACTAACTGGCTCAATAATCAATCCGGCTAGAAGCGCGCCCGCCAAAACTTGCAAGACATTGCCAAGGATATCAACGGTTGAAGCATACACAGCCGTTTGGAATGATGCATGATTCAATACTTGCAATAAAATGCCACCTAAGAAGTACCCAGTGACCATCACTGCCCCGCCGGCGATGATGCTGATGAGTCGTGATAAACTACTCTTTTCACGACCAAGGTACCCAAAGACAGCTCCTTCGGCGCCGTGGATGATCAATGAGATGAACATCCATTGTGGATAACCCGACATCAAATCTAACAAAAAACCAGTTAACCCACCGACAATCAACCCGCCAGTCGCACCAAAGTTCCAAGCAGCAATCACGATGCCTGCTTCAACCAAACTAATAAACCCAGTAGCTGTCGGAATTCGCAAGAAAAAATTCAAAACAATGTTCACCCCGATCAGGACTGCTAGGATGGCAATATTCCGTGTTGTTAGTGTCTTCTTCATTGCTCTCTACCTCTCCTTAATGACTAAAACGTCGCGCAGCTTGCCAAACATTACCAAAATCCGCAGATAAGGTCACCCCATGTTCGATACCAATATGCACGAATGCTTTGGCGTCCAAGACTGCACTCATCATATCTTGTTGCAAAACCAAATTACTTGCAATGGCCGAAGCAAATGTGCACCCGGCACCATTATTAAATGGCGCTGTTAGCTTTGATGCCGTAATTAATTCAACTTGATCACCGACGCCGACCAAATCAACGGCCTGTTCACCTGGTAAACGTTGTCCGCCCTTAATGACATAATTCATAACCGTCGCTTGTAAGACACGTCCAGCCCGTTGTAAATCGCTGACCCGCTGAATCGATTGTTTAGTTAGAATTTCGGCCTCTGTCAAATTTGGCGTGGTGATAGTCGCATAAGGCAACAAATAAGTGGCAATGCCATCGGCAATGGCCGTCAGCTGAGCTGAATTAGCCTCTTTAAAAACCATCACTGGATCGATCACAATCGGGATTTTGCCCGCAAAATCGGCCAGAAAGTTCCCAATGACGCGCATCATGGCGACATTGGGCACCAGGCCAACTTTAATTCCCGCTAAATCATCCATCATTCGCATGGAAGCTAATTGTTGTTCTACCAGGCTAAGCTCGATCGGGTGGACAATAAAATCAGTCGCGGTGACGGTGACAATACTGGTAATAACACTCAATCCAAACAGCCCATATTCATTAAATGTGGCTAAATCAGCTTGCAACCCACCACCACTCAGAATATCGGAACCTGCGATTGTCAATATTTTTTGTGGCATGTTCTTTCCTGATTTCACTAGAATATTTGAAAGTCGTGTTAAATATGACACGTTTTCATATCTGATTTTCATAATAGCTAAAAAAAGGCCGTAATACAATAGCGTTTGCATTACAGTCTTTTATCTTGGGCAGCAGCATTCGTTGTCGTTTGATCATCCTGCTTTAATTCATATAGAGTAATAATCCCGCAGAATTCAAGACGGCTTTTGTGATCGCCGTCCCTTTAACCGTCGACATGATGATGACTTGAACGCCCTTTTTATTGGCATAAGTATTTGCCTCGTCCAGTGTTTTACCGGTCAGTGACTTGATGACCTTATCACCAGCACTCACAGCACTGGATGAACTACTTGCAACGGATGAGGAACTACTACTAGCGCGGTGTTTAAATAATTGGGTACTCCGATTGAACATCTCCTGGTTAGGCTTTTGAATCACGTTATTTGGCAGAGCCCATAAAAATATCAAGGCGCCAAAGATAACAACGACCATGATGCCAACAAGACTGAGACTATAAATCAAATATTTTTTCATTTTAAAAATCCATTTCGGCGATAAAAGCGGCTATACTCTCGCAAAATTTGCTTGGCATCATTGATTAAAGGACTACGTAAAGCCCAGATGATGCCAACGTAAACTATTGTACCAATAACTAATTGCATAAACGAGATAAAGGGTGCCGGGATCTGTCGGTAACCGATAATAAATACTGCCAGCCACATCACGGCACCCGCCAGCAGATATTGCCAACTTATTTTGAAGAATAGATGCCAGCTTAATACTTGTCGCGCAAAAAACGCTTGCATGATGACAATGACCAACTGTGCCAGATCAATCGCGACTACTGCGCCGAACCCGGCGTGGTTTGGTACCAGGAGGACCCCAAATACTAACATCGTTGCCAGCCCAGCTAACATCGACAGCGTGACTAAAGTATTCTTACCGGCTACCCGTAGATATTGGCCACCTAAAACCGTTGACCAACCGACTAATACGAGCACTGGTGACAGAGCCATCATGAGCTGGCCAACACGCAGATACTCGACCCCAAGAAACCATTGTGTCAACCCTGATGCCATGCCTAAGGTACCAAACATCAGCGCCATCCCAAAAGCGGTCACATTTTCTAAGACATTATTCATATGGTTTAACATATCATCAAACTTACCATGATTGGCCAGATGAAAAAACTTCGGTAAAGTGGTCAAACCAATTGATATGACGATCACGGTCCCCACACTGAGTAGCTTGATGGCACTATCAAGATAACCGACCCACAATTCAAAATCTAGTGGGTACAAGGGTAATAGTAATCGACCGATCACATAGAATAACTGCAAACCGGCCACAGATAGCATCATTGGCACCCAACGTCTGAGGTATCGTTGTGGTCGGAGGCGAATTTTTTGCCAAAAGGCATTTGGAATTCGAAACCACATTAATAAGTTAGTTAAAATTTGAATGATGACCACTAAAATAATGTACGCATCAATGTCCGTTGACGTTTTAACAAACAGCAAGACAAACAAAAACAGGAAAATTTTACTAAATGAGCTTTGTAAGACAACATTGGTCCGACGCCCAGTCCCCTGATAAAGCCATGAAATATCTAAAAAGCCGGCAATAATTAAGCCACTTGCTAACTGGAGTTCATGCGCATAATCCCGGATGAACCAACCCGCCGATGACTGATAATACCAGAAAAATAATCCGACGGTGATCAGCGTCATGATCAGCCGCAGAAATAAAATATTCCCAAATGTTTGGATTTGCGCCGGCAAATCTTGCCGCTGATTAGATAATGTCAATTGTCCGAGTAAGCTCAGCGGATGCAAGAACAACATGACGAATAGCTCCACTGAGGTTAATGACCAGGCAATGATCCCAACCCCATTTGGCCCAAGTATATGGGCCAGATAGGTCAATGGCACCAGCGGAATGATGATCGTGGTTAATTCATAGGCAACGCGATTAATATATGCCTGTAATATTCTCATCTCTGCCCTCCTTCATCGTGCCCTGATGTCAAAAGACCGCGTGACTTTTCGTCACGCGGTCTCAAATCGCTAAAGTCTATTATAAGATTATACCAAATCGGCAAAGTATGCACGGAACTTAAGATGCAAATGTGAACCAACAAAGAGTAAGAAAATAGTTAAACTCCAAAAGGCAATGTTTTGCTCTGGCCGTTCCCAGAACCAACCCGTACTTAGGAAGGCATCACGTGTACCACTAATTAGATAGTAAAACGGATTAATTTCAATCAACCGTGCGATACGGGCATGATCTGGACCGATCCGCTGACCAATGTCAAAGACGGCTCCTGACATCCAAAAAATGAACCGCATGACTGTTTGCACTAATTGTTGATAATCCGGGTATAACACGGTAATCGTAGCGTTGAACAAACCCACCGCATATAAGAATACCAACATTGCGAAGAAATAATACACGAATTGCAAAACGTGCAAACTCAAGGTCACCCCGGAACTTAATGACATCACGATTCCAACTGCCAAGGTAATTAAAAATGGTAAGATGTTAATCTGTGTCCGCACAAATGGCATAATTGAAATTGGAAAATTCATCTTTGACACTTGATTAACATTTGCGCGGATACTCCACGTTGCGTCCATAAATGAGGTGTTCAGAAATAACCAAACGGCTTGTCCAATCACTAACCAACCAATATATGGCACACCATCAGTCATTGAATGACTTTGACCCATCGCAATACCAAAAACTAAGTAGTAAGTCGCGATTTGCATCACGGGGTTAATAATATCCCACAAAACACCTAATGAATGATCCTTATACTTCGCCCGCGTCTCATAATTGGCTAAGCGAAAGATCACCGGATAAAACTTTAAATTTTCTAGTAATAAAATCCAAATTTGTCGCATATTACCTCACCTTAAAAATGTGCTAAGTACGTGAACATGTACGCACTCATGATGAACGCAATCACGCTAGCGATAATGACCAACCAGTCCCAAACTAGCAACCGATCACCCACAGCATTACGGCGAAACGCCCGCGTCTTGGCTTTATCATCTAAATGGTCGTCTTGTTCAATGCGAGTCCACAATTGATCACGGTCAAATTCGTTTTGAGCCTGTTTATTGCCCTTCACAAACGTATCTTTGTCCTTTTGCGCCATCTTGTTGTACCAGGCAGTCCAGTCTTTATAATCCTGCAACACCTTCTTGGTCTCACCATACTCACGCAACTCACCATATTGAATCCAAATGGCTTTGTCGGTGAATTCTTCGACTTGACCGAGTGCGTGTGACACAAAGAAGATCGTCTTGCCTTGTGCCTTGAATTCCTTCATTTTGGCCAACGCCTTCTTTGAGAAGGTTTGATCACCCACTGACAAGGCTTCATCAATAATCATGATGTCAGGGTCTTGATGAACAGCAATCGAGAAACCAAGCTTTGAACGCATCCCCGAAGAGTAATACTTTACTGGTTGATCAATAAACTTATCCAGTTCTGAGAATTCAATCACGTCATCCATCTCGGCTTCGATTTCAGCATTTGAACGCCCCATCATCAATGACTTCAACCGGATATTTTCCCGACCAGTTAGGTTTGGTCGCAGCCCATCCCAAACAGAAAGTAAGGATGTCGTCCCATTGATATCTAGGGATCCGGATGTCTCTGCCAAGGCTCCTGATAGGATATTTAGCAAGGTTGATTTACCTGATCCATTCACCCCAATCACACCGACAACATCTCCTTCGAAAACATCGAAAGAAATACCTTTCAAGCCCCAAAACTTTTCATCTTCAGACTTTAAAGGATTCAAAATTGCATCGATTTTATCCTTACGCGATGAACCCATGTCATACTCTTTGGTCACGTAGCGAGCAGCTACTTTGATCGGTTGATTCGATGGATTTTCATTTCCCGGTTCATCCAATTGCTTATAAGGCGCAACTGGCGTAAACGGCTCGTCATAACTTGCGAGGTCTTGTGTTGCGACTTCTTTTTCAGCCATGATTTCCTCCAACTTACTTTTTGTATTCAAGTAATTTATTGTTTGTCTTTTTACATACAATATTTAATTATATATCAAAACAAAAAAACCACCTACCTTCTTTGTCAATCTTTAAGAATGTAGCGGTTTAATCCTGTTACTTTGCTGATTCGATTGACGGTCTAAAGAATAAGCCCCGCCAAGTGCCCCGAATAATAATTCCGGCTTTTTTACCTCGATAGGCAACATTTCCCTTCAAAAGGATCTTAAGTAAATCACGAACGCCAGACCGAAGCAGGGTCTTGATGAGTTCTTTTTTGCCGATGCGTCGCGCCGTCAAAATACGATTGCGATATTCGTAATCATAGCGCCACATCCGATCCGTATCCGTATCCGTGATGATGTCTCCTGGCAAGAGATTCTCCTTTGATTTATGGACAGCCAGAGAATTTAATACCAGATAGCCTTTGTGGATCTCATCGGCAACTAACCGATTGGTATACTCCATGTCGTCACCCCAAATAAAGTATTCTTTTTGTGGTAGTCCAACAGCCAGCACACGCTCACGTGGAATCATGACCGAAACAAACGTTGAGTTCACGACTTCGATGGCCGGATTATTTGGCGTGATCAGTGCATCCTGCCAATAAAATGCCCGTGGTGCAACGACATTCATGTACGCCGCTGGCCCATTCACATCACGCCAACGTACTTGTGATTGTGTAAAGCCAATATTGGCATGCGTGGTAGCAAAAGATACCATTTTTTCCAAAGCCGTTGGTTCAGGTAAGGTATCATCGTCCATCAACCAGACATAGTCGTCAGCTAAAGCCGTGATAAATTGCTTGACAGCAAGATTAAATCCACCAGCACCGCCAAGGTTTTCAGAGGCATGGATCACAATCAACCGAGGGTCCGTCAGACTATCCAGATACTCTTTAGTCCCATCAGTTGACTGATTGTTAATCACCAATATATGTGTTAAATAGGCTGTTTGTGCCAAAACCGCTGCCAAAGATTCTTTCAATAAATCCAAGCGATTGTAAGTGACGATCGCAGCCGTTACATTTACAGAACTCAATAGTCTATCCTCTATCTCATTAGTCTTTATGTTTTTAATAGTTATTTTAGTGTGTAGTTAACCCGATAGCTTACTTGACTTCACTTGCAATATAAATGGGCCGCTTCTTCGTTTCCAGGTAGATAGCCGAAATATAACGACCGACGATACCCAGACTCAAAAGCTGTATCCCACCCATAAAGAGAATAATCACCACTAAGGAAGCCCACCCATCGATGGCTGCTCCAGAATTAAAGATAGCCCGAATCACAACAAAAGCTCCCGCCAATAATGAGGCGAAAAATGAAATTACACCCAGGAAAGAAATGATCGTCAATGGAACCTGTGAAAAGGCCACCATGCCTTCAATCGCGTAACCCACTAAACGATTAAATGACCATGATGTTGTCCCCGCCACACGTTCTACATGCTTAAACTCGAGATACTTTTGGCGGAAGCCCACCCAGTTAAAAATTCCCTTTGAAAAACGATTATATTCTGTCATTTCAAGGATGGCGTCGACCATTTTTCGTGACATCACGCGATAATCACGGGCACCATTGACCAAATTCAAATCAGAGATGCGATTAATTAACTTATAAAACAAATCCGAGAACCATGAACGAATCTTAGGTTCATTGTCTCGATTTGTCCGCCGGGTCCCGATGGCATCCCATTCACCAGCGGCTACTCCTGTTAACATTTCAGGTAATAACTCTGGGGGATCCTGCAAATCGACATCCATGACAACGACATATTCACCAGTCGCATGTTGCAACCCAGCATATAAACCAGCTTCCTTACCGAAATTACGTGAAAACTTCACGTAATGGACAGCATCACTTTTGGTTTGTAGTGCTTGAATTTCAGGAATGGTACGGTCCGTTGACCCATCATCAATAAACCAATATTCAAAGCGATATGTTGCTAATTGTTGATGAACTTTTTCCAGGGCATCGTAGAAGATTGCAATGCTCTCTTCTTCGTTATACACCGGGACGATAACTGATAATGTTTCCATAGTTTTAACTTACTCCCTCAGAGTGCCCTTCTCCAAGACACTCTTTTCTAGTATGTAATTTTTCAGATAAATATGCAATGTGCTTTACACATTCATTACATTCTAACCACAACCGGTCACAAATTCCGTTATAATGGAATTGATATATCTTGAAAGTGGTAGACGAATGATAAATAAACTTAAAGAAATGTACAAGCTTTATGCGTATCAACAGGCTGACGCCAAGTGGGCTCATGAGCGACAAGCTACGGCCGCGACACCAGCCGAGATTGCCAAACGCTATTACGATGCACATTACAGTGATTGGCAAGTGAGACCCAATACCTTTTTGTATGAGATGCAAGACGGTAATGAGTTAGATGATGCGCCATTTGTTTTGCTTCGGACTTTACTAAAAACAAATCCAAAAGCCACGCATACTATTATAATAAATAAAGACAGCTTAAAAAAGGCTTATAAAGTTTTAGCTTTTTGGGAGTTAACTGCGGATCCGCGCATTAAAGTTGTAGATCGTTTCACTGAAGCACACATGCGCACCCTCTTAACCGCTGAAACAGTCATTACCAATGCCATGATTTTCAGTGATATTTTTGTTAAGCGGGGACGGCAACGTTTCGTTAACACCTGGCATGGTACCCCTTGGAAAAAAATGGGTTATGCCATGCCTGGCGGTGTCATGGGATCATGGAATGTCATCCGGACACTCATGATGACTGATTTACTAGTAATGCCAAATACGTACACGGCCAAAATTTTTAACCGTGATTATCGTTTAGCTGGGTTGTACCAGGGGAAAATATCCACGTTTGGTTACCCACGCAATGATGTTTTTTTTGAAAAGTTAAGTGAGCGTCAACTAACCACCCTGGAAAATGCCTACCGCAATGGTCAGCCGACGATACTCTATGCGCCGACATGGGCTGGCGATGCCAGTTCGGCTGGTGATGCGACTGCTGAACTCACGAAGTATCTCCACACTTTGGTGACACTAGCCCAACATTTTCCGACCTACACCATCCGGTTCAAGCCGCATTCATACTTTACTGAAGCGATTAACGCAGATGCCCGTTTTGCTCCTTTTCTGGTTGATGATGCTTGGGGAACCAATGTACTTTTAGCCCACACAGATATCCTGATTACTGACTATTCTTCACTCTTTTTTGACTTTTTAGTCACTGGCCGGCCGGTACTCTTCTATGATACACAAATTGATTATGATACGACACGTGGCAAATATTTTGAAGTTAACGAATTGCCGGGACCATTTACGCAACAACTGACTGAGTTGATTACTCACATTGAAGACATTGAAAGTATTAAAGCACAATATGCTGATCAATATGCTAAATTTGTGACCCGCTTCGTTCATGATGATGATGGGTCAGCTGCGCGACGTGTCACCGAAGTAATGTCCCAAATGACGAGTCGTAATCAGCATGGTCAACTAGTTGTTAATGGCGAGGATTTCTCCGATGCCACCTTTAATTTACGCGATCAGATCGCTGATTTGGCGGCGACCTATGATACTTCATTGGCAATCTATGAAGCACATTTACTAGATAATTGGTACGGCTTCCAATTTTTCCAAAACATTGACGCCACTATGCCAAACACCCGGATTTTTGTTAATAAACAACTTTCTAATCTCCCCTTAACGCTAAATGAAGCGATGCAACAAGGCCATCGTTTTCTCGGTAACGTAACCTTTGCAGTGGCCTTAATTCCCCAAGATGATTTTAGCAGTCACCAACAGGCACTGATCACCACGGTGAACACTGTCATCACTGTGACAAACACGGAACGTGATGCTTGGCTAGACCATTTAGGGTTCACTAAAATCGTGACACATGCAAATTTTGTCGTTTGGTCTCATGATGAAAATTTTGATAGTACTACTCTAAGCCCCCTTTTCATGGCTATACAATAAATAAAAAAGCTGTTGAACAAAATTGTTCAACAGCTTTTTATTTATAATTACCTTTTCCAGTGACGATATATTGCTAATCCTAGCCAACTAATCCAACTTACAATTAATACGATGAAGCCCCACCGCATAAACGGTTGTGGTTGGTATTGTACTTGTAACACATTCTTACCGGCTTGACCGTAAACTCGCACGACCCCAATATCTGATAATTTAATATCTTTATTTGACAGCGACTGCTTGTTTAACACTAGCTGAGTATGAGCATATTTTACGACATTGACTGCTTGCCAGCCAGCCTTTTTCTGTTGCCATGTGACATACATTTTGCCATTGCGGATTGTTCTGGTAAATGCATGCCGTGTGTCTCCAATTTCCAACTGGTATTCATAGTATGGATGTGCTGGTATTTTCCCACTAGGTAGTGGCACATAATCTGGCGTCGGCTTCCAAACATTTTCAAGGGCCGTATTAAGCGGATAAAAATTACTGAAGGATTCCTTTAACTGCTCATTAGAAACTTCCTGTTTCACATTCACCCTGGTTTTGACCACGGTACCATTTGACCATGATTGGGACGCATCATATACCTGGTTGGCGGCCACCAAAACGGCGACTGTTGCTAACCCTGTGAGAAAGAACGGTACCAAGCGGTGATTAGACGGCCATTTGTCCTGACCATTTGTCCTGATCTCGGCCATAATCTGCGTCAAGCTTAATCCGAATCCGATGATTAAAAGAGCCGTCGCAAATGGCAAAAAACGGAACGGAAATTGGATGATAGATAATCCAGGAACATGGTTAAATAACCAGTTCCAAGGTAAAAATGGCATGGTCATTAACAGTAAGATTCCACCTGTAATCGTGACCCACCGATTAACTCGTGAAATTTTGTGAAAAAATAGGCCCACGAAACCTAGTTGCAACCCAAAAATGATCTTAAATAAGCCACTAAGGTAATTGTTACTATTTATCAATAACACATGATCCATCGGTGTAACCTGGGTAGTCGGCGACAAAACATGATTGCTTCCAAAAACCTCCAGCATACCCAGCCATATATTAGCCGTCAAACCAAGTGCGAAGACTGCCGCCAGACTCGCACTGCGGACCATTGACCACCGTTGTGGCGATTGCACCATTCGAATCAAGAAAATCACGGCCAAAACAGCAACGTAAATAACTGCTGTTAGCATATGCATTTGTACCATAATTGCTACAGAAAAGGCCATCTCTAGAATGTTGACTGGTTCATCATCTTGCAATAATCGAATAATCACCGCAATGCCAATTGGTAAAATTGCGGTCCCCCAACCTAAAAACTGTTGGTCAGTCGCCCATGCAAGGACACCGTTGGAACTCATGTATAAGATTACTAACCAAGGTTGCAGGCTTTGGGCGATTTTAGCACGATTCACTAAATAATACATGCTAATAGCTGCCAACATGCTGACAAACAGATCACTTAATAACTGATATTTAAACCAAGAGCCACCGATTAATAGTAGCACGCCGTTTAAATAGGCGATTCCCGGTCCATACAGAGCGTTCACAATCCGTCCAGAGCCAAAATAACCATACATTGAAATAAAATACTGTAAATTATGGTCTTTCAATTGCATGGCTGTGTCGTAGAAACGATTCAAATGAAACAATGAATCATCACCCAAAATCATGGCATGCTGATTGATTTGTGGCAACAGTATAACCACACTCATCATGAAAAACAGAACTAAATTTTTGACATGTCGTTTACTCAATTTTTTTCTCCAATACATAAAAAGGCGAACAGCCTAAACTGCCCGCACCCATTTTATCCTGATTTGGTTACATGGTCATTACGCACTGCTTACAATGCTTAGAAAATCAGTCAAACAACCATGTCATCATACGAAACAACATTTTTTTGGTGATATCGTTAGACCTTTGGCAGGCGTAATTGCCAATTGTCATCGAAGAATTGCTTGTAGGCCCGGTAACTGGCATAGACCGAGGCAATGCCCGTTGCTGAAAGTAACATGAACACTACCATAATTTGATATTTAATCGCATAAACTGGATCAACCCCGGCCATAATCAATCCCGACATCATGCCAGGTAGTGATACCAAGCCATATGTTCGGACTGAATCAATGGTAGGTTGCATTCCAAAACGAATTGCTTCACGCGCAATATGGCTGGCAGCCTGGGTCGGCGTAGCACCTAAGGCTAAGCGTTCAAAGACTTGTTCATGTTGATCTTTAAACATTTGATTTAATGAGCGATAGACCAGCCCCACCGCGTTCATAGAATTACCAGCAATCATCCCCGTCACAGGAATCAACTGAAAGGGCGCCACCTTCAAAACGCCTGTTAAGACCAAAATGGTCATGGTAATCGTGGTTGAGAGAAATAACGCCCACCAAGCAATCCCAAAAGCACCTGGAATGCCATGTGCCCGCTTTTTACCATTCAAGGCCGCATTAAAGACAATGAACACCATCATCGCTAACGTCAAAAAGACATTGTTCAAATTAAAGATAAACTTCAATAAAAACCCAACGATAATTAATTGAATCACTGCCCGGGTCACGGAAATGATGGTATCCTTCTCCAAATGCAATTTTTGCTTGTAGCTAATGCCCAATGAAATCGCCACCAAAACAAGCGCAATGGCTAACGAACCATTTGAAATATTAATTTGATCATTCATGTGAGAACCCTACCTTTCCCTCGCCAATTGTGAGTTGCCAAGCAGCCCCGGTAATTTCACCCTGATCGTGTGTCACCGATACCACCGCAAAATGATGTTCCTTTTGTAAGTCACGAATGACTTGCCACAAAACTTGCTTACTCTCCTGATCCAACCCCGTCGTGATCTCATCTAATAACAAGACTGTTGGTGGAAACAACAAATTACGGAGTACACCGACTCGTTGACGTTGCCCACCCGATAACTCCTCGATTTCCTTATCTAGATAAAGCGGGTCCAGCCCCATCTGGACTAAACCAGTTTGTTGGCGTTTTTCATTAGGTTCGAGGCCCCGCACTTCAAATGGCAAATTTAAATTATCGCGTACAGTATTGCCGAATAGCTGCGCACTTTGCACAGCATAGGACACTGTTTGCCGGTACTCAGCAATCGTCAGGTCACTGTTACCGTTGTTTAATTCAACTGTCCCGGTTGTCGGCTGTTCTAAGTGTGCCAAGGCCTTTAGTAAGGTACTTTTACCCCCACCAGATGGCCCAACAACGGTTAACCAATCATCCTCTTTCAAAGTGAATGAAAGGTTACTAAACAACTCTTGACCATCTCTGGTCATCCCTAACTGTTCAACTTTTAATAATTCATTCATAATCTGTCATCTCCCACTCTTTGAATCTAACTTACTTATTTTCATTGTAGCATGTGTTTTAATTGCTTTGTGAATAAGTTATATAATGTTGTCTTGACATTTTAAAAAAATCATAGCATAAAAAAACCTAACTAAAAAAGTTAGGTTGCTCAACAAACTAGTCACGCAGTGCTGCTTGTAAAAAGGTGAGTGATTCGACGCGACGTTCCGCAATGCGTGCATCTGATGCCGCAAAATCAACGGCTAAAACTTCGGCGATCGTATCAACTTCAGCCATGCGGCGTTTTGCAAGGCCGGTCATGTCTAATAAGGTATCAATACGTGAACTCATTTTTTGATGTGCCTGATCAGCGCGTTCGGCAATCGTGAATGGTGTGTGGAAAATAGTGGCAAACACGGCTGCGTGGAATGAGTCGGTGATGACCGCTGCCGCATGATTGATAAACGCCACAAATTCAGCGGGATCCTTGGTAAAATACTTCCGTAATTGATGGAAGTCCGTGTTATGAAATTCAACGATAGCATAACCTTGCGCACGAAAATCTTGGATCATACGCAGGGTTGCCGGTGACTTTTGCCCCAGGACATATGTAAAGACATACTTACCCTTTGGCACTGCAATTTGATCTAAGTCAAAGAGCGTCGACCATTCAGCTTGTGTTAATAACATGGTTGGATCCAAAACAACTGATACGTCAGTGCCGGTAATTGCTTGCAACAACTCTACGCCTGCCTGTTCACGCACGGAAGCCGCCTTAAATTTTGGCACCTCATGCTTAAACAAAGCTGACGCATCCTCATCAACACGCGCGACACTGATACTGGCGGCATACGAGATCCGTTTCTGGGCGGGAATATGTTCTAGCAAAAAGTAATTAAAGTATTGATCATTAACGATCGTTGGATTCCAAACTTGATCGGATCCGGTCACCACGTAATCAAACGCAACCAAGTCATTTAACTGATTTGTCCGTGGATTGTCTAAAAATTCCGAACGCTCCAAGTAACGCGTCGCGAATTTTACAAAGTTTTGCTTACGCTGATACTTACGCAGGGTTTGAAATGGGTGTTCAAACGCGGCCTTGACCGGTTGGTGATTAGTTAATGGAATCGGATCCAAATCCCAGCCGTTACGAATAGCCACTGGCTCAGCATTTAATTTTTTTAACGCTTCAAACAAAGCCACAGCTTGCAGGCGATTACCGTAATTCCAGAGGCCTCCAAGTGTGAGGATTGCAACTTGCTTCTTCATGTTTTGCTCCTTGAAAAGTAGTGTTTTCATTATCGCATAGAATGACTGATTACGAAAAGTAAATTAATCGCGTTTCAAAAAACCGTTCGTGATTGGACCTAATAACTTACTGACAGACCCGGGGTAATCACCGGAATAAACCATTTTTCAATGAAAAAAAGCATTTTCAGCTAACCATAGCTCAAAATGCTCTTCAAAACATACTTACTTTTCTGGTATCAAAACCCAGGCAATCAGATAGGCCAAAATTCCCGGGAAATTTGTGACCAGCGCTACGAACACAAAAATTACCCGTGTCAAAGTGATATCCCACCCAAAATATTCAGCGATTCCTGCAATGACACCACCCAAGACACGATTATTTGAACGCGTTAATTTACGACCATTCTTCATTATCTTTTTACCTCATCTCGATTAATATAATTTGATATTACCTGTATGCGTTGAAGCGGTAATCAGATGTTTTGCTGACTCTTCACCCAAGAAACCACGCTTGGCGGTTTGTGAACTTTCATGTAATGTCACCTCTTCAGGGACCTTCACATTACCATAACTAGTCTCCAAATCGAAACTCACCGCCTGATCCGCTGCATGTGTCACCCGAATAGAGCCGTTTTTATTCAATAAGTGTAACTCACCAGTCATCTT
The DNA here is from genome assembly GCF_001761545.1 of Weissella soli. Classification (NCBI taxonomy): domain Bacteria; kingdom Bacillati; phylum Bacillota; class Bacilli; order Lactobacillales; family Lactobacillaceae; genus Weissella; species Weissella soli. The sequence continues at coordinate 576,198 of NZ_CP017326.1, read as the reverse complement.
AGCCATGCGCAAACGGAGATTACCATTGACCAGGGCAATCCGACCAGCACCCGTGAAATTTTCCGCCTTGACATTCCCATTCTTGGCGGTGAGTTCAACTTGGCTAATATCAGCATTGACCAGGTTGATATTCCCGTTGATCGCTTGGGTATCGAGACTCGTCAACTCACTCGTGACCACATGCAAGTTACCATTCTTCATCAACAGATGCACATTATTAGCTTTACCACCGATAATCTTGACATCCCCATTATTGATTTCACCCGTAACATCGTTGAATTGCTTCGTGTTTAGTAGTCGCACATTACCTGATTTAACATGGAGGGCGACATTATAAAGCACGTCTAGCGGTAATTGTACGACCACCCGAACCCGCAATGGCCAAAGAACCGGCATCTCACCTTGTTCAAACTGAATGCCTTCAGCATCCTGAATGAAGGTCGTGAAATATCGTTCATTATCATGATCAATAAATTCACTAATTGTCACCTGATTATCATCAGTCCCGATTAAAACGATATCAGCGGCGCGGTAATTGAAAATTAATTGTTGCACTAATTCAGTATTATTCACCGGATAAACCGTCTGGCGATCAGCCTTGGTCCAAACCGGAGCGCGTAATTCTCGTGCGATATCGATCTTTTCGCTCACATCACCATTGAGGACATTATCAATATTGAAATCAAAATCTTCAAAGCGATAATGTTTATTACCAACCCTGGCTCCCTCATGATCAACATTTAACCAGTCACCTACTTTGATCTTGTCATCCTTACCGTTAATCACAATATCAGAACCAATCCGCAGTCCCTGATGATCAATGTGCAAGTTGCCTAGATGGAAACCATTTTCAAATGACACTCCTTCTGTATAGTCAGTGTCCTTGGTTTGCTTTTCGGCGTTGGTTGCCTGTTCAGACGCTTCTGTCGCCGCCTGATGATCTTGGCCAGTAATGTCATCTAGCAATGGTGTGATATCACCTAAGCGCTCAAATGCATCATCCAAGGCTTCTTCTTCGTTACTATCAACAGCCAGGTGTTCTGCATAGGCTTCTTGCAAATCAGCAACTAATTCTTCCTTTAACTCAGTTAATTCAGTTGAAGGCGTGTATGGTGCAAACATGGTATCCAAGCGTGTACGGATGTTTAATTCTACTTGATTCATATCTCTTCGTCTCCTGCTACTTTAACATTTGGCTTACCAGATGGATTAGGGACCTGACCCGTCACTAACTCATCAATGACAACTTTTGCAAAGTCCCATGCAGCCTGGGCATCCGTCAACATCGTTTGCCCAGCATTGGTGATGTGATAGTATTTACGCCGTGAACCTTGTGACTCGTCACCCCAATAACTTTCGATGGCGTCGGCCTTGGTCAGACGCCGGAAAATTGTATAAAGCGTTGCTTCATTAATTTCATATTGATTTTGACTTAACATGCGTACTGTCTTCGCAATTTGGTACCCGTACGAATCACCTTGTGCCAAAATATTTAGCACGATGGTGTCGGTATGACCACGGATGAGGTCTTTTGAAATATCTGTCGCCATTGCAGTCTCCTAAATTACTTGTTCTTTATAACTATTATTATACACAAACTACTGTGTGTGTCAAAGTAATTTAGATTGATTGGCTGCCGCAGTGATTAATAAACAAACGCCGTCACACCATTATTAACCAGTAAGCCTGCGTATGGCGTAAAAAAAGACCCAAACACTACATCGTGTCTGAGTCGTTAACAAATAGTTATTTAATCATTGCTTTAATCATCTTAGCAGTCTCTTCTGCCGTCACTGTGTTCGTGTACGCTGTAAGATCCTTGCCGGGATGTGCTTGCGCATAAGCCATGACTTTCTTTTGAATGGTTGTCTTCATCGCCGTTTGTTGTGCTGCCAATGCTTGGGCCTTCTTGGGGTCCTTGTTCGCGGCAGCCTGACTTGCAGCCATGGCCTTAGCCTGTGCTGGGGTCATAGCAACCCAGGTGTCCTTAGGAATCGTGACTTGGTTGCTTTGTTTAACTAAGTCACCAGCCATCCCCGTGAAGCCAAACAATGACTTGGCGAAATCATTTGACCAGGCCCAACGCGTGGTCTTCGTGGTAACAGTTGCCTTGGTCACGTCAGCATACCGATAAGTAGCTGTCTTCTTCACTGCATTTACAATATGCTTGGTGTCAGGTGCATAATGGGCTGTCGCCTTTTTAGCATCCTTTGTATCACGGAACACCAACACATAGTTCCCGGATTTTTTACCAATTTGTTGTGTTAACAACATGCCAGCCGGTGAACTAGTCTCGCCAGCTGTGTAAATCTGCTTTGTTTCAGTCTTGGTAACTTTTTCCATTCCCCAATGATCGTGGAAATTCAGCGTTGTCAACCAAGTTGCGCCGAGAAGCAATAGCATGAAGAAAATGCCTAAAATCGTATTAACCGGATGCTTCAAATACATGAACGCCCAAAATGTCAAAACGGCAAGCAGCGCAATTACAAAAATAATCATTACTTGACCTCCTTTTCGACATGCACGTCGACTGAGTTAGTTTGACCAACGATGACTTTACCGTCATGCAAAAAATTAGCGACGACAATACCGATGATGGCAAATACTAGCCCAAGGAAGAATGAAGCGTGGAACCCATCCAAGGATGCTTGTAACATATGATCAGCATAACGAATTGGATCATTCACTTGCAAAGCATGTGATGGTGTGTTCGTATTAATGATGTTTTGCGTGACGGAAGTTAACAAAGCCACCACGACTGCTGAAGCAACCTGACGAATGGTATTATTTGAAGCAGTTCCATGTGCCGCTTCCTCACGAGGCAAAGCTGACATCGCAGAGGCTGTCAAAGGCATCATGACCATTGCAATACCAAACATACGTAATGCGTAGAGTAAGGTAATAATGTGCATTGGTGTGTCAATACTCAAGAATACAAATGGCAAAGTACCAATTGCCAGGATCGTGAAGCCAACCCGAGCTAAGCGCTTAGCACCAACCTTATCGTAAGCAGCTCCCGCGATTGGTGACATGATTCCCATCATCAAGGCACCCGGCAGCAAAGCTAATCCTGATTGTAGTGCGGTTTGTCCATGCACATTTTGCATATAAATTGGCAACATCATTTCGACACCCATCATGGCCATCATCGCCAACGCAGTGCCAGCTGTTGTCAAAGCGAATTGCTTGTTCGCGAAGACCCGGACATCCATGAATGGTTGATCCATGCGTAATTGACGCCAGAAGAACAAACCGATAATGATCACCCCAATAACAATTGGCAGAATCACTGTGTTCATTGCACCCCAACCATCATTTGAAACGTTGGTGAAGCCCCAAAGGAAGATACCAAAACCTGCTAATGACAGCATCAGTGACAACACATCCAGCTTCATCGGCTTATTTTCAATAACATCCTTCATAAAGAAGGGTGTCAAAATAATTGTAATGCCCAGGACAATCATCGGTAAGATAAAGATAGATCGCCATGAATCACTTAATGTTAACCCTAAAATGACATGATCCTTATCCAAGATCCAACCAGATAAAGTTGGCCCAATCGCTGGTGCTAGACCAATGACCAAACCACCAAGTCCCATCGCGGCCCCGCGCTCTTCAGCTGGGAAGATATTTACCATGACAACCTGCATCAATGGCATCATAATACCCACAGCCGCAGCTTGTAAAATACGTCCCGCTAAGAACATCACCCACATATCTTTATCAGCCGGCGTAACTGCATCAACAGTCATGCCAGCAAACAAAACAATATATGCAGTCAGGTACAACCACTTCGTTGAAAAACGAGTGGTCAAGAACGCTGACACGGGAACCATGATCCCATTTGCTAACAAGAACCAAGTAGTTGCTTGTTGAGCTGTTGAAAGCGTAATATCAAAATCTTTCATTAACGTTGGCAATGCAGTTCCTAGTGACGTTTGATTCAGCATTCCAGCGAATGTTGCAATCAACAACAACAGGACCATTGCAAAACGGCTATAAGACTTGCCATGAATATCGAGCGCTTGCTCTTTTCCGTTAGCCATCTCTTCCTCCTCATATACACGATAACTTTGTTAGTTAGATTTTATTTTAAACTCACTAACTTTTAAAATCAGAAAAACTGATTCTTTCGACTTTGATTATTGTAAAGTTAGTTGACAAAGAATGCAAGTGAAAAGCCCGCCATTGGACATTACAGTTTCACGACAAAAGGAACGTTCCATGAGAACGTTCCTTTATTCACAATCTAGCTAAAAAATGTAAACGATTACTGTTCCTCATTCCAATCGTAGTCAGCAATCATTTGCATATCTGCATGATCGACTTCTGGTTGGATTGTGACATGATGTACATCAAACTTTTTTGCCAGGTTTTGTTGCATATCACGAATGATTAGCTCCGCATCTGATAACAGCATATCTTGCAGGGTCACGTGGAAAGATAGCATCACCCGCTTTTCATCAACTTGCCAAGCATGAAAATGGTGACATCCCTTGACTTGCGGATAGGTTTGCACAAAACTGCGTACCTCATCCAAATTGAGGACTACATTCGACTGCATCAGAATTTGGGTCGCCTGCTTTAGGACTGGCCACGCTTCCTTCAACATATAAAGAGCCACCAACAAAGTAATCACCGGATCAACCCAAACCCAGTTGAACAGATTGATCATGACCGCGGCAAAAATAACACCAACTGAAGACAAGGCGTCCGCGACAATATGTAGAAAAGCTGCCTTGCGATTCAAATTATCACCCTCCGGTTTTAATAGAAAAGCGGTGAATAAGTTGGCCAGTAATCCGATTACGGCTACGATTAACATCACCGTGCCTTGGATCGGATGCGGGTCAAAAAAACCTTGAATTGATTCATAAATCAGCATCATTGTCACAATAATCAAGAAAACTGAATTGACAAAAGCTGCAATAATCTGCGCACGCCAATATCCAAAAGTGTTCCGTTGATTTTGTTTATTACCAGAAATTTTCTGTGCGATGCCGGCAACAATAATTGACAAGCTATCTGTGAAATTATGAATTGAATCCGAAATCAACGCCAATGACCCTGACAACAGGCCACCGACCAACTCTGATATTGAGATCAAAACATTTAAGAGGGTTGCCCCTAAATATCGTTTACCGTCTGTAAACTGTACCTCATGCGTATGCGCATGTTTTTGTTCTGCCATCATCAACCTCTTTCTAATCCGCGTACTGATTTTGGTTATCATCAACAAACCAACGCCTTGATAACTGATGATAACTAAAATCTTGCCTAAATATAGTATACCTGTCCACTTAAAGGATGCCTATCCTAGCTACATTCAAGTTGTTTGCTACCCCATTAAAGACCCGACGCCTATTAAAGTAAAAACTCCGAAAGTATGAGACTCCCGGAGTTTTCGTTAGAATGTTGCTAAAATCTCTGTAATCACCGGTTGCCGTTCTGACGGAATGGTGTTAAATAGGTTGCGCACCATCTCAACATGCTTTTCAGCGCGATCACTAGCGGCCTGGGCCATTTGCGTGCGATCAATATGACTGGTATGATCCTGCTGCGCTAACTTTGTAAATAAGTCGCTGTAAGCATAGTAAGCACCAATAAACCAGCCATTATAATAGGGCATAATCAAGTTTTGGAGGGTTAATTTTTGCGTATCGGTCTGCTTGATAGCATCAATTTCTTCAGCTAAAACTGATTTAATCTGCGTGTAAACATCATTGGTAGCGTTATACGCACCTCGTTCCACCGTAATATATGACGCTTGGGCTGCTGCTTCCACTTGGTCAATCCATGCGGCAGTCATGTCACCTTCACTCAGACCTTGCGTATCAGCCACAACTTCTCTATAAGCATACAAAAACCCAGCAGCCATCCCCTGCATCACAATTGGTTTCAGTACTTTTACTGGCAACTCAGACAAATTTAAGTCAACGTTCAATTCATCAACCTTGGTTGACAATTGTGCTTCAATTGGTGTCATAATTACTCACTCTCATTCGTTAATACCCTAAGTTTACCATAAGACGACACCATAACTAGAGATCAAGGTAGGCTAATTCCTTCTAATTGCAACAGACGGCGCTTATACGACACCCCCCACCGAAATTGACCAATTGTACCATCTTTACGAACAACCCGATGACATGGCACGATCAACGGTAATGGATTCTTACCGACTGCAGAAGCGACTGCCCGGACAGCAGTTGGTCGCCCAACCATCGTCGCCAACTCTGTATAGGTAACCGTTTCTCCGTAAGGTACTTTTTGTAATGCCGTCCAAACCGCCTGTTGAAAGGGTGTGCCAGTAGCATACCCAACGGGCAGATTAAGTTCACGAACGGCCCCGGTTAAGTACGCTGTCATGGCCCCTTCAGCTTCAGCAAATAATTGATGATTTGCTTGTAAGTCCTGTGTCTTAAAAGCGTGCTCAATTTCGGCTAACGAACCATCTGGCTCACCAATATAGACTAGTTTACCGTGTTCATCAGCGACTAACAGATAGGTCGCCGAGACGGCTGTGATTTTTTGATATTGGAACATCCTCGCCTCCATCTTCATTCAAGCAGGTCGTTTATATTTCTTTCAAATGTCGGTGACAAACGACCCCACTTGGTAGATTGTAATTAATGCTTGGCCACCTCTAGCTAAAAAGTAGCCACCGCTTAACGGGGTGGCTACTTCAACTATTTTTAATTATAAACCGCTCAAACCAGACTTCTTTGATTCTGACAAGCCCTCAGCTTCTGAGGCAACTTCTTTTGCAACGGCTTTAGCAACGCCAGCCGCTGAATCCTTGATATCTGCGACGCTTTCGGCAACTTCTGTGACAACTGGTTCAACTGCTTCTGAAGCTGCTGCCACAACATCCTCAGCATCCAATTCTTCAAAGGCTTCCTTTAGAGTAGGTGCATCGGCATCTAAGACGATGTCGATATCTTCCTCAGCTACTTCAGGAGCCACTTTAGCCTTGAAATCAGCTGCTTGCTCTTCAGCCTTCACCTTGGCATCGGCAATCAGTTCCTTAGCCTGGGCCTTCAATTCATCACTCTTGATTTTAAGGTCCGCCAACTTGGCTTGTAATTCTTCATTGTCAGCCAAGCCTGTGATTTCAGCATACTTGTTCACTTCTTCTTGCGCTTTAGCCTTGTATGACTTGGCTTGTGTCTTGGCATCACCGTAGTAGCCATCGGCCTTTGCCTTCAAGTCGGCTCGCTCTTGCTCAGAAAGTGACTTGTAATAAATGTATCCAGCGGCCGCAGCCACTGTTCCCAATGCTAATCCTTTTAAAAATCCCTTTGCCATAACTATTTACCCCATGCATTCATAAATATTTGATATCGCTATCAAGGACTACTTTGTGACAGTACGCTTGCGATGCTTACGCAAGTTGTTGACAACACCAAAGGCAGAAGCGACATTCGCGACATTCTTATTTGATGCAGTTCCCTTAACCTTGTTGGTCAAATGGTGTGTTGCATTGTTCAATTCAGAGACACTCGTTCCCAGGTCGGCTGCGGCTTGGACCACTGGATCAATGGCAGCCATCTTATCATTGACATCGGTCAACAAAACATTCGCATTTGCCAAAATTTCATCAGCCTCACGAGCAATAATGTCGACATCCCGTGTGATTACCCCAAGTGTCCGGGTCAACCGAACTAAGAACAAACCAATAAATAATACTAGTAGTAGCACTGCCACAGCAATGATGAGAAGTGCAATATTTCCTGGTGTCATATATCCCTCCAATACTGATGCATCAATTACTGGTACATTCTAATTATATTTTAACCTTTTTTGAAAATCCTTTCAACCTAAAACAATTGTCACCCAATCTGCGTGACCGCTTTAAGCGTGACTGGATCATCAGATACACAAAAGCCCATGCGTTGGTCTCTCTCCAATTCATGGGCCATGTCTATCGCGTTGCATAAATGATACTCCGACCACATCCGTGTGTGGCCTATTGTCCAATCAGATTGATGAGGCACATTATATTAGATTCCTCCAATTATGAGCGCAACACTTTGATATGGTTGTAATTGACCATCAGTGAATGATACATCATTATTAACTAGCAGCGTCGCATCTTTATAAGTAGCTAATGGTTCATAATTAGCAATATGATTAGTAAAGTTATTTAATACCAGCATTCTCTGTCCGTGCCATTCGCGTTCAAATGCATAAATGTTAGCATCATCTCTATAAACTGCATGATAATTACCTTCGGCCACTATAGGCATTTCCTTACGTAAACGGATTAACATTTGGTAGAATTTAAAAATTTCGCCATCCTTGTCTTTTGCGACATTGATGCTTTCATAATATCCTGCTTTCAACCAAGGTGTACCCGTTGTAAAGCCACCATTTGCCGAATTATCCCAGGCCATCGGAATACGAGAATTGTCCCGTGACTTAGCCTTAATTATTGTCAGTGCCTCTGATGCTGATTTACCGTGTTTTAATAACATCTGATAGGCGTTTTTGCTTTCGACATCGACATAATCGGTTATTGTGTCAAAATTCGGATCCAACATGCCAATTTCTTCTCCCATATAGATATAGGGGGTACCACGTGATAAATGAATGCTAGCTGCTAACATAGTAGCCCCTTTTACTCGGAAATGCTGCACATCAATAAAGCGATTAAGGGCACGCGGCTGATCATGATTGTTCCAAAATAATGCATTCCAACCACCCGCTTGTGACATCTGTTCTCCCCAGTCATGAAACAACTGTCGTAGTTTAGCAAAATCGAATCGCTGCAGAGTCCATTTTTGACCATTTTCATAATCAACCTTAAGATGATGAAAATTGAACGTCATCGTTAGTTCATGGCGGTCCGATCGAGTATACAGCACACAATTCTCAATTGTTGTGGAACTCATTTCTCCAACTGTAATGGCACTAGGATTCTTACCAAAAGTTTTTTCATTGAGTTCACGCAGGTAATCATGTGTAATGGGCTTGTCAGTGTACTCTGGTTTACCATCGTTTGCTGCATGATTACGCAACTTAGCATCCTTCCCAATCACATTAATGACGTCAAAGCGGAACCCATTAACACCCTTATCTTGCCAAAAATTAACGACATCATACAACGCTTGCCGTACTTTGGGATTACGCCAATTCAAATCTGCCTGTGTCACATCATATAGATGTAAGTAATATTTACCAGTATCACCAAATGGCGCCCAGGCACTGCCACCGAATTTTGAAACCCAATCAGTTGGTTCATCGCGCAGGATAAAAAAATCTTGATAATCTGCATCACCAGCTAACGCCTTTTGAAACCATTCATGTTCAATCGATACATGGTTTAGCACCATGTCCAACATCAACTCAATACCATGTTGCTTGGCTTGATACACTAACTCTTCAAAATCAGCCATCGTTCCAAAATCAGGATTAATAGCGGTGTAATCCGAAATATCATAACCATTATCTCGTTGGGGACTTGGATAGAATGGATTTAGCCAAAGCATATCGATCCCTAATTCTTTGAGATAGTCCAATTTTTGTATAATCCCGCGTAAATCACCGATGCCATTGCCCGTCGTATCTAGAAAAGATTTGGGATAGATTTGATAGATTACCTTATCTGAAAAACTCATGTTCGCTCTCCTATCTGGTTCTAAGATTGCTTGAACACGTTCTTTTTTTGTGCATTCTTAGCTTTATCAACATCACTGTCTTTAAATCCCCAAAGATACACAGCCCCAAATGAGACAGCAGTCGTAACGACACTCGCGATCAAGAATGCCCAAATATTATTTGGATTTGTTTTTGAGAAAAATGAGGGAAAACCGATCCAAGATCCTGTGAATCCAAACATGTCAATTTTCATTAGACCAGCAATGAATCCGCCAACGGCACCACCAATGTTAGCCATCCAAAATACGCGACCGTACTTCAAGTTAATGCCGTACATGGCTGGTTCTGTCACACCAGCGAAACCTGATAATGCACCTGCTAGTGACAAGCCCTTAATATCAGCACGCTTCGTCTTTGCCCAAACCGCTAACGCACCGGCACCTTGCGCAATCATGGTGAAATTAATCAATCCATTTAATACTGAATGGCCAGTTGAAGCGATATCATTTGAAATAATTGGAATCACCATCCAATGCAAGCCGAAGATGACCAAGCACTGATAGAAACCACCAATGATCAAACCAGCAAATGCTTCGTTAAATGTTACCAAATAGTTAATTACGGCAGCCAATCCTGCTGAAATCAATGAAATCACCGGTCCCATTACTACGATGACTGCAGCGGAGACGATGAAAACTGTAAACAAAGGTTGGAAAATTGAACGTAAACTTAATGGCAATACTTTCTTCAACCAATTCCCAACTGGACGTGCCAACCAAGCTGCGAAAATAATAGGGAAAATTGAATAAGTATACTGTGGCAAATGAATCGGTAATCCAAAGAAGGTAGCATTTAACGGAATACCAAATAAGGCTGCCATTCCTTTGGTTGGGGCACTCCATAGAGCTGCGATCGTTGGGTGGACCAATACGCCTCCAATAGCCGCGACTGTAATAGGATCTGACTTGAGTTGTTGTGCAGCAGTAAATCCAACTAAGATGGGTAGGAAGTAAAAGGCTGAATCACCCATCGCATTAATAATTGTGTAAGTAGTTGAGTCTGTGCTTATCCATCCTAAATTGAACGTAAATAGGGTCAAAAAACCCTTCAAAATACCAGATGCCGCTAATAGCCCAATGACTGGAATCATTGATCCTGTAATCGTGCCAATTAATAATTGAAACGCTCGAGAAAGCCATCCCCAAGCCGACTTAGGCTTTTCAGGTTGACTAGCACCACCAGTAGCTGCAACAGCAGCGTTAGTCGCTTCTTCATCGACAACCTCGTCTCCTAATTTAGTAATCACCTCATCGTACACATCCGTAACTGCCGGACCAATCACCACCTGATATTGACCCAACGCCTCATTGTAAACCGCCCCAGCGACGCCATCCAATGAACTAATCTTTTCTGTATTGGCTTTCTTTTCATCATTTAAATAAAACCGTAAACGAGTGATACAGTGAATCACCGTATTCACATTTTCTTTGCCACCAACGTTTTCAATGATGTCATCTGCTAATTTGCTATAATCTTTTTGTGCCATTTTCTGAACTCCTTATTTGGCCGTTGCTGAACCGACAACTTGTCCCGCTTGATAATGATCATTTGTCACAACTAATTGATCCAGGCTCTCCGCCGTGTTTGTAATTATAATCATGGTTGTAGTGTCCAAATCTGCATCTTTAATTTGTTGCCAATCCACGTTAACTAAAGCATCACCGCCAGCAACAATATCACCTACTTTGACTTGTATATCAAAAGGAGCACCATTCAGTTGCACCGTGTCGATACCCAAATGCAGTAAAATTTCCAACCCGTCCGCCCGTTGCAACCCAATAGCGTGACCAGATGCAATCGTCACTTTCCCAGTTACTGGGGCAACCACTTCACCATTCTCTGGCACGATTGCAAACCCGTCACCCATCATTTTTTGTGCAAATACCGGATCACTGACCTGACCTAAATCGATGACGTCACCGGTCACTGGCGCATATAGTTGTTCATCTGCAACTAGTTTTTTCTTACCTAATCCAAACATTTCCATCCTCCAAATTAATGTACTCGTCGGGCAAACTCAACACTAGAAAATCGATCGGCACGATGACGCGATTCGGTATATGACAAAATGCGACTATCGGCTAGATACGTCCGACTACGTACCACCACAATCGGTGTGTGCGCAGAAATTTTTAAATGCCGTTGATCATCGATTGTCGCCTGCTCAACTGTAACTTTTTTTATGGCGTAATCAATCGTCAAGCCTAATTCTTGTTCGAAATAAGCAAATAACGAATTTTGCGCAACATGGATCGGAATCTCATCCACCACGTCACATAAAATATAGTCGTAATCGATGACGTCAGGTTCATTTTCGACTTCACGTAACCGCACCACTCGCCAGGTCAATGTATCATTGACTGGACCTAGCCATTCTGGTACGGCACTTTGCGAAATTGAAAGGACCGTCGTTTTTGATTCTAGATGCGCCTCATCGACCAGTTCCTGATAACTTTTAATTTCAGCTACCGGAAATAAGAACTGTCTACGTTCGATGGCTATCGTCCCTTTTCCTCGTAGCCGTTGCACATATCCTTCATCGGCTAAAAGTTTCATCGCCTTACGCACCGTTTCACGCGACGTTTTGTATTTCATGACTAACTGTTGGTCACTCGGCAACAACTTATTATCATGATCAAATTCTCCATTGCGCAACCGTTCTAAAATGTCATTATAAATTTGTCGATATTTTTCCATGTTGCCCCCTGTAACCTTATCTTAGTCATTCATGAAAACGTTTACAATACTGTTGTTTACAGTTTTACTTAAAATGTCTAGTCATGTCAACCATGAAAGCCGGCCTAACCCATTTTGCCAACTAGGCAACTTTTTATATGATTAATTTTGATGTCGGCGCAATCCTTGAAAGATCGCACAACAAAAAAGCACTTGGAAAGTTTTCCAAGTGCTAAGGTAATTTAAATTAGTTCGATTGGTCTGTCACTCGATAAACAGCCTACATCTCACTTGGTGCTTCGACACCAAGCATATTCAGTGCTTCTGTTAACACGATGATGACCGCGCTAACCAAGGCCAAACGGCTATTGCGTTGCTCATCGTCTACCAAAATCTTTGAATTAGCGTAGTACTTATTAAAGGCCCGCGCTAAACGCAGGGCGAACTTAGCAGTCATGCTAGTGTCTCGCTTTGACCATGCATCACGGACAACAGTTGGGAAATTCTTCAACAAGGTAATGGTATCCCAAGTAGCAGCGTCATCCAATTGCAAATCGTTGACATTCACTTCTACGCCAGCCTTACGCAAAATTGAATTTGCACGGGCAATCGTATATTGCACGTATGGACCGGTATCCCCTTCAAACTTGACAGCATCCGCGGGTGTAAAATCAATGAAGTTTTTACGTTCATTCATCAAATCGTTAAACACAACCGCGCCAGCCCCAACTTGTTCGGCAACCAAGTCCTTATTTGGCAAATCAGGATTCTTTTCTGAGATTTGCTTCAAGGCAGCTTCGTGAGCCATGTTTAGCACCTCAACAAGGGTGACTACATTACCCTTACGCGTTGACATCTTTTCACCATTAATGGTGATCAAACCATAGCTGATGTGTTCGATGTCGTCTGACCAATCATGACCCATCAACTTCAAAATGGCCTTCAATTGACGGAAGTGCTCAGTTTGCTCGGCACCAACAACGTACAATGATTTCACAAAATCGTATTCACGCTGACGGAATTCAGCTGCTGCTAAATCACGGGTGATGTAGGCAGTAGAACCATTTGACTTTAAAATCATTGAAATTGGCAAATTCTCATCAGGCAAAAGGGTTGGCAAATCAACGATTTCAGCACCCTGTGAATCCGTCAACAGATTCTTATCCTTGATCTCTGCGACGACCGGTATCATCTTGTCATTAAAGAAGGCTTCACCGTTCATTGAATCAAACGTGATGTGCAAACGCTCATAAACCTCTTGGAATTCACTCAATGAAGCATCACGGATAGTTTGCCATAAGCTAACGGCTTCAGCATCCCCATCTTCCAATTTTTTGAACCAATTACGTCCGGCATCAGCGACCGCTTCATCAGTCTTGGCCGCCTTATTGATCTCAACGTACAACTTAACCAACTCATCGACGGAATATTCCTCGATTGGCTTATTACCCCATTTTTTATAGGCGGCAATCATCAAACCAAACTGGGTACCCCAGTCACCAAGGTGATTGATTTTGATTGGGTTGTAACCATTCTTCTTAACCAAGTTGGCGAAGGCATTCCCGATCACCGTTGAACGTAAATGCCCAAAACTCATTGGCTTAGCAATATTTGGCGATGACATATCGATCGTAATATTTGCCCCGGCACCATCATTATTTTGACCGTAAGCAGCGCCTTGCGCTAAAACATCGCGCAAAACGGTATTGGTCGTAGCATTCTTATCAAAGAAGAAATTAAGGTATGGACCAACCGCGACAACCTTTTCAAATGCACTTTGATCAATCTTTGCTAAGATGTCCGTGGCGATTTGTTGTGGTGCCTTACGCAAAACCTTAGCTAGCGTAAACGTTGGAAAAGCTGCATCCCCAAGATCAGCTGACTTTGGTGTCTCTAACTTCGCAGTAATGGTTGCCAGATCCAATTCAGGTACTGCTACAGCAATTGCTTGAGCCACAAGAGCCTTGTTGTCCATGTTATTCCTCCTCCTCTTCTTTGTCAGTTTCTTCATCAATGATGCCTTCTGGAATTGCATCTTCCTCTTCTTCTTCATCCTTTGGTGTTTCACGTGGTGCTGGATTTTCAGTCTTGATCAAAATTTTTGTCTCTGACATACGCACCACGGCACGACGGTTATATTCATTAACCGTCGCATTATCTTCAGGATCGTTTTCAGTAATTAACACTAACAACGAGTGTTCATAGATTTTTTCAACAATGCCCTTAAAGTCATGTTCGAAATTACCAAATTTCTTACCGGCAACAAAATCACCCAAATCAAAGATTGAGTTGTTTACTTCTGGTTCGTTCGTCTTAGCCACGATACTACCCCTTTTCTTATCTACCTTATTTGCAGTATTTCCGAATTCAATGCCTATAAAATACAGGTCAATTCTCCTATTATACCAAAAAAATCACTAATTTTCTAGTTCGGCAACCACGCGCTGTGCGACGACCCAATCATTTTCATATGGGGTATCAACCCCCTTGATTTTTTGATACTCATCGAGACCTTTAGCAGCCAATACCACCACATCATTAGGACCAGCCTCGCGGATTGCTTGCTCAATCGCTTTGGTACGATCCATTTCGCGCTTAACCACCACCGTGTCAGCTGTAATTTGCGCTTGAATTTCATCCGCAATCGCTGCTGGATCCTCATATTGAGGATCATCAGCAGTTAGATAGGCGACATCCGCCCCCTCATTAATCGCTTGTCCAATGCCGGGTCGTCGTGAAACGCCCTTATTGCCAGGCGCGCCGACGACGATCCGGAGCTGATCAACCGTTTCATTTTTACGGACAAACTGTAATAACGCTGAGATTGATGCATAGTTATGCGCGTAATCAACGTAAATCGTGCCATGCATCTTTGAAGTCATCATTTGCATCCGGCCGGGAATTTGGACGACTGCTAATCCTTCCTTGATGGCTTCCGTATCTGCACCGACCAGCCGCGTCGCAATCGCGACTGCGGTCGCGTTACTCTCATTAAAATCACCTGGAATATCTAAGGCATATTGGCCACCAATGCGCAAACGACCTGCCTGTTGGTTTTCTTCGCGGACCATGAACTTTGACCCTTGCAAATTAGCAGCGACAGTTTCAAAGCTGACATCGGCCCGATTATCTTCTTCGTCATATTGACCATACAACCACAACCCATCGCGCGGTACCGCCGCGGCTGCGTGCTCAATTAATTCACTAAAGTGTTGCGAATCAGTATTCAACACAATCTGTTCTGAATGATCAAAAAGCATCATCTTGTGTTCAATGTAATCTTGAAATGTAGGATGTTCATTTTCACCAACATGATCAGGTGAAATATTCAGAAAAATGCCCACATTGTAACGCAAGCCATAGACCCGTTCCATCTTGAAAGCTTGTGATGAAACCTCCATCACCATATGTGTCATGCCATTATCAACGGCTTCGCGCATCCACATAAATAAATCGAGTGATTCCGGTGTCGTTAAATGTGCCCGCCGTTGGTTTTCTGGTTTTGGCCCGGTGATACTCATTAAAGTTGAAGATAGGGCGACTTTATTACCCGTAGCAACTTTCAAAATTTCATAGGCCATGTATGCTGAGGATGTCTTACCCTTAGTTCCTGTAATCCCAATGAGGGCTAACTTATTTTGTGGATAATCGTAAAATGCCATGCTTAAGACACTCATCGCTGCCAAATTATCGTTCACCGACCAAGTAGGAAGACTCGTTGCGTGGACAAAACTATCCAAGGCGACGATCGCAGTCACCCCTTTTGCAATCGCCTCATCAAGATATTCAGGCTTGAAATAGCCTTTGATAAACAGCAATGTATTTGCCCTAACATCATTGGAGTTATACGAGATATGTGTAAATTCCGTTTTTTCGTCGATTGAAGGCGCTGTTTCTAACAAATACTCACTTTCCAAAATGTTAGTGATCTGTTCTGCAGTTAACATTTCATCCTCCCTTGATATGTCATGTTGCGTAACCAATACTGGTTATTTTTCAATTGGTAACTGACCTTGCCATTCGTTGGCAGTTCGTAAAGTGACTAACATTTTCATGATTGCGCGCCCACGAGCCAAGTAGTTAATGCGTGCTGGCATGGCAATTTCGGCCGTTGTCAGACCAATTTCAGTTTCCATAATGTTGTCTAATCCTAAGGCCGATCCCCGTGGCGCTTTAGCCACCCGGGTTCCGGTTCGCCCTTCAGTCATGAATCGTGTGCCCTGTGGCGTAATCAATTCCAAATACGAACTAATCCAGGCCGTCCGGTCAGCCTCAGCTGGTATTAATCCCAGGACATAGTCATTAATCTCAGCATCCTCGTGTAATCCTTGCGCGATAAATTCACGCATTGTGGTCACGCCAAAATGATCCGGAATGGCTGGAATAAACAACGCCGAATCATCTGCTAAGATATATTCGTTTGGTAATTTTTTGTGCAAAAATGTGGCTTTCACCAGCGCATTTTCGCGCATATTGTCCGTAGTCTCAGCTGGAAAGCTGACCTGAGCAATCAATTCCCGATAATTGACCGCGACGACGCCAAGCACCGTCAAAATATCGATAATTTCTTTGCTTTTTGCCGTATTATTTGAGGCAATCACTAGACGCTGTAACATTAAAAATTATCCTCACTTAAAATTGCACGTAACGTATAGAATGACCCTGTCACCACAATCAAAGATCGTGATGACTCACGCATCCGTCGGGCTAATTGAATAGCCGCTGACGGATCATCTGCAATCTCAACATCAACGTTACTCATGAGCACAGCCTGAGCTGCCAATGCATCGGCAGATAGGCCACGCTCATTATCTGGCGTGACTGCAATTAATGTCGCCACTTGTGGAAGCAACTCTTCCAAAATTTCATGCACGTGGTTGTTATCCATCAAACCAAGAATCACCGTTGGTTTGAATGGTAAATGCCAGCTCCGCAATGAGGCGACCAAGCCACGAATACCTTCTGGATTATGTGCGCCATCAAACAAGATGTTACGATCAGCATCATACTCCATACGTCCTTTGATCTTCACGTAGGCCAAGCCCTGGGCGGCCTTATCCTTTTCAATAGCAAACCCGTGTGTTTCCAACATGTTCAACGCGGCAATCACGGTACTCAAGTTATTAGCTTGATAATTACCAGTTAATGAAAGGTACAATTCATGCATTTGATTAACATTGAGATGAATACCTTTTGGTGAACTGTTCAAGACCGTAATCTGTGGTTTAGGTTGGTCATTCCAAATGGCCCCAACGGCGACGGTTTTTTCACGTAAGACCTTTTCAACTTCAAGGTCTTGGCCAGGATAGGAGATCACCAACGCATCTTTTTTAATGGTGGCTGCTTTAATCTCCGCAATTTCATGTAAATTCTTGCCCAGACGGCCTAAATGATCGGTTGAAATTTTAGTAAAGATGACCATGAATGGATTCGTAATCGCATTAGTCGCATCCTGGGCCCCACCGAAATTGGCCTCTAAAATCACAAAATCCAAATCTTTTTGGTCAAAATAGACCAGTGCCATTAACGTTAGCCACTCAAATTTCGTCAAGGTGTCAAAGGCACCCCCATGTCTTTTAACCTCAGTCAAAATTTCCAGAAAGGTTTCTAAAAACTCAGTTTCAGAAATATTTTGATTATTAATTGTGATGACTTCCCGTTGATCAATGACCGCCGGTGTTGAAAAATGACCGACTTTATAGTCATTTTCAATCAAGACGTTGGCCAACATCGTACCAGTTGAACCCTTACCATTGGTACCAACAATGTGAATAATGCGTAGTCGAGCTTCAGGGTGCCCCATCCATTGCAAAATTTCTTGCATCATCCCCACACGATCCGCCGGTTGATTAATTAAAGGTAATTGATCGAGCTTTTTGATGATTGATTTATAAGATTCACTAGTAGCCATAACATGCCCTTCTGAATAGATGATTGTGTCACCTAACTGTTTTGAATTCCTTTATTTTATCACAATAAACTAGCATCGACTATGCAACCCTTGACAATTAGATTGTGTGCCATCACACAATACACCCGACTTAGACAGAAAAAAACCCCAGAAAAATCTGGAGTGTCATTTATTTTTTAAAAGTAAAGCTAAAACCTGCCACTGGCGTCATATCACGTTGGTAGTAGGTCACCTGATACATAGCTGGTGTCACCGTCAAAATCGCATATGTGCCCCCAAGATAGGCGTATGGACCCTTGGGTAATGCAATTGACCCTGGATTGATGAATAAACGACCATCAATCATTTCTGCACCAATCACATGCGTATGACCGGAAGTCACCACCGTAGCAGGCTTACTAGCCACAGCCTCACGCAATCGATTCAGATCCATTTCGGTATGATAAAAATGACCATGGGTTTGATACAACGACAACTCACTATCTTGGAAATCGCGATCAGCTGGAAACATCTCGTCGTAATCCATATTGCCGATAACCGGCAGCAAGTCATTAAATAATTCGTCACTAGCATCAAGCTCTGAGTCACCATTATAAAACATTGCCCGGACTTTGCCACGATAAGCATTGACGATTTTCTCAAGGATAGACCGGTCACCATGTGCATCTGAAATAATAAGATAATCCATCACTAATCCTCCCACCAAGCATCAAATTGTTCAATGAATTTACGGAGTGCTTTGCCTCGATGAGAAATGGCATTTTTTTCGTCAACCGTCATTTCAGCTGTCCGTTTGTCAAATGGCTCATAATAAAAGAGTGGATCATAACCAAAACCGTTATTCCCTTTTAAATCATGCATGATTTTGCCATCAACCCGGCCAGTAGTAACTAACCGTTCACCATTTGGCTTGATTGCAACGATCACCGTATGAAATGATGCCTGCCGTTGATCATCTGGCACATCTGCCATCTTAGCCAATACTTTTTGGTTGTTGGCATCATCATCATGGTCGCCAGCATAACGCGCCGAATGAACTCCCGGTTCACCATGCAAAAAATCAATTGTCAAGCCAGAATCTTCAGCCACCACTGGCTCGTTATAAAAACGTGCAATCGTCTCAGCCTTAATCGTGGCATTCTCTAAAAAAGTCGCCCCGTCTTCAATGATTGTCGGTACATTTTCCAAATCTTTGAGCGAAACTACTTCGATGCCCTTTGGCGCCAGCATACTCTCAAATTCACGCACTTTACCTGCATTGCCAGTCGCAAAAATCAATCGTTTTGTCATGTTAATCTAACTCCGTATTTTTGTTAATGATTAGGGTGTCGGCAACGAGCTCCAGATGCTTAACTGACATCTGCTCAAGTGCTAACCACTTTTCACCTAATTCAGCAAAACGAGCCACATGCCCCGTCGTGAAGTATTCATCATCGTGGTGGTCGACTGGCACCCCTGCATCGTGACGCAAATCATATTGTTCAAGTGTTTGTTCCACTAAATTAATCGTTTCAGCCCCGGAATTGACCAATTTCACGCCTGGTCCCATCGCTGCTTGAATAAATGGCTCTAATAAAGGAAAGTGGGTACATCCTAAAATCAACGTATCCACCTGATACTCTTTAAAATAACCAAGTTTATCAAAAACCAGTTGTTGGGCTGCAGCTGACGTGTAGTCATGGTTTTCAACCACATCCACAAATTCAGGGACTGCCAACTGCGTGACCTTGGCTGTGTTGTTACCCTGCAAGAGCGCATTATAATAGGCCAATGATGACACCGTCCCGGCCGTCGCAATGACCCCAATGTCAGCTGCTGTCGTTGTGGCCAATGCGGCATCGACCCCTGGTTGAATCACACCAACCACTGGAATTGCCAGCTTGGCTTGCAAATCAGGTAACGCTGCTGCCGTAGCTGTGTTACACGCAACGACGAGCATTTTTATGTCTTTTTTTAGCAAGTAATTGACCATTTGCCAAGTGAAATCAAGAACCTCTTCCTGGGGCCGGGGTCCATATGGCATGCGTAATGTATCGCCAATATAATAAACTTGCTCATTTGGAATCTGAGTCAAGGCTTGTTTGACGACTGTTAAGCCACCCACACCGGAGTCAATGTACCCAATCGCACGATTATCCATGAACATACTTCCTTTCAACTAATGTCTTACTGTCATTATAGACCAGCTGTAAACTAGGTTAACTATTTTTTAATGCAAACGTCAACAAATCGGCTGGTTTAGCGAAAATATAATCTGCTTCATCATTAAAAACAGACTGATCACGAACACCCCAAGCAGCCATGCCAAATGCGATACCAGCATGATGAGCTGCCGCCATATCGTGTACTGAATCGCCGATATAAATCGCTGTGGCGGGGTCCGCTTGCAAATCGGCAAGGGCCTTGAGAATTGGATCAGCGGCTGGCTTCATCTTTGGGGTTTGGCCAGCAAATACAAAATCAGTAAAATATTGGTTGATATCAAAGGCATCCGCATGGTCGGCATATTCTGTTGGTGTATTGGAGGTCACGATGCCTAACTGTTTGCCGGCAGCATCCAGTGATGACAATAATAATTGGATGTCATCGAATAAATGAACTTCCTGCCAAAAATCGTGGTAGTGGTGCTGCCACTCTTGTTGGATGACGGTTGGATTCTCAATACCGAGTTTAATCAACGAATCCAGTGAGGGTAGTCCGAATACACTGTATAATTCGTCATAACTTTTTTCAATCCCATGCGCACGTAAGGTGAAATCTAATGACTTCATGTACATTGTTTCAGTAGAAATTAATGTGCCATCAACATCGAAAATAATGGTTTCCATGGTCTCTCACTTCTCTTTTTATAATGGAATAAAACGTTTATATTTCTAAATCATTACTAATATTAACATAAAACGCAAAAAAGCGAGACTCTCATAGAGACTCTCACTTCTTGATGCTATCAAAATAAGTTGTGCAGCAACTATAGTGACGTAATTCCTTGGTGGCCAAAAATTTTGGCTGACTGAAATTTAATTTCAATGACGACAAAGTTGTCTTTGACATCACCAGCAATGGCTTCCCAATTCGGAATTTGTGCCTGAATCAAGGGTAAAATATCGCGAATTGATCGATCTGAAACGGTCGCAGTGGCTGTATTAGATGTCACCACCCCCTGGTCGACACGGGTTGGCATCGTTGCAAATGATACCTGCGCATTTTGTTCAATTTCGAATAATTTACGCGAATCAAAGGGGCTCACCGCATAAATGGTGTCGTTAAATTCAACGGGCGTAAAATAAAACATGAAGCGATTACTGGGTTGATTGTCCACTGCTGTGGCTAGATTGAACACGTGCGAATTACGCAGATAGCGCTCCATCAATTGTCGTTCTTCTGTATTTTCAAGCATGCCATACCCCTAACTAAATAACATTTCTTGTCTTACTCATCTACTGATTTTTTGTACCCATACATTTTCAGATTACCAAAGATATGACAAAGAAATGTTGTTAAGATATGTTTTTTCTGTGAACTTACAATCCGTCACTAATTCTAGCCAAGTTCAGCGTAAGTTGCACCTTGATCGGGTCCCGTGAAGTTGTAATTTTTCACTGCTCGGTGTGAGCGTAGATATTCGGTAACGCCTTTACGAATGGCACCCGTCCCTTTACCATGAATAATTTCAATTGATGATAAGTTATTTAGCAGCGCAGAATCGACAAACCGATCTAGTTTGGCCATAGCTGCGTCATAGCGCTCCCCCCGTAAATCAAGTGTTGCAGACGCATTGGCCCGATTAATTGCCTTGGCAGTGTTGACCCCATGGCTTTGGGATTTGGGCTTTTTGACAGCGCTAACCGCGGCCGTTGCTTCTTGCTTCTCGACCTCGTCGTTGGCCAAAACCATCTTCAAAATGCCCATTTGGACCTCGTACTTACCATCTTTAAGAATGCGTTTAACGACACCTTGTTGACCATACTCACGCACCAAAATAGTGTCACCAACTTTGATTGCTTGATCCTTTACCGCTTTCGCCTTACGCAGAATTCGATTATTCTCCAATGATGGTTCTTGGTGCAAGGCATTCAAGGCACCCTTCGCATCAATCAATTTGTTCGTCTTAATGCTAGCACCATCACGTTGCATCTTTTGTAAGTCTGCAATGATGCGGTCGGCCTTTTGCCGCGATTCTGCCACGAGATGGTTGGCTTCTTTCTTAGCTTCCTCAAGCGTACGGGCGCGTTGCATCTCCATCTTGTCCAACTTCTGCTCGTAGTCGTTTTTTAACTTGCGATTTTCAACGACTTGTTTTGCCAATTCAACTTGCTGACTTAAGACTTCATTGCGTCGCTCAACCAAATCCTGAATCATATCATTCAATTCTTGCGAATCATCACTCGTTAAGGACGCCGCTTGTTCGATGATATTGGCAGGCAATCCCAGTCGTTTTGAAATCTCTAAGGCGTTCGAGCGCCCGGGAATGCCTAACATAAACTTATACGTTGGTTTTAAAGTCTCGACATCAAATTCCATCGATGCATTAATCGTATCAACACGATTGTAACCGTAAACTTTTAATTCAGGATAGTGCGTCGTCGCCACCGTGTATGTTCCCTGGGCACCAACTGCATCCAGAATGGCCATCGCCAGGGCGGCACCTTCTTGCGGATCGGTTCCGGCGCCCAACTCATCAAATAAGACTAGTGATTTTGGCGTGATTTTGGCCAGAATATCCACGATGTTAACCATGTGTGAGCTAAACGTTGACAAAGATTGCTCAATTGACTGCTCATCCCCAATATCGGCAAAAATATCATCGAACAACCCCACCGTTGAGTATTCACCAACTGGAATAAATAAGCCCGATTGTGCCATAATTTGCAACAAGCCTAAAGTCTTCAAGGTGATTGTCTTACCACCAGTATTGGGACCGGTAACGATAATAGCAGTATAGTCTTCGCCAATGATAATATCATTAGCGACGGCCTTTTGCTGATCTAACAGTGGGTGTCGTGCTTGCATTAGGCGAATATGATTGTCTGGTGAATATTCGGGCTCGACGGCCTTAATTTTCACGGCATACCGCGCTTTTGCATTGACAAAATCCAAGTGGCCCAAGATTTCAGCGTTTTGTAAAATGGCATCCGCTTCCGGCCGGAGTATCTCCGATAATTCGGCCAAAACACGTTCCTCTTCATGCCGTTCTTTTAACTGATTCTCACGTAAGCGGTTGTTCATATTCACGACATCTGCTGGTTCGATATACAGTGTTTGACCTGTTTGGCTCTGATCATGGACCACCCCACCAAACTTGCTCCGGTATTCAATTTTGACCGGAATCACGTACCGATCATTGCGAATCGTCACAATCGGATCAGATAGATATTGCGCCGACTTACCACGTGTGTATTCCTGCATCTTTTGGCGAATCCCATTTTCTGTACCAGTAATTGCCTGACGAATTCGGTGTAATTCAGGGGAAGCCTCATCAGTGATCCGTCCATCCCCATCAATTGCTGTATTCACCCGCCGCGTCAATTCAGGGAGGGCCATCAAACGCGTATAGTACGGTGCCAGCGCGTCAAAATGTTCATCCTTGTCCGCTTCAAGATTTTCGAAGAAGGCGCGGACTTGACCTGCTGCAAACAAGACACGACCCACTTGTGACAATTCTGTCCCACTTAAACTAGCCGCGATTTTTAACCGTTGCATGTAGGGCTTCACATCTGCTAAACGTGGAATTGTAATCCCAGCGGCTAGCCGGAGCACCTTGGCAGCATCAGCGGTCTCTTGCAACCAACTTTGCATGTCGGTTGCATCAGACGTTGGTTGCAGTTTATTTAATTCAATTTCACCAGCAATTGTCGCTAGATATGGTCGAATCTGCTGTTTGACAGCATCATATTCTAGCGTTGCTAATACTTTGTTATTCATTTTGTTTGCCTCATTTAATTATTGTGAAATAAACCATGTGTAGATGCTCTCAGAAAGCACCGGTGTTTGATTCAAAATATATTGTGCCATTGGTGAAGAAGTCAGTTGCGTCTGTAACCAGGTGTTGGGCCAGATCCTGACGATATTCAAAATCAAAAAGATTTCAACATAAACCATCACAAGTGCTACCAGCATCCCTAATAAACGATTTAACCCACCAATCAATGGCACCTTGTTAATAAAAGTTAAACTACGATTGATTGCGCGAATGGTTAATGAACCGACGAACATGATCAGTGCAAAAGCCACCCCAGAACTAAAGAATTCGAGCGCTTTATCAGTCAGCGTACTTGGTAAGGCTGTGGTCCCTTTTATCTGAATGCCACTTAAAAAGGTGTCACTTAAAAAGGTCCCAAATCGATGGGACAATAAGGCTGCAATGACCCAAATCAAGACCCGGCCGCCCCAAACGGTGATGGTCCGCATCAAGCCAAGATGGCGACCATAGAGTGCGGCCCCGATCATCCAGATGATCATGATTGCTGATAAAATCATGTTCGATCTACCTTTGCTTGCATTTTAAGTTGATCTGATAGGGCGTTTAACGCCAATAGGATCGCTAACTCTTCCGTGCTGGCTTGCGGCCGCAAAGTTTTCAATTGCGTTAATTGCTGATTTGCTAATTCAAAAGTCGCTTTTAGATGTGCTTGGGTCTCCTCAGCTGAAATCGTATATTCTTTATCTAAGATTTGCCCGCGCACCCGATTTTTTTGTGCCATGTCATTTCTCATTTCTATAAAAACGTTACTTGTCATATTTTAACATTTACCGCATAACTTTGCAGATTGATTAGTCTGCGCAAGCTCACTTAAAAATAGCATCGAGTGTAAAACTCGATGCTATTTAGCATGATACATTCAATTAATTTTA
Organism: Weissella soli; assembly: GCF_001761545.1. Classification (NCBI taxonomy): domain Bacteria; kingdom Bacillati; phylum Bacillota; class Bacilli; order Lactobacillales; family Lactobacillaceae; genus Weissella; species Weissella soli. Next base: position 551,099 of record NZ_CP017326.1, on the reverse strand, counting down.
GTTCACCTTGCCAGCAGAACCAAACACAGCAATGCGTTCTTCAACCGCAGCTTGAATCGCATCAACCCCCGGCTTCAAAAACTTACGTGGGTCATAGTTCTTACCAACTAGGTCTTCATCAGAGAGCACAAAATCACGCACAGCTTGATGAAAGGCTAACTGTGCTTCCGTATTGACGTTTACTTTGGCCACGCCATAGGTAATGGCCTCTTGAATCTGCTCGTCTGGCACTCCCGAACCTCCGTGCAAGACAATTGGCATCGGTCGACCACGGACCTCATCGATAGCTGCGCCCAATGCCTGCAAATGCGCCAATTTCAAACCAGTCCAGTTTGCAGGATATTGTCCATGGATATTACCGATACCAGCCGCCAGGTAATCCACACCAACAGCCGTCATCGCTTTTGCCTCATCGATGGAAGCAATTTCACCGGCACCGACGATACCGTCTTCTTCGCCACCGATCGAACCAACTTCGGCCTCAATCGCAATCCCCCGGCCGTGCGCCCAGCTAACTAATTCCTTAGTCTTCAGGATATTTTCTGCAATTGGTAGATCAGAGCCGTCAAACATGATTGATGTAAAACCCGCCGCCATTGCCTCTTTGGCCATTTCAAAACTACCGTGATCCAGATGAATGGCTACCGGCACGGTGATATTCAGGCCGTAGTCCAGGTTTCGCACCAGGTCAGCCACCACTTTGGCACCACCCATATATTTAATTGCACCCATTGATACCGCTACCAAGACCGGTGCTTGTTGTGCCTGGGCAGCACGTAGAATGGCTTGCGTCCATTCTAAATTGTTCGTATTGAAAGCGCCAATCGCATAGCCGTGTTCACGTGCAGTTTGAATCATTTTTGCACCAGAAACAATTGTCATCCTACTTCTCCCAATTTTCCTGTTTAAAACTATCTTGAGCACCATATAAATCGTAGTTAAACGTGCCATTAGCCTTCAGGAGCGCCTCGCGTTCGGTGCCACCATCGTTCGCAAAGGTCCGAGCCACTGCATGCAAAAAAGGAACCAACTCTTTGTCCCATGTTAACCGCTCGTCATGCCCATATTGCATCCAGATTGACCCATGCGCCTCATCATCCCATTCGGCAGCGCCATGGTATGGTCGATCGTCCAACAAGATCCCGCCATTCACCCGGGCAAACCCTTTTTCATGAGTCATGATCACCCGCTTATAAAATGGTGAATCGACATCATTACCGAAATAGTGATTTAGCCAGGCAATTTTATCCGACCATGAACTTTCATTGTGCCATGGTGCAGTTGATAAAATATACAGTTCCCAATCCTGCGCTAACGCCTGAATACCAGCGATAGCACCTGGGTAGGGTGGCAAATTTCGGAAGATGTGTGGGATTTGATCTGGCTTGGCAACCCCGAATTCATCAACATGTGCCACGTTAGCATTTAACACTGTCAAGGTATCAACCAATGTGTTATCCATATCGAGAAATAGTTTTGGTTTATGCATTTGTACTACCTATACCAATTTCATTATACTATTCATCAAACCACATTTTCACAATATTTCTGTCCCTTAATGATTATACAAATCGCATAAAAACGGGACAACCTGTGATTCATATTTATGAAAACGTTTTCCTAGATGAATTGTATATCACTATAACACAGCTATACCACTTTATCAAAATCATTTTAAAATAAAAAAATATCTGAAAAGTTTTTACAAACATAATTTTAGTTGGAAATAAAAAAATAAAGTAACTTGGACCAAGTTACTTTATCCGTTTATTGATGCGTTTCTAGATACTTAACCGCTTCTTTGAAATTTTTGACCGGTACAATTTTCATGTTTGGTGCATATTTTTTTGCAGCCTGCTTAGCTGATTGATAGTTCGTCATATGATTATCTTCATATTTCAAGATCGCTTTTGTTGGCTTGACATAAGGCGCGAAGAAAATTTTCGCACCCTCTTGACCGGCCACAATGACCTTTTTATCGATGCCACCAATTTCACCAACATTCCCATCTTTATCAATCGTACCAGTTCCTGCAATCTTACGCCCATTCGCCAAATTGACTGGTGACAAGGCATCATAAATCTCCAAAGAAAACATTAAGCCACCAGATGGACCGCCGATATCACCCATATTTGCGGAAACCTTGGTATCAGATTTCATCGTCACATTATCGGTTAACGCAATACCAATCCCCGGCGTCTTCTTAGTGCCCTGAATTTTTACCGTTTTTGCGGTCACGGTCTTGGTCTTACCATTATGTTTGTATGTCACACTCAATGCGTGCCCAATTTTACGTGAACGAATATATTTCTGGATAGCCACCGTGCTCTCCAAAGATTTGCCATCGATTTTAGTGATCGTGTCACCTACATGCAAATACTTCTTAAAGTTTGAGTCCTGTTGGATGGCCATGACATAGATGCCATTAAATTTGCGGACAAAGGTAATCCCAGCAGCCTTGTAAGCCACCGCCTTAGCCTCATTTAGGGCCGTTGCCATGTAGACTTGATTAATCTTGTAATTATCCTCTGATGTACCATCACCGTTGACTTGATAGGATGTTTCGATATCAACTTTTGGATCCAACCAACCAATAATTGCCCCAATACCGTTAACTTGTTGCAGATAGACGGCTGTAATCATGAATTCACCATCAATTTTGGGCTTTTTCTTCTCTACTTTAATAAAGTTTTGCAACCCCAATGCCTCACCTGGTGATTCAGCATACAGTGGTAGCGGCAAAATCAGTGCTAAGACTGCCGCAATTCCTAAGACAATCGCGGACCATTTGTAAATTTTGACGCGCTTTGCTTTCGCTATTTTTATTTTTTTCATATAGCATTACTTCTTTTCGAATTTTTCTTTCAGGGCGGTATATACCGGTCCTGGGACCAATGCAGAAACATCAGCGCCAAAATAGGCCACTTCTTTCAGAATCGAACTAGAAATATTTTGATTCTCAGGTTTAGCCATCAAGAAGACAGTTTCCACCCCACCAAGCCGTTCATTCATTTCGGCAATATCTCGTTCATAAAGATAATCCGCCTCATTACGGAGGCCGCGCACCATCGCGACGGCCCCAATCTTTTGCGCGAAGTTAATCGTGAGCCCATCCAGGGTCATGACTTTCACATTGCTCAACGCCGCTTCAGCGACAGACGCTTCAATCAGTGCAATCTTCTCGGCACCATTGAACAGGTACTTTTTTGACATATTGGTACCAACAGCCACAACGACTTCATCAAACATGTCTGCTGCACGTTTGACGACGTCCAAATGGCCATTTGTAAATGGATCAAAACTTCCTGGAAACAAAACTCGCCGCATTACGCTTCCCCCTCATACTGATAAATGGTTACAACTGTTATACCGTAGTCCTTACGCTTTAACAAGGAAAAGCCGGTCAGTTCATCTGGTAAATTAGCTGCTTGATCTGTTTCAGCCACAATTAAGGCCGCCGGTGCAATCAGATGATGCTGCAACAAAGTTTCCAAGTCTGCCAAGATCGTTTGTTTAGCATATGGTGGATCAAAGTATAAAATATCAAATGGTGCATGACCAATTAAGCGTTGGATGGCTGCGTCCGCAGTGGACTTGATGACTTTAAAGCGTTCAGGGGCTTTGGTGATGGTAATATTTTCATTAATCGTTTTAATGGCCGCAAACTGTCGATCCACTAAAACCGCTTCCGAAATGCCACGTGACACCCCTTCGATACTCAGGCCACCTGATCCTGCATATAAATCCAGTGAGGTCCCCCCTTCAAAATAAGGACCAATCATGCTAAAAATAGCTTCCTTGACCTTATCGGTTGTTGGTCGGGTAGCGTCGCCTGGCACTGCTTTTAATGGCCGCCCACCAAATTCTCCACTTACAATGCGCATGTTATACCTCTATAATTCTTCATCCGTAATTGGATTTTCGTCTGCTAAATCTTCATCATCAATCGCAAATTCGATATTTTCATTATCACTACCAACCGTTGTATCAACTTCTGGCCAATTAGAAATTTCTACCGATGCGACAAAGCCCAGCCGATCAATCAACTTTGCTTTTTGTTCAATTTCATCATCATTCATATAAATGATGGCGTATTTTGCAGCGTCCGAAATGTATTTTACAATCCCAAAACGTCGTAATTGGCGTGCTTGACGCGTGTTATGCAAATGCACAATTAACGCCCGCCGTGGTGTTATTTCAAAACTCATCACTCTTTACCTTCATTTTTTTCTTGGTTGTCTTCCTTAATACGGCGGATAACACTCAGCACGACACCCATCGCCATGCCTAACGATACCGCTGATGAGCCACCAGCTGATATAAAAGGAAATGTAATTCCTGTAATCGGCAAAGTGCCCGTCACACCACCTAAATTGATGATGATTTGCAACATAAGATATGCGGCAACGCCAATTAGGAGGAGTCGGAAATTCATATTTTTGGTCTGGAAAGACCAGTAGATAATCCGGAAAACAATATACAATAAGATGGCTAATATCACAAATACGCCGATGACACCGACTTCTTCACCGACAATGGCCATGATAAAGTCCGTGTTAGCTTCCGGCAAGGAACCATTTTTTTGTAAACTGTCACCCAACCCACGGCCAAACCAACCACCATTACTCATCGCATAGTATGAATTAATGATTTGTGTCCCGCTCGAATCAGCAGAAGCCCAGGGGTCTAGAAACGCGGTCAAACGATTAGCTTGGTACGGCTGCATCCAAGAGGTGACCAGATGGGTGAAATTTGGCAATATCCAATAATAGCCAGTTGCAATTAACGCAATGATAGCAACTACCTTGACCAAATGATTCCTAAAAATACCTGAACTTAAAGCAATAATCGCAAGAATACCAGTGGTGACTAAGATACCACCCATGTCTGGAAACAAAAACAAGAAACCTTCCCCTATGAAAAAGGCCAAAAGGGGCCCCTTTCTGACATGCGTGACGAACTGGAGTAGATCTCGTAACATGAACTTTGGATCGTGGATAAATCGTCGGAGCTTAGGCACGATACCCTGCACCTCAGCTGAATAAACAGGTGGCTGCTTGTAAAATGAACGCTCACTACTGAAATAACTCGAAAATAACAAGACTAGCGCCACTTTAAAAAATTCTACTGGCTGAATACTTACTCCAGTTAACCGGATCCACCCTTTAGCCCCATTGATTGCTGGTTGAAACATCGCGATAAAGAATAAAAACAAGGAAATGCCAATCCCTGCCCAACCAAAGGTCTCACCGCGTGATCGAAAATTGATAGGTAGCCGATAGATCGCCACTAAGATTGCAAGGGCCACTATATCAAACCCCATTTGTTTAAAGAGCGTTCCGGTTGGATCGTCAGTAATTGGGGTTGCGTTGGCTACTGCAACCATACCAATACCATACATCGCTAGGATCATAGTAATTAACGGTAAATCCAATCCCCGAAAAAACCGTTGGCCACGGTGCTTTTTTGGCTTTGATTGTTCATTTGGAACTTGCATCATCAGCCCCCTCATTATGTCTTATTTTTGAATACAATTACTCCAATTTTAGCATAATAAAAAAGCCAACACGCGAATGCCTGCTGACCTTTAAATTTTTCATAAGAATACTAATTCACTTTGAAAATTAACCTTGAGAAGCCATCTTCTTACGCTTAGAAGCCTTCTCACGTTCTGATGTATTCAAAATTTGCTTACGAATACGAACGCTTTCAGGTGTAACTTCAACATATTCGTCTTCATTCAAGAATTCCATTGAAGCTTCAAGATCCATGATACGTGGTGTCTTGATGCTTGCAGTTTGGTCCTTGTTTGATGAACGCACGTTTGATTGTGGCTTTGGCTTAGTAACGTTAACTGAGATGTCATTGTCACGTGAGTTCATACCAACGATCATACCTTCGTAGACGTCCACACCGGCACCAACGAACATTTGACCACGATCTTCAACACCCATGATGGCGTAGTTAGTCGTTGAACCTTGCGTAATTGAAACCAAAGCTCCATTACGACGTCCTGGTTGCCAGTTCTTAATCACTGGACGGTACTCTGAATACGTGTGGTTGTAGATACCATATCCACGAGTCAAAGTCATGAATTCAGTAGCAAACCCAATCAAACCACGTGAAGGTGCCATGTAAGTCAAACGAGTTTGACCATTACCAACAGATTCCATGTTTTGCATTTCACCCTTACGTTGGTTCAAGGCGTCAATGACCCCTGAAGCCCATTCGTCTGGTGTGTCAATTTGAACTGATTCAAATGGTTCTGAAGTCACCCCATCAATATCACGATAGATAACTTCTGGACGTGAAGCTTGCAATTCGAAGCCTTCACGACGCATTGTTTCAATCAAGATTGACAAGTGCAATTCACCACGACCTGAAACTAACCAAGCACCGGCAATACCAGTGTCTTCAACACGCAATGACACGTCAGTTTCCAAGGCACGTTCCAAACGATCTTGAATTTGACGAGCAGTCACAAACTTACCTTCACGACCAGCGAATGGTGAGTCATTTTGACGGAAAGTCATTTGCAAAGTAGGTTCGTCGATGTGCAAGATTGGCAAAGCTTCTGGGTGAGAAGCGTCAGCCACAGTTTCACCAACGTTGATATCATCCATACCGGCCAAAGCAATCAAGTCACCGGCCAAGGCTTCTTCAATTTCGACACGATCCAACCCAATGAAACCAAATAACTTAGTAACACGGAATGTCTTAGTTGATCCATCAAGCTTCATCAATTCAACGTTGTCACCAACCTTGATCTTTCCACGCTTCACACGGCCAATACCAATACGACCAACGAAGTCGTTATAGTCCAACATAGCCACTTGGAATTGTAGTGGTTCATCTGAGTTATCAACTGGCGCTGGGATGTGCTCGAAGACCAACTTGAAGATTGGGTCCATCGTGTGCTCTTGAGTTTCAAGAGCTGGATCCAATGATGATGTTCCGTTCATAGCTGAAGCAAAGACCACTGGGAAGTCAATGTCGTCTGAACCCAATTCGATGAACAAGTTCATCACTTCATCAACAACTTCTTCAGGACGAGCACCTGGACGGTCAATCTTGTTAACCACAACGATTGGTGTCAAGTTTTGTTCGAAAGCCTTCTTCAAAACGAAACGTGTTTGTGGCATTGTACCTTCAAAGGCATCAACAACAAGCAAAACACCGTCAACCATACCCATGATACGTTCAACTTCTCCACCGAAGTCCGCGTGACCTGGTGTGTCCAAGATGTTGATTTGCTTGTCGCCAAGTCGAACGGCTGTGTTCTTTGAAAGAACCGTGATACCACGTTCCTTTTCAATATCGTTGGTGTCCATGGCACGGTCATCAATCTCCGTACGAGAGTCCAACGTATCTGATTGCTTCAACAACTCATTAACCAAAGTTGTCTTACCGTGGTCGACGTGGGCAATGATTGCGATGTTACGAATGTTTTCGCGAGTAGCCAAAATTCTTTTCTCCTTCGACGTATACGTCACTAATTAACAATGTTTAATAACAACTTAGAAAAACGAGCCGAATGCACGACCCGTCATTGCCAGACCTATCATTTCTGTTGAATCTGAATGATATCATCAAAGGCTTTTTCATTTGCTGTCAGAACTACCCCTGATTGTAGCACATTTAGCGTACTACCGTCAATCGTTCCGTTGGTCAATCCAAGTGCCTGACTTAATAAAACGCCCGCGGCGAAATCCCACGGCTTCATGTAACTAATATATCCAACCGCCCGACCGGTTAATAATCGTAAGTATGAAATCCCTGCTGATCCATAGACACGATAGCCCAAAGCGGCCTTGGCGATTTCTGGGAAACCATACTGTTCATACAACAAACGTGCGCCTGATAAAACAATCAATCCATCCGCCAGACTTTCCAAATTAGGCTTTTCTAAGCGTTGTTCATCTAAAAACACACCGTACTCCGGGCCACCATGCACAATTTGATTATTAGCGACATCCATAATCCAGGCCATCACTGGCTGGCCATCTTCATAGTATGCCAGCATAGATGCGAATTCAGCATGTTGCTTCACAAAATTCATGGTGCCATCGATTGGGTCCACAAACCAAACATGACCATCCATATCAGTCACGCGATCGCCAAGCCCTTCTTCGCCAAGAATTTTGGCTTGCGGGTCAAAGGTGCGAATCGCTTCAACATAGAATTGTTCTGTTTCCCGATCAACATTGGTCACGAGATCACGATGATTCGATTTTGTTTCGATCGTCATCTTTTGGGTAAGTCGCTTCATCACATGTGTTTGCATGTCATGCATCCAACCACTGACCGTCTTATCTAGTTTTGTTAACTGCACTGTGTTCATGGCTAACCCTCCATGATTACGCGCTTCGTTTGCGCATTGCGCGCCGTAGTGATTGTGCGATAGATACTATAGCTTGATTCGCTACAAAACGCGCGATCTAATTGCTTTTCTTCTGCTTTACTAGGAACGACTTGCTTGAACTGATCATAGGCCAGTAATAGTTCGTCACGGTTCACACCGCCCTCGTACGCGTTGGCAACTGCCGTGTATAAGTTACTCACGGTGATAATGTCTTGCGTTGACCAGCCATCTAACATCGGGTATTTAAAATTTTTATCACCAGCCATGCGCTTACCCAATGTATTTCGTGTTGTCGATGGTGTCCCATGGATCTTGTTTATTAATGTGATCATAGTACAACGTGCCATGTAAGTGGTCGATTTCGTGTTGGAAAACGATTGCTGGGTAACCCTCTAACTTAATTTCCTGGGTCGCACCAGTTTCATCTTGGTACTTAACCGTGATTCGATTTGCTCGTGGCACATAACCAGGTAAATCTTCATCAACTGACAAGCACCCCTCACCCATCGTCAGGGCGGCATGCTTGACTGATTGTCGGGTAATCACTGGGTTGATGATGACACCTTTAAAGGCGTAAAGTTCATCTTCTGGCAAATCGTCCCGGTTTTCGAGCTCTTCCAAGTCTTCATTTGGAATCAAGATCGCTGAGTACATCTTAGCAATCCCAACCTGTGGTGCGGCCAAACCGACCCCTGGACGCAAACCGTACTTTTCGTTCTCATCTTCATCTTGGCTGACAACCAGATATTCCATCATACTCTTCATCGCCTGTTGATCTTCTTCAGTCAAAGGAAATTCAACTTTGGCTGCATATGTACGCAAAACGGGGTCACCGTCTCGTACGATGTCTTTCATTAAATACATCTTGGGGTACTCCTTCAAAAGTTTCTTAAATTATTATGCCTGTTTTTTAGGGTTTCTTCAATCTATTTTCACTGCTGCAAAGTCTGATTCAAACGCCGCAAATCACGAATATAGGCGGCTGTTTGCTCATTGACAACGTGTGCAACATCAATATGTAAAATCGGTTTGACTTGATCAAACCAAACATCTGTCGAATGAATCGCTGTATCTGTCGAGGCTGAAACCAAGTGGTGGTCAGCCACATAGTGATCTAAAGCACGATCAAGTTCGATTTTTAACTGCGTCGGCTCAACTTTAGTCGTCACTGGGATCTGAAACTCAAATGCCATCACATTGTGGCCCCAAATATTAGCAACCAAGGTCGACGTCAAGCGTTCATCTGCATTTGAGACACCAAGCCTTGCATAAAATTTAGGTAACACTTCTTGCATCGCCGTGTTAACCAGGTGTTGGGAAGCGACAATGAGCTTTTCGGTTTCCTTTTTGCCATTTTGTCGCACCAGCCGCCGGACTATCAAAATCACAATGACGCCAACCAGCAAACCCAATAAAACCAATTTCATATTATTGCTCCATATAAACGTGTAGAATTCGCTCCGTTTTCTCATTCAAAAAATCAAGAAACCGTTTTTCGTGATTCATCGTATATGACATACGTAGTGAACGGAAGGTCATTGAAAGCTTGATGAGTTCGTGTTGCAGTTGGTCAGTTGATGTCGGATTTTCTGGTAAAGTTCCAAATTGCGCTAACATTGTAAAATCATTAAAGGCCTTGATGATATTAAGATCAGTGGTGACGACTGCGAAATTTTCGGTTTGTCGATCCTCTAAGCTAACTGCTGCAAGTGCTTCGATGATGGTTGCTAGGATCACCTCATACTCTGAACTATAGCTTGGGTATAGATGTGCCCCTTGTTCGGCAACCGTCTCATGTGACAGAATCAAGAAACTACCTACCCCAACATTGTCGGTACGGTCATACTTGCCTGCCACAAAAATATAATGTGCATACTCACTTGGGACAGTCGTGTTCAATTCATTTGCACGGGTCACTTCTTCAGGTGTGTTGGTCGGGACATAAGCTCGTCGAAACCGTTTCTTCACACCACTAAATTTACTGGTGAGCCGTTGCAAAAGCGACTTTTTTTCTGTCATATCAAGAATCCCCATTTTTCAGTTCATATTACTATAATCATATCAGATTTTGGGGTAAATAAGCAGGTCGTGCTCATTTGTTGGTTAATAAATAAAAAGGCACTTCCTTAATATGGAAGTGCTTTTTACTAACATTTCTGTTATTTTTGGAGGCACAAAGTCTTACTTGACAGCGTCCTTCAATCCCTTACCAGGCTTAAAAGCAGGGATTTGTGATGCAGCAATCTTAATCTCTTCACCAGTTTGTGGGTTACGTCCAGTACGTGCTGCACGTGTGCGCACTTCAAAAGTACCGAAACCGATCAATTGAACCTTTTCACCCTTTGCCAACAAATCTGAAATTGCTGTAAAAGTAGCGTCAACTGCAGTAGTTGCATCCTTCTTGCTGAAGCCTGCTTCAGCGACCTTGTTGATCAAGTCCTGCTTGTTAGCCATGAGACTTATCCTCCCAAAATTTTGTGTATACACAATTTTCTATTACATAAGAACAGTTCCTTATGACGCTTTATAATATAACAAATTAATACCTTCGATGCAAGTTATTTATGTTTTAAAACGTTGATATCATGCGGTTTGTAAGCATTTTTACAAATTTGCCTACAAAAAAACACATCTCAATGTCAGATTTAAGACTTTCAATGTGTTTTTTGATGTGATTTTTAAGTTAGCTGGTTTCGTAAAATCAAATAACCATTGTTTCTTTGATTAAGTACGCGCACGCTTGATAATCTTAATTGGCGTACCCGTAAAATCAAAGGCTTTACGAATTTGATTTTCGAGGAAACGTTCATATGAGAAATGCATCAATTCTGGATCATTCACGAACACCACAAAGGTTGGTGGTTGCACTGTCACTTGAGTGGCATAGTAGACGCGCAAACGCTTACCATTCATATTAGGCGCTGGATTCAAGGCCAAGGCATCCATCAACACATCGTTCAAAGTTGATGATTGAATACGACGTTGATGATTGTCGTTAACTTGCTTAATCATCGCTGGCAACTTATCCAAACGTTGCTTTGTTTTCGCAGAAACGAACACAATTGGCGCATAGGCCAAGTACTGGAACTCACTCCGAATCAGGTCTTCAAAGTCCTTCATCGTATGATTATCTTTTTCAAGCGTATCCCACTTATTAACGACGATAATGATCGCACGCCCAGCTTCATGCGCGTAGCCAGCGACGTGCTTGTCTTGTTCACGAATACCTTCTTCGGCATTCAAAACCATCAAAACGACGTTAGAATCATCGATGGCACGCATCGCACGCATCACGGAATACTTTTCAGTATTTTCATAGACCTTACCACGCTTACGAATTCCGGCGGTATCGACCATTGTAAATTCATCGCCGTCTGGTGTCGTAAACTTGGTATCAATCGCATCACGCGTGGTACCAGCAATATCTGAAACAATCACTCGATCTTCACCAAGCATGGCATTGACCAATGATGACTTTCCAACATTGGGCCGCCCGATAAATGAGAAACGAACTGTGTCATCATCTTGCCCATCAGCATCACTTGGGAAGTGAGCAACGATGGCATCCAACAAATCACCCATACCGGTTTTGTGAGTACCTGAAATCGGGAACGGATCCCCAAAGCCTAATGCATAGAAGTCAAAAATGTCATTACGCATTTCAACGTTATCGACTTTATTAACCGCTAAAACAACTGGCTTATCTGAACGATACAAAATTTTAGCGACTTGTTCGTCAGCATCAGTTAGGCCTTCACGACCACTCACCATAAAGATAATCACGTCGGCTTCATCAATTGCAATTTCAGCTTGTTGCTTAATTTCAGACATGAATGGTTCATCACTCATCTCGATTCCACCCGTATCAATCATACGGAATTCACGAGTTAACCATTCTGCACGTGCATAAATTCGATCACGTGTCACACCAGGAATATCTTCAACGATTGAAATTCGATCACCGACAATATTGTTGAAGATGGTTGACTTTCCGACGTTAGGTCGCCCAACAATGGCGACAACTGGATAGGCCATATCTACCTCATTTCTATGTCATCACGACATACTAGACTTAACCATCTACACCTTTACTGCGATGGTTACATAACAATCCATTATAGCACAATTTCCGAACGCATTTCCCGGAACAATGCTTTGTTTCCATAGAATAAAAAATAGCTAGCACATAGTATGCCAGCTATTTTATAACTATGCTTTAATTAAAAGATTAGTCAAAATCCTTCAAGTTGAACAAGTCACCCAAAGTGGCTGAACCCTCTTCTTCAGTAGTTGAGTAGTTCATAGGCGCGTTGTTACGACGGTTGTTGTTACCACCGCGACGGTTTCCACCGTTGTTGCTACGACGCTCTCCACTATTGTTGTTACTGTTGTTGCTGCTGCTACGTTCTTCACGTGCAGGTGCCTCTTGCAATGCCTTGATTGACAATGACAAACGTTGCTTGTCAGGGTTCACATCAAGAACCTTAACTTGAACCTTTTCACCGGCCGTCAAAACATCAGAAGGGTTTTCTACGTGCTTGTGTGAGATTTGTGACACGTGGACCAAACCTTCAACACCAGGGAATACTTCGACGAATGCACCGAAGTCTACCACACGCTTAACAGTTCCTTCAAGAACAGTTCCTTCTGGAGCTTCTTCAGCAGCCTTTTGCCAAGGACCAGGTTGTGTAGCCTTGATTGACAATGAGATACGCTCTTTGTCCTTATCCAAGCCCAAAACCTTAACCTTAACTACTTCGCCAACTGACAAAACATCTGAAGGTTGTGAAACGCGTTCGTGTGAAATTTCTGACACGTGAACCAATCCATCAACACCGCCCAAGTCGATGAAGGCACCAAAGTTAGTCATACGAGCAACCTTACCTTCAACAACATCACCAACAGCCATCGTATCAAAGATACGTGCCAATGCTGCTGAGCGTTCTTCGTTCAATACGTCACGACGTGACAAGATCAAACGATTTTCTGATGCATTCAATTCGATGATCTTTGCCTTAACAGTTTGACCCTTGTATTGGTTCAAATCTTGGACAAAACGGTTTTCGATCATTGATGCAGGGATAAATCCACGAACACCATTAACATCGACAACCAAACCACCCTTAACGACTTGAGAAACAGGTGCTTCAACAATTTCACCTTCGGTAAGCTTGCTTGCAGCTTCTTCCCAAGCACGACGAGCATCAAGGGCCTTCTTTGACAAGATGTATGAGTAACCAGTAGTTTCTGAAGTTACTGGCATCTTAACTACTGCCTCAATCTTGTCGCCAACCTTGACTAAGTCCTCGACGTTAGCGTCACGGTCTGAAGTCAACTCGCGTACAGGGATAACACCCTCTACACCAGTGCCATCGATACCAATAACCACTTGACGGTCGTTGTCGATTGCCAAAACTTCACCCGTGACAACAGCACCAACTTCAACAGTTGGTTGCGCGTCAAGAGCTGCTAATAGCTCGTTGTTCTCTTCGTTCATTACAATAAATCCTCCTGGTCACACGACTCTACTCACTATTATACGTGATGATACCCGCAAATACTAGTAGTTTAGTGTGACTTTTTCAACATTAATCCTAGATGGATGACGGGTATCTAGGTTCCCGTTACAGGTTACTTTCCAACCTTTTCAGCGATGATTTGCTTAACTGCATCAACCACACCGTCAATAGATAGTCCCGTAGTATCTAATTCTACCGCATCTGCCGCTTTTTTTAAAGGACTAATTTCACGATGTGAATCCAAGTAGTCCCGCTTCTCAACTGCTGCTTCAATTTCTGCCAGTGTTTCGGTCATTCCCTTAGCTTGATTTTCCTTGAAACGACGTAAGGCCCGCTCCTTGACTGAAGCAATCAAGAATACCTTGACCTCAGCGTCTGGTAAGACCGTGGTGCCAATATCACGCCCATCCATGACAACCCCACCCTGGGCTGCAATCTGCCGTTGTTGGGCAACCATCGCCGTCCGAACTGCGCCATATGAAGCAACAGCTGAGACATTGCCCGTCACGGCATTAGAACGAATGTCATCAGTGACTTCTTCACCGTTTAAGAACACTTTTTGGACTGGGTTGCCTGGTGCAAACGAAATTTCAAGATGGGGGAGTAAGGCAATCACATCCGCCTCCGCTGCAGGATTAACGCCTTGCTTCAAAGCTGCCAAGGTAACTGATCGATACATCGCCCCAGTATCCACGTACACAAAATTTAAATCTGTCGCTAAAATTTTAGCAATCGTTGATTTACCAGCTGATGCCGGTCCATCAATCGCAATTTGTATTGGTTCCATATTTTTACACTCGTTTCTAGGATGATGTTCCACCTGAATATTTACCTTACTTAGTCTATCAAAAAAGGACACAACTGCAAACAGTTGTGCCCTTTGAACTTTGTTTATTTGACCCGGAGGCTCTTACCATAGTAACTAGTGTAATTACTAGCTGTTAGCCCACTGTTCAGGGTGTACAAAGCTTCTGGCGTGGTATCGTGACTCACCGCAAAACTATATAAAGTGCCTGATGAAAAGACCGCCGTTGTACCGGTTGAACTAGAACTAGAACTAGATGCGCTCGCGCTGCTAGCTGCGGAACTACTCTTAGCCAATGACGCTGACTTTGCCTTAGCAACTGATTCAGACTTCGCTTTTGCCTCGGAAGCTGACGTAGCTTTCTTCTCAGAAGATGCCTTTTGGGCTGCCTTCTTCTCAGACTTAGTGACCTTATCAACCTTACTAATTGAGGTGGTTGTCTTGGCAGATGATAGTGCCGAAATTGCCGTGGTGTTATTAGGCTTGTTAAGTTCTTGCAAGTAGTTATAGATTGGAATAAACGACAAAATCATGATGATCGTGACAAACAATCCCACAATCACGCTGACTTGACGTGACTTGCGACGATTGGCTGAACGAGAATATTTTTGAGCCGGTTCTTCACTTGAAAATGAAGCCTCCCAGGGCTTTGATTCTTTGTCATGCTTGTCCATTTTGTTCGGCCTCCAAACTGATTCGGTGTGGCAAATCATGCTATATATTCGCAAATAGCAGTATCCTCACCACCTTATTTACTAAACATTAATTTAGCACATATCCCAGTTTGCTCCTATCAAAAACGGCTTGTCTTTACTTTATATTAAACAGTTTATCAATTTTTTGTTGCCAGCTGGGTCTTGCATCGCTGGTATCGGTTACGGTGATCGGCTGACGCATTAATCCCAAATTTTGGATATCCGCCACTGTCAGGACGCCTTGGCCTTCATGGTGAACATCCCCACTAACTGGCTCATCAAAAGTCGTTAAAAGCTCATCCCGCAGCCCACTGGTAAGGGTGACATAATGCAAGAGGTGTTGTAACTCATTTAAACGCTCCCGTAAGCGCCGCGCAAAGATGGCACTGGCGGCACTGGCCGAGATATTTTGACTTTGATAATAGTGAATAAGTTCAAGCTGCGTGGCATCTAACAATGTCTCGTCGATTTGTTTACCATACACCTGTGTCACAGTCTGTTCACTCGGAATGGTACTCCTAATCATATCTAATTGTAAACGTTCATCCCCTGGCACATACAGTTGAATCGCAATCGACGACTGGCCATCACGTCCTGCCCGGCCAAATTCTTGCACGTAATCAGCCATGGAGCGACTTAAATGATAATGAATCACATAGCGAATATCATTTTTATCAATCCCCATGCCAAAGGCCGAAGTCGCTGTAATAACATCCAACTCATCTTGCATAAACTGTTGCTGAATCGTAAAGCGCGCTACGGCATCTAGCCCAGCATGATACGCTGCCACCCGTAGATCAGTATGGTCGTTCAACCAACCGGCCATACTCGTCGCGAGTTTACGTGACGCAAAATAGATCACACCCGGGCCTCGTAATTGCTGCACCAATCGGCGGACTTCTTCTCGTTTTTGGCCTTCATTATCCAGGGTCGTTGTTTGCAGATAGATATTTTCACGATTGACTGATAGCCGGACTATTTTGGTGTGTTGCACATCCAGCTGCATCACCGTTAGCATACTTGCCAACATCTTTTGTGTTGCAGTTGCCGTCAATAGTAACAATTGGGGTCGGTTTAATTGTGCATGGATAGCAGCTAATTGTAAGTATTCCGGCCGAAAATCGGGTCCCCAAGAAACAATCGTATGGGCTTCATCTACAACCATCAGATTAATCTGCACTTGACGTAGCGCCCGTTGAATGCTGGGATTAGTCAACATTTCTGGCGAGACAAAAATATAGTGAAAATCGCCTAAATGGCGTAATACATCCGTACGTGTTTGCTGATCAAGGGTTGAATTTAAGGCAATCGCTTTCGCCTCACCTAAAAAATTGAGCCGGCCCACTTGATCTTGCATTAAGGATAAGAGGGGACTGACAATCAATACCACCCCAGGCCGTAAAGAACCCATCATTTGATAAATCAATGACTTCCCACCCCCTGTTGGTAAAATACCAACGACATTCTGACCGGCAATCAAGGCCTCTAAAATTGCCGCTTGACCAGGTTTAAATTCATTGAACCCAAACCGTTCTTTGAGAACTTTATTCAAATTTGTCATCGCTACTTACCTTCTTCTTTGCTACGGTAAATTTCATAGAGCCGAAACAAAGTGAACTCCATGGGATTATCTGATTGACGGACCGTGTGAAACTGCCACTTCGCTATGGGACCCGTTAATCGTTGATTAAAGTAAGTCATGACCTCATCCGTCAAGAATTGCCGATAGGGAAATTGCTCTATCGGCAATAAAATAGCCGCCATCAGCCAATGTTCCCGGATCGTACTCATTTTAATGTGTCGCTGAGCCGCCGATTGTGCTGGTGGTATTCCAGCGATTAACTCGTGATAACTCAACTGCGCTTGGCGTGATAAGCGCGTTTTTGGTGTTAAGATTTCCCATAACAGCCGTAATGGTTGCTGGGCTGCGTCGGCCAGTTGCGCTGACCACTCAGCGTAGCGATCAAGTTCCCAAAACTGTCGATCTTGATCTGTCCAACTAACAGGGAAATCGATTTGATCTAGTAAGGTACCAGGCACCGTATGCCCCACCCACCGTGCAGTGAGACGATTAGCTGTTTGTTCATCAAGTGTCGCTAGATAGGATAATAAATCGTTTTTCCACCGCACAGCTAAATCATCAGCATAGACCTGCCGATACCATTTTTTTACTTGCATCATCGTGCCGTAATTAATTTGTAATGGATAATAGCGGGTATTGTCATATGAAAATTCAGAGACGACTTGATTGGCTAATAAAAACCCATCACGAAAATTAACCACATCGTATTGCGACCAGAGATCTAGGTGTTGCGGAAAATAATGTGCTTGCATGAACTCTTTTTGGGCGGTCTGGCCGGCACGCGTGAGGATAAAAATGCCCGTTGTTGAGGTATCGGCAATTAATCCTGCGTGAAGCAACCGGTTGAGTCGTTGGTCAAACTGGGGTTTCGTCAATTTTGGCTCGAGGCCCATAATTGGCAAGAGTCCATAACGTAGCCCAAAGTACAGGCTGGAGACAGTCGATTGGTTCGTCAGTAAATGAAAAATCACCCGGTTTCGGCGCGCTTCTTCCGCCGAAAACAAGGTGATTAAGTAATCATCCGTCATAGTGGCACTCCTTGCATAGCTTTGTAATTACAATTCTATGCAACTCACTGGCACTACGCAAGTGAATGGGCGCTAACTAAATGCCGGATTCGTATGTTTGATAAAGCGACGCATTGGTACAAAGATCAGGTAGCTGAGCCCACTGAGAATGACACCCTGCACCAAATTAAACGGTATCACCATGCTAATGAGATACTTGCTGATACCAAAAATCTGTTGAATGTTGAAATTAGCAAACTTGGTATAGAGCGGAATCGCATAAACATAGTTCAGCAAGACCATCATGACCGTGAGCATCACCGTCCCTAGGACCAAGCCGACAACCGCCGTGAACACCGTTTCCTTCTTGATGAAAAAATACAAGATGGTTAGCAGCACGGCAAAGGCGATCATATTCATTGGTAGGCCAATATAATCGTTGACCCCACTGTTATTTAGCAAGAGCTTCAAAACAGACCGAATGATAATAATCCAGTAACCTGCCTTCAAATCCAATAATAATGCGCCAATAAAGACAGGAATAAATGAAAGATCCACCTTCAAAAAGGAAACTCCCGGAATAATTGGAAATGATGCAAAAACCATTAACACAAAAGCAATGGCTGACAATAAGCCAATCAACGTAAGACGACGTGTAGAATTCATAAAACTTTCCCTCGGACAAAAATAAATTTTGCACAGTAGCTGTGCTGATATTCATACTGGTGCCACTTCGTCAAGCGTTACCAGGACATGAAAAAAGCCACTCTCTTGTACAGGGCGCACAAAAAAGCGACTAACATTTTGTCGTTTCTTTCTTCTTTATACCAGACTTGCTAACGAGTTAGCTTACTGTCGGTTTAGGAATCACACCTAATCAACCACATATTGTGGGTTGCGGGACTACATCTAAAGATGATTACCGCCGGTTGGGAATTACACCCTACCCTGAAGATATTCAATTGAATACAATTCATATTACGTGAATTCTACTAGAATTGCAAGTATTTACATATTCAACCCAAGTTATGCATTAAATATCAAAATAATCCTGCAAATTTTATAAGCGGCCTGATGAGCGACGCACTTGCTTACCAGATTTCAATTGTTGCACTTCTTCGTAGCGTAGTTCACGGTATTCACCAGATAGTAAGTCGTTAACATCGAGCATACCGTAGCGCTCACGATGTAATTTAATCACCGGGTGGCCAACCGCCTTTAGCATTTCCTTGACTTGGTGATAGCGCCCTTCATGAATCGTCAATTGAATGGTCGCCGTCCCCTTTTTCTTATCAAGCTTGGTGATATCGGCACGCGCTTCGGCGGTCTTCTTACCAGCAACGACCACACCTAATCGCAGTGTTTTCAATTCATCATTAGTTGGGACGCCCTTAACCTTGGCGATATAGACCTTATCAATCTTATAACGCGGGTGCATTAACTGGTTGGCTAATTCACCATCGTTTGTCAAAAGCAGCGCCCCGGTTGTGTCATAATCCAAACGGCCCACTGGATAGACCCGTTCACGAACATCAGCCAAGACATCAATGACAGTTTGGCGATCTTTATCATCTTTAACCGCCGTGATCACACCACGGGGTTTGTTTAATAGGTAATACACCAATTTTTCTTGTCCTTCAAGTGGCGCCCCGTTGACCTCAACGTGATCACTTGGTTCAACCTTGGTACCTAGTTCCGTGACCGTTTTGCCATTCACTGTCACATGTCCGTCTGCAATTAATTTTTCAGAAGCACGACGTGACGCTACCCCAGCCTGGGCCATCACTTTTTGCAATCGTTCTGCCATTTAGTTATTCTCCGTTTGTTCCTTTAATTCAGCCAATCCAGTATCAAAGACTGAAGTTTCGTTTGTTTCAAACGTTGGCATAAGTGGTATTGAATCCTGTTGATGTTGCCGCAAATCATCCAACGTCTGCGCATCGACGAGTTTTGGTAATTCAGTGAGTTCACGCAACCCAAAATAATTTAAAAAATAGTCCGAAGTGCCATATAAGTTAGGCCGCCCTGGTTGATCGGCTTGCCCCTTTGCTTGCACTAAATCACGTAAAACCAACTTCTGAATGGTGGCATTCGATTGCACACCGCGGATTTCATCAACTTCCATCCGCGTAATTGGTTGCTTATAGGCGATAATCGCCAAAACCTCCAAGGATGCCTGAGAAAGCGCCGTTGTCAGTGGTGCCGTAAAATAGTGATGCAACACAGCTGCTAATTCAACTTTTGTCACCAATTGATAACGGTCATCTGTCTGCAATAACGTTAACGCGCTATCACTATCTTGGTCATATTTGTCATTTAATTCTTCCAACAAGCCAGTCACTGCTGGCTTTTCAAAGCCGGTCACATTAACAATTTCAGCAATTGTGATGCCTTCATCGCCTGCGACGAACAGCAAGGCTTCAATCTGTTGCAAGCTCGTCATCTTTTATTTCCTTCTCTATCTCATTGAATGGTACCGGACCACGGGTAATGGCAATCGCACCAAATTCAATCGTTTGCTTGATGGCCACTTGTTGATGCCGGACTAACTCGAGTAATGCCAAAAAAGTCGTGACTAGCAACTCGCGATCTGTACTGTCATCAAAAATATCTTCAAATAAGATGGGGGTGGTCAGCGGTATTTTAGCCATAATGGCCGTCATTCGTTCGCCAACTGACCAAGATTCACCCTGCATGGTCCGCGTCCGTACCGTTTTTTTGATACGCTTGGTCAGCATGTGACTGAATGCCTTTTGTAAATCATCCAGTTGTAAGCCCGCCGGTAAGGGGACTACCTCGATCGTAGCGGGTGCCAGCATCGGTGCGCGGCCAAATTGTAACAAACGGGCATCTTCACGCTCACGCAAATCCGCCGCGGCTTGCTGATAACGTTGATATTCCAAGAGCTGGGTCATCAACATTTGTCGTGGATCGAGGTCAGCATCTTCAATCACCTGGGCAAGATCATCGTCCATCGTGACTTCCGGCCGTGGCAAAAGATAAGTCGACTTGATCGCCATCAATGTTGCCGCCATAACCAAAAATTCACCTGCAATATCCAAGTTCCGTGATTCAGCTTCATGCAAAAAATCAAGATATTGGGCCGTAATTTCAACAATCGGAATATCAAAAATATCCATTTCGTTGACCTTAATTAGATGCAATAGCAAATCTAGGGGTCCATCAAAATCTTTTAAATGGTAGTTAATCACATCACTCATAGGCTGCCCAACCACTCACAATTTTTTGATTACTAATGGTCCCCATAATAGCTTGTTTGGGATACCTTTGCTGTAAGGCTTGGTAAATGTCATGCCCCACTGCCTTACGATGAGCATCATCAACTTCAGGTCCAAAGGCAATCAAGCGCACAATCACCGAAGAATAGACCTGTTCAACGCCGATGACCACGGTGTAGTGTTTCGAAAGCGGATCTTGCCACATAAATAATTCACGATCCTGATTACTCTGATACCATTCGATTTCACGCTGGACATCCGCTAACGTTGAAAATTCTGGCAACCCAGCTGTTAAACCCATTGCAATTTTTGGTTGTTCATCATCAATTAAACTTAACACGGTAGCCACCTTTCTACGCGCGGGGATGCGCCTTTTCATAAACTGTCATCAAACGCTTATTTGAAATATGGGTATAAATTTGCGTGGTTGAGATATCAGAATGACCTAATAATTCTTGTACGATACGCAAGTCAGCACCATTTTCCAAGATATGTGTCGCAAATGAATGTCGCAACGTATGGGGTGAGACATCTTTAGTAATCCCTGCTGCTTTGACTAATTGCTTAATTAACTTCCAAACACCCTGGCGCGTTAACTGATGACCGTGATCATTTAGAAAAATCACTTTATCATCCTGTGTCCGGCCCAACTGTGGTCGAATATCCTTTAAATAACGTGTCAACCAAATTGCCGCGATATCACCGATTGGAATAATCCGTTCCTTATCGCCCTTACCGATGGTTTGGATCAGACCGAGCTCAAGATGTAAATTATCCAGGCTCAAATTCACGAGTTCACTCACGCGCAAACCCGTTGCATACATCACTTCTAGGATGGCGCGATTACGCACGCCTAACTTAGTAGTGGTATCAGGTACTTGCAGCAGTCGTTCGACTTCCGCCAAAGTCAAAACAGCCGGGAGATGTTGGGCCTTTTTGGGTGGATCAACTTGCGTCATCGGATCCACTGGTACCCACTGCACCGTCAGTGTGGCATATTGGAAAAATTTACGTAATGTCGAGACCATATGAATAATCGAATTACGTGATTTGCCGTTGGCCTCTAAATAACTTAAAAAGTTGAGAATATGAAAGCGATCCACATCAACCAGTGACAACGGTTGTTCAGGACGCTCTAAGTACTGAAAAAATTGACGTAGATCTTGGCCATATGATGTCCGTGTGTTGGCTGACAAACCCCGCTCGACAGTCACATAATGCAGATAGTCTTCAATGTAGGCTGTATTTGTTGCTGAAAGTGCCATTAATCGGCCTCTTCTACCAAGTAAATGCCTGTCTCATCCTGGGTGATTTTATGCTGCTTATACAAATTTCCCACTGCGCGTTTGAATTGTCCTTTACTCATACTAAAGTAATCTTTAATATCACTTGGATCCGACTTATCGGTAAAGGGTAAGCTGTGAGTCTTTGCATGTTCTAATAGCGTTAATAGCATTTGGGCGTCTTCACCAATGGCTTTGTATGCCAATGGCTTGAGTGACAAATTCATCAATCCATCTGGCCGGACACCAATCACGCGTGCCGTGATTTCCTCACCTAAACGGGGCTCACGGTCACGTTCACTAGGATGAATAAAGCCAAACTTGTATTCAGATGTAATAACCAATGTACCCACCATCTTTAACCGGTAAACCGTGGCTTTCACATCTTTTTTACCCTTCATATCAGCCTTAGCTGGAATACGTACCGCATTCAAAACCTCGTTAGGTGCCAATTCACCCCAAAGCCGGTCTTTATTATCAATTCGTAGCGTAATCATTAGACGATCACCCTTTTGTGGCCACAATTCCTTGATGGTTGGTAATTCATCCAAAGAAACGACCACGTCCTTGTTAGGCAAGCCGATGTTGACGAATACACCCAGATCACGACGGATGTCAGTGACCGTTCCCCATGCATAATGGCCCAAACGAACCTCTGGCAAAGTTTTCGTCAATTGCAAACGACTATGCTTATTCTCATAGGTAAACCCTGTCACCATGCCACCTACATTCAGGGGCTTTAGCAATTCGGTTTTATCAATTTCGTAGGTAATACCTTCAACTTGAGCAAAATAATACTGCTCATTTTCGTCAGTTACAGTTGCAGTCAGGACTTCTCCAATTTTGTGTGTCATCACGACTCTCTTTCTGATTAAAAAACGTGGTCTGCTAACATTATCGTCAGTGCCACGAAAATCCGATACGCGTTTTATGTCAACTAACATCATACCAAAAAAACAAGCAACAATAAAGGCTTCACCCTTGATTTGTTACCGATTTACTGGGCACCGTGCAGTTTTTATCAAACCATGACTTTAGGCTGTGGACAACTAAAAACGCTATCCCATCACTGGAATAGCGTTTTTGATTATTAATCTTGATCGTTTTTATTCATTTGACGAATCAATTCATCAATCTTATTACCATATTGCACAGATTCATCCTTCTTAAAGAATAATTCTGGTGTCTTATAAATGGTCAGACGCGCGCCCAATTCCTTACGAATGAGACCCTTTGATGATTCTAAACCATCGGCCGCCTTTTGATTGACTGACGCTAATTCAGACAAAAGTGAATAATAGATGGTGGCTTGTTGCAAATCACCAGTGACTTCTACACCAGTGACGGTCACACCTTCAATCCGAGGATCACGCACCCGCTTCAAAAGCAGGTCGTTCACTTCGCGTTGAATTTCTTGTTCCAAACGACCAACACGGAAATTTTGTTGAGCCATAATGCTCCCTCCATTTCAATCATGGGTTACCATGATGTAACATCACAGAAACACTCGGTTACTTAACAGGTACTTCAACCATCTCATAAGCTTCGATTTGATCACCGATACGCTCATCGTTATAGTTATCAATCGTCAAACCAAAGTCATAACCATTCTTGACTTCCTTAACGTCATCTTTGTAACGACGCAATGAACCCAGTTGGCCATCATAGATCACGATACTGTCACGGATCAAACGTACCTTTGAGTTACGTGTAATCTTACCTGACATAACCATACCTCCGACGATGGTACCAATCTTTGAGACCTTAAAGATTTCACGAACTTCAGCAGTTCCCACAACCTTTTCTTCAAAGACTGGCTCCAATTGACCCTTCATCGCAGCTTCAATTTCATCGATTGCGTTATAGATAACAGAATGCAAACGAATATCAACTTCATCAGCATCGGCTTGTTGACGAGCTTGTGGCGTAGGACGAACATTGAACCCAATGATGATTGCACCAGAGGCTTCAGCCAACGTCACGTCAGATTCGTTAATGGCACCAACGGCCGTGTGGATGATATCAACACGTACGCCTTCGACTTCAATCTTCTCAAATGAACCGCGCAATGCTTCAACTGAACCTTGTACGTCACCCTTGATAATTACGGGAACTGACTTCATTTGCTTGGCTTGCATCTTGGCAAACAAATCGTTGACTGATGTAATGTTATTACGGTTACGACCAGCGATCAATGCACGCTTAGCACGTTCCTCACCAGCTGCACGGGCCGTCTTTTCATCTTCAAAGACCACGAAGCGGTCACCAGCTTGTGGCACATCCTTCAAACCAGTGATTTCAACTGGGGTTGAAGGCAAAGCTTCCTTAATACGACGACCATGATCATTTGTCATCGTACGAACAGTTCCGTACGTGTTTCCGACAACGATTGGGTCACCAATATGCATGGTACCTTGTTGGACAAGGACAGTGGCGATTGGCCCCTTACCCTTGTCCAAACGAGCTTCGATAACTGAACCGGCAGCTCGTTGATCTGGGTTAGCCTGCAATTCCAAGACATCAGCTTGCAACAAAATCATTTCCAATAATTCATCGATATTTTGACCGAACTTGGCTGAAATATTGACAAAGATGGTGTCACCACCAAGATCTTCAGGAATCAATTCGTATTGCATTAATTGGTTGATGACGTTTTCTGGATTGGCACCAGGCTTATCAATCTTGTTCACAGCAACAATGATTGGTGTCTTAGCAGCCTTAGCGTGATTGATTGCTTCAACAGTTTGTGGCATTACACCATCATCGGCAGCGACAACCAAAATCGTGATGTCAGTAATATCTGCTCCACGGGCACGCATCGCAGTAAAGGCCGCGTGACCAGGAGTATCCAAGAAAGTAATCAAACGATCTTGCAACTTAGTTTGGTAGGCACCAATATGTTGGGTAATTCCACCAGCTTCACCCTCGGTGATATGTGAGTTACGCAAGTAGTCCAACAAAGTCGTCTTACCATGGTCAACGTGACCCATGATTGTAACAACTGGCGCACGTGGCACTAGGTTTTCGTCATTTTCAACTTCTTGTTCAAAGAACCGGTCGATGTCGGCGATGTCGACCTCTTCCTTTTGCTCTGCTTCGATACCATAGTCCAAAGCCAACAATTCAATTGTTTCTGTATCCAAGGATTGATTTTGGTTAACAATCACGCCTTGCATGAACAACTTCTTGATAATTTCACTGGCATCACGGTGAATCAACTTCGCAATATCTTGCACGTTCATCCCGATTGAATAGACCAAAACTTCTGGCAATGGTTGATTCTTACGAACAGTTGGGGCTGGTCGGTTTTCATCGCGACGGTGATTGTTACGATTATTCTTCTTGCCCTTCTTGCCATTCCAGTTCTTGTTACCGCCAGTATTTTGGCCGTTACGATTGTTTTGGTTTTGGCGTGAATTGCTGTTTTGCGTCCGGTTCTTATCGCTACGCTTATCATTACGCACAATTCGTACCGTCGTCTCTTCGACATCCCCAGCATTAGTAGGCTGGTTATTGGCAGCAGGCTTAGGTGCTGTCTTTTCAGTCTTGTTGCCGTTAGTGTGATTCTTTGGGGCTGCAGGCTTGCTGTCCTTTGGGGCTGCAGGCTTTGTTGCTGATGCCTTACCACTCTTACGTAGGGTACTTTCTTGTGCATCATCGATGGTTGACATGTGTGACTTAACGTCCATGCCAGCTTTCTTGGCAGCTTCGACTAGTTCCTTGGATGAGACGTTCATTTCTTTTGCTAATTCAAAAATTCGCTTCGTCATGTTCACCCTCCTATATTTCTAAGTATTCTCGCATTTTTTTTGCAAATCCACGGTCAGCGACAGCGATTACTGTGCGCGCCATGCCAGTTGCGTCAGCTATTTCTTGACGGGTCAATGCTGTTGTAAAAGGCACGCCATAGCTTGTTGTTTTATCTGTAAATTTCTTAAGGCTACTTGCACCACCATCCGCCGCGAAAATGACTAAACTAGCCTTGCCACCGCGAATTGCACCAAGCACCATATCTTCACCAGTAACTAACTTACCAGCGCGACGGGCTAACCCAAGTAATCCTAATAATTTTTGCTTATTTTGCATCGCCAAACAATTCCTTACGCGCTTGTTGATGATCAACATAGGCAATCAAATCGTCATAGAAACTGTCCTCAAGCTTAGTTTCAAAGACGCGATCAAACGTTTTCTTAGCCTTGGCTTTCTTAGCAATTTCTACATCTAAACTGATATATGCCCCACGACCATTGGCCCGGTTTGTTGGATCAAGTTCGACAGTTCCTTCGGTTGTCCGTACAACACGCACCAATTCCTTTTTAGGAACCATTTCGCCAGTAACGATGTCTTTACGCATTGGAATCTTTCGTTGTTTCATAACAGTTCTCCTTATGCGCGGACAAGCTTAGTCTTCAGCGTCCAAATCAAAATTCTCAAAATCGTCAGCCACTTCAACGATTGGTTGCTCATGTCGCACTGGTCCATTGTGTTGCTCTGCAACCCGTTGTTCCATTTCAGCAATCACAGCTTCACGGTCTGACTCTGGCTTAATGTCAATTGAGAAATTAGTTAAACGTGCTGCCAGGCGGGCATTTTGGCCCTTCTTACCGATTGCCAATGATAATTGGTAATCAGGCACTAAGACTGTCACACCGCGCTCGTTGGTTGGGTCAAAGATAACTTCGACAACCTCAGCAGGACTCAACGCATTAATGATAAATTGTGCTGGGTCTTCATTCCATTCAATGATGTCCATGTTTTCACCAGACAATTCGTTGACGACTGCTTGCACACGGACGCCTCGTTGACCAACCATGGTACCCACAGGATCGAGGTTTGAATTGTATGAGTAGACGGCGACCTTTGAACGATCACCTGCTTCACGTGCAATTGAGCGAATTTCGACAATGCCATCTTGCACTTCTGGCACCTCAGCCTCGAACAATCGCTTCACCAAACCTTCAGCCGCGCGCGACACAAAGATTTGAGGACCCTTCTTGACTTCTTTTTCAACTTCCGTCACCAAGACCTTGATACGGTCACCCATCCGGTAGGTTTCACCGGCAATTTGGTCATTTGGCTTCATAGCAGCCGTTTGACCACCAGGCAAAATCATATACAAGTAACGGGTGTCTTCGCGCTCAACTTCAGCGGTAATAATCTCGTCAATGTATTCTGAATATTGGTTATAAACAATTGAACGTTCTGCTTCACGCACCTTTTGCAAAATAATTTGCTTCGCAGTGCCAATTGCAATGCGGCCAAAGTCCTTTGGTGTTTGGTCAAACTTAATTTCATCACCAATTTCGTAGGCCTTATTGATATCTAAAGCGTCAGACAAGGAAATTTCTGTGTTGTCATCTTCTTTTTCATCATCATCAACGACCTTCTTAACAGCTAAAACTTTAATCGCACCCTTCTTCAAATCGAAGTTTACTTCAACGTTTTCAGCGTCAGCGTGATCCTTTGCATATGCTTTTGCCAATGCTTCTTCGATGGCAGCGGCAAGCGTTTCCGCCTTAATTCCCTTTTCTTGTTCAAGAGCGTTTAAAGCACTAACAAGTTCCTTACTCATTATCTTTCTCCACTAAAAGTTATTTGCATGTCGGGCTTGTGCAATCGCAGAACGTGGAACCGCAAACGCTTGATCTTCTTGATCAACGATTACGAGCTGGTCCTCACTTAGTTCTGCTAACTCACCCTCAAATTCTTTCTTACCATCAATTTTCTGATAAGTTGTCACGCGAACTAACTTGTTCAACGCCCATTGGTAATCGGCATCGGTCGTTAAAATACGTTCCATACCAATAATTAGATGGGCCAGTGTCACAAGTTCCCGTGGAACTTCGATCAACTGACGTTTGGCCTTTACTGTGATTGCGACAGTCAGCGCTTCATCAGTTACCGCCACTAGTTCGCCATCAAATGATGTTTGATCTTGGAAAGGGGTGCTTAAATCCACATGAATGAATTTGCCAACTGCCCAATCAAAATCTCGATCGCGTTTTAATTCACGTTCAGCGCCTGGCGATGCAATATCCATCATATAGGCTTCTGGGAATGGATCTGGTTCAATACCATCAACCAAATCACCGATAATCTCCGTCAAAGACACTAAATCATCCATTGAGATAGCACCTTCTAAGCGATCTACCAAGATTCGTAAAATCATATCTGAACCTAGCTTGGAATACTCGACGTCCCAAAGATCGTAACCTTTATCAAAAAGCGCCGGTTCCAAGACTGATTTTACTGTTTCTACAACATTTGCCATAGGTCATCTCCTCCCTTCACAATGTGATGGTGTTGCATCGTGCAACCACTGCACAGCAGCTTTACTCTAAAAAAATGAGCGGCCAGGAAAATTTCTTCCGGCCACTCAATTAAGAGCTATTCAATCAACATAGTTTATTATAACGAATTCATCAGTGTTTTGCAAACTTTTTGACCTACTTGCCAAGCTCTGCAACCAGGGCCTCGAACTCATCCAAACGCTCTGCAAAAACCTTAAATGTATCAACCAAGTAATCGGCCTTCGTCATATCGACACCCGCTGCCTTCATCACATCCACTGGGTAAGCTGAAGAGCCGGCTTTCAGGTAAGTCTTATATGCCGCCACAGCTGGTTCCCCTTCCGTCAAGATCTTTTGTGACAGCGCGGTTGCTGCTGCAAAGCCTGTCGAATATTGGAAGACATAGTAATTGTAATAGAAGTGGGGGATGCGCTCCCATTCATGCGCAATCTCTTCATCAAATGTCAATGCGTCACCGTAGTAACGTTGATTCAGCTCACCATAGGCTTCATTCAAAACATCGGCGGTCAATGGGATACCAGCTGCATCTTGCTCGTGCATCCACTGCTCAAATTCAGCAAATTGCGTTTGACGGAACACCGTGCCCTTCACCCCATCAAGATAGTGGTTTAGAATGTAGGCCCGCAATGCTTTATCCTCAACGGTTTGCAGTAAGTGGGCAGTCAATAAGTTTTCATTGGTCGTTGATGCAATTTCAGCCAAGAAAATTGGGTAATCGCCGTAATGATAGGGTTGTGCATGGCGAGTCAAATAGCTATGTACAGAGTGGCCCATTTCGTGCACCAAGGTATAGAAATTGTCCAAGTTATCAACCCAATTCAACAAGATATATGGGTTAGTGTCATATGAACCACCTGAATAGGCCCCAGAACGTTTACCTTTGTTTTCGATCACATCAATCCAACGGTTATCGTATGCTTCTTGCACAATATCCAAGTAATCCTCACCCAGTGGTGCTAAGGCCTGCAACGAGTCTGCCTTGGCTGACTCAAAATCGACGACTAAATCGGGCGTCCCTAAGATTGGCGTATACAAATCATAGGTATGTAACTCTTCCAGGTGCAAAAGTTGCTTACGCAAAGCGACATACCGGTGCAACAGAGGTAAGTGCTTATTCACTTCGTCAACCAAGGTATCATAAACTGACTCAGGGACATGATTGCTTGCTAAGGCTGCTTGCCGGGCGCTGTCGTAATGACGCACCTTGGCCAAGTAGTTGTGTCCCTTCATATGACTGGCAATCAATGACGCAAAGGTGTTCTCCAAATCGATATATGAATCGTAAAAGGTTTGGAAAGCATCCCGGCGAACATCCCCATCGGTTGACTCTAACAATCGGCTGTAGACACCATTTGATAACTGGACAAATTCGCCATTTTCATCTTCAACTTCGCCAAACTTGATATCAGCATTATCCAAGACACCAAATGTATTTTGTGAAGCTCCGAAAACATCTGAAGCGCCTGCTAATAAGGCCTCAGCTTCGGCAGACAAAACATGCCCTTTTTGCGTCAAAATACTATCAAAGTAGTGCTTGTACTCACCTAACTTAGGTTCTTGTGCAAACAAGGCTTCTAGGGCTTCATCTGACAGCGCCAAAACGGCCGGATCAAAGAATGAAATTGCTGCGGAAACCCGAGCGGCCAATGCTTGTGCTCGTGAATCCAAGCCAAGATACTTCGAATTAGTGGTATCTTGATCAGACTTCATTGAGGCGTAAACATATAATTTTTCTAGGGTACGCATGACTTCCAACCCATATGTCAAACCAGCATACAGGTTAGCACCAGAGGTTGTTAAATCAGCTGCATACTTATCGGCCTGTGCCAACTTGGATTCTAATGCAGCATATTCTGCATCCCATGCTGCATCAGTTGCGTAGATTTTTGAAAGGTCCCAAGTCGCTGACTCAGGCAACGAGTCACGTGTTGGTAATTCAGTAGCCATATTTTTTCTCCAGTTCTCTATTTCGTTTGGTACACCAAACCTTAAATTATTAGCATTTTATCATTTTTTAGATGTTTTTTCATTATTTTCAGGAGCTATATTTAACCCAGCCAGTTTTTCTTGGTAATCAGCATACCAATTTGGGGCCGTCGTCAGACTGATTTGCCCGTCATTCACGACGATTTCACCCGCTTCAAACCATTGCGTTAACATGCGATTCAACCACAGGGCTTGAACTTGCCTGACGGAAGCAACCCCGAACTTTTGCCATTCACAATTTGCTAACTGTTTTAGTAACTGGGTTTGCGTTTTGGGACCACTTTCGATTGCTAGATATAGCATTAACTTGACCGGCCATGCTTCACCCTTAACACCACCTGGTAGTCCAATAATATTGTGCACCATCCATGGCATGCCGACTAAACGACGTTGCAAACGATATAATTCCAGGACAATGCGTTGTAAATACGGGTCTTTTCTGGTGATTTGTTGTTGTAGTTTCAAGAGCTGAATTTCGGCTAACTTCGTTTTCACCACGTGTTGCTTTTGCCGATGAGTAAAGTCTTGTTCCATCCAACTCAGCCACTCAAAGCACCCTGGCTGCATGCGCCACACACATAACTGCAATTCTCCATGCAAAATCTGTGAAAATTTGGCCCAGGTTGCCCGGCTAAGCTGGCGTGCTTGGTAGGTATCACCTAGCACCCAAATCACTCGTAGTCCAAGTTGGCGATAGCCTGCCGTACGATGGATGACCTTTTGGACGCTAATGGGTGCACATTGGTACTCAATGACAAAGCGGCCACCATTGAATTCAACCAGGACATCCGCCCGTTGTTGCACCTCGGGAAAATATTGCTCCAAAGTGACTACAGCCCCTTGCGCATGAAAATAATCACGAATGGCTAATTTGCCAGTCAAATGGCCGGCGGATTCTCCTTCAGCAAAACTATCACATTCAATCAAATTAACATGGGCGAAATAGGGTAGATTCACTTCGCCCATCTTCAGTCGCACCGCCCCTTTACAAGCTGGACAATGATACAGTTTGGTTTTTGCCTGGACAGTGAGTTCATTTGCTTGGACAAAACGACCGTTTTCAGTCACCGCTACTAACATCTGATGGCTCCTCTTTTGATTATTCTAATCAAGAGAGAGTCACTGTCCATTAGTGTGTTGAAAAATGCTTTGCTAAGTCAGCTAAAGCTAATTGACCAGGGGCCGAGGCATTCACAAGTGCGCCAAACGTTAACTCGGAACCATAACGAAGACCTTCAAGCCGTGAACGCTGCCCAACGCTACCCATGGCCATCGTAATCAATGGTTTTACCTGGTGTGCTGCATAGTCGGCGCTCACTGTTTGGAGGCGGTCGACATCAGCGGCATCATTGGCGAAGGTTGCTACCTTGACAACGTCAACCGGCGCGCTAAACAGTTTATCAAAATGTGCCCGCAGATCATTTGGCGTCCGCTTTGGATGATGATAAGAACCAATCACGACAACCCGATGTTGCCTAGCAGCCGTCAGCAATGGGGTCATTTCAAACAACCAGGCGGCCTCAATGTCAATGGCCTCAAACCCGGCTTTAATCGCAAGCAGGTATAGCTTGCGATACATTTTGGCATTAAAGCCAAATAATCCACCTTCAGTCGCCGTTCG
The DNA here is from genome assembly GCF_001761545.1 of Weissella soli. Taxonomy (NCBI): domain Bacteria; kingdom Bacillati; phylum Bacillota; class Bacilli; order Lactobacillales; family Lactobacillaceae; genus Weissella; species Weissella soli. Next base: position 518,689 of record NZ_CP017326.1, on the reverse strand, counting down.
CCAAGTGAAAATCATTGGTTTGATGACCGTCTGTCGTACCTGTCGAATCAAGGCACTATCAACTGGTTGCTTGGCTAGCAAGTAATCAATCCGCCATTCAATGACGTCCGCCGCACTAGCATTTGCAAGCTTCATTTGTGCTAATAATTCGGTCACATTTTGAGCAGTGATACTGGTGGCAATAATTGGGCGTTTAGCCGTGGCTTGGGCATTTCCAATTTTTAACATGTGCACCTCAATTTATTTCTATTCGCTTTTAAAACATCAACAATGCTGGCTAACTTTTCGAGGTCAGCCAATGACGCAAAAAAAATCTGAACCAGCCCCATTCGGATCTGAATCAGATTGATTTTTTACAACAAATATTTTGCGTCAAACTCAGGATCTTGTGAAGTCAAAATCTTGGGTCCGTCGTTAGTGATCGCAATAACGTGCTCGTATTGGGCAGACCATGAGCCATCTAAAGTGCGTACAGTCCAACCATCTTCTTGGTCAGTCTCAACTTCCCAGCCACCTAAATTAACCATCGGTTCGATGGTAATGGTCATACCAGGCTTTAATCGCAAGCCATGACCGGCCACCCCATAGTGAGGCACAGCGGGTTCTTCATGCATAGTCGGTCCGATACCATGACCAATGTAGTCACGCACGTTACCATAACCGTTTTCATCTTCGACAAAAGCGTTGATGGCTGCCCCAATATCACCCAAGCGGTTACCCACTTGTGCTTGGTCAATACCAATATACAAGGCTTGCTTCGTCACATCCATCAAACGTTGCACTTCAGGCGAAACTTCACCAACGGCATACGTCCAAGCTGAATCCGAGTAGGCGCCATTCAAGTCAACCACCGTGTCGACCTTAACAATGTCACCTTCATTAAGAAACAATCCCTTACGTGGGAAAGCATGGGCCACTTCATCATTAACCGAAATCGTGGTTGCGTACTCAAAACCTTCAAACCCGATTTGAGCAGCACGGCCACCATGGTCCTCGATATACTTACGGCCAAATTCTTCAATGGCCCAAGTAGAAATCCCTGGCTTGATCAGTTTACGTAACTCTTGGTGCATACCAGCAATAATGGCACCAGATTCGGCCATAGCCTCAATTTCACGTTGTGACTTCAATGTAATCAAAATAAATACCTTCTTCTAAATTATCGATTTAACCAATAACTATCGGTCATCATCTAGGCAAACAAACACCCATCCAATGCACTGAACATTTTATTTTCCGCTAGAATTCTTTTTTGCCTTACGCTTTGAGCGTAACTCTTCACGCTCTTCAACCCGCTTTTTGTACTTGGCATCGCGGGCAATCGCACTCTTAATCTGACGCTTGTAACCTGGTTTGATGTTCTTCTTCTTTTTCATCACCAAACCAATCATGGTTGGATCAAGTTTCACCGTAGATTTAGTACGTTGACGACGACGGCGCCGGTCGATACCATCCTTCAACTCCCCTTTGGAGAAGTTCTTTGGAATAAATTCTACCCCCATGCCTTCAACCGCAGCGACGCGGTCTTCCTCATCAGGATCGTAAATGGTGATCGCGGTTCCCGATTGTCCGTTTCGACCAGTACGGCCGACACGGTGCACGAAGAACTCTAGTTCAGAAGGAATGCCATCATTAATGATCAAATCAACCCCTGGAATATCAATACCACGGGCAGCTAAGTCAGTGGCAACGACATACTGAAAATCAAGGTGTTGGACGGCAGCCATCGTCCGCTTACGTTCACGGGGTTGAATATCACCATGAATTTCGGCGACTTTGAGCCCTTGTACGCGCAAGAAATGGGCCAGTTCCTTGGCACGAGTCTTAGTGTTAGTGAACACTAAGGCCATATAGGGTGTTCCCATGGTCAAGAGTTGATAAATCATCTCATCTTTTGTCTTACCCTTAGTACTTACCAAAAGATTCGTAATGGTATTGGCAATCACCGTCTCCGTGGGAATTTCTTCGATCACTGGATTATTCATATACTTACGTAAGAATGGTTGTAATTTCTGCGGGATAGTTGCTGAAAAGACCATCATTTGTAGATCTGCAGGCAAGGCACCGGCAATGGCGTCGACATCTGGCAAGAACCCACCATCAAGTGTCATATCAGCTTCATCCACAACCATTTGTGTGGCTGTGTGGACATCCAAAGCACCTGAACGGTATAAGTCATTGATACGACTAGGCGTGCCAATCACGATCTGGGGTTGGCTATTTTCGAGCTGACTGATTTGACGTGCTTTATCAGTGCCACCAATATAGTAACCAATATGGGGTTGATCTTCCTCAGCAAACCCACTCGCCAATTGCTTAGCAGCGATATGAATTTGTGAAGCTAATTCACGGGAAGGGGTGGTAATCACAGCTTGGACCTTGTGATTTTTAAGATCCAACTTCTCAAAAATTGGAATTAAAAACGTATGGGTCTTTCCAGATCCAGTTTGTGATTCGCCGACGACTGAGCGTCCTTGTAAGACCACTGGAATTAATTTTTCTTGAACGGCTGTTGGGGTGGTAAAACGAATCTCCGCCAACGCTTTATATAGTTCTGGACGTAGATTATAGTCAGTAAATTTTGCCACTAGTTCGTTTCCTTTCGCAAGACGGCATTGGCTTCCGCAACAATGTCGTTAATTTCATCAATATCTTTGGCTTTTGCTCCTGAAGCGAAGGCATGGCCACCACCACCATGATTTTTAGCGATACCGTTGATAACGGTATTACGTGCACGGAGACGGACTCGGAAAGTGCCATCATCATCTTCTTGGAACACAGCCCACACTTTAACAGTATTAATTTTACCAAGCAACGGTACCACGAAAGAAGTTCCAAAATCGCCCAAGTCGAATTGTTCCAAAATCTCCTTAGTCAAAATAATGTAGTTAAACCCTTCTTCAGTGATCGTCATATGATTATAGACATAACCAGACATCTGGGCGGCAACCGGTGAAATCGTGTCCATTTGCTGATTGATTTTGAACCAATCGAAATTGAACGTCATCAAATCAGAAACAACGCTCATTGTGTCTGAAGTAGTTGCATACAAAAAGCGTCCAGTATCACCAACAATACCAGCGTACAGGTATGAGGCACCTGCATCGGACAATTTCATCTCATCTTTGAAAGTTCGATAGAAATCAAAAATCAACGCTGACGTTGATGAAGCACCCTCAACAACCCAGTTGTAATCACCATATGGTTCATCATTAGGATGATGGTCAATTTTAATGAGGGTGTGCCCCAAATCATAACGTTGATCATCGACACGTGGTGAATTCGCCGTATCAACAACGATCACCAAGGCATCACGATAGATGTCATCGGCAATATCTTCCATTGCGCCCATCCATTCACCGCTTGGAAATGACTTGCCAACCACATGCACCCGTTTATTAGGGTAGCTTGACTTAATTAGTTCAGCCAGACCGAATTGTGCGCCAAATGCGTCTGGATCCGGCCGTTGGTGGCGATGAATGATGATGGTGTCAGCTGCTTTAATTTGCGCTAAAATCGCTGTCTGCGCTGTCATTGATATACCCGTTTCTAATTTATACTTACCTATTGGTAACAACTACATAATCGCTTAGTACCCTTTATTGTATCACGTTCAACACTTTTAATGATATAAATCAAGCGGTAAATTCTCAAAGGTCACGGGGGCCAGTCCTGTCATGGTTAACCCCAACAACCGAATCCGCTCCTGGAAGCCACCCAAGTCCTCCCAAATTTCTTGGGCTAAACGTTCAAAAAGCAATGCATCATTGGCATAAAAATCGATCTGCGTCAGTCGTTTTGTTTCAGTGACAAAGGCTTCCGTGCGGACTTTTAACACCAATGTTTTCCCATGCATCTGCCGTTTGGTTAACGCCGTTGCTAACAGTTCAGCCAGCCGGGTCAATTGTGCTTGCACTTCTTCCTCAGATTGCAAAAATGGGTTAAAGGTGCGTTCATTGCCCAATGATTTCCGCTCCCGTTGCCACTCCACCTGCCGATCATCAACGCCACGAATCCGACGATAAAATTCGTACCCCATCTTACCAAAATGGGCCAGCAAGGTGCTTTGGTCCGTCTGATAAAGCTGTGCGCCAGTTTCGATACCTAGCTCCTTCATCTTAATTTCCGTTTGCTTACCAACTCCCTGAATATCACCGACGGGCAAGGGATCTAGGAAAGATCGAATATCATCAACACCGACAAAAGTGAACCCAACTGGTTTATTGTGTTCGGAAGCTAATTTTGCCAAAAATTTATTAAACGACACCCCCACGGAGGAGGTTAAGTGCAACTCATCAAAAATCGTTTGTTGCATATGATGCGCTAAGGCAATCGCGGCTGTAAAGCCCAATTTATTGGCCGTCACATCTAAATAGGCCTCATCAAAGGCCACCCCCTCAACAATATCTGTATAACGATGGAAAATCTCATGAACTTGCGCAGACACTGCACGATATAATGTGAAGTTCGGCCGTACAAATAACGCGTCAGGCGCTAACCGTAACGCTTCAATTGCACTCATTGCTGAATGGACTCCCAGTGCACGGGCGGCATAATTGGCGGTTGCCACTACCCCGTGCCCCCCATTATGCCGTGGGTCCTCTGCTAGAATAAGCTGGCGTTGCCGATACTCTGGATGTTCACGCATCTCGACTTGGGCATAGAAGGCATCCATATCAACATGGACAATCTGCCGTTCACTATTCAGTTGTAAGGCAATTTCGAGCAAATCTGCCATCACACCGACCCAACCTTGAAGAATTTTATTTTTGCGCTCAAAAAAAGAGCCAAATCTATGATTTGACTCTTATTATAGCATTAATTAGGTTTAACTAAACTAACCGTGCCCGAATTTTGCCTGAAATGTAGTCAATGATTGTCACCATCACGATGATGCCCAAGAGAATAATCCCAACACGTGGCCAATTACGGGTCTGTAAGGCGAAAATGAGGGGCGCACCGATACCACCGGCACCAACCATCCCCAAAATAGAGGCCGAACGGACCGCAATTTCAAAGCGATATAAGGTGTAATTCATAAATTCTGGCAAAACAGCCGGAAATGTTGCTAATGCCAACCCATCGAGCGCTGATCCACCGGCAGCCACAATGGCTTCATTTGGACCATGATCAATGTTTTCAATGGCTTCAGCAAACAACTTTCCCAACATGCCGATTGAATGAATGGAAACCGCCAGCATACCGGCATAAGCACCGGGACCAACCGCCTTGATGAACATAATCGCTAAAACCAATTCTGGGAACACACGTACGATTGTCAAAATCACTTTCCCAAATGTTGAACGGGGCGTGAAGAACTTATGCGACGTACGGGCCGCCAAGAAAGCAAACGGCACACTCAAAATAGCCGAAATAAAGGTTCCTAGGAATGCAATCGCTAAGGTCTCAACCAAAGCTGCCAATAAATCTTCACCATCACCAGTATAAACGTAGCTCCATTCTGGATGGAACAAACCATGCAAAATGGACTTGGTAATTTCAAGGGCCGTTGGTTTCAAGCTGGTTAGCGGAATCCCTGAGAAGGCCCACCCAACAATGGCCAATACCAGCAGCGTGACTAACCAGGGCCGTAAGTGTTGCCATGGACTGCGTTGAATTGTTGTCATTATGTCAAAGCCTCCCGTAGTCGATTTGATAGTCCGTCAACCAACACCACAACGATGAAGATGGCAATGATAACGATTGCCGTCCGGTCGTAACGGAACATTTGCATCGTTTGTTGTAGGAACAGTCCGACACCACCGGCGCCCAAGTAACCTAACACAGTAGATGCCCGGACATTGATTTCAAGGGTGTACAAGAAGTAACTTAAGAATTGATTCATCACCTGGGGAATGACCGCAAAAACAATCGTCTGGATGGCATTAGCCCCTGTTGCTGTGAGCGCATCAATCGGCCCCTCATCAATGGTTTCAATCGCTTCATAAAATAGCTTTGAAACCATCCCAAAACTGAACACAGTCAAGGCACCCACACCGGCCATGGGACCGATACCCACGATGGCCACGAATAATGCCCCCAACAATAAGTCTGGCAAGGAACGCACTAGGCCTAGCACAAAGCGAATTAGATTGCGTAAGACTGGATTTTTCACAATATTACGCGCTGCCAACAGACTAAACGGGATTGCAATCAACGTACCTAACAAAGTACCGACAATCGACATCTGTACGGTTTGTAAAAGTGGTGTGATGACAGCGCTGGCGTAGCCCCAATCGGGATGCGCCATCTTAATAAAAATCTGCCAAAATTGATCCCAGCTAAAGTCAGTTGACACCCCTGTATTAATGCCTGAACCAATCATAATTAACAGCAATAAAAGCGTGATGAGGGCACCCTTTAGATGCCACTTAGCTGCAAATGCACGCTCTGGAATAATCGCGTTCATTTAAGCTCACCCCTTATCTTTAGCTTCAGCATAAATATCAGTAAAATCATGCTCAGAAACTGCTGCGATAGGCTTGTCATAGACTAGCTTACCCGCCTTTAGTCCGATGATCCGGGTCGCATACTCTAATGCCAACGGTACCGAATGCAAATTAACGATGACCGTCAGCCCCAAATCAGTATTCAACCGCTTCAAATCATCCATCACCATCTTGGTATTCTTAGGATCTAGTGCCGCGATGGGTTCATCGGCCAAAACAACTTTTGGTGCCTGTACCATCGCCCGGGCGATTGCCACCCGTTGTTGTTGCCCCCCTGATAATTCATCGGCACGCGTATAGTATTTTTCAACCATGTTAACATTCTGCAACGCCTTGGCGGCATTTTCTCTGTCTGCCTTTGAAAACAAACCAAAAGCTGACTTGAAAGTTGAATAATAACCCACCCGACCTGCCAACACGTTGCGGGCAACAGTTGCGCGCTTGACTAAGTTAAAATTTTGAAAAATCATCGCGATATCACGCCTTTGGTGGCGAAGTTCTTGACCGCGCGCTTTGGTAATATCTTGACCATCAATCAAAATGTCACCCGTGGTCACATCATGTAATCGATTGATTGCTCGCAACAAGGTGCTCTTCCCCGCACCCGACAAGCCGACAATCACAACGAACTCGCCAGCTGCAATATCCAAATTGATGTTATCAAGCCCAATTGTTCCATTCGGATAGATCTTTGAAACATGGTTAATTTTAATGGTTCCCGCTTGGCCAGCCATATTCTCACTCCTAATCATTTTGTATGTACGATTAACGGCTCTCAATAGGACCGTTAATTAATACGCGCCACTGAGTATGCCAGTGTGCCTATAGATGAAAAATGGAAGTCTACCAAAGAGACCTCCATTCTTAAATTTACTTTTGCAATTACTTGGCAGTCAATTTTTCAAGTTGTGCGGAATATTGACGCACAACCTTGAAGTTTGAATCCTTTGACTTAGCTACCCCAGCCCAAGAGTAGACATCATTCAAAATCTTCTTACCTTGCGTCGTCTTTGAGACCTTAATCATTGCCTTTTGGATGGTTTTAGCATCCTTCTTTGAGACACCCTTACGCAAAGCAATCGTGTCGTTTGGAATCTTTGAAGACAACATCAATGCCTTAGTTTTCTTGAAGACACTTGGGTTGTCAGCTTTAACAATGTTACGGGCGTCATCAAAGATGAACGCAGCATCTGTGTCACCATTCAAAACTGACAAGACACCTTGATCGTGGCCCTTGACTGTAACTAGTTGGGTGCCACCCTTGAAGATGTTCACACCCTTATTGTACAAATCAACGGCCGGGAACAAGTACCCAGAGTCAGACGTTGTATCTTGAACGGCAATCTTCTTACCCTTCAAGTCCTTGATTGACTTGATCTTTGAATCCTTCTTAACTAAGACCATGGCCCGGTAGTAGCTGACCAACTTGTCAGTGTTTGAACCATCGTTTTTCTTGTCGTTAATACCGTAACGTTCAGATTGCAAAATCACTTTCGCCTTGTATTGCTTGTGCGCTTGCACATAAGCATCAGGTGGCAAGAAGCCCATGTCAACCTTCTTTGAACCCATTGCTTCAACAATGGTGTTGTAATCGGTTGAGATAGTTACGTGAACAGGAATTCCCAATTGCTTCTTCAATAACTTTTCAAGTGGCTTAGCCTTGGCTTGAATCGTGTCAGCTTGTGATGATGGAACGAATTGCACATTCAATTCCTTCAGAGAAACCTTCTTCTTTGCAGCGTCGGCGCTTGATGGTGCTACTGTAATTGCAGTAGCAGCACTCACGGCTAACAATGCCCCAGCAACGAACTTCTTATACATCAGATGATGCTCCTTAAAAAAATTTATCATAAGCGATTTATGTTTCGTTTATGCTTATTTCCAACTTTATACCCGAACAATACATTCGTCAATCTCTAAAAATGTTGTTTTTTTGCGTGTCGTTTTCCTTTACAATTTCATTTCTCATTTTTTATTCATTTAACTCACTGATAAAACGTTTACTACCGTTTTAAATGGCTGTTGATTTTGTTTTGTAAAGGGGTTTTTTACATAAATATTACAGTTATGCATTTATTTTAAAGTTCGGTTTTTACAAAAAAAGCGTCTAGTTATTAAAAACTAGACGCTTTTACTGCTTAAATTAGACTTCAAATCCTTCAGTGACTGCTTCAGGATAATTTTCACGAATAATTTGTGCTTCGTGGGCTGATAACATTGGGAAATCAACATCGGCACCCAGATCAATATGGAACATACGATCGCGCGGTGAGACCTCACCTGCGGCATGTTCAACTAAGATCTTAAAGCCATCAAAAGTTGGCACTTCTGCATCGGCGTCATTGACTGCCGCCAAGTGCAATTGAGAAACCAACAGCGTCACCCGGACGTCTTGACCAAGCGCGTCAATTAAGGCACGTTGTTCATCAGTCAAGTAAAGCGTGACGGCAGCTTCGGCTGGCTTACCAATCAACTCATGACCACGAGCTGCTTCCAATGCCTTATTGACGGCATCACGTACAGCCATAAATTTAGTCCAGTTAGCGATCAATTCATCAGCGTTAGCTAACTCTTCAACCTCTGGCATGTCAGTCAGGTAGGCAAAATCTGCCGTTTCATATGGCATGTACTCAAAAATTTCTTCAGCTGTGTGGGGCAGAATTGGCAACAACAACTTGTCCAAATCGCGTAGCACCTTGTACAAAACCGTTTGTGCTGAACGGCGCAAAGCGCCCTTGGGTGCTTCAACGTACAAAACATCCTTGTTAAAGTCCAAGTAGAAAGCCGACAAATCAACATTGATGAAGTTCACAACTGACTTATAAACACGCATGAAGTCAAAGGCATCATATGACATCTTAACCTGTGCCACCAACTTATTGAACTTCGCATAGAAGTATTGATCAACTGGGGTCAAATCAGCATAGGCAACCGCATCCTCGTTAGGATTAAAATCAGCTGTGTTAGCCAATAGGAAGCGCATCGTGTTTCGGATTTTACGGTATGTTTCTGACGTTTGCTTGAGCAAATCCATTGAAACACGAACATCTTGTGATGAATCAACCGAGCTTACCCAGAGACGGATAATTTCAGCCCCCATCTCTTTGACCACATCAGCTGGGGCAATGATATTCCCCAAAGACTTGGACATCTTCTCACCATTACCATCCAACACGAATCCTTGTGACAAGACATTCTTATAGGGTGCATGCCCATTGACCGCCACTGAGGTAATCAATGATGAATTAAACCAACCACGATATTGGTCAGAACCTTCCAGGTATAGATCAGCTGGGTAAGTCAAGTCTTCTCGGGTGTTTAGCACACCGTTCCATGAGGAACCTGAATCAAACCAAACATCCATGATATCTTCTTCTTTTGTGAAAATGCCATTTGGTGAATGCTCATTCGTGTAGCCTTCAGGCAACAAGTCCTTGGCTTCATGCTCAAACCAGTAGGTTGATCCATGTTCTTCAAACAAATCAGCGACATGTCGGATGACTGCTTCGTCCACGATTTCAGTACCATCTTCAGCATAGAAAATTGGCAATGGCACACCCCAGACACGTTGTCGTGAAATGACCCAATCACCACGATCGCGAATCATATTGTACAAACGCTTCTTACCCCATTCTGGTAAGAAATTAATATCTTGATCAATCGCTTTTAAGATGTCATCACGGAAACCATCAATTGAGGCGAACCATTGTGGTACGGCTCGCCAAATAATTGGTTGCTTAGTCCGCCAGTCAAATGGATATGAGTGGTTCACATCGACTTGCTTTAATAGCAGGTTTTTCTCAGTTAACAAGCGTAAAGTCACATCGTCGGCATCTTGATAGAAAACGCCGTCAAATGCAGCCCCGGCTTCCTCAGTCAACTTACCTTGATCATCCACCAAGTTCGTGTTGGGCTCAATGCCGTATTCCTTAGAGACAAAGTAATCGTCCTCACCAAAGTCTGGCGCCGTGTGGACTAACCCAGTACCAGAATCAAGCGTGACGTGTGCACCATTCAAAACTAGTAGCTCCAACCCGTCGATAAATGGATGGGCTGCGGTAACTCGCTCAATTTCAGATCCCTTAACCGTCTTTTCGATGGTATAGTTCTGCCAACCAAATGACTCAGCTAGGTTACTAAGGAGTTGCTCGGCTACCACGTACTTGACATCATCAACAACCACAACCGCGTAGTCAAAGTCCGCTCCGACAGTGATGGCCCGAGAACCCGGTACCGTCCATGGCGTTGTCGTCCAAACAACCAGCTGGGTACCTGGCTCTAAGACACCCCGACCATCAACCACGACATTGCCATAAAAAGCAGTCTTCGACGTGATATCATGGTATTCGATTTCAGCTTCAGCTAAAGCTGATTCTGATGACCATGACCAGTAAACTGGCTTACCACCACGGAAAATGTATCCCTTACCAGCCATCGCTCCGAAAACACGTACTTGCGCGGCTTCGAACTTTGGCAATAAGGTGATGTAGGGATGATCCCAGTCGCCTGAAACACCCAAACGCTTAAAATCAGCGCGTTGCGTGTCAATTTGCTCAAGCGCAAACTTTTCAGCCAATTTACGCCATTCAGCCTTGCTCATCTTCTTACGATCATGGCCCGCTTTTGTCAATTGTTGCTCAATTGGCAAACCATGGGTATCCCACCCAGGCACATAGGGTGACCGGAAGCCATTCATGGACTTGTAACGGACAATAATGTCTTTAGAAATTTTATTCATTGCGTGACCAATGTGAATGTTACCATTCGCATATGGTGGTCCATCATGCAACATAAAGGTTGGCTTACCCTCATTTAACTTCTGCCGTTGCTCATAGACTTTGTTTTCGAACCAAATATTCTCGCGTTCAAGTTCGGTCTTTGGGAGACTGCCACGCATTGGAAATTTGGTTTTACCGATGTTCAGCGTTTCTTTAATCTTCATGAATCGATATCTGCCTTTCAAAAAAAATAGTCCCGCGTCGATATTGCTATCAACGCGGGACGTAGTAAACGTGGTACCACCCGTTTTCACTGTTCTTCGCCGGTAAACGGTACCTGAAACAGCCTCAAAAAAAGAGTTATTCGAGTTGCTCTTTTGCTGATAAGAAATAATGAGGAACTGCCTGGCTCGCATCAAACCCAGGTTGCTGTACAGTATCACCATTTCCGTTTGGTCAAAAGAATACCTATATCATAGTCTAATTTTCGTCGTTGTTCAAGAACTTATCTGCTTCGTTGCTCTTTTCTGGGAAAACAACGACGGTTTCAACAGCAGATGACGCTTCAACGGACTCAGCTGAATCTTCAGTAGCTGCTTCTGAGGCCGCTGGTGTTACTTCAGCTTCGGCAGGCTTAGCACCATATTCAGCCCATTCGCTTGAGTTGTTAATCAAGTCTAATTGCGCTTGCAATAAGCTCGTCAACTTATTCTTGAAGTTACCCATATCAGCTGTCAATACCTGCTTCTCCTCAACAAGAGCAGCATTAACTTGTTGTGATTCAGACGTAATGTTATTAGCCTTTGCAGTCGCTTCCATCACAATCTTTTGTGCTTCAACTTGTGCTTGTTGCAAAGTTGCAGCGACTTCAGATTCAGTTTGCTTCTTCAAACGATCAGCGGCTTCTTGCGCGATCAAAATTGAAGCGTTAACTGATTGCTTCATGTCTTCAACTTGCTTAGCAGCTGCATCAGCCTCAGCCAACTTCGTCTTCAAAGTCTTATTTTCTTCAGTGACTGTCTCGAAATCAATAACAACTTGATCCAAAAATTCGTTAACTTCGGCCTTGTCGTAATTACGACCACGTCCTGAAAATTCTTTTGCATGAATCTCTTGTGGGGTTAGCATAATAAGTTCTCCATTCTATTTCTTAATGACCGCCATCTCGACGCGCCACTTATCTTTTTTTGTTAAACCATTTTCGGCCATCAATTTCAAGCGACCAAATTTACGCACCGAAATTAAATCATTTACCGCTAGCATAAAATCTGGTCGGTCAATATCAGTCCAATTAACGCGTACGGCACCACGTTCGACGAGCTCTTTGGCATGCGTCCTAGAGATATTATAACCATTTGCCACAATTGTATCTAGTCGTAACGATGAAACGGTTAACGAACTGGTTTCCCAGTCCTCGGTCGTGGCAATCACTTGTTCAAACGGTGTGTCAATAAAGCGGACTTTATTTTTACCAATATGATCGACTTCACTCATTACAAATCGAGCGATCGGATTGGTCAAGATGATCTGCCAGCGACCAGTATCATCAGCTAGAATATCACCAATACTGCTCCGTTCAATACCACTGTGAATTAATGCCCCCAAAATCGTACTATGATGTAACTCAGCAAATTTAGTCGGGTAATTAACCTCTAGCAAGGTCATGTCAAAATCTGCCAACGTGGCTTCATAATAACTCGGAAAAATTAACATGCGTTGACTTTCAGCACCTTCATAACCACCAAAAGTCTTGAACTTTAATTCAGTTTGCCGATTAACGATGGTTGTTAGAATGTGGATCTGACGTGGATTTAAAAAATCTGTTAAAACCGCCCGGTATTCATCGAGGGCTTGGCGAATAAAATCTTCACCTTGCGCAATAAATGTTTGTTCGCTTGGTCGGAAATGCTGTGCAATATTGTCCGCCATCTTAGTAGCCTCCAATAAGCACTCGCACAATCGCTGTTAATCCTAGTTGCGCTGCTTGCAAAAGCAAGATGGCAACCAATGGTGAAAAATCAATAAAGCTAGTTCGTGGCATAATCCGGCGTACCGGATCAACAATTAATCCAGCAATACGATTTACGATTCGTCCCAACTTGGAATCTGTGGCGCCAGGTAACCATGACATGAGAGCCGCTAAAATGATAATCATTTCAAGACCTTCAATTACATAATATACCAATTTGATTAATACCAACATATTTACCTCTTACTTTAGAAATTATTCTTCAAAGTTTGAGTTAATTCACCACCAACCTCGAAGTTTTGTGGCACGGCCAGATAAACATTCGAACTGCCAATTTGCTTAATCTCACCTTTGATCGCGAACTTAACCCCATATAAGAAATCAAGTGTGCGTTGTTTTTGTGCTTCGTCCATATTTTGGAAGTCAACGACGGCAGCTTCGCCTTCAATCATTCGTTGTGCGATCGTATTAGCATCGCTCATGATTCGTGGAACAAAAACCACAATCTTACCACCATCATTTGATGCCGAAATGCCAGAAGTCATATTGACCACATTTCGATTTGAACGCGGTGCTGAATTTGTTTGTGACTCAGCTTGCGTGGTTGCTTGTTTCGATGTCGCTTGTGTGTCGGCATCATCATAGTAATCACCTTCAAAGTCATCTTGACCATCGCCCATGATGAGTTTGTAGACACTCGTATCTTTATAGCCCATTTGGTGACCTCCTTAGTTCTTATCGCGGTTCTTGAATGAGAAGAACGGTGGCCGTTCGACTTCTTCTTCCGTTGTATCGCTTGAACCAGTATCGAAACTTTGGGCAGATGCTGCGGGCTCGTCAAATTGCGCAGGCGTCGTGTCACCAATCGTGTTCCAAACAGCAAAGGGATCATTGGATGATGCAGGTGTTGACGTTGCCTTAGTCGGCGTCTCTTCCGTGGATGTTGTTGTTTTTGTATTAACATTCAAGTCGGCAACGGGACGTTGCACAGCTGGCCGATCAATACCAGTTGCCACAACTGTGATGGCAATTTCATCTTGCATGTCTGGATCGATGGTTGTTCCAAAAATCACGTTGACATCTTCACCAGTCGCTGCGATAACTGCATCTGCTGCCTCTTGTGCAGCCCACAAAGGCATGTCCATGCCACCCTTAACTGAAAGCAAAACGTCCGTTGCACCTTCAATCTTTGACTCCAATAATGGTGATTCAATGGCTTTGCGTGTGGCATCAGCCGCAGCAGATTCACCTGAAGCAACACCAATACCCATCAAAGCTGTTCCCTTATCAGCCATGGTTGTCTTGACGTCAGCGAAGTCGACGTTAATTAACCCAGGATTAGTAATCAATTGTGAAATGCCTGAGACACCATCAACCAAGACTGAATCGACCAACTTAAACGCATCCAACATGGAAGCCTTCTTGTCGACAATTTGCAACAAGCTATTGTTTGAGATGACGATCAACGTGTCGACATTTTCTTTCAGCTTAGCTAAGCCCTCAGCGGCAGCCTTGCCACGCTTAGGTCCTTCAAAACTAAATGGCCGTGTCACCACACCAATGGTTAAAGCACCAGAGTCTTTAGCAATTTTAGCAACCACCGGTGCGGCACCAGTTCCAGTGCCACCACCCATACCGGCCGTCACAAACACCATGTCAGCACCGGCCAGCGCGTCTTGCAATTCTTGTTCTGATTCCTTGGCAGCAGCCTCACCAATTTCTGGACGTGCACCAGCGCCTAATCCACGGGTTACTTTGGTACCAATTTGAATTTTAATTTCAGCTGGTGAGGCATCCAATGCCTGTGCATCCGTGTTAGCAACGATAAATTGCACACCATCGGCTCCCGCAGCGACCATTTGATTGATGGCATTTCCACCACCGCCACCAACACCAATAACTTTGATAGTGGCACCATATACTTGGTTGTTATCCATTTGCAAATCCATGAGAAACTCCTTTATGTCATGTAATTTTTTTCATTCACAGAGTTATCTTGCCAGATTTCCATTGATTGATAGCGAGAAAACTCTCTGGCCAATCAACGGAAACCTGGGTTGACTCCGTTTAGTCTTCTTTTTCGAATGAATCAGCGACAACCCGCTTAATGCGTTCCCAAAGCGAAATTTTTTCCTGTGGCTCGGCCTCAGAAATCGGTTCTGTGACTGGCTTTTCACTTTTTACTTTAGCTTTAGCTGCCTTTGGGGATTCACGCACTGGCTGAACGGTTGTGCGCCGGGCCTGTGCAAAAGTCAATGGTAAGCCATATAATGCTTGTTTGACGATCAATTCGACCTGTGATTGTTGGGCAGCATAATGGACGATTGACCAAGCACCCGCATAACCAGGATGGCCTAGTCCAATATCACTTGGTGAGAAGAGCCGTACCTTGACGCCATATTCACTGGCAATCTTAGTTTCAATGCCCCGTAAGGCCACCCCGCCACCGGTAATAATCACACCACCCGGCATCTCAAATCCTGAAACCTTGGTTAGCCGATCACCCAGCTTACCGACAATTTGTTCAACCCGGGCCTGAATAATTTCGGCTAATTCAGCTTCAGAAATTTGCATTGGGGTCTCTTTACCAACAACATTTAACGTTAATTGGTTCTTAGCATTGGCCAATTCAGCGGTTGCGACCCCGGCATTTAACTTCAATTCGTCCGCATCATGCACCCCGATGTTCAAGACAGTACTAATATCACGCGTAATATTATCACTTCCAGCGGGGAACGTGGAGATGTATTTGACTTGATGATCTTGGACAATCATCGCGGTGGTCCGACTCGCACCCATATCCATCAAAATCGTGCCAAAATCTTGTTCAGCATCTGATGGAATCGTTTGGGTATACGCTAACGGTGCTAACACAAAATCACGAACGGTCAACCCAGCACGTTCGATCGCTGCGCGTAGGTTTGTCAGATACGGCCGAGCGCCAATATAGGCTAAGCCCTTCATCGTTAGGTGGACACCCACCATGTCATTTGGATCTTGGACCCCGTCAAAATCATCAACCACGAATTCGGTTGGTTGTAAGTCGATCACCGTCCGTTCACCAGCCAGTGGAATTTGAAGCGCGCGATCCACGGCTGCCTGGACGTCAGCATATGAGATATGCTGACTATCTTGAACCGCAATTGTGCCAGAAACATGTTGCATCTGGATGTCTGCGGCGTGAATATTGGCAATCACTTCACTAACCTGCACCCCGGTTTGTTCGACAACTTGATCAAGTGCCGCTTGAATATCTTTGGCTGTCGCCTCAATGTCGACTACCATGCCCCGTTTGACACCATGTGAAACTGTGCGTCCAACGGCGATGATGTTGACTTGTTGATTGCGAACATCGGCAACTAATACTTTCACCGTATTAGTTCCAACGTCCAGGCCGACGATAAGACCATGGTTTGCCATATCAAGGCCTCCCTCTTCATTTTGATGTCATTCTGTGAAATTATAAACGCATTCTGCATTTGGTTTTATATTCAATCTTTACTAATGCAATAAAAACATTATTAATAAAATAATACCATAAAACACGCCGTTGCTTCTACACATACGGCGTGTTTTATGGCAATTTGTTCAATAAGTTGACAAAATATCCCTGATTAAAAATGTATATTCGTTCTAACTTAACGATTCACGATAGAGCAGCCGTTTTTATTGTCCATACGGCGTGGCAAATGCACCAACCTGCAAGTCAATGACCCCATTTTCTGACATCTGGGCAATCATGGCTGGATAATATTTCAACTTTCTAGCTAGTTGATTAGAAGAAACTAACACTTCATTACCATCATCCATGAAGAGGATCAACCGTTTGGGATTTTCCTTAGTGGGCGAATATGTAATCTCAGAAACCGATGTCCGAATCGGTCGGTCAAGTTGGCCCAACTGTTTGACGACTGATTTCAATGTCGGCACATGGCCGTTAAAATCATTAAATTCCGGTAAATCCAACACGGAATAATTCTTTGCATCGACGATGACTTGGCCATCAGCTAATAGGAAATAACGTTTATTATGCCGTTCAAAGTAACCGACTTTTAGATTTTCCTTCACCAGGA
The DNA here is from genome assembly GCF_001761545.1 of Weissella soli. NCBI lineage: Bacteria > Bacillati > Bacillota > Bacilli > Lactobacillales > Lactobacillaceae > Weissella > Weissella soli. Next base: position 501,480 of record NZ_CP017326.1, on the reverse strand, counting down.
CGTGCACCGTATTGGTACTATCCACGCTCACGCTAATATCTTTAATTAGCGCATTTTTCTGCGCATTTTGGCGATAATAATTACGTTCAGTTTGAAGAAAAAAGATGGATTGGCCTTTGGTCAAACGCGCCGATTTTAACACCTCAGTTTTAGTCATTTGTTCTAACCCAGTGACGGTGATCTTTTGCACGCGCATCAAGTTTGAATTAAGCACAAGCAGAACCACCACAATCGCAACTAAGCTACTGAGCACTTTTAATGCCGTGCTTTCGTATGGCATGAGGTGAAAGGTTGGTCGCCAGCGATAGCTTGGTGCATCGGTCGTTTTCTGATTAGCCTCGCGATCAACTTGTTCGGATTCCGCGGTTGAACCACTCGCGACATCATCTGCAACCGTTGGTGTCGGCTCCACTTCCCCCGCAAGGAGTTTGTCGAGATGATCAAGACGTTCACGATTCGACATTTTCTTGTCCGAATGATTTAATTGTTTTTCTTCATCCATCTCAACCCACTCCTTTCGTCATTATTTGACCGTTGACTTGATGAGCTTAATAAATTCATCAGCGGCATCACGAACACCTAATTGTTGTGACATCATCGCCATATTTTCACGATATTTAGGATCTGTCATGAGATGATCCACTGTGGCAAATAAGGTCGTTCCTGTCAAAAACGCCTCAGTAATCATTTCCGCTGCCCCAACGGCGACTAAACTTTGGGCGTTCTTAGTTTGGTGGTCATTCGTGACATATGGGCTTGGGATTAAGACCATAGCCTTACCCAAAGCCGTTTGTTCAGCTAAACTTGTCGCCCCAGCTCGGCCGACTACGACATCTACATGGGGCATTAAATGGGGCATATCAGCAATATACGGTACAATCGCGACGTTTGGTGCGACTGTGACCTGCTTTTCTTGCAACCATGCCTGGACATCACCAAAACGCTTTTTCCCAGTCGCAAAGATGACCTGATAAGGACGCCCATTGAACTGTTGGATTGCTTCGGCAACAGCTTTATTAATTCGTGGTGCCCCTTGTGAACCACCAAAAATCAACACAGTTGGCACCTTTGGCTGAAGACCCAAAGTCGTCACATCAAAACGCGCTTCATTTTCGCCAGCAACCACTTGTTGGGCGCGCGGATTACCCACGACTTCTGCTAACCCAGGTTTAAATTCCTTTAGTGCTGCTGGAAAAGCGACGCCAACTTTAGTGACATGCCGCGCTAAAAATTTGTTTGTCACCCCAACCACTGAATTTTGTTCATGGAGGACAGTTGGAATCTTCAATTGTTGGGCGGCATACAAGACCGGACCCGAGACATAACCACCCGTGCCGATCACGACATCTGGTTGGAATGCTTTCAATAATTGCTTTGCTTTATGCGTCGCCGTCAAAAAAAGATAAATTGTGCGGGCATTTTCTAGCGATAGTGACCGGACAAAGCCCTGTATTGCCAGTGCCTTGAAGGCTAACCCTGCAGCCGGTACAATCTCTTTTTCTAAACCACGTTCACCACCAATATACAACACGTCCAACGTTGGATCCTGCTTCTGCCATGTTTCAATTGTGGCTAGTGCAGGATAGATGTGACCACCCGTTCCACCACCTGAAAATACAACCTTCATTTTTATTCCCCTTGTTTGTGTGTCTCAATATAGTCATGAACGGCTTGCATAAACTGTTCACCGCGCGTCTCGAAATTTGGATACTGATCCCAGGAAGCTGCCGCTGGTGAGAGCAAGATGACGTCACCTGGTTCACTCATGGCAAACGCTGGTGCCACGGCTGCTGGCGCATTCTCCACCGTCATCGTCTTTAAGCCCGCTGCTTTAGCGGCGGCGGCGACCTGTGGCCCATTTTCACCAAACGTGATGACTGCCCGGACATGCTTTTGCATTGCCGGGATCAAGCGCGTTTGATCGTCGCCACGGTCCAGACCGCCAGCTAGCAAAATAACGGGTGTCTCAAAACCTGATAAGGCCATTTCCGTCGCCTCAATGTCCGTGGCTTTTGAATCGTTATAAATTTTGCGACCAACAAACTCAGTCACAAATTGCAAGCGATGTGCTACCCCGTTAAATTGACGCAAAACGGCGGCAATCTTTGCAGTTGGAATATGATTTAACTTACCCACGGCAATCGCAACCAAGGCATTTTCGATATTATGATCACCCGGTACGCCAATTTCATTAGCCGCCATGATTCGTTCATCCTTAAAATAAAGATCACCATCTTGTAGGTAAGCACCGGCGTGTGACAAGTTCAACCGTGAGAATGGGATGATTGTCGCTTGCGTATGCGTTGCTAAAGCCTGCCATTCAGGTCGATCCCAGTTAAGAATCAAATAATCGGCAGGTGTTTGGTTGCGGGTAATGTTCAACTTGGCCTCGATATAGGCATCCCGATTACCATGCCAATCCAAGTGTGATGCAAAGATATTTGTGATCACGGCAATATGGGGATGTGCCGCCGGTGTCCCAAACAATTGGAAACTGCTTAGTTCTGTCACCATCGTATCCTGGACGGTCATTTGCGGCGCCGTTTCAGAAACTGGAACGCCAATATTACCTGCGACATAGATATGGTGTTCGTCGGTCTCAGCCTGCCGTAAAACGGCTGCCACCATTTCAGTTGTGGTCGTCTTACCATTTGAACCAGTGATGGCAATCCAATCACCCACAAGGTATTTCTGGGCCAATGCGACTTCCACCACAATCTCAATGTGACGCACCTGGGCTTCTACTAAAATTGGGGCTGTATAGGGAATGCCTGGATTCTTAACCACCAAATCGATGCCATTTAATAAATCATTGGTTTGTGTAGTTGTAAAGTGCACCCCCGCTGCCGTTAGTGACTGGACCCGTGCGTCTGTCATATCCAACTTGGGATCAGATACCAGCACCTCAGCACCTTCTGCATGTAAAAGACGTGCCGCAGCAGCGCCTGAACGAGCAAATCCGACAACTAAAACATGCTTAACCATAATGAATTACCTTCTTTTTTAATATATGTATTCGGGTAAAACCCGACACTTCTTAATTAAAAACCAAGAAGTAAATTAATGTGGCGACCAATCCAACACCCCAGAAGAAGGCATCAACTTGCCATTCATTCCATGGCTTGTCTGGATTCATGGTAATGCCGCCCTTTTCGAATGCATGATGAATGGGGGCCATCAAGAAAATACGCTTCTTGCGGTAGTGGTATGACGTCACCTGAATGATCACCGTCAACGTATCCACAAAGAATACCAACCCAATCAAAATTAACGACCATTCAACGTGCAATACTAACGCATTCATTGCCAACCCAGCTCCTAAAGCCAGCGAACCCGTGTCACCCATGAAGATGGTTGCTGGATAATGATTAAAGGCAAAGAAACCAACTAACGCACCAACCATGACAGCATTCAACAGTACTATCGGTTGGTTACCTTGTTGTAAGGCAATCACCAGATAAGCGACATACGCAATCACAGCAGTACCGGTGGCTAGCCCATCTAGTCCATCTGTCAAATTAGTCGCATTTGACCAACCAACGAGCCAAATAATCGTAAAGATGCTATACAGCACCACGCTGTGGATATCCGGCAGCCCAAATGGCAAATGCACAATAAATTCAAACCGGCCAGCGGCCAGAATGACCACCGCCAATATCGCGGCGACGATTTGGGCCGTCAACTTGGGAATGAACCGTAATCCCTCATCACGATGATTAAAGATTTTGACACTGTCATCGAAGCCACCCACAATCGCATAGATCACGATAGCGAGGAGCGTTGCCCAACCACCCGCACTCTGGAAATGGAAGCCAAACACAAACATTAATACCGTATAAGCCACTGCGACAACTGCAATGAAACCTGCGCCACCCATGGTTGGCGTGCCTGCTTTAAACGCATGTTGTGGGCCATGTTCATTATCACGAATTACAAGTTGTTGCACCTTGATACGTTTAAACCAATCACGCAACAATGGTTCAACGATAATCGTAGCGACAAAGGCTACGATCAGACCGGTTAACCAAGCCGTCATCATCTCTTCCTCCATATTTCATCAAACTAGATATTTGTCCTTATTTCTTCGGTGTTTTAAATTCTACCGTAATTTCATGCACACCGCTATCAAGACGCGTCGTCGCCACAACGGATTGTGCGTAGACAAAACCGCTACCCGTCATATTAATCTTGATATCTGCCAACTTTCCCCATGCCGTCACATCATTTTTAGACCAACCATGCATATTAGGAACAGTGATCACTTTACCAGTGTTGATGAAAACCTTTTGTTTTTGTAAAGTCTTCGTACCTGCTGCCGGATATTGCGCCTTAACCGTATCACCAGTTCCTAACACCTCCACTTGCAGATTATTGGCCGCGATTTCTTTCTTGGCCGTCGTCACGTTTTCACCCTTCAAAACAGGCACCTTGATTGTGGCTGACTTACTAACTACCACTTTATTATCTGAGGCATCCATCTTCAAAGCTTGTTGCATGACAGACTTAAAGACCGTTGACATTGACGTTGAGATATCGTTCGTGTTTTTTTGTGGTCGCTTCACCACAATGTACATCATGTAGCGCGGATTATCCGCTGGAGCCATCCCAATCCAGGAGTGGATTTCGTTGGTGTTATCGCCTGCCTGACTGTAACCAGCCGAAGTGGCAATTTGCGCCGTCCCTGACTTTCCAGTTGTCCGCACATTCGGAATGGCATACATCGAACCGATCGCCTTAGCTGAATAAATCACCGCTTCTAATTGTTTACGCGTCGCCAAAGCCGTCTTAGCTGAGATAGGCTTGGCGACCTGCTTACGCTTGGCACTGTAGATTATTTTATGTGTATTTGGGTCAACAATTTTTGAAATCACATGTGGTTGAATCTCAGTACCATCCCCCGCAATGGCAGTATAAGCTTGGATCATTTGCAGCGGGGTGACCTTGATACCTTGACCAAACGCGGTATCGGCTTGTTCAATGGGGTAACGGAATTGGATGTTCCCCACTTCTTCACCTAACAAGCCTGACTTGGTTGACTTCAAGAATTTGAATTTATTGATGTACTTCCGCCAAGTCGTGGCCCCCATCTTTTGTTCGGTCATCGCCATCGCCACGTTTGATGATAAGGCAATCCCATCAGAATAACTAATGGTCCCCCAACCCACACCGTCATTCCAGTCAGTAACTTTTTGCGATCCAATCTTCAAAGTACCAGATTTATAGGTCGCACTGGCATCCCAATTACCGGAATCAATCGCCGCTGCTAGGGTGATTCCCTTCATGACTGAACCAGGTTCATAGGCTGATTGCACTAAGAGATTCTGCCATGAATTCGTAAAGCCCTTTGTGGCGTTAAACGTTGGTCGCTGTGTTTCAGCGACGATATTGCCAGTTTTGGTATCCACCACAACTGCAAGCGCTTGTTCGGGGGCGAGATGTTCGTCCAAGTCGTCCATTTTGGTTTCCAGCAATTGCTGTAACTTCATGTTCAAAGTCGTATAAATATCGTACCCATTCTTAACAGCCTTGGTCCCCTTAGTGGCTTCCTTATCGGCGGCATCCAGACTCGTCTGCTTGATACCATTCTTACCCGCTAACTTCTGATTAAACGCCGCTTCGATACCGATGAATCCTTCAACCTTATCTAACCCAGTTTCCGAATCAGTCACCGTTTTTGTATATCCAATCAAATCAGATGCGAACTGGCCATTTGGATAAAGCCGTGCAGGGTGTGATTCAAAGGTCAACCCCTTAATATTTAACTTCATGAGCGCTTTATGATCGCTCTCCGACAAATTAGACCCACGCGTACTAAATTCAACTTGGTATTGTTCATTTTTAATACCGTCACGCAAAGTTGTCGCATAAAAACTCGTCTTACCACCCAATTGCTTCTTAAGGAGCTTAGCGACATGCGTGACTTGTTTAGGTTTGACATAATCACCATCGGTCTGTTTTTTGACGACCGCCGCAATGGTGTAGGTTGAGGCGTTTTCTGCCAGCACGTTCCCCACTGAATCATAGATGGCACCACGTTTTGCTTGAATGATGTTTTGTGAACGATAAATCTGTTGCGTTTGTGCTTTTAGATCACGACCATCAACTTTATGCGTCGTCGCAACCCTGGCATAGACAGAAGCCATCCCTAAAATGGCAAGCACCATCGCCCCGAAGGTCAAGAATGTTGCAGTTTGTGATTTAGATGATTGCCGTTTTCTCGCCATTTCGTATTCCTTGTCAAATGTATTCTACTTACCATTGTAAACAAAATTAGGCTTTCTCACAATTTCTTGCTAAAGAAAGCCTAATCTAATTACTTTATTTTACATTTTTGATATTGCCATTTTGCAATGTCAAACCTGCTTTACTGGCGACTTTATTTAAACGAGTTTGGGTCGTTAAAGCACTAATTTCTTCTTTAAGGGTGTTGTTTTTATCACGCACTGACTGTGTTTGCACCGTGGTAGTTGCGGCCAATTGATTGGCTGTTTCGATTTGGGTATTGACAACCGAGTAGCAAATAAAGGCAGTCAAAGCCACAATACCCGCTACGATATACCATAAGAAATCTTGCAAGCGCATCGGAACTGGTTGATTGGCCACACTAAAACGACGTTCAGAAGGTTTGGCCTGGACACGACGCCGCTTGGGTTGTTCTGGATATGAAATTGTTCTAACAGCTTGCGCCATGGTCAGTCCTCACTCTTTCTAATAACTAACGCAATCGTTCAATTACTCGTAACTTGGCTGAATGCGCCCGATGATTGGCCGCCATTTCCATTTCAGAAGGTACAATCGGCTTGCGATTAATTAGTTTATAATCTGGTTGCATTTCATCTGGAATAATGGGAAGTCCACTTGGTAATTCTGGTAAAGTCGTCTTTTCTTTAAACATCGTCTTCACTAAACGATCTTCTAACGAATGGAAGGTGATGACCGAAATACGACCACCGACTTTTAACAGCTCCAAGGCTTGTTGCAGTGACTCTTCCACTGCGCCTAATTCATCATTCACCGCAATCCGAATTGCTTGAAATGACTTTTTAGCGGGATGACCGCCCGTACGACGGGCCGGTGCTGGAATGGCTGACTTAATGACTTCGACTAATTCAAAAGTTGTTTCAATTGGTTTGATGGCGCGTTCCCGTTCGATCGCGCGGGCAATCTGTTTGGCAAATTTTTCCTCACCATATCGTGACAAGATTCGCATCAAATCATTAAAGGGCCATTCATTAACTACCGTGCGCGCTGAGAGCTCCTGGCCCTGGTTCATCCGCATATCAAGTGGGGCATCGTAATTATATGAGAATCCCCGTTGGCCATCATCGAACTGAGGTGATGAGACACCTAAGTCGTAGACGATACCGTCGATTTCATGCACGCCCACTTCAACTAAGGCCTCAGCTAAGTTGCGAAAATTACTTTGAATAAAGTCGATTTTTCCGGCTGCTAATTCAGCCGCAAGATGTTCACGGTTGTAATTAATCGCCGTCATGTCTTGATCGAATGACCATAATTTACCGGTTGTCAAATGGCTCGCCAGTAGTTGAGAATGACCGCCACCACCAAGGGTTGCGTCCACATAAACGCCATCAGGCTTGATGGCCAAATTATCGACAGCCTCGTTCAATAAAACTGTCACGTGATTAAATTCAACCATCTATCCATCCACCATTTCTTAGTTAAAAATCAAAATCCAAATTTTCGGCAATTTCATCGAAATCTTCGGCGGTTGCCTCGTTATATGCCTTAAATTCATCGGCGTCCCAGATTTCAAAGGAATTTTCGCCTGTTCCGATAATCACGACGTTTTTTTCAAGTCGAGCATATTCTTTTAAATTACCAGGAATGCTGACACGACCTGTTTTATCAAACTCAGCATCCGTCGCACCACCGATGATAAAACGCTGGAACTGACGGACTTCTTTGCGCGTTGACTTCATCGCACTTATTTCGGCCATGAATTGTTCCCAGCCCTCTTGTGTAAAGGCATGGAGGGAATGCTCCATCCAATTAGTGATGACAAACTTATCACCTAATTGATTACGGAATTTTGCTGGGATAATTAAACGATTTTTGGTATCAAGGGTGTGCTCGTATGTACCTATAAACATCGGCCACAACCCCCTTTCCAAAATTTCACGTTTCCCAACAAAGAAAAAGTGCATTTGAGTTTTTTAGTCGACATGTCTGTAGGTATAATTTACCACTTTTCCCCACTGCTTACCACATACTGACACTATCCCCCACCACGTTTTTAGGCATTAAAAAAGCGACGAATGCCCTAAGCAAGGCATCCGTCGCACATTATTTCGATAACATTACAATTTACCTAAAAATTGAGTCATTCATCTCACCGTGACGATCGTTGCTCTAAACCCTGGTATGATCACGTTAGTCCCTTATTTTCGATTTTAGTCGATGACGCTTTTTGTGGGGAAAAGTGGGGGGAATAAAAAAACACAACGCTACATGTTATCAGCGTTGTGTTACTAAATATTATTTATAGGTCTTGCATACCACCATCAACTGGTAGTTGATCTTCGATATCAATTTCTTTTTCTTGACCTCGCGTGAAGGCGAATAGTTCAATCACCAAGTAAGCTAAGGCTAGGTAGTAGCCATACATTTTTGAATTGATGCCCAACCAAACTGAAATCAAAAAAATCAACGGCCAAACAATTAACAAGATTGAGAACGCACCATGGCGGCGCAAAAAATTACCGACATAAATGCTAAACAGCATGTTAACTATGAACAAGGCCACCATCAACTTCACGTTTACCCATCCGCCTGGTAATAGATTGAAGATCAGGGGCAAAAGGATCCCAACAACCGGTAGCCAAATCCAAAATTTCCAACTAAGTACTTCGCTTATACGTTTCATAGTTATCCTCCATTTCGTTCTAATTCAGTCGCGTAACTTAATGCGCTCAGTGCATACAAAGGTGCTGTCTCAGCTCGCAATATCCGTGGTCCTAAGCCAACTGGCACAAAACCACGAGCAGTCAAGGACGCCAATTCGGTTTCCTTTAAGCCACCCTCTGGTCCAAACATGATGGCCATCTGACCAACGCCAACTGCTTGTTTAACTGCCTGCACAAATTGGGCCGTTTCACCCTGTTTCGCACTCTCTTCCCACGCCACCACTTTGACTGTGTCATCAGCTAGGTTGATATCCTGCAAATGAGCAACATAGGTCACCGTTGGAATGACTAACCGATGACTCTGCTCGGCAGCCCCTTGGGCAATTTTACGAAGGCGGGCCAACTTGCGATCCACTTTATTGCCCCAGTGTACCACTGACCAGTCCGTTTCAACAAAGATAAATTGGCTGGCGCCTAGTTCGGTACCTCTTTGCACAACCAACTCAGGTTTATCACCCTTTGCCAATCCTAGCACCAGTGTCACTGTAACTGGTAACTCGACATCAACCGTCTTTTCAGTGATGATTTCCATCAATGCACCTTCATCTTTAAAAGCCACTAATTTGGCAAGCACCACTGTTTTTTGATCAGGTAACACAAATTCGGCTTGATCATCGATGTTTGCGCGGAGCACTGTCACAAAATGATGGGCGACATCCGCAGGTAATTGAAACTGCTGTGTCGGATTTTCATTTAAAAAATATCGTTGCATTAATCAGCGTCCTCAACTGGTACTTCAGCCACAATGCCAAACCAATCACCTAACTGGCTCATCTCAATGACTTGGTAACCATTTTCTATTAATAATTGCTTAATAGTTTCAGCCTTATCAAAGTAAATCCCAGACAACAAGATCTTCGTACCCGGGTGCACAAACGCACTCATTTGTGGCACCAGTGGCACTAACACTTCAGCTAACATATTTGCGATAATGACATCGAATTGTTGCACTCGCACATCATTTAATAGGTCCGAAGCCAATACTTCAATATCGGTCGCCGCTGGATTCAAATCCAAATTCAACTGTGCAGAACGGACCGCAACTTCATCAATATCGGTCGCTACGACCGCTTTGGCACCCAATAGTTTTGCTGCAATGGATAGCACCCCTGAACCCGTCCCCACATCTAAGACCTGTTCACCACCGCGGAGATGGACTTCTTCTGCCTCAAGCATCAACCGAGTTGTTGGGTGCGTACCAGTACCAAAAGCCATGCCCGGATCCAAGACGATTTGTTGCTCCCGCTCATCAGCCGGCGTGTAGGTTTCCCACTTTGGCACGACCGTCAAATAACGCGTCACCCGGACAGGATGATAGTATTTTTGCCACACCGTCGCCCAATTTTCCTCATCGACCTTGGTCGTATGCACCAAACCAGGGGCCGCGTCCAATCCAAAGGCTGCCAAGCCATGTACTCGCATCTGTACGTCATGGATGACTTCTGGCAAATTGACATCTTCAATAAAATAACCCGCCACCTTAGCACCGGTTTCCAAGTGGGCGACCGTATCCCAGTCAACCATGACTGTCGCATCATTTGGTTCAAAATTTTGGACATCGGCCGCGTCCTCAATTTGAATTCCTTCAGCCCCAGCTTCCATCAAAATATTACTAACGGCTTCAACAGCTTCCGTTTGGGTGTCGACAATAATTTCTTGCCAAGCCATATCGGGTACCTCGTTCATCATTTATTACATATAGCATACCATACCCACTATCCTGCGACTTCAATATTCGTCATCTTTTAAAATTTTACCCCCTGCCTTAACCAGGTAAACAGTAAACAGCAAACAGACGACCACTAAAAGTGGTCATCTGTTGAGTAACTTAATTTTTTTAAGTCTGCACACCCATTTACCTGAAACGCCTGCATCATCATCTTTGATGAATCAGCCTGCTTTCAACTTAAGCTTGTGGTTGTACTTGGGGCTTTAATGCAAGCACCCATTGATTGCTAGCTGCGGTTTCTTGTGTTTCCTCAACCTGATAATTAGCCGTATTTGTGACAATGACCATCACCGTGGTGTCATAGCCGGCTGCAGCAATCGCTTGCCGATCAAATGTCAACAACTTATCCCCAACTTTGACCTTCTGGCCCTGTTGGACAAACTGCTCGAAATGTTCACCATTTAACTGTACGGTATCAATACCAACATGGAGCAAAATTTCAGCACCGCTATCAGAAATCAAGCCCACGGCATGCTTACTTGGATAAACCGCTACGACGGTACCGTCAACTGGTGACACTAGATCATTTGAATCTGGCACGATCGCAATTCCTGAACCCATCGCACCACTTGCAAAGACCTCATCTTTAACAGCTGATAATGGAATAATTGTGCCAGCGACTGGCGCCATAACTTGTTCTTCATGGAAGTCAGTCAATTTTTCTGATTCTGCTACATCAACACTCTTTGGAACACCAAAGAAATAAGTCAAGACAGTAGCCAAAACAAAACTGATACTAATACCAACGACTACACTGACGAATCCTTTACCTAGATAAGTTGGTAAAGCTAAAATACTAGGCAAAGTGAATGCTGTCGCTTGTGCACCACCGATACCAGCAATCGCACCACCAATCGCACCGGCAATTGAGGCAAAAATGAAAGGCTTCTTCAACTTCAATGTAACCCCATAAATTGCGGGTTCAGTGATTCCTAAGATACTAGTCACAGCCGCTGATCCAGCTAACGACTTCATCTTCTGATCCTTAGTCTTTAAGAAGACACCTAGAGCGGCTCCGGCCTGTGCCAAGACGGCAACAGCCAACATTGGTAGCATATAATCATGACCAAGTTGACCAATATTGTTCGTCATAATTGGCACGAAAGTCCAGTGAATTCCAAAAATAACAAAGACTTCCCAGAATCCGCCTAGCACAGCACCAGCTACATATGGAGCAACATTGTAGACACTTTCAACTGCTGATGACAAAATTGAACCAAGACCTGTTCCTAGTGGTCCAACAACGAGTAAGGTCAACGGTACCATGATAACCAAACTAAACATTGGTGTAAGAATGTTACGAATTGATTCATGGAACATTTTATCTAGCACTGGTTCCACATATGATAATAGCCATACGGCCAATAAAATCGGAATCACACTTGAACTATACGTGGTACCCACCACGGTGATGCCCAAAAAATCAACGGGCTTTGATCCAGCCAAAAGCGTTACCAAGCTAGGATAAAGCAATGACCCAGCCAACGCCGCTGCCACGTATTGATTGACTTTCAGCCGGGCGGCAGCTGTAAATGCTAGGAAAATTGGTAGGAAGTAGAAGAAGGCATCCCCAGCGGCATACCAGATTTGATAGGTACCACTTGTTGTTTGCATCCAACCAGCCGCAACTGCCAATGCAAGTAATCCTTTTAACACACCCGTACCAGCCATCGCTCCCAAGAATGGCGTAAATACACCTGAGATGAAGCTAATGAACCGATTTACAAGACTTTCTTTGGTTTTTTCGGTTGTGTCAGTCGTTGTTTGCTGATCAGCATCATCTAAGCCAGCCGCTTTGGCCAATGGCTCAAACACTTTGGCAACTGAATTACCAATGACCACTTGATATTGGCCAGCTGATTTAACAACTGTCACAACACCAGGCATGTCGTTAATTTTTTCTGTATTCGCTTTGTCCTCATCCTTTAGCTTAAAACGTAACCGGGTGGCACAATGCCAGGCGGTATTAATATTCTCTTTGCCGCCAACTTCTTTTAAAATATCCTTAGCAAGTCCTTCGTAATCCATGTTCATTCCTCTTTTTTTAAAATAAAAAACCCAAAAGACGCCACTCAAAAATGTGTCTTTTGGGTTTTGCCTAATTGAATAGTAACAATCCCGTGATTTAATTCTTAGTGATCCAAAATCCGTTGCAAGTGCATTGTTAAATAAACTTTTTCATTGTCATTGACCTGTCGCCGCGTTTGCTTGGCAACATAAGTAATCACATGTTGAGCACAAGTAAATGCGGCTACATAGCGTTGCGCCATATGCTCGGCCATCACGCGATCAAACGAATTTTCAACTTCGTCTTCCACGTGATTTCCTAGCAAACGATCGACAAAGAAACGTAAATGGACGATTAATCGTTGATAATTCAATTCTGATTCATCAATATTGGGTAATAATTCATAACGAATAATGGTCAAGATACCTTCGATGAGTTGGATCATTTGCGTGGCCCGTTCATTTTCTTGCGGACCATTGCGCTTTTCAACAAATTTTAAAGCGATAAACCCAACTTCATCTACTGGTAATTTAATATTTAGCCGTGTTGCAATATAGTCAACCGCCAACTCGCCGATATGATACTCTTCTGGATAAAAATGTTGCGTTTCCCATAATAACTCATTTTTAATCGGCAACTTACTTTGCCAACGTGTCACCGCATATTGAATATGATCGGCTAATCCAATGAGTAAATAATCATCAAAAGTTGTCGCTAAATGTTCTTCAGCCATTGTAATAATATGTGACGCAATTTCGATATATTCCGATGAGATAGAATCTGTCAATTCATTGAATAGTTTTATCCACTGGTCATCTTGCGGATAATACGATTTTTCGATTTTGCTCACATCAATCTGTCCACCTATTTTCTGTTGAAAGCCAACCCCTCGACCAATCACAATCAGCTCTTGCGAGGCTTCCTCAGCTAGTAAAACATTATTATTAAAAATCTTTTTAACCAGCACAGCCGTTCCTCACCTCACTTTAACAAAAAATAAAAACCAAACAATGACATAATATCGCTAAACTAATAACAAATATATTATGCACTCATCGTTTGGTTTTGCCCACTATCATGGTAACAATCCAAGTTTATAATCTTATTATAACTCACTTTGTAAACGCTTACAATATCTAATTTACAAATTTTCGCCATTTGTTTTAATGACATCTTGATACCAGAAGAAGGAGTCCTTCTTGATGCGATCAAGGGTACCCTGACCATCATCATCTTGATCAACGTAAATGACCCCATAGCGCTTGCTCATTTCTGAAGTACTAAAACTAATCAGATCAATTGGTGACCACATGGTGTAACCCATCAGATCAACACCATCGATAATGGCTTCCTTCATTTGTTCAATGTGTTGTTGCAAATAGTCGATACGATAATCATCATGAATTTGACCATCACTGGTCAATTCATCAACGGCCCCAAGACCATTTTCAACAATGAATAACGGTTTGCGATAACGATCCCATAATTCATTTAAAGTAATCCGCAAGCCAACTGGGTCCATCTGCCAACCCCAGTCGGACGCTTTCAGATAGGGATTCACACCCGCCATGGCCATATTTGCATCGGTCACATCATGGGTATCCACGCTAGTCGTACTAGAAGTGTAATAGCTAAAGCTCATATAATCGACTTTACCCGCTGCTAAAGTGGCCTCATCTTCCGGCGCAAAATCTAACACAATGTCATGCGCCGCAAAATAACGATTCATATACTCTGGATATTCACCACGAACCTGAACATCGGCGAAAAATAGATTCAATTGATCGGCTAATTGCGCTGCCTGAACATCTGCTGGATTAGGGGTTAATGGATAGGTTTGCATGCGAGCCAACATCATCCCAATCTTTGCATCGGGATCGAGTGCATGAATTTGTTGTACCGCAATGGCACTGGCGACAAACTGATGATGAATTGCTTGATACCGAATGCTTAATTGTTCATTTTCAGGTAGGCCAAAATCAACCGCACCCGTAGCATGGAAGCCCCATTGGGCAGCGTTAATTTCATTAAAGGTCATCCAATAGTTGACCTTGTCATGATACCTTTGGAAGACAACTTCAGTGTAGCGTGTGAAGTCCTCGATTGTTTTCCGATCGAACCAACCATTACGTTCAATCGTTAAGTTAATCGGCATTTCATAGTGTGATAACGTCACGATCGGCTCGATACCATACTTATTTAGCGTATCAAAAATCTTATCGTAGAAGGCTAAGCCCGCTTCATTGGGTTCACTTTCGGTGCCCTTTGGAAAGATACGCGCCCAGGCAATCGATAAACGAAATGCTTTAAGGCCAAGCTCTGCTAGTAGCGCAATATCTGACTCATAGCGATGGTAAAAATCAACACCACGCCGTTTTGGATAACGGGCATCGGTTGTATCTGCCACCGCTGCTTCAATTGAAGCCAACGTGGCTTCGGCAATATTCATCCGTCGATCTTCAGATTTTGGTGTGACTTCCGCTTGTGTCAGCCCTTTATTATCTAAATTCCAACCACCTTCAAATTGACTCGCCGAGGTGGCACCACCCCATAGAAAATCGGTGGGAAATCCAGTTGGAATTTGTTTACTATAAGCCATGTTTTCTCCTTATTTAATACAATTGACGTTTCACGCTTAACCGACTATCACCATTGGTATTGTATACCGGGTAAGTGGGCACCAGCCGCACTGGTGACCTAACTTCAGCTAGTGAATGCTATTGAACCATCATTCACTAGCGCCGTCCAACCATCGTTCATGCCAAAAATAAAAACCAAACAATCGCCATAATATCTTTCGTGGAACCACAAAAAAATCATGCGCTAATCGTTTGGTTTTGCCCACCGCCGTGGTTACAATCCAATTTATGGTTTTATCATAACTCATTTTGTAAGCGTTTGCAACGCCCGTTTTTACCTTGTGTCTGCCAATTATGATTTTGGGGCACGATGCCAAAAGTAGCTGATATGTCAGTTGACGCCACAAAAAAAGACGCACGCTTTTAACGTACGTCTCTTCAATAATCTTACCGATAACGCCAGCATATCAACCATAATATGGGTAGCGCTGATTAGTAAGTTTAGTCGATTGTTTGGATTGTCATCAAGTTAGTTGAACCAGCGGCTTCCGCAACACCAGCGACCACGATGATCTTATCACCCTTGACTGCCAAGCCCTTTTCAACTGCCAAATTCTTGGCGGCTGCGATCATGGCATCAGTGTCAGCTGGTGCTTCAGCGATAACTGGTTGCACACCCCAGTACAGCATCAAGCCCTTTTCAACCTTCTCATCGTACGTCAATGCCAAAATATCAGCATTTGGACGGTACTTTGAGATCAACTTAGCTGTGTAACCAGACTTAGTTGAAGCCACAATGGCCTTGATATCAATGTTCTTAGTTGCTTCGGCAACGGCTGCAGCGACTGATTCAGTCGTGTCTGACGCATCAAAGTTATCAACGTGACGGCCGTTCAAAGCTAAGGCTGATTCAGCCTTTTCATCGATACGGGCCATCGTTGCAACGGCTTCGACAGGGTAATCACCATTAGCTGATTCACCTGACAACATCGTTGCATCAGTACCATCAAAGACAGCATTAGCAACGTCGGAAGCTTCGGCACGTGTAGGACGTGGGTTTTCTTGCATTGAGTCCAACATGTCAGTCGCAGTGATCACTGGCTTACCAGCCGCGTTCATCTTGCGAATCATTTCCTTTTGAACCAAAGGAACATTTTCTGCTGGAATTTCAACACCCATGTCACCACGAGGAACCATCAAACCATCAGAAACAGCCAAGATTGCATCCATGTTGTCGATACCTTCTTGAGATTCGATCTTAGGGATGATTTGAACATGTTCGTTACCAGTCTCTTCCAAGATGGCACGAATTTCCAACACGTCTTCGGCTTTACGAACGAATGAAGCAGCGATGTAGTTAATACCTTGCGTCAAACCAAAACGAATGTCATCCGCATCCTTTTCAGTGATACCTGGCAAGTTAATTGAAACACCAGGGGCGTTAACACCCTTACGTGATCCCAACAAACCGTGGTTTTGAACTTCAGTAACTAATTCCTTGGTTGCGTCATCCTTTTCAGTGATGACCATGTCCAACTTACCGTCGTCAAACAAAACATGACCGCCGACCTTCACGTCGTCGTACAATCCTGGGTAAGTCACCGCAATCTTTTCTTTGGTACCTTCCAAAGAATCATCCATTGAGATGCGAACAACATCACCAATGTTAAATTCGATCTTACCAGTTGATTGAACAGTAGTACGGATTTCAGCCCCCTTCGTGTCCAACAAGATTCCGACACGCTTGCCAGTAACCTTTTCAGCTTCGTGCACAGCGTTCATACGACCCATGTGCTCTTCGTGGTCTCCGTGTGAGAAGTTAAAACGCATAACGTTGGCGCCGGCGTCGATCAACTTGGCAATCGTCTCTACATCGCTTGATGCAGGTCCAAGTGTTGAAACAATCTTGGTCTTCTTCATGATTTGAAAAATCTCCTTTTATTTTGTCGGTAAATAACATACCTAACTAGCACTATTGTAACGTTTTTCTGCAAAAATGTCATTAAAATATGCGGTATTTCACAAGCGAAAATCCCCGTCAAATTAGGCTTTATAGCCTGTAACGCATTGCCACAATAATGAAAGCGGATACAATTAATTTTTATAAATTTACTTATGTGAAAAATTCACTTGTAATACTCTTTTTTAGAGTATTACAAATATTTTTTGTCAGAGCTAACAAAAAGCACCCCGAATATTCGAGGTGCTCGTCGCTAATCTTGTGATATTTTTTATTCAACGTCAGAGTGTGAAGATGACAAATCGATATCTTCCAACTTACGTACCCGACTCTTATTCTTGATTTTGTAACTAAAGTACAACACTAAGAATAATGGTACTGACATGTAGGTCGTAATAATCGCTTCCCAGTTCCAATGCGTGATTGAACCGGCAAATGAGCTGGTATCTTGTCCGATCACAACGACGAATGACAAAATCAAAGCCAAAATTGGTCCAAATGGGAACCACTTAGCATGGTAACGTAATTCTGAAACACTATGTCCTTGCTTGATCCAAGCCCGGCGGAAACGATAATGTGATACCGCAATCCCAATCCAAGCAATAAATCCGGTCAACCCTGAAGCAGCGACTAAGTAGTAGTAGATGTCTGGTC
The DNA here is from genome assembly GCF_001761545.1 of Weissella soli. Taxonomy (NCBI): domain Bacteria; kingdom Bacillati; phylum Bacillota; class Bacilli; order Lactobacillales; family Lactobacillaceae; genus Weissella; species Weissella soli. Next base: position 483,623 of record NZ_CP017326.1, on the reverse strand, counting down.
CCAAAACACTTGTCAGGAATGAGAACAAACCAACGGCCACTGTCAACAATAAGGCCGGTACAGGAATACCGGTACGAGTATTGGTCTTACCAAAAATTTTTGGTGCCATCCCCTTTTGCGCCATTGACCACAACATCCGTGATGAAGCGTAGACGCCTGAGTTAGCTGACGAGATGACTGAGGTCAAGATGACCGCGTTCATTACTGAGGCAGCCAGGGCAAACCCTGCTTGCTTAAACACCAGCGTAAATGGTGACACGGCCACATTTGATTCTGAAGCCTTTAATAATGATGGATCCTTATAGTTAATAATTGCGCCAATGATAAAAATGGCTAAGATGTAGAACAACAAGATTCGCCAGAACACTTGTGAGATTGCCTTTGGTACTGAGGTTTCTGGTGTTTCTGATTCACCAGCAGTAATCCCAACCATTTCAGTTCCTTGGAATGAAAAACCAGCGACCATAAACACTGACAAAATACCAGCCGCACCACCAATGAAACCATGGTGACCATCTGCGGATAAGTTGTTGGCCACATCTGGTTGGTTACCCATGATCCCAAGGATGGTTAGCACACCGACAATCATGAACAAAATGACCGCAATCACCTTAATCAAGGCCATCCAGAATTCTGTTTCACCATAGGCCCGTGCTGAGAACAGGTTGATCAAGGTAATCAAGAGCAACACTGCGCCGGCCCAAATCCAACCAGGAATAGATGGCCACCAATATTGCATGACCACGCCGACGGTCGCTGCTTCAACCGCAACCGTGATGGCCCAGTTAAACCAATAATTCCAACCCATAGCAAAGCCAAACGCCGGTTCAACATACTTGTCTGCGTAGACTGAAAACGAACCAGAGACTGGGTTATGGGTCGCCATTTCACCCAAGCTGGTCATAAGAAAGAACACCATCGCACCCATGACTGCATAAGCGGTTAACGCGCCCAACGGTCCGGCTTGCGAGATCGTCGCTCCTGATGACAAGAATAACCCCGTTCCAATCGTTCCACCTAAAGCAATCATTGAGAGGTGTCGTGTTTTCAACGTACGCCTTAATCCATTTGATTCTTGTGACATTACCAATTCTCCTTCCAGAGAGGTCTATCAGAACGAACAAAAAAATCCGTAGCCTGCTAAACAACAGACCACGGACTCATCAAGTACGTTAGTTTTGTCGATAGCGCTCCGCAGCCGACTAATTTTGCTGCGACAGTCCATACGTTATTCACGGATAGACCAACAAATGACTTTGCCAAGCCATTCATTTCGGCAACCGCCCCTTTTGATTCCTTCAAAGCTTGCCAGCTCCAGAACCTACTCATGTTGATCGCGACCTCTATGTCATATTTAATTTACAAATATTGATATTACTGGACTTTCAACAGAATGTCAAACAGATAGGCAGATTATCTTAAATTTGGTACGCTAGCTGTATCATATTCGAGGAGATACCCCATGGAATTACGGTCTTGGCAACCAGCCAATGAAACGATTTTTATCCAATTACTGAGCGAGGAAAGCATCAACACAGCCTTACAAGTCACTGGTAATTTACACACCCTCTTTACCCATTACTTAGCCACCCCATCTGTTGCCATTCGTGTGGACAACACCATTGTTGGTGGCATTTTTCTCGACGAAGATATCGATAGTCAAAGGCTTGAAACGACGCATGTCATCAGCTATTTCTTGCACCCTGATTGGCGACATCAAGGTATCATGACCGTTGCTTTGCTTGCCTTGCTACAGACCTACCACCAAACCACGATAACGGCTGAAGTTGATGGAAACAATGCTGCTTCAATCGCCCTCCTAAAACGCCTCGCATTTACCGAGGTGACGCAGTTTACAAATATTTTTGGACAAACCATACGGCTATTTACTAAAGAAATTGTTTAAAAAACGAGTGTCCCCACTTGAGCACTCGTTTTTTAAATTCATCATAGGATTCTAATCGACTGTCAGAAAGCAGCTAGTCAAATAGTTGTTTCCTCAGAACAAGTATGCCGTTCAAAGTCATCGCGAGTTTGGATTACTTTGATACTAATTGACCACCCTCTGCTTTCTTACCAAATTGACTAATAAGTAAAGTAGCAGCCATTATGCCACACAAACCACCTGCAAATATAAAGGAATGACCACCAGCCGAGATGCCCAATAAACTAATAATTTTTGGAGCTAAAGCTGATGCTAACCCATTAATAAAGCTATAAATGGACATGACCATTGGTATTTGATAAGGTTCCGAAATCATCGCGGCCAAGAACGGCGCTGTTGAAGTGATCGTAACCATACTAATGTTAGACAGCAAACCTGCGATGATTAACATAAAGGCATTAGTGGCAAATTCTCCTAAGAATAACGCTACTAAAAGACAAATAAACCCAAAAGCCAATGTGTTAGGCTTGCTCATTTTTCTAATGAATTTAAAGCCAAATCCAGCAATGATACCGCCAATTGTCCCAATTGAACTGACGATACCGGTAAGACTCGTACCACCAAGCCCTTTAGAATTGACTACGATCGATAAATTTGAAAGGTAAGATGTGTAAGCGATTCCCATGATGGCAACTGCGACAAATATCATCATTATAGAAGGATTAAATGCCTTAATAATTGATAAGGTAGACGTCTTACCGATATTCTCTTCAGTCTGTGTTTGTGGTAAATCTTTAGGTAAACAGATTAGCACCACTAAGAAAACCAAAATTCCAATTCCAAATACCCAATATAGGTTATACCAATGTGTCGCACCTAAAGCACCACCCGCAGCAATCAGCACCATACCTACCAAAGAAGTCACACCGTTTCCCATACCAAGAATACTAGATTGCTCCTCGCCTTTAAAGTATTCCGAGACTAACATTGGATTAATTGTTGTAATAAAGCCAAGGCCAACACCCAGCACCACCGAACATGCCAAAAGTCCAATAACTGAACTATGCCATACAGCTGGTAACATCCCTGCAATGGTCACCAACGCTACTCCTAACAATACCAGATATTTTTTGGAGAATTTCATCGCTAATTGTCCCGCAACCAAAGTCGATAATAATACACCTAATCCAGGTAATGTGCTTAGTAACTGGATGGTCGAAATCGGGGTATGGGGGAAAGACTGCGAGATCGCCACAATCGCTGATCCAATGACTACACTAGATAAGTTTAGTGCCAGCATACTGACGATACCAATTTTTAATTTTAAATTAGACATCGTAACTTTCTCCCTGTAAACTTACAATTCCTGCAAGCAAGTCATCATTAGCTGAGCTTGTACCGATATACACTGTATACTCCATATATTCTAATTCAAATTGATCAGTATCAGGATTAAACCATGTCAATTCTTCGAACGGTACCGTGATTGCAACCGTTTTACTTTCACCCTGAGCTAAGTTGACTCGTTCAAAACCTCTCAATATTTTAACTGGACGATCCACTGATGAATTTTCAAAACCGATATAGCATTGAATAATTTCATCACCGGAACGATCCCCAGTGTTGGTAACTGTAACCTGTGCTTCGATCGATTGATTCTTAACCTCAAATCTTGCAGCACTAGTTTCAAAAGTTGTATATGAGAGACCAAATCCGTATGGAACTGAGGGCACGGTGCCTTCCTTTTCAAGCTTAGTATAGCCATGATAGTAGTCGTACCATTGACTTTCAGTATCCCAGTTAACTTGTGGCAGATCGGACTCCTGGAAAGGAACCACATATGGTAATTTACCACTTGGATTCACATCACCAAAGATAATTTCTGCAATCGCAGTGCCACCTTCCATTCCTGGATAGTAGGCCATCATAATAGCTCCAATTGTATCTTTCCAGTCTTCCATCATAATCATATTACCGCCAATTAGAACTGCTATGCTATTAGTATTGACCGGTCCGACTGCTTTAAGTAATGCTACTTCATCTTCATGTAACCCGAGTGATTTAGTCCGATCACCACCAACTGCACCTGTATAATTATTTTCTTGATCTTCAGTGATATATTCACCTTCATCGTCGTAATTATAACCCACAACAAAGATGACTGCGTCTGCCTTCTCTGCAAGTTCTTTAGCATGTGCTAGATCTTCACCACTATAGTAGATCAACTCACTTTCAGGTGATACTTTGCTAAGTCCTTGAAGCGGGGTAACCACGTATGGTGGATATACACGACTAGAACCATGATCGCCAATATTTTCTTTCTCAGCTAGTTTACCTAGAACAAGAATTTTTTTATCTGTTTTTTTATCTAAGGGTAGGACATTTTGATTTTTAATCAACGTAATCCCTTCACGTGCAGCTTGTAAGGCTAAAGCCACATGTTCTTGATTAGCTAAAACATCAGTTCCGTAGGCTTTATCATCATTTTGAGTAAAAGCCAAAATAGTGCGCACAATTCGTAGCGCTGCATCATCAATTTTACTTTCCGATACTTGACCCTCACGCACAGCGTTGACCAAGCGAGGGCCAAAAAACTCAGTGCCACACATTTCCATATCTTGACCGCCGTTTGCTGCTGCAACAGTATCATTAATACCAAAGAAGAAATCACTCATGACAAAACCATCAAAATTCCATTCTTCTTTTAAAACCTCATTCAACAAATAGTTATGGTGACCCACCTTTTCTCCCTCATAGAGATTATATGAGCTCATAACTGAAGCGACACCAGCATCAATAACCTTTTTAAAATGAGGTAAAAAGACTTCTCTTTCAGTCCGCTTATCAGTATCAACACTAACTTTAAAACGTGAAATTTCCATTTGGTTGAAGGCATAATGTTTGACGCAAGCCATTACATTTTCTTCTTGAACACCTTCCGTAAGTGCCTTACCCATTTCTCCTAAATGATAACTTTCTTCACCATAGGTTTCTTGACTACGCCCCCATCCAGGGTTATAGGGTAAATTGATACACACACCAGCATATAAATTGCCCCCGTAAGCTTTAGTTTCTTGACCGATAGCATGTCCAATTGCGGTTTCTAGTTCTCGATCAAAAGTAGCTCCGCGCAACATTGATACCGGAAAACAAGTCGATTGTCCGGTTCCACTAACAACCCCTCTAGGGCCGTCACAGAAGAGCATTTCATCGACACCAAATTGAGGCAGACCACCTGCTCCAAAAGGAATATAATTGTAATGCACATTTGGATTGCGAGCTTCCTCAGCCATCAGCGACTCAATGTCTACTTTCCCACTCATCAAAGAAACTTTTTCTTCTAAGCTAAGCTTGTCAACGATAGCCTGAGCTTTGTCTGTTAAACTCAAGCGATATTCTCTTGTTACCTTCATCCTACGATCCTCAATTTCTATGATAGATGCAACATTTTGATCGGTCTTCAATCCCATTCTCGTAATAGTCGCATTGCTTTACCCAAATCTGTAGAAAAATAATTTTTAACCGAAGAGGTTTTTTCGATAATTTTATCCGATTGTTTAAAAGTCGCGGGTGTCATGCCAACTTCTTTTTTAAATGCACGGTAAAATGATTTATCGCTGCCAAATCCACAAGCTGAAACAATATAACCTATTGGCCTATCTTCAAATTTAAGTAGATATTTAGCATGGTCAATTCGATTTTTCAATACGAGATCTTTTAATGAAAATCCCAAGTATTTTTTCAAAAACCGGTAGAGAGTTTTATCTGAAACACCTAAATCTTCACAAATATCTTGATGAATATTTTTTGATGAAAAGTGTAGTTGAACATAGTCCAAAACTAAAGTTAATAGCTTAAGATCTTCTTGATCGACCGCTACATTACTGTTAGGGTGAACATCATAAATACAGTTTTTGTAGAGTTCTGCCAAAAAAAGGTGTAGATTTGCTTGCAATAAATGTCGCGATCCTGGATCTTCTTTTTTTGCAAACAATCCAATTTCTGCCAGTGTATGTCGAAAAACATCATAACCTTCTTTAGGTTCGTAACTTTCACTTGCACTATTCAGATAAAAATAATACTGTGCATCAGGGTGACTTGGATTACTCATTAATTGTCGATCAATTTGTACAAAGAGACACAAATTATCTTGACCTTCACCAATGAGCTCATGTACTTCCTGTGAATTAACTAAAGCAATATCTCCAGCCGAACATAGAGTTGTCTGATTTTTGCAACTTAACCGAACGCTCCCGTCGAGCACTAACATAACTTCATAATCATTATGCCAATGATAATTTGAATGGTTGATTGAAGCGATAAAAACATTAATTGCGACTGCTGTAATGTGTTTAATTTCCTCATAAATGTAACTCATAATTTTAATTTAGGATCCTTAATCTATAATTTGGTTACGCTTACATTATAGCAAACACAAGGTTTATGTGTTCTCACGTTATATCAAATCAGTACCCATAATTAGACACACGGCCTCGTAATAACTTAATAAAATTTATTAACGAAATCGTCATTTCTCTTAATTTCAATCTATAAGTTGAAAAAATAAAGTACTGAAAAGCACCTTACAAAAACTTTGTAAGGTGCTTTTCAGTACTTTATAACTCAGTAACATTTGTTGAAGAATCTTCCTAATCGATTACTTACTTGATGATGAAGATGACTTAGCACTTTCAGCTGCTTCATAGTACGTTGACAAGATTGACTTCAGATCGCTGTCCTTAATTGTCACCTTGGCCTTGTTTAATTGATCACCAACCATGGCTTGAACAGTTGTCGTGTCGCTCATCTTATCAGTCACAATAATGTTCTTCAACTTCTCCTTCATCGCTGCAAATGACTTCTTCTTATCAAGTGAGTTCATCTTGATTACGTAGTAAGTCGTTGTGCCAGTTGATGATGAAGTGACCTTGACAGGGGTCGTTGTGTACTCACCCTTCTTCAACTTAAAGGCCGCCTTTTGCACGGTTGAATCCACCGTAGTTGACGTTGAGTCAAAGGCTGACATCTTACCACCAGCTGACTTAGTAGTCGTGTCAGTAGACTTACTCTTAGCCAAGGTAGCAAAGTCCTTACCCTTCTTCAAAGAAGCAATAACATCCTTGGCAGCGCTCTCTGAATCAGTTGTAATGATTGAGATATTTACCTTAGCATGGTAATTTTTGTATTCCTTCTTCAAAGCGGCGTTCGTGAACTTCGTCGTTCCCTTCATCGCTGCTTCTTCCAAAGCCTGCAAATACAAACTGTCACGGAAAGTAGCTTCCGTCATCCCATTTGATGTCAAAGTGGTTGCAAATGAACTACCATATTGCTTTTTGACTTTGTTATATTGCTTGTCAATTGACTTTTGTGAGACATCATCCCCAAACTTCTTAGCCAAAACCTTTTCGATAATCATATTGGCTAAAACTTGTTGTCCGGCCGGTGTTTTCTTCAATTCTTTGTAGTAGCTTGCCTCAGAGACTGAGCCAGAATCACTGACAGCAACATTTTTTGTGTTACCGCCCATTCCATAAACGACTAGTCCGACGGCAGCGGCAATGATTACCACAAAGCCTAGTACTTTCTTCCACATATTGGAAAAACCTCATTTCTATTTTTCAGCAAAGTCTATTGTATCAGTAATTTCAGTGAATATCGACCAATACATTAAAGCTTTCACATATTTTTATAAATCGCACGCACCAGGGCTTCACGTTAACCTAGCTTTTTAAGCGTTGCCCCCATTGCAAACCGACCATTATCGACGACATCCTTGATGTTCAGATGCTCAGCGTAATCCGGGTCAACATAACGTAACCGTGCAGTATCCATCAACCAATCCTGTTCATCCCAGTGGGTCAAAATGTGTTCGTCAGCCGACGTTTGGGCATGCAGCATGTAGCGCACGACCATCCGTAACCAATTGATTCCCGTGACCTTCGACAAAAACGCCACATGGGTAAAAGGCATTGGTCGAATATCGTCTGCCGTCACTGCTTCAGTAATCGGCAAGTGATCCGTGACTAATTGATAAAGGCCAGGTGACAGCACTGCCAACTCAGGTGTTGGCAAGCTATCAACTAATGACTCAGTTAACACGTTATGATCAATCTGAATGCCTTCATTATCATGCTGTGTCACGGCCAACACATAGAGCCGTTCCCCATTAAAGAAGTAATTAATAATGGTTTGCGTTTCATCGTACTCGACGCTTGCGGGTAGATATTTGGACTTAGGGATCACATGGACACGTAACCCAAGTTGACGCAGGCTAGTAATCAACTTGATACGATTACCTGGCACAAAGATATGGTATGGGCGCTCAATCTCAATCACATTCATCACATCGGAAATCTCCAATGGTTCAAAGTAGTGCTTGTCGGCGATCTGTGGGATAAACAACAAATCGTGCGGATTGTTATTCATCACAATCGTGGGCACATTAAGACGCCGTAATTCAGAGGCCACTGACGCCATGGCAAATGAGGCCGCCGCCCCATCGCCTAGTCGGAACGCACCGGTACCGATCACCAAGGCCGATTTATCGCTAAGCTGTTCACTTTCATTTTCCGATTCAAAAGTCGAATAATACTGAGAAACAGATTCTTCAAATTCACCAGCTGATGGTTCAAACGCTTTATAGGTCGGTAACACATTATTATCCCAACGATAACGCCGAATGTTTTCATATTCGTCATCCCACAGTTTAGCAATCAAACCGTCACTTAACCCATAGTATTTGGCATCCTTTAAAGTATCCAAATCCCAAGGTGCCGTACTTACATCACGCTCTAGTTCCATAATGCGGCGCAACTTATAAAAGTAGAACGCATCAATTTTAGTAAGCTCAGCTAGTTCATCAACCATATAACCGCGACGTAAGGCCTCGATCAAAACTAAGATACGGTTGTCCCGCGGATGAATAATTTGTTCAATCAAATCATCTTCTGATAAGGAATTCATGACAGTCGGTGAAAACGAACGATTATTAAAGTGCGCCGCCCGAATCGCTTTCTCCAAAGCCTCTTCTAGACTGCGACCAACCCCGATTGTCGCGCCGACCGACTTTTGTACGGTGCCCAAGCGATGATCAGTCACAATCCAATCAGCCTCTAATTCCCCAAAACTAAACACTGGGAAGCGTACCACGATATGGTCCATTGTTGGCTCCAACATGGCGGTGTTTTCAGCATAAACCGATGGAATCTTCACTTTATCCAAAGTCTCACCTAACAGCAATCCCGTCAAAACTGGAATAACTGGATAGCCAGTCGCGACCATCAACAAACTTGAAGTGCGGTCAAAGTAGGGCGTCACCCGGGTGACGACGTACTCTTGCGTATTTGGTTCCACTGCGAATCGGACTTCAGTCAACCCACGAATATTAAAACCACGTAAAATGCGGAAAGTTGACTGGCGTAAGATTTGCATCGCCGGATCAGATAAAGTCTGCAACGGGGTAATCGAGATCGAATCGGCCGAATGGATACCGACTGGATCCAGATCCTCAACACCACCAATCATCAGCATATTATCTTGGCGATCACGCATCGCGACGACGGCCACTTCCCGATAACCAGCAATACTCTGATCAATATTTGCTTGATGGGTTAATGAACGGTGTAACGCTGTTTCAATACCATCTTCCAGTGATTCAGCATCATCAATTTGCATTCGCAAAGTTTCACCCATTGGTGCAACCGGCCGAATCACAACCGGGAACCCAAACTCACGCGCCGCATCAAAGGCTTCAGCCACTGTATTAGCTAACCGCGTTTTCACAACGGGCTCGTTGATGGTTGCGAGATGTTCTTGCAAGGCCTTTGAATTTTGGGTAGCTTGCATCACCGCCAAAGACAACCCTAAAATCTCAGGGGCGTCTGCTTGCATTAATTCTTGGATTTCAGCACTTAAGCGAATCGCCGTTAAGCCACCCAGGGATGCGACGATTGCGGTAATCTCATGTTCAGTGATGATGGTGACCAATGTCGGTGCATCTAACGTGGCGGTAATGGCTTGGATATCATCGCGTTCGAAGGTGAAACTGTATGGATTATCATCGACCAAAATGATCTCATGGCCGCGTTTACGCAACATTGAAATCATCTGATAACTGGCTAAATCACTCTCAGTTTCACGCCCAAAATCATTGGCAGACCCGCCAATGATTAATATTTTTTCGCTCATTTTAACGGGCCTCCTTACGCATGTTCACTAATTCCATGAATTCCATAAAAATACTGGTTGCCTCGTATGGACCAGGTGCCGCATCTGGGAAGAATTGCACACTAAACGCTGGGTAATCACGGTGGCGTAATCCTTGGATTGATTGATCCATCAAGTCAACGTGCGTGACCATCAGCGAGGTATCTGTCAAACTGGCTGGATCGACCACGTAACCGGCGCCTTGATTAGCAAACAACAAATGACCCGTAATTTTTTCGCGGATCGGATGATTCATCCCATGATGTTCTACTGGCAGCTGTTCCAAGGTCGCTCCATTGGCTAAGGCAAATAATTGATGCCCCAACCCAATGCCAAATAATGGCACTTCAGCTTGGAAAACACGGATCATTTTAATCAAATCAGGGTTCATTTGGCGCGGATCACCTGGACCAGATGACAAGACAATCCCGTCTGGATCCAAATTAGTAATCTGTTCCATCGTGGCATCATAAGGTAGAACCGTGACATTGGCATCATAATCACCTAATTGACGCAAAATACCATTTTTTAGTCCAAAATCAATCACCACCACGTTCGCATCACGACCAGGGTTAGCATAGGCCTTAGGGGTTGAAACTTGGGCCACTTGCCGGGTCGTGAGCACCATTGCCCGTAATTGGTCAAAGGCATGGTCATCTGGCACATCGACAATACTAGCTTTTTGCGTGCCGGTTTGACGGAGATGGCGTGCCAATTGCCGCGTATCAATGCGTGCCAAACCTGGAATATTATGCCTTTGTAGATAAGAATCCAAGCTCATTTGTTGTAAACGATTCGTTGAAATGTCCGCAATTTCACGGACAATCACCCCTTTAATCGTTGGCACAATGGCCTCATCAGCCATGTGGTTCACCCCCACCGCACCAATCGTTGGTGTGGTAAACATGACCATTTGATTATGATAAATGGGATTGGTAATCACTTCTTGGTAACCAGTCATCGCAGTATGGAAGACCAGCTCCCCAAAAGTTGTGGCAGGCGCTCCAAAGGCTTCCCCTGCAAACACCGAACCATCTTGTAAAATTAAAAATCGTTTTGTCATGATGTTCAGTGGCGAACCACCACTCCTTTCATCAGTGCTGGAAGCAGCACACTAAATTCTCTCGATTAGTCGTTGATTAATCAGCCAATAACTAGTTAATCTCGACAGCATCTTCGCCATCAATTTCGGAAACCTTCACACTAATCCGCTCTGAGGCTGCAGTGGGAATGTTCTTACCGACGAAATCAGCCCGAATTGGCAGCTCACGATGACCGCGATCAACGAGCACCGCCAAATTAACGGCGGCTGGGCGGCCATGGTCCATCAACGCATCCAAAGCAGCCCGAATTGTCCGACCGGTGAACAAAACATCATCTACTAAGACGACCCGCTTGTCATCTAGTTCCACCCCTAAGTCAGTGATATCGGCCACATGGCGTTCTTTATTGTCGTCACGATAGGTTGAAATATCTAATTCAGCGACAGGGATTTCGGCATTTTCCAGTTGTTGCAAACGCTCCGCAATCCGACGTGCGATATACACACCACGCGTTTTAATGCCGACAATCACAAGATTACCGACACCCTTGTTTTTTTCAATAATTTCATAAGTAATTCGGGTCAATGCCCGTTGCATTGCCATTGCATCAACAATTTCTTTAGTAGCCATTTTTAATATCCTCATTAAATTAATAAACTCGGCGCCATCTGATAGACAACGTCGAGTTTGACTGACTCATTCGTTGCCTTCTTGACGTATCTCTGTACGTCATTAAGAAAGCGCCCCCTGGGTACTATTTTATCAAAAAATCTAGCAGAACACACTCTACTTCTGTCAACTACGCACCGATCTTGGCAAACTACCGCCATGGTGGCACGTTCATCGCCCACGACGCCGTAAAAAATGCGCTGCAACTGGCGTTAAACAACCAGGATCACTCCGGGAGGTTGCTTACTTTTCAATCTCTGCGTAGGGCTCTAATTCTGACAAGAACTTTTCAAAGTTGGCTGGCAATGGTGCTTCAAAAGTCAAGTCTTCGCCAGTCGTTGGCTGAGTTAGCCCAAGCGTAGCCGCATGCAAATATTGACCAGTTGCCGATACGGATTTCTTAGGACCGTATAATGGATCTCCAGCAACCGGATGGCCAATGTAGGCCATGTGCACCCGAATTTGGTGTGTCCGGCCAGTCTCCAATCGGACTTCCAATAAGGTATACCCCACATAACGCTTCATAACCTTGAAATGGGTCACTGCATCACGCCCACCCTTGATCACAGCTTGTTTCTTGCGGTCAGCATTCGAACGGCCAATGGGTGCTTTGATCGTGCCTTCATTTTCCTTGAATTCACCATGCACTAAGGCATAGTAAAGCCGCAAATTCTTTTTTTCTTTCAGTTGTGCCGACAAAGCTTCATGGGCTTTATCATTTTTGGCGACCATCAGTAGACCAGACGTATCCTTGTCAATCCGGTGCACGATGCCCGGCCGGAATTCACCATTAATGGTTGATAGTGGCGTATGGAACATCAAAGCATTCACTAACGTCCCACTTTCATGGCCCGCGGCGGGATGGACAACCATCCCCTGAGGCTTGTTGACCACTAATAAATCCGCATCTTCATAGACGATATCCAAAGGAATATCTTCTGGCTGAATATCTACTTCAACCGGTGCCGGAATCGTCACAACAATTTCTTCGCCAGTCTTTGCTTGGTACTTGGCTTTTTTCACCATGCCATTGACCGTAACCAATTCATGGTCAATCCAGTCCTTCACTTGTGAACGTGAATAGTCTGGTAAGGCATCGGCGATGACCTTATCCAAGCGTCCGGTATTTTCTGTTACTATAAATGTTTCAATCACGCGTTTGTGTCCTCAATTCGTTGTTTCAATTCGGCATAAATTGCCTTTGATAGTTTAAAGTAATAATGATCACCATTGTATTGGAAGAGAATGGCATTTTTCGTGAATTGAACCTGATGTAAGCCAGTGATACGCACTGACAAACGTTGGGGACTGAAAAGTTGCGTAAAATGGGCAAACCCTGCGTCATCGATTTCAACGCGGCGCCGGAAAATCGCAAATCCTGCAACCACCAAAAAAACAATCAATGACCCCCCCGTCCAAACATTAAAGTGGGTCACTTCCAACTGCATAATTAATGAAAAAAGGGCAATCATTAAGATCCACGCCCATCCGACAAGTCCCACGACGCCAGCTGGTTGATAAAAGCCTTTCATGTTAGTGTCTCCTTTTTTAATGCATTATGCTACTCTTAATTTAAAAGTATACCAGATTGGAGCCAAGTCTATGTTAATCAAATTATTCACTGATGCTGCCACGCGCTATGAAACGGGCGCCAGTGCAGCTGGTGTGGTCGCAGTTCTCGACGGGCAACAGCACCAATTCTCAGTCTTTCTTGGTGACCATCTGACCAACCATGAAGCTGAATTTTTGGCAGCCATCCGGGGATTCGAATTTCTGCATGAGCATGCAGCCTTTGATGACACCATCTTTTTTTACACCGATTCCCGACTCGTTTCAGATAGTCTTGGCAAGGATTATACTGGCCATTATGCCACCTTACTAGCACAACTCACCACCGTGACCGCCCCGTTTAAATTAATCATCACCCAATGGGTTCCTGAAAAATCAAACCAGGGCGCCCACCGCCTCGCGCTGCAAGCATTACCTAAGCGTTGAATTTACTGTCAATCCCATCGATATTTTTAATCATCAACGTCAGCTTGCCATCAGGATGATTCGCAAATTCCACTTGATCACGGTCTTGATAGGCAGCCATGGGGATAGAAATCTCAATTCCTGAAGCCAACTTGAACTTTTGGACGCTGTATTTCTTTTGGTAGCGTTCTGAATTATCGACCTTGATTTCATGATTAATCGCCCGGTTTTGCAAAGATTCGTGGTAGGCTTCCTTCGCTGTCACATTATCCTTAAAGACGGCTTCGGCGATTTCGTCGGTGTCGATCTTACTAAATTCTGACACGCTTTGAAAAATCGTTGCTTGCGTTGTCGCTAAAGCTTCGAACTCTGGAATATCAAATTTATTCGCAATGTGTTTAACGGCTTGCTTCACCCCTTGCAGATTTCCTTTCACACTGGTCAAAGGTACCATCTCCAAAAAACGTTCTGAAAAATAGTTTGTCCGGTGACCGTCAACCCGATATTGTTTCTCGATCAAGCGATAAGCACCAGTCATTAAATTGACGATAATGCCTTCTTCGGGTGTTGTACCCGCTCCTGGCAAAATGGCTTGATTTAACACTAATTGATTAACCATCGCGTCTGCTTGATAATCAACCATGTGTGAATAGCGTGGCGCAAAATTGACTTTAAACATAGCAAAAAAGTCAGCCTGGCCCTCAGCAAATTCCAGTGTGAGCATATCACCGGCTGGAATTTCAGTTTGCGCTTGAATCACGTCATATAGCTTTTCAGCTAAACGGGTTGTTTTCTCAGCAAAAGTCAGCCCATTACCATCATCAAGCACCGCTGCCAAGTAGTCATCACCCTGTAATTGGCCTGTTTTGAAATCACCCTGATTGAATTTTTCAATAATTTTTTCAAAATATTCATGAATACCACTCTGGTTAATATCCATTTCTGCTTGTGAGGCGATCAATTGACCTTGATCTTTATCCAAAATATGCAAAATGGCATGTTTAATAATCATGATTTCTCTCCTGAATTCTCAACTGTTCTATTAGATGATCCGAGTTATCCTTTTTCAAATCGCCCTCGAACACATAAAAAGACTCAGCACATACCTCTCTTGATGAGATAACGGCTGAGCCTTATTTATTTTGGTTTAGTAAGCCTCACCAACGATAACGCCATTAACGTAGCCAAACCCAACATGGGTGTAGCTACTATTCATTTCCCAGTCACGATGACCCGTACCAGTTGATGAAGTCATATTCGTTTCGTTGTACCAAGCTGAAACGACTGTGGCACCAGCAGCGAACCCGATTGAGATCACTTCACCTGAAGTGCTCCAGTGGTCACTAGGTACACCTGAAGCTGCCGTCAAAGCTGCTCGTGATGTCGCTGTAGCTGCTAATGAACTATCCCAGATCAATTCATTCAACCCAGCTGCCTTACGCATCGCGTTAAGGGCTGCCAAAGTAGCATCGGCTGAAGTTTGAACAGAAGAACTAGTGCTTGCTGTCGTCGTGGTTGATGTCGCGGTCGTCGCCGTGCTTGAATCGCTTGTCGCCGCAGCAGAAGTTGTTTCATCGGCAGCTGAGCTAGTGGTTGTAGTCTTTGATCCAGCCAACTTCAACTCTGAACCTGACACAATCAAGTCAGAAGATGACAAGTCATTATATGCTTGCAAGTCTGTCACGGATACGCCAGTGGCTTCTGAAATTGAATTCAACGTGTCACCACTTTGAATCGTGTATGTAGGCACCTTGTTTGAGGCTGCCTTCACGTTCTTAGCGTTATCGACTGACTTGTCACGGAATGATGAATCATCAGCTGAGGCTTGGCCTCCAAAGAAGGGGACTGAAACCCCCGCTGCTGCTACTGCTAAACCGACCATTTTCTTTGCATTCATATGTATCTTTACCTGACCTTTTAGTGTTAATCGCTGTACTTGAGGATGATGCCAAATATCTTCTGAAAACATCATTTGCTAACCAACTTCCAGCTACTTGTTTTGTCGATAAATATCAGACAAAATTCCATGACGCAATCATACCAATTTTGAATAACAGTGGTATTACAATACGCAAACAATTGTTTTCACAAACCATGACGAAATGGCAGTCACCGCCAGAGCCCCGGTCTAATGCATCTTTAACACTTCTTAATGTTCGGATGATTTCTATAATATTGGTCCTAAGTCGTCAAAAAAGAGCAAATCAGCCTTGATTTGCTCTCATTGTTACATGATTGTGTCGTAAAATTCTGCTTTATGCTAATTGATTTAACGCCGTTAAGACAGGTTTGAATGCGCTTACGTCATGATAGCGATCCCCAATCAACACACCATCATAACCTAACGCATGGGCAATTGGCGCACCGACTTCATCCATATGACCACCCACAATAAATTTGTACTCGACCTCAGGCTGATTTTGAGCCATATACCGACGAATATTGTTATGCACATCACGTAATTCATCAATGGAATACAAAGCCTTGCCCAGTTCTGTGGAAGCCAGTGACTCATACGCCAAGATGATTGGTCGACCAGCCAACGGTTGTGCATGCAATAAGGTGTCCAATTCCTCGACCACCAAACGAATATCACTGTATTGTCCAACCGACAAGATTGGTCGAATATTATTGGCCAACGCGTTCGCGAGACGTTCACGAACAATCAATAAACCTTCATTTAATGACTTACGCCGTTCAAGATGACCGATAAAACTGGTATCAATGTTTAAATGATGCAACACACTGGGTGAAATTTCACCGACCGTCCGTGTTGGAATAGTCAAATTCTGACTGACAATTTTGAAATTATCATACTGACTGGCAACCGGCAATGTCGGCGCCACATACAGTTCAAAATCCACCGCTTCATGTGACAAATCATCCAAAAACTGCAACTGCTGCTCAAAATCGACTAAGTTCTTAAAATTTAGTACACCAATCATTTGATAACCTCCTCTTGAATCGTAGTAACTTTCTTTACTACGCGCAACTCTGTGCCACCGACGATCACGGCATCGGCAATATTTAGAAATAATCCATGATCCACCACCCCGACCGTTTGCTTTAATTCAGTCGCCAGGGCTTGTGGATTCGGATGATCTTCAATGTGTAAATCAATGATGTAGTGCCCCGCATCCGTGGCAATTGGGACACCATCACTGGCCATCCGCATGGTTGGTTGATAACCATGCTGTTCAAAGCGCCGCAGCAAGGAGAAACTGCCATAAGGGACGACCTCCACGGGCACCGGAAAATTCCATAAGCGTTCATGTAACTTTGATTCATCAACGACCCAAATATTGCGTTTCGAATTGGTCGCGATAATCTTTTCAAAGAGCAACGCGGCCCCGCCACCTTTGATCCCGTTGAGTTCGGCATCCACTGAATCCGCCCCATCCACGGTCAAATCAATCGGAATAATACTGTCACCTTGATGAATTCGAATCCCGAGTTGTTCAGCCAACGCCGCGGTTCGTCCTGAAGTGACGAATCCCAGGACATCCAATCCCTCTTCACGCACACGCCGAGCCAACGCTTCGACAAAATAACGGACAGTACTCCCTGTTCCTAAGCCGATCACCATGCCATCTTCAACGAGTGTCGCGGCATATTCACCTGCTCGCCGCTTATTTTCAATAACGTTATCCATATTGGCCCCTTCCAAAAAAGACGAATGTGTTATACATTCGTCCCCCTCTCAATATGTTAGAGATCATCAAATGTATATCTCTATTATAAGTTTTGTGCCACCCAGATACCAGCCATTAACACCGGTAGTCCCCCAGCAAATGCCAGAACTGTTTTTCCAACCACTACTGGTAGCTCACTCGGTGCTTGCAACGCATCGACCAATTCGACAATCGGTGCTGAAAAAGTCGAATAGCCCCCTAAAATGCCGGCCATCCAAAAAGCACTCGCGACATCTCCTAGCTTGAGACCATAGGCTAAACCAATCAGGAAAGCCGCCGAAAGATTGATGACCATCACCATCCACTTGCTGGCTTTGCCAAACCATTTTGGTGCCCATTGTAGTAACGCGTATCGGCCAATCGAGCCAAAAAACGCACCACCACCAGCCATGACAACCTGTACCATCATCCGTTTTTCACCAACTTTCCACCAAGCCAACGCGCCAAGAAGACGGCGATCACACCACCAATGATACTAATGCTGACCTCAGCCAGCGCCACCCCGATTGGATACTTCACCATCTCTAACAACATTGATGAATAAGTTGTAAAGGCGCCAAGGATCCCTACTAAGACAAAATCACTCGTTACTTGGGTGACTTGTTGCAAATTGCCAGCGATTAACACAACGGCTAAAGCTGATAGAAAAGTCCCCGTTAGGTTAATCATGATTGTGCCTACTGGGGCTGCATTCGCCATTACTAATTCGATTAATTCTCGTAAACCACCACCGATAATGCCACCAAGGCCCACGGCGAGGATTGTTTTCATAGTCATTTTAAACTTACTTCCATCTTATAAAATTCACTAGCTCCACACACGCTACTCGACAACCAGTCCTTGTGGGGCGATCTCTACCACTTCGTAGGTACCCGTCAAATCATCCATATGTCCTAACACATCGGTGAGATCAGTCACCATATCAGCCGGTACTAAAACCATGACTGTCCCACGCGTGTCCGCCAGATAGGTCCCGTAAATATCCAACGCATGGGTTGCCTGGCGCACCCGCTCCAATGCAGGCGTGGTTACCTCAGTCGCCTCAATTAAGCGTCCTGCTAAGGCTACCTGACCATTCTGCCAAGCCGCTAATAACATCGTCGCTGCCGGACCATTTACCATTGCGCGCGCATGGGTTAATGACTCTGTTGGTTTATAAATCAATACACGATAATCTGGCACTACCACACCTGACGCATATAACTCACCTTGTGCAAAATACCCCACCGTTGCGCCACCTAAAATGGCTGGTAACACATGCCCTGGATGTCCTTCTGTCCGGGTTGCTAGGACCAATTTCGTGTAATCATCCAGCTGTAAATTACCCAGTTGATTCGCCAACTCAATACCCGCTACTAAAGCCGCTGTCGACGATCCTAACCCCGACTGCAAGGGGATCTCTGACTGTACGGTTAAGCTATGGGGCTGCAAATCGGGGGCTAGCTTGGTGGCAACCGCCACAATATAGTTCGTGTCATCACTGGGAATCGTGGCACCTAAGTTGTGTTCAACGTGCCAATCCGTGGCCAGTGGACCAACCTCAACCGTTAAATACCGATTCAATGCTAGGCCTAATGAATCAACACCTGGACCCAAATCGGCCGTTGTCATGGGAACTTTAATTCTCATTGCCCTACTCACTTTCAAATTCAGTTTCTATCCATTTTAGCATAGGCGGTTTCTCAATTGCAGTGAACCAGCTAAACACATCTCATCAGCGATACATGCAAAAAACCAGTGCACAACTGAAGCTGCGCACTGGTTTTAATTTTTTATCAAATTAATCGTTGTTCTTGGTACCAAAATACTTCTTTGAAATATCATCAATGGTGCCATCTTTTTGGAACTTGGCAAGCTGCTTATTAACCTTCGCACGCAGGGTGGCGTCACCCTTACGGAAGCCAACCCCATACTCATCTTGTGGGAATTCCTTAATCGTGGTGATTTTGAAATCTGATGGATTCTTTTCGTGAGAGACATAGTAACCAGCATAATCACTATCAATCAAAACGGCATCAATCCGGCCAACCTGCAAGTCATTCAGCGCCTTATCAAAGGTGTCATATTGTACTGCATCCTTAACTTGATCTTTCAAAACTGACTTGTATTGGTTATATTCACTGGCACCAGCGGAACCCGTTTGCAACCCAAGCGTCAATCCCTTCATGTCAGAAGTCTGCTTAATCTGTGAGGAAACCATTGAGACTAGTACTTGGCGGTCCTTGTGATAAGGCGTTGAGAAGGCCACCTTTTTCGCACGTTGGGCGGTGATTGTGTACCCATTCCAAATCATGTCGATGTGACCGGTCTTGAGTTCCGTTTCCTTCATTGACCAGTCAATTGGTTGGAATTTAACTTTCAAGCCCAATTTCTTGAACGTCGCCCGCGCTAAATCAACGTCATAACCGACCAACTTGCCGTTCTTATCACGGAAGCCCATGGGTACGTAGGTGTCATCTAATCCAACCACGACCGTCTTATCCGCCGTGGTCTTGGCCCAGGTATCCTGATTAGCAGATGCGCGGAACCAGATTAATCCGATTAAAGCCACCACAACTGCTAACACGATACTGTTACCAATAATTTGTTTACGCCAATTGATTTTCTTCATATAACTAACCCCGCTTTACATCGGTCGCAAAATCAAACTTGCGATCTGAAACAGCTTCTGCGAATGGCAAATCGTGCGTTACGACCAGTTGGGTCACGCCTTGTTGCTTTAATTGATTAATTACTTCAATCACGCGCGCTGTCGATTCTGCATCTAAACCTGATGTAGGCTCATCGTAGGCCAAAATACCAGGCTTCATCGCCAAAGCACGGGCAATCGCCACGCGTTGTTTTTGACCACCTGACAATTGGTATGGATATAAATCAGCTTGGGTTGTCAGACCCAGATCAGCAATCAATTGATCGGCTTCGGCCAAGGCCACCTGCTTGTCCAACTTGGCCACATTGATGGGTGCCAAAGTGATATTCTCGCGCACCGTGTATTGTGGAAATAAATTGAAATCCTGGAAGATGACACCAACCTTGGCACCATCAGCACCCGTGCGGTTGCCCGTGATATCTAAGTTTGAGCCATCTAAAGTGATGGCCCCCGCATCAGCTGGCAATAAACCAGCAATGATCCGTAGAAAAGTCGTTTTACCGATACCTGAAGGCCCGACAATCGTTAGGACTTCACCATTGGCAACGGTCAAATTCACATCTTCAAAAATCACACGCGCATCATAGGCTTTTGTTAAAGCATTAATTTCTAACATAAATCCAGCTCCTTACTTGTAATAGTTCAAGTTTGTTTCAACGCGACGCATGATCACTGTGGCAAATATTGTCAGTACGAGGTAGAGCACCCCAACCATCAGATATGGTACTAAGGTCACATCTCGGGAGGCTGCAATATTACCGGCACGCATCAAGTCTGCCAACCCAATAACATATACCAGTGATGTATCCTTTACCAAATTCACGACTTCATTACCCACGGAAGGCATGACGATCTTGACGACTTGTGGCAAAACAATCTTTCGCATCGTCTGGAACTGTGATAACCCTAGCACCTTAGCACCATCGTATTGACCTTGAGGGACGCTCTGCAATCCACCACGGAAAATTTCCGCAAAGTAAGCAGCATAATTGAGAATAAATGTAAAAATAGCAGCTTCAAAACGTGGGAAGGTTGCGATATGGGCCAGGCTCAAACCATAGTAGACAAACACGATTTGTAGTAATAATGGTGTCCCACGCATGATCCAAATGTAGCCATTCGTTAACCAACGTAGTAAATAAATTTCAGAACGTAACGCCATCGAAACGATCACGCCCAAAGGCAAAGCCCCAATAATTGTTAAGATAAATACCCCCGCCGTCATCTTTAATCCTGATAACATGCTGGGTAAAATGGTCATCACATATTCCATACTCATACTCACTTTCTCTTTCAAATCGCATTGTAATTTATGCTAATAGTCATACCAGAACCACGAAATCTTGCTGTTTTAAACACAAAAAAATCCTCAGTGCATCATATTTGATACGCTGAGGACGATTACTCGTGGTTCCACCTCAATTTTGCCAGGGATTACTCTCCTGACACTCATGCCCCTGTACGTCTACAGGTGGCCCATTCATAACGGAATGACCCGGATATAGTCTCTATACCAGTTAATCGCAGGTGTGGTTCGTATAGTTTCCTTGATCGCTTCCCAATTTCAGCGCGACTCTCTGTGCAAGAAATACTACCTACTCGTCTGTTCGTAACTAATTTATGATACTTACTTTAACCGTCGTTTAATGTATTGTCAACAAAATTGTTTAAATATGCAAAAACCCTGGTCAGGACAGTCACGTCATATGACCTCTTTATTAATTAAAGCGTGGTCTTGGCATATTGCGCCGCCCCAACGATCCCCGCATCGGCCTTCATTTTGGCTAATTTAATCGGTGGTAACTCAATATCTTGATAACGCAACAAATCACTCATCACAATGTCTAATGTTGTGAGCAATTCTTCCAAAAATGTGCTCCGGTTTGTCACTCCCCCAGCAATTAGGATCAACTCAGGATCAATCATCATCACGGCGTTCAAGATGCCATGCGCTAAGCTGAGATAAAAACGTTCCACGACACTAGCGGCCACGGCATCCCCAGCCTCAGCTGCTTCAAAGACCTGCTTAGCATCCCGGTTAACATTGCGACCAGTTGCTAGTTCATAATTACGAATCAAGCCAAACACCAATGACCCCTCAAATGATAACGAATAATCCATTTCGTTGGTCTCATGATATGGATTCATTGACTGGAAACCAAACTCACCGGCCATCCCATGCTTGCCGGCATAAAGCTGTCCATTAATGACCAAGCCACCACCGACACCGGTCCCTAGCGCAAATAAAATATAATTATCGACATCCTTAGCATCGCCGACCGCTTGTTCGGCCAACGTTGCGGCATTGGCGTCATTTAAGATCGCCAAGGGCTTCGTAATAAGTTGTGTCAGCTCTGCATACAAATCAATTTTAAACATCGACCGTAACGCACCAGCCGTGCGCAAATAACCCTTACCCTGAATAACCCCAGGAAAAGAAACGCCTACTTTTTCAGCAGTCGGAAACTGAGCTACCAAATCAACAATGGTGTTAATCACGGCATCGCGCTCATCAATCGTGGGTATGGTCACCTTACTAGCTTGCCTAATTTCACCAGTGTCACTAACTAACGCTGCCTTGATGGTTGTCCCACCAACATCTATGCCTAATATCTCCATGATTAACACCCCCAATTACTCTTGTGTGCTAATTATACATTCTAACCGGCAGTAATGAAAGCGTTTTCAAAAATATGTAATGAAGGTTAACATTATTCAATTATCTTTCGGTGTTGCCGTATTATACTGTTGGTTTGTCAGCTTTTGAGTCCAGCACAGAGCAAGAGCATTTTATAATTGTTAGATCAAATATTTTCATACCAATTTCAAAAACGATTAATCAACTACCATATTTTAGCTTATCAAATTTGCTAAGCGTTAATCAGTAACTTGTAGCAACATCCACTCCATCATCGCCACTACCGTAGAAGCCCTGCGTTTCATTGTTGACTCGCTTAATTGTAAATGCTCATCACGCATCATCGCCACAATTTCATGTCCATTCATTTTGTGTCCTTTCAAATACGCTTGCCCAACTCGATTAAACAATCTCGTATGAAAAATTTCATGGACAATGGCTAAATTTCTCGAAACTCCAGAAAGCGAAGCGACCTGCCTCCCGACTAGAGAAAGTTCAAACTCGCCTTCAATATTTTTTTGTACCAAATTAAAATACAACAAAAAATTACCATAATAATCGGACTGTCTAGGATCAAACCCAAACATCACCGCGATGTCAGAATTTTTCATCGGGGTTTTTCCGAGTTCAACCAACAAAGTAATGATTTTACTCATATCATTTGCTTGTGGAAATAACTCTGCAGGCGTCTGCCGTGTTTCAACATGTTGCGCAAATGCTAACAAACCGTCCTTAGTAGCATCAGTAACCTCATTATCAATTAGTTGAAATTCAAATCGTTTGACTTCATTAATACTGTTGTAGCTTGAGGCATCAACAAATTCAAAGACTCTAATTCGAGCGTACTGTGCAGCAGAATCTATCTCAAAGAATACTGGATAAATCGGCTTATTCCAAATTTTAAGATCCGACAGTAATTTACGATATGGAAAATAAAGCTGTCGAACCAAAAAATTCGATTCTTTCACACGTTTGGCTTCAATAACATAAATTGCTTTTCCCGATTCTAAAATGGCATCAATTTCAATTTGCGGATTATCCAAAATGATGGAGTTGACGTAATCCTTCGTAACGCTAGCAATATTGAATTGCCACCGGCCGCCACCCATCCGACCATTCAGTGTTCTGACTAATTCCGTCTCATCGAATGCATTTTGAAAACCACCAACTGCTATGGCCGCACTTATCCAACTATTTTCATTCCAATTGGTGACCTTACCCTGCAATGTAAGTAACTCCGGGACTTTATATTGATGTAGTGAGTCAGGTTGACCACCTTTAAACTCAGCATACTCTTCCATATTCCCAATAATGTACTTTGACGTTGAGAGAGGCATAATGTTGATTTGTTGTTCAATAAAAATATCTGGTAAATCTTCACGCTTATCAAACTTAGATAGATTACGAAAATCTGGACCGCGTAATTCTTTCGAAATCATATTCACTTCTTTAGCCGTGAACTCGATTAATTCTTTTTGATTTAGCTTTTCATAAAACGTTGGATCACTCTCTAGGAATGCTGTCCACACCTCATTTTTTAATCCCCTAACCATATGCCTACCCCACGTTTGTCACAATCACTTCACCAACCTTACCGCGTGAATTCGCTTTTGCGCCTACACTTCTTTGAGCGGTCACCTGATGAATATGAATTCCTGGAATATCTCCATACAATTCATAAATTTGCGGTACATCCGAATTCGATAACATCACGTAAACACCTGATTGATGCAATGTTTTGACTAAATCACGTAGTCGAAGTTGTTCTGCATAGCCGAACTCGGCCGAATAGCTGGTAAAACTACTTGTTTCAGTTAATGGAATATATGGTGGATCAAAATATACAAAATCACCTGTACTCACTCCCGCCACAGCCTTAGAAAAATCGCCAGATCGCATCTCAAGTTGAATAGAATTCAAAAAAGTTGATACCTGTCGAATCGTTTGAGTATCAGCAATGTTAGGATTCTTATAACTGCCATAAGGGACATTATTTTGCCCCTTCTTATTCATCCGCCAAAGCCCATTAAACCCAGTTTTCAGCATGTAGATAAACCGCGCTGCTCTTTCAATTTCCGTCATATTCTCAAGACGACCATCTCGGTCTGTAAGCCGAATATCTAGATAGTATTCTTTTGTATTTTTGCTAGCATGTTCCGACAACTTGCTTAACAATTCTTCAGGAAATTCTTTCACTATTTTCCAGGCGTTAACCAATTCAGGATTAAAATCATTGATAACTGCTTTAGCTGGATGTAATGCAAGAAAAAAGGCACCTCCCCCGATAAATGGCTCAAAATACGTTCCAAATTTCTCTGGAACGTATTTCGCCAATTCTGGTAAGAGTTGCCTTTTCCCGCCGACCCATTTGATAAATGGACGGACTTCACCTAGTTGGTTGGTTGGTTGGTTGGTTGGTTGGTTGGTTGGTTGGTTGGTTGGTTGGTTGGTTGGTTGGTTGGTTAAGCATGTCTTGGATCCCCTGTAGTTGCAAACTTTTAATCAAAATAGATCTCATTATTGATCAGATTTGCAACTTGGATCAAGATCGAAATGAACATTACTTTATTATTCAACCTTTCCATTCAACAGATATCCTCGCAACACGCCCTGCATTCGGTAGGCAGTCGCCCGTGAAACACCAATTCGGGGTGCTCGTTCAGCTAAGGCATCGTCTGGAAATGCCATGATATCTGAAATTAAATTGACCATCTGGCAATCATCTGCCAACCGTGTTCGTAATTGACCTAGGGTCACGTAAAGCTCTGATCGCCCAAATTCATCACCTGCCACCTGGGCCTCCTCAATAGCTACTGTCATTGCGCATTCCCGAGCTTCTCGGCGCTGATAACCACGCTGTAAATCTCGTAAACGCCAATGCAACCATTTGAACAACGCAGGATTTTGCTCCGCTTTTAAATCTGGCTCTGCGCGCAATTGTTGCAAAACCGCAATGCGCAAGTCTTGTAAATAATCGTCGTAATACAAGTTGGTTTTCCAAATGCCCGCACGCCTCAACACACCATGCAAAATTTGTTCAAATTCCTTGACTCGTTCATCCATCATGAATCCTCCTATTCGTACGCATCAAGTATCCTATGGCATGTACTTTTGCATGTCAGGTTGGCTACTAGGTTAGTTCAGAATAGTTTTTCAGATGTCTATCTACCCTGATGACACCTTTTCATTCAAGTCAGGTTCCTGTGATGATATGTTATTCTGCATGGAATACTGCGTATTATTAGGCTATCTCAAATACCAATCCGCATAAACGGTATTCGGTCTGAACTTAATCGGTGCATCATGAATGGATTGCGCTACAACCGCTAAATACTCTCTTAGTTCATCATCGTTAATTCCCCTGGCAACCTGGCCCAACTCACAAATCAAATTAAGTTGGCGCCAGATATTTTGCTGGCTGGGTGATAATTGAAACGTCATCGCCGTTGGCCACGGAATAGACCTCAATATTTCACTACCCGTATAGTGCCACATCAGCACCTTAATTTCCTGCAAACGACGCATCACGGTACTTTGTTGCAAGGCCACTTCAATCGACCACCCATCGATGAAGCCAATGCGGGTCGTGCGTGCGGTGGCTGGTTGCACAGTAACAATCTGCGTAACATTTAGCCATGCTGTTGATTTTTCAAGATGGCTGCCAACAGACCACCAACAACTCTGCCCGTGCACGGCTGGGACAGGCGCTTTGATTTGCAATACCCGCATTAAATTGGCAACTGCATCTTGCTGACGATTCACCTGTACAAATGCTTTTGGCGCACGCTTGCCAAAAACTGGTGTTGTTTCGCCGATGTACCACACTGCACTGACATTCCTCAGTGGCATACAAGGTGTGACACACTGCATATCAGAACTTAAACGTAGTTCCAAAACTTCATGTGGGTCGACCTTAGGCCAGTGATTATCTACAAAACGTTCCATGTTGATCTCCTTGATCAACTAGTATATCGGATCAACAGTGATGGTATGCTGCTTTTATTTGAAGAGAAAAAGAAAAAGCAATCAGATTTCTCCGATTGCTTATGACAATTATTCATCCAGAATTTAATTGCTTTTCTTCAATGCACGCCGGCGCTTAACTGCACCCACAATTAATACGATAGTCAAAATCAGGTTCCAAGCCATTAAGAACATCAACCATAGGCTAATGTTATTCATAGCCGTCTCAAAATGATTTAACGTGACATAATTATTTGAGATATTGTCAGCCAATGTATTCAGCGCTTCAGTATACACTTTATCCATGCTGCTTAACTGCTTGGTGAGTTCTGACGTCAGTTGCGTTACGTCCGTAGCTAATGAAAGAGCTGAATTTGCGCTATCCAGCAATGCGTCTAAATCTGTAGTGTTCATAAAACCTACTCCTAATAAATGTATTTGGCAATCTGCCTATTAGGAGGATGTTTTTTTTGTGAATTTATTTTGCAAAGGTAACTTTGACTTGATACTTCTTATCAATGGCATGAATTACTGATTGGTAGTAATTTGTCGCTGACTCTTTAAGCAATTTATCATAATGCTTCAAGTACTTTTCTTGCTTCTTAGTTGACAGTTGTTCAACGACTACCTTACCCGTGTCGATATCTTTTGTCGAACCACTTAATAATTGGCCTGATGAATCAAATACTTGGTAAGCAATTTTTTCATCAGGTTTAACACCAATCACTTTGAACTTTGGCACTGTAACGTGGATGGTATTACCATCTTTTTGTAGCTGAACACTTTTATCTATACCAAATTTAGCTTCATAATTAAGAATCAAAATAACTTGTTTTTTACTAAGTGGAATATTCAGTTTAGTCCATAGCAATTTAGTGCTATTTACCCGGCGTTCCACATCTTGAATCCCAGCCGTTACAAATACTACTTCGTGCACCTTTTCTAGTGACTTAATAGAGGTATATGAATCGCGTTCTGTTTGATAGATTTTAGTTGATGATGACTGCCCAGCCACATACATACTTCTAGCCCAATAGCCACCAATTAATAATCCTGCAATAAAACTAACAACTACTATAATCAAGATGATCTTGGTTTTTTGCAAAGATGAACGCTTTGATGATCTTTTCTTATTAGCTAATTCGAACATTTAATAATCCCTTTACTAAGTTTACTTGAGCCCAATATACCCAATTATGGCTGCGACAAAAAGAATAATCACCCCGATAAACGGATTGAGTGCTAAAAATCCTAGCCCGATTAAACCTAAAATAATTGCAAAAATTAACCCGATTTTCATATTTTTTCCTACCCTATAATGTAATTTAATGCACTTGGCATTTTCAGTTTATCATGAAAATGCAAGATAATCGATATACCATAGCTGCTTGGTAATCAAAAAAAGCCCCGATATGACATCGCGGTCTTTGGATTATCCTTTGTATTGAAAAACTGTAGCAATCATCTAGTAATCGTTACTACGATCCGATCATGTGCTTGATAGACATGTTCTGCACGGATACCTAACTCATTCACACCCGTATGTGCGCCATGATCAGCTAATGTGGCCATCATCGCATGATAATAATTGCTGGATGACCAATGCATCCCACCTTCGAGTCCTTTCACAAATAACTGATAAAAGGTTGCATGAATGGCCTCATCAGTCGCAACTGTCTCAATGATAATTTTGGTCACTTCATCGCCACGTTTAAACACCGTCATTGTAGCCAAAGCATCCCCGACTGTAACCGTATCTACCGAAGTATCTGTTAACCGCAGTGCCCCGGGGACACTTTGATTGAAGCCTGCTTGTAATGCTTGATAACTGACTAACATCATTTTCTCCTTAACCCTGAACTGATAGTTGGTTGAAATCTACTTCATAGGCGGCAATTTCGCTGCCATCCCAATTAACCAGCTTACCGTTATGATTTTGTCCATCTGATAGCGTGGCGACAATCAGTGCCGCCGCTGCTGCCGGTGTTTTCACAAAACCGCCGGCAGCTAGACCATTCAAATCAGTGGCGACCGCGCCGGGCATGAAGCCCCAGATGCGTCGTTGACTGCCACTTTGCGCAAAGGCCATACCATAATTCATCGTCAGTACGTTTTGGGCGGCCTTACTTGTTTGATATGCTAGTGGGCTAAAGTAGGCTTTCGGTGTGACAGGAATTGTGACGTTGATGATAACGCCATCTGCAGCTAAATTCGTCCGGAGGCCATCTATCAATTGATGCGTACCAAAGAAATTCACTTCCATCGTTTCACGCAATTCACGATCCGAAAAGTCTAACCCTGATTTATGCATATCACCTGGAATACCAGCGTTGTTCACGAGCAAATCCAGCGTGCCCACCGCTTGTTGAATCTCGGCTAAATTGTGCAGATCATTCAAATCCACGGGGACATACTGACCACCTAAAACCGTTGCTGCTTCTTGACCGCGGTTTGCGTTCCGAGCACCAATAAAAATTTCATACCCGGCAGCCTTTAACTGCTTGGCAATTTCAAAACCAATCCCTTTATTGGCACCTGTAATCAATGCTTTCTTCATCGTTAATTCTCCTCATTTTGTAAGCGTTGCTCGAATGATAATGGTGCTTTGCCAGCGGTTAGCTCATTCACCGTATCTGAGTAGCGTGCGATTTTTTGTTCGATATGGTGGAGGGCCTGTTGACGTCTTTTGATTTGGGCTTCAACTTCTGCGTGATGGGCGGTTAAGATGGCTAAGCGATCTTTGGCCGTACGATCACCGGCTTGCACCAGTTGCATGTATTTTTGAATATCGCGCAAAGACATATCCGTCTCTTTCAAATGGATAATCAATTGCAGTAAATCCATTTGCACTGGCGGGAATACCCGTTGCCCAGTTGCATTCCGTTCAACTAAAGGTAATAAGCCTTGTTTATCGTAAAAACGAATCGTCGATGTTGGAATCTGAAAGTATTCGCTGACTTCTTGCATTGTGTATCGTTGCATGGCACCCTCCAAAACTCATCTATGAACTACAGTCTATCAGTTAAACCATAGTTTAACGCAAGGACTAAGTTCATACGACTAAAAAACCCTGACAATATTGTCAGGGCCACCGTTACCTACATTGAGGGCAGGCTGATGATGAATTTTTTTATGCGGTTGTTGCAATCAGTGTTGTTTCACTGGTGGCGATCAAATCAACCCCCTTGAAAGCTTCGAAACGTCGCTTACCATTACTGGTAACAATGAACGGGTAACTTGCCATTTTCTTACCAAAATCTTCCGCCTTGGCTGGCAAAATACCTTCCTTGACATTGGTCATCTTCCAATGAATATCACCCGAAACACCCAAAAACTTGAAATCTAATGCGAATTCTGTCATTATTTTACACCCTCCACGTTTAAGACCATCGTTGAAACAAGTTCAATTCGATTAATTGGAATTAATTCAAGCTCATTCAAAGTTGCGGCGAGTTCAAGCACATTGGCTTCTGTGACATCCGGTGCCAACGTCAGTGAGCGGATTGCGACTACATCCTTTTCGGCACCTGTTTCATCATGATTCACGTGTTTGAACCGTGCTGTGGTTACTTTTACTGCCATCGTTATTCTCCTATTATATTTACAATTTTTGCTCACCATGGCCATGCTGAGTGTGACATGTCACCGTGATTTGGTGACACTAATAATAACGATTGAACCCGGTCTTTTGTCTCAAAATCATTGTAAAAATTAATTAATCAAAAAAACCGACTGAGATTTATTCATCTCAATCGGTTTTAAATTATTATAGTGTACTGTTGCGTAGGGCTGTTTCCCAAGCCTGGGTCGCTTGTTGGACAGCATCCCACGGTGCCGCAATTGGTGGTGAATATGACAAGTCATAATCACTGAATTCTTCCACGGTCATCCCCTGTTGAATGGCTGTTGCATAGAGGTCACTTCGCTTAGCCACTTCACTACCATATTCGCCAATCACTTGTGCCCCTAACAGACGATGTGTCTGCCGGTCACCGATAATCTTGATTTTCAACTTTGTAGCCCCAGGAATATAGGCCTTATGATCATCAACGATGATGGTATTAGCAAATGGGGCAAAGCCAGCGGCACTTGCTTCGGTTTCCAAAATCCCTGTCCGGGCAATCACCTTATCAAATAAGCGCATCACTTGGCTACCAACGATACCCTTAAAATGGCGACTAGCACCCAAAGCATTTTCACCAGCAATGCGCCCCTGCTTATGTGCCGTCGTACCAAGTGGCAAATAGGTTTGTCCCAATAAAACATGTTTAGTTTGGATCAAATCACCCGCCGCATAAATGTCTGGTAGATTAGTCTGCATCATGTCATCAACAATGACCCGCCCTTTGTCATCCACAGCCGCCCCGGCAGTAGCCAAGATTTCTGAATTTGGTTGTACACCCGTCACCACCAAAACCAAGTCATGACCGGCATTAAACAAATCTTCCGTATCAATGATGGCAACATTGGTGTGAACCGCCACCCCATGACTAGTCAGCAATTCATGGACAGTGTAGCCCATATCAGGGTCGACGGTTGACAGAACTTCTGGACCGCGTTGATACAAAGCCACTTCGATTCCCAACCTCACAAAGGTTTCAGCCATTTCAATCCCGATATACCCAGCACCAACAATAGCCACGTGTTGCGCATGTCGTTGGGCAATCGCTGTTTGCAAGCGGAAAAAAGTGGCCATACTGTGCAACTCAAACACATCATCCCGATCAACATTGGCAATCTTGCCGGCCTTTGGGCGTGCCCCAGTCCCCACGACGAGTTTGTCATAGGCAAACACCTGTTCCTCACCATTAGCATCAATGGCTGTCACGGTATGTTGGGCCACATCAATGCTCTTTGCGGTCGTATCTGGAACCATCGTCAACCCGGTGGCGGCAATTTCCTCAATCGTGCGGTGACGCAGTGCTTGCCAATCTGGCACTTCACCTGACAACGCATATGGTAGCCCACAAATTGACAAATTAGGGTAAGCATCGGCCATCATCATTGTCACTTCAGTACTTGGGTCCAATTCACGAGCCCGTAAAGCAACCATGATACCGGCATCAGAACCACCAATTACTAATAATTTCATATCATTTCTCGTTTCGCTTTTGTCTGGGGTAATTTCACATTAAGTATACCAACTATTGTAGGCGTCTGCATAATAAACAACAGCCTAGGCCAGCTTAATCAGCCAACAAATCTGCTGACCAAATGAAACCCATGGCCTTTTCACCAGTGTGGACACTGATGTATGGTCCAATCGGTCCGCGTACGACGCGCACTTGCTCATGCGGATAAGTCGCTTCAATTTCTGCCGCCCACTGATCGGCTAAGGCCCCGTTATTAGCATCAATCACCGAGACAAGTAAAGGTGTCGTGGCTGTTTTGATGGCTTGGTCGAAATCACGCTTGATGTGCATCCAAGCCCGTTTCATCATGCGTTCCTGACCGATCGCAATGATTTTGCCGTCTTCAAATGTCAAAAGTGGCTTGATATTTAACAAAGACCCAATCAGCGCCGTGCCCCCAGAGATTCGGCCTGTACGTTGTAAATGTTTGATATCATCCACCACAAACAAAACTTGGGTACTAGCACGTAACTCTGTCAAGGCGGCACTAATTTCAGCGACCGTGTGTCCAGCCAAGGCCATCTTAGCTGCTAAACGGGCTTGATTACCAGCACCAGCGGCTGCGATCTTTGAATCCCAGGCATGGACGTGAATGGTATCAACGGTCTGAGCCAGGCTTTGGACTGTATCAAATGTCCCAGACACCCCACTCGAAATGGTCACTACAAACACATCCGTGTAGCCAGCAGCCGCAATTTCATCGAACTTTTCCAACCAAATGCCGGGTTCGATTTGCGATGTTGTCAATGGGACGGTACTCGTGCGTTGCAAATCATAGAAGGCGCCCAACTCGGCCCATGACTCATTCTCATGGTAAACGGATTCCCCGGCCATAATGGGGGCGTTAACCATGAATACTTCTAGTTCAGCCACTTCAGTAGCCGTTAAATTGCTGGAGCTATCCACCAGCACTGCAATCTTTGTCATCTCAATCTCTTTTCAACTTTAAGTTTACTGTACATTATATCCAAAATCGTTCATTAAAACCGTTTATGATTTTAACACACGTGCCCCTGCCTTGTGAATTTATAAAGTATTAACCCAGGCAACCGTGTCCATTGGTGGCCCCATTATGTCATCAGTGTGCCTGAGAAAGAAAGGTGACATCCCGGAAAATCTCCAAGATGCCACGCATGCAACTATGCAATTAACTGTCGTAGGACCACTGATTGGATCAATGGTTAGCGTACTGCCTGATTAATGATCGCAGTGGCAATCACGTCACCCGCCTTGATTTTGATATCTTTAAGACCTAGGTTGATAAACTGGACTTCAATATTTTCACCTGAAACGACGGGATTAGCCAGCAACAAGCGCTTATGTTGCACAAAGGCATCGGCATTCACCAACGTGATGTACTCCTCATCACTCGTCGTAATGGTAATTCCCGTAGGCACTGTCACAGGTGCAAGGACAGTTTGCAAAGCTGGGTTATCACGTAACCCCTTCAACTGTTTCCCAACGGTTAAGATGTTCAACCCCTTCAAAAACTGATTACTGAGGACCGAGGGAATCACCACCTCAGTGGCTGCCGTGATGGCATACCCCGGTAGCCCTGCCTGATCAAAAGCTAGTTCAATCGCTGTACCGTGTTGTGTTATTTGACGCATTTTCTTTTCCTCAATCTGCTATTACTGATTAAACGGCATGATAGCATGCTTGGTGGCCACCATCACGCCAATCAAGCATCCTTAACTAAATAACCAAGTCACCTTTGCGGTAACTTGGTTATTTTACTGTGTTGGATGTGCAAGCCACCAACGCAGCTAGCCATACTTACTTAACGTTGACATCTTTGTCTTCAACAACTTCTTCAACAACTGGTTCAGTGGCTTCAGCAGCTGCAGGAGTAACTACTGGAGTCGTTTCAGTTGGGACCACCGTGCGAATAGCAGAGCGATCAAACGTCAAGTAAACACCTTCGACGTCTAAGACAACGATCTTCTCATCAAGTGAATCA
The DNA here is from genome assembly GCF_001761545.1 of Weissella soli. Lineage (NCBI taxonomy): Bacteria > Bacillati > Bacillota > Bacilli > Lactobacillales > Lactobacillaceae > Weissella > Weissella soli. The sequence continues at coordinate 449,812 of NZ_CP017326.1, read as the reverse complement.
ACAATACCATGCAACCCACCAATGGTAACCACCTTGGTACCCTTTTGGATTTGCGCTAACATTTGTTGCCGTTGCTTAGCTTGCTTTTGTTGGGGCCGAATCATCATGAAGTACATAGCAGCGATGAAAATAACAATAATTAAAATCTGGCTCATTTTGAAAAATCCTTTCGTGATAACACTAATTTTTAGTGAACATACTTAAATTGTAACAAGATATTCACATGAAATGTGAACTTTTTAGAATAACCGCGCGTTAGGTTTGTTATAACCATACTTTTCCAAGACTTCAGCTCGGAATTCCAAAAAGTTATCTTCCAGAATCGACTTACGCATATCTTCCATTAACTTCAAAAGGTAACGGAGATTGTGAACACTGGCAATATTTTGGGCATACAACTCGTTTGCCTTGAACAAGTGGTGCAAATAGGCTTTGGTGAAGTGCTGTGAGCCGAAATCATCGGTATGTTCATCGATTAATGAAAAGTCGCGCGCAAATTTACCATTAGTAATAACAATTCGGCCGTTATCCGTCATCAAGGTACCATTACGACCAATGCGTGTTGGTAAGACTGAGTCAAACATATCAATACCGCGCATCGCTGAATCAAACAATGAATCTGGCGCAGCCACGCCCATCAAGTACCGGGGCTTGTCGGCGGGTAATAATGGCATCGTGAAGTCCAAGACCCGGTTCATTTCTTCCTTTGATTCACCAACTGATAAACCACCCACGGCGTATCCTGGCAAATCCAACGCAACGAGTCCTTCAGCGGATAACTTACGTAATTCCTTAAAACCGGCGCCTTGCACGATGCCAAATAAGGACTGGTCTTTGGGACGCGCATGGGCTGCCTTGGCACGTTCGGCCCAACGCGTAGTCCGCTCAACTGAATTTTGAACATATTCGTATGATTCAAAATAAGGAATAGCTTCATCAAGTTGCATCATGATGTCTGAACCGAGATTATTTTGAATACGCATGGCTACCTCTGGAGACAGGAACATCTCTGCACCATCAACGTGATTTTTAAAGGTCACGCCTTCTTCAGAAATTTTGTTGTTTTTTGATAATGACCAAACTTGGAAACCGCCTGAGTCAGTCAAAATGGGACCATCCCACTGCATAAATTTGTGTAGACCACCCGCTTCAGCAATTAAATCATCACCAGGACGCACCCACAGATGGTAAGTGTTTGACAAAATAAACTGGGCATTGATTTCTTCCAAATCACGTGGTGATACATTCTTCACTGAGGCCTGGGTACCAACGGGCATAAACATCGGCGTGTGCACAATCCCATGCCGGGTGTAGATACGACCCAAACGAGTACCGGTATGCTTTTCGACATGTAGTAACTCATAAATTAATGGTCGGTCGGGGTCATTAAGATACTCTTCTTTAATTGGAAATTTCTCCAATAAATATCGATCAAATTCGCTAAATTGACGCATTTTTAATTAATTCCTCTGCTATTTGTGAATAAACATGGCATCGCCGAATGAGAAGAAACGATACTTTTCGGCCACAGCATGTTGATAGGCATTCAAGATGCGCTCGCGACCGGTAAAGGCGGCGACTAACATCACTAATGTTGACTTTGGCAAGTGGAAATTTGTGATAAAGGCATCAACAATTGTCCACTGGTAACCCGGCTTGATAAAGATATCCGTCCAACCGGAATCTTCTTGCAATTCACCATCGAACTTTGACCCGATCGTTTCCAACGTGCGAATGGACGTTGTACCCGTGGCGATGATGCGACCACCATTTTGGCGTACTTCATTCAAAGTATCGGCGGCAGCTTGCGTTAATTGATAAAACTCAGAATGCATCTTGTGATCTTCAATATTTTCTTCTTCAACGGGGCGGAAGGTTCCTAAGCCAACGTGCAAAGTTAATTCAACTAACTTCACACCCTTGTCTTCAACTGCCTTTAACAATTCAGGCGTCCAGTGCAAGCCCGCCGTTGGCGCTGCGGCAGAGCCATTGACCTTTGAATAAACGGTTTGGTAACGCTCTTGGTCTTCTAATTTCTCTTTAATGTATGGTGGCAATGGCATTTCACCCAAAGATTCCAAAATTTCGAGGAAGATCCCTTCATAATGGAACTCGACATAGCGACCACCATGTTCCAATTCACCGACAACCGTCGCCGTTAATTCACCATTACCAAAAGAAATTTCTTGGCCAATATGGTACTTACGCGCCGGCTTAAGCAAAACTTCCCAAACATCCCCATGATCCTGTCGTAACATCAAAACCTCAACGTGACCACCAGTCTCAGGTCGCGTACCATGTAAGCGCGCTGGTAACACACGTGAGTTGTTCATCACAATCGCATCACCGGGTTGGACATAATCCAAAATGTCATAAAAATGCTTGTCTTCATATTCGCCAGTCAAGGCGTTCAACACCAATAGTCGTGACGCATCACGTTGCTTCAATGGTGTTTGTGCAATCAATTCTTGTGGCAAATCATAATCAAAATCTGATAGTTGGTAGTTCTGTTCAGTCATAATCTCTCTTAATCACTTTCTGTATAGGGTATGTTCAAGTGTGCATAGGCGGCTGCCGTCACCACGCGACCACGTGGTGTGCGTTGTAAGAACCCGATCTGTAGCAAATAAGGTTCATACATAGACTCAATCGTATCAATCTCTTCCCCAATATTTGCCGCAATCGTTTTCACACCCACCGGTCCGCCTGCGTAATAGTCAATCATGGTTGTTAAAATTTTGCGATCGATTTGGTCGAGACCTTCACGATCGATTTTTAGCAAATCTAACGCGTAATCGACCATATCAATATCAATAGCCGTCTGGTCTTTGACCATCGCAAAATCCCGCACGCGCTTGAGCAAACGATTGGCAATACGTGGCGTACCATGTGAACGTCGAGCTAATTCCAGGGCCCCGACACCTTCAATCGAGATCCCAAAGATATCTGCTGATCGTAGCACAATATCCGCTAACTCTGTTGGCGTATAGTAGGTCATGTGTTCGAGAATGCCAAAACGATCGCGTAGTGGTTGTGACAACATCCCTGCCCGGGTTGTCGCCCCAATCAAAGTAAATGGCGGCAACGGAAAATGGACTGGTCGGGAAGTTGGTCCTTCACCAACGATGATATCCACGAAAAAATCTTCCATCGCTGAATAAAGCATTTCTTCAACCGTTTTTGGTAACCGGTGAATTTCATCAATAAATAAGACATCACCTGGCTGCAACTCGTTCAGCAACGCCAACAGGTCACCCTGTTTCTCAATCGCTGGGCCAGTCGTTGTGCGTATCCGGACCCCCATTTCATTAGCAATCACCATCGCTAACGTGGTTTTACCCAGACCTGGCGGACCATATAACAGGACGTGGTCCAACGGCTCTTCACGACGCTTCGCCGCTTCAATGTATACCGACAAACGTTCTTTCAGTGGTGCTTGGCCAATGTATTGTGATAGGTGGGCAGGACGCAGACTTTTTTCAATGATTTCTTCATTCATATCCAATGGTTCGTTGTTCAACATATTCTCTGCCATCGCACACCCTCAATTTCTGGTCAAAAATAGACCAAACGTTATTTACACTTGGTCTATTTTAGCATTATTTGTCTATTTGCGCTAAGTTACATCAGTAAGCGCAGGCCAGCCGAAACATAGTCTGCTGTCTCCATTTGCTCACCCGCTGCCAAGAGCTTGCCAATGCGGGTCACTTCTTTAGCCGCATAGCCCAACGCTTGCAAGGCTTCCAATGCATCATCCAAAGCTGGATTACCTGAATTAGTAGTTGGTGTTGGCTCGACAATTGGCATGCCATTAAAGGGTAGTTCACCCAATTTATTTTGGAGATCCAAAACCATCTGTTGTGCCGTCTTTTTCCCAACCCCTGGGAACTTCACCAAGAAGTTGACGTCGCCCGCTGCAATCGCATTGACTAACCCGGTATGGTCATCGTTGGCCAAAATAGCTAAGGCACTCTTTGGCCCGATTCCAGATACTTGCAGCAACTTTTGGAAGAGTAACTTCTCTTCACTCGACAAAAAGCCGTACAAGGTAATGTCGTCTTGGCGCACGATTTGTTGTACGTAGACACGCTCTAATGCATTCTCTGGAAAAGCATACGGGTTGGCAACCGTAATACGATAGCCCACACCACCGACTTCAACCACGATATAAGTTGGTTCAATGACCGTGATGATGCCATTTAAGTATTCGTACATAACGGTACTCCATTCGTAATCACTATGCTATTAAGTATAACAAATTAACATTAATTAAGCTAAACCTAATTTGGTCAAACTAGTGCTAACATTGCGCAATCTAAACGACCTCGAACAAACCTGATTTTGAATGGTGACTAATCATGCAATAATCCATTTAATTGTTGTTTTAACTGCATTGCAGCTTGCATTGGTAGATATAAATTACGAATATCTCGCCAACTATCCCCACGCCGAACACGAATTTGAAGATGCACAAGCTGGCGTTTTGCTAACCAGATTGATTGACTCAATGTATATGATTGAATAAATTTCGTCGGAATGATAAATTCCTGGTTCGTTAGCCCTTTTGTCTGGCTAATTAATAGCTCTTGCTCCACAATATCGATTGCGACGCGACTATCATTGGCTTGTAAATGAGTAACAAACCACTGATAGACTACCCAAGCCATAAGTAGCAACCCTATACCGATGCCAAAACGCACTACCAAGGATACCGGCAACCTAATGAACCAAACCATTCCCAAACCACCTGTTATCACGACGACCAGTCCCCAGGAGATGATAAATCGCCAGCGGAGAAAGGCAGCTTGTGATACCGGTCGTACCCAGGCTAAATCACGCTCAAAATTAGTTTCACCGATAAATCTGCCAATCATCCCCCAAGCTGATTGATATTTAACCACCGGCATTAAAGTGATCACCCCAGCGGCGTCATCAGGTGTATCATTCCCCGCCCCAGCAGTGGTGGCCGTATCAGCACGAAAAGTTGCTAAATTTAGTAACCGTCGCAATGGCTTACGCGAGGTATAAATGGTTTGTAACCGCCGCAATTGGATTTGTGCAGTGCGGTGACCAACCAACCCGGCCTCTGTTGAGAGAGTATTTTGTTTTTTCATGAGCGTGAAACCATAGTAGCGGTTAAACTCACGTAAGAAATCAACGACCAAGGCAATCAGTAACCCGACCGAGGCAAACATCAAACCCATGATCACGCCCATATGACCAACTGAAGTTAATAGGTGCTCGGTGACTTTATCTGGCACAACCCGACTAACGATATCTTGAACCGCGATGATTGATATCAAGACTGACAAGGGCCCCAACCCGGTCAAGGCGTACTTCACTAAATCGGTGATAGCAATCACATATATATTATCGGCCGTGCGGGGATATAGCACCTCTGGTTCAATGACGGTGTGCGTTTGATTCTGGATACGATAAATCGTGTTTTTAATCATCTCAGCTTGCGCCAAAGGCAAGGTTTTGATGGTCCCAGCATTCCCATTATTCTGTCCTGCAGTATCAATCAACAAATCATAATGATTGATGATCTGCAGAAGCAGGTTTTGCTGTAAATTGACCCCCTGAACCTTCTCCAAAGGAATATGCACGCTCTTCTTAATAAACACCCCTGTTTTGATGATAATCGTGGTACTCGTCATGAGGTATTTTTGATTGAAATACTGCACCACTGACCAACCAATCAGGCTAAGTAAAAGTCCCCCAATAATGAGCCATAAAACATCGGCATGATCCGCGGCACCAAAAATACCGCCTAAAACAATGATGATGACATTTTTGATGTTTTCAAATAATTGAAGGAGGATATGCCATGGTGACAAACGCTGTTCTGGAATAATCACTTGCTCATCGTTCATTGTCTTCCCGTGCCTTTCGAGCCGCCGCAATCAACAGATTACGTAACTGTTCAGCTTCTTTTGAAGTCACGCTGTCGATCGATGCGCCTGACCCTGCGGTAAAAATATTGACCGATTGCAAATCCAACCACCGCCCAAATGGCCCCTGCGACAAATCGACGTTCTGAATGCGGTTGATGGGAATTGTTCGATCGGTCCGGAAGAATAACCCTTCCTGCAGTGACACAAAATCAGTCGTGATTTGATATCGTCTGAATTGGTATTCATAAACCACCACCAACGCCATCAGGATACCTATAAAAATTACGACCACCATTGGTCCAAAAACCCATAGCGCCGGTAATTTAAAGAATGATTTTGCACAAAATGCCCAAATTCCTGCACCAATCATTAAGCCAACCGTGATCATAGCTCGGTGTAATAACCATAACCACCGGACCCGCACTGGATACATTTCACCATCAAGTTCTAACATTGGAATTCTCCTTACTCCCTTAAGTACCTACATTCTAACATAGGACTATTGTGAATTCATGATTGAAAAATGATTAAAAAAGCGCGCTAGCACGTCTCATGAACAATACATTCGTCTGCTATTTAACTAAGATTGATTGCTAACTGCCCACTCTGTGACAACTAAAAAAACCAACCCTGTCCCGAAGACACGGTTGGTTTTTATTAATCATTAGTTTGACTTTACGTCTAATTCCATGAAGTTGGCTAATTGTTCTGATTCCTTTGAAACCAAAGCCAATGTGGCCAAACGATTGTTCTTCACAGCTTCATCTTCAACCATCACCATCGTGACGTCAAAATATGCTGCGATAGCTGGTTGCAAAGCCAACAATTTGACCAAACGCTCATCAGCTGAACTAGCATTGAACGCTGAAATTTCAGCGAACAAAGTCTTTTCCGCTTCATTTTCAAACAAGGCCGTATCAACGACCGCTGCCGTTGGATTCTTTGATGTTAAGCGAGCGACACGCGTCAATGCTTCCACACCTTCACGGAAGTTAGCATCATCAACATGTGCTTGCAATACCTTCGCAGTAATCATGACGGCTGTTGTATCGGCATTGTTATTCTTGGTAACCGCATTGATAATATCAACGCGGACACCATCATCCTTCAACGCTTTGACAACTCGGTCAGTCAAGAAGTCAATGACATGATCAACATTGGTCAATAATTGGGCTGCGACAGCTTCTGGGAGACCAATGAAATCCTCAGTGGCGTTAATTTCAGCGATCGCTGCAATCAAGAGTTCACGGACATCCAATGACCAGTTGGTATCAGCTAAGATGGCGACCACACCAGTAGCGGCTCGACGCAAACCATATGGATCATTTGAACCAGATGGAATCATATCACCGGCAAAGAAGCTCAACAATGAATCCAGCTTGTCAGCCAAAGCCAAAATGTTACCCAAGGTTGACTCTGGGGTAGCAGTACCCGCACCCAAAGGCATGTAGTGCTCACGAACAGCTTGGGCGACGGCAGCGTCTTCACCGAATAAGACCGCGTACTTCTCACCCATGACACCCTGCAACTCGTCAAACTCACCGACCATGCCTGTCATCAAATCGAACTTGTAAATATCAGCAGCACGACCTAACTTAGCCACTTCAGCGGCTTCTAAGCCCAATGCCTTTGCAATGACAAGGGCAATCACCTTGGCACGGTGGGTATGATTAGCCACTGAACCCAACTTCTCGTGGAATGACACCACATTCAACTTGTTGTTATAAAAATCAATATCGTGCTTTTGATCTTCATGATAGAAGAATTTAGCATCTTCCAAACGTGCGATCAACACCTTTTCATTACCGGCAATCACGTTATCGATATGCTCAGCATTACCGTTACGAACGGAGATAAAGTGAGGCAATAGATGCCCCGCTGCATCAATCACGTGGAAGAAACGTTGATGTTCCTTCATTGAAGTAATCAGCACTTCATCAGGCACTTCTAAATAGTCTTCAGCAAACCCACCCGCAAAGGCAGTTGGGAATTCGACAATATTGTTAACTTCTTCTAGCAAGTCTTCATCAATCACAACCTGCCAGTTGTTGTTAGCCGCAATGGCTTCAACCTGATGACGAATATTTGCTTTACGTTCGGCAGCGTTGGCTTCCACAAAGACTGCCTTCAACGCTTCTTCATACGCAGTAGCTGAGGCAATCTCCACGTCATGGCCCAAGAAACGGTGACCACGTGACACGCGACCAGTGGCCACTCCCAAAATATCAAATGGAATGATGGCTGTATCTAGCAAAGCCACCAGCCAGCGAATCGGACGAACATATTCGAACGAATGACGGCCCCACTTCATCGTGGTTGAGAAAGTCATGGCTTCAATAACCGTCTTAAACTTGGTTAACACTTCAGCAGCTGGTTGACCTGCTTCAAACTTATTCAAGGTCACATATTCAGCACCGTTAAATTCTTTAAAAATGATGTCGGCCGTTGTCATCCCCTTACCACGGGCAAATCCGATGGCTGCCTTTGTAAAGTTACCATCAGCATCCAAAGCAATCTTTTTAGCTGGTCCCTTCAACTCTTCTTCAACATCTTCAGCCTTCTCAGCTACATCCTTAACTAATACGGCCAAACGACGGGGTGTTGAGAATGGCACAATTTCACCATGACTCAAGCGCTCATCCGCAAAGAAATTTTCTGTGCGGGCGACCAATTGATTGATGGCTGGCGTAACCAAGTGAGCTGGCACTTCTTCCAAACCGATTTCTAACAAAAAGTTTGCCATATTACTTCTCCTCCTCATCAACTGGTAGGTACTTAGCCCGTAATTCTGGATCCTTCAACAATGGGAAGCCCAATTCCTTACGGACATCAATAAAGGCCCGTGCCACCTGGCGTGCCATATTCCGGATACGGCTCAAATACTTCGCCCGTTCCGTCACTGAAACCGTGCCACGCGCATCCAGCAAGTTGAATGTGTGTGAAGATTTCAAAATATAATCGTAGGCTGGATGTACTAACCCAGCTGCTAGCAACCGCTTAGCTTCGGCTTCATATTCGTCAAAATGGCGCAATAACATCGCTTGGTCAGATTCTTCAAAAGAATACGTTGAGTGCTCAAATTCAGGTTCCTTGAAAATGTCCCCGTAAAGCACGCCATTACCCCATTCCAGGTCATAAACTGTGGGCACATTTTGAATGTATGAAGCCAACCGTTCCAACCCATAGGTGATTTCTGAGGTCACGGCATCAACCTGGATACCACCAACTTGTTGGAAGTAGGTAAATTGGGTGACTTCCATCCCATCCAACCAGATTTCCCAACCGATACCAGCGGCTCCCATAGAAGGATTTTCCCAGTTATCTTCCACAAACCGAATATCGTGTTCTAGTGGATCAATCCCCAATTCTTTCAAAGACTCGAGGTATAATTCTTGGATATTATCTGGTGAGGGCTTCATGACCACTTGGAATTGGTGGTGTTGATACAAACGATTGGGGTTATCACCATAACGTCCGTCGGCTGGCCGTCGTGAAGGTTCAACATAAGCTGCATGCCATGGTTCAGGACCATTGGCGCGCAAGAAGGTGTATGGTGACATCGTACCGGCACCCTTTTCTGTGTCGTATGCTTGCATTAGCATGGCCCCTTGCTCGGCCCAAAAGCTTTGCAATTTCAAGATGATATCTTGGACTGACAATTTTTCTGTCATAATAAATTCCTTTCTGGTGGTTGGTTTAGGTAGCCTACAAAAAAACGTCCCTGCACCAATCACTAAACAAATAGAGATTGATGCAGGGACGCTATTAATAACATTAATAACGCGGTTCCACCCCGCTTCCGGACAAATTTATCCGGCCACTTAATTATGTTTTCCTCCAACAGTGCCCCATCGTCGTCATAGGCCACCCTCACATTATCGGCGACTTGCTGGACTATTCGTAACGATTTTCTCTGTTATCATCGGTTAACTTACAAGCATGTATTATAAACCCATTCGATAGCGTTTGCCAAGCGTTAATCTTGGGACTCCCGACTCAAACGATTTTGCCAGCTATGTAATTGTTGGATAAATGACTTTGAACGCAAATGAATCCCCACTTGGTCATCGTAAATTTTATCCATCACACGCGCCATATCTTGCTTTGTTTCGGCTTTCAACGTCAGTGATCCCAATTGCTCTAAGTTCAAGTGGGCCATCTTTGACAAAATCAAAATAGCGCGTGGATTGGCCTGCATACGTTGCGCATCCTGGTCCCAATGCAGTTGGCACAATGTACCGTTAAATTTCTCGGAGAAATCCATTGGTAAGTCACGGCGACCACAAACCACACAGCTCCCCCACTGTTGTTGGAGACCGAACGCGGGCAATAGTTGTAATTCAAAATAATTTGCGAGCCCCTGGCCATCAAAACCTTGTTCCATTTTATGCAGGGCTAACTTGACCCAATCAAACCATAGTTCAATCGGCTGATTGTCCACGAAAGCAGAGTCAATCAATCCTAAAATATAGGTGGCATAGGCATTTAATTCGACGTCATGCATCAATTCACGCGAAATATGTGACTGTTTCACGTCGTCAATAAAACTAAGCCCCGTTTGGTTTAATGTTCCCTCATAGGTCGCCACGGTTAACGGCTGAAGTTCAGCCGCTAAATGATTACGCTTGGACTTACCATTTTTGATGAAAAACATCCGTTTGCCAGCTTCACGCGTCAAAATCTTAACCAGTAAATCGCGCTCCTTATGGTCACGTTGATACATGACAATACCATCAAAAGTCATCATACGTTTTTCTACCATGATTGCGCTCCTTTCTGGTTTTATTATACGTTAGTCCGTCAAGACAGCAGCACAGAGTGAGCCCCCTTAAATGGCTGGTACCAAATGAGGGGGGCTCAGTCTGTGTCATGATTATTGTGACCAGTGATCGCGACCATCGTTTGCCCGCTGGTTAACCCAGTAACGCATGGTGCGATAAATGACTAACGCTGCCACCATCACAAACACAGCCACGGCTAACAATAGCGTCTCACTTGTATTATCATGGTAGACCAACATCATTCGGACAATGGCCGTCACCCCAATATACAAGAAATTTTCTAATGAGACATGTGAGTCCTTCACGAAGTACATCCGTACCACATCAACCAATTCGAAGAACAAGAAGACTGAAAGGACCATCTCAGCAATTTCATAGGAAGTTATTTTAGTGTTGGGATCAAAAATTTCCATCCCGAATGTCCATAATTCACGGAGCAAGGTGACAAAAATCAAAATGCCAATCAATACCATGACAATATTCAAAGCAAATTCAAAAATTTTGGCCACTTTTTCGTGTTGGCGATCACTCATACTGCCACCCCTCTTTCTCATTTTAGTATAACGGGTTTACCAGCAGGTGCATAGTCCATAAAATTAGCAGCTGCCGGTTGCAACGCTTAACCCCGTGCGCTAAAAGATACCGGTTTATGCTTGCACTAGCGCTTGTCTGACATCCGATACAAAGTACAATGACCCAGTAAAGACGAGCATGTCGGTTGTCGCCAAAGCACGCACCGCGGCGTACCCAGTTTGCCAATCATCAAAGGTTGAGATATCTGTATCAGGTAATAACGCTTTAGCAGCATGCGGATCCAGGGTTTCTCGTGCAGCTGGTGATTGGAATCCGACGACGTTCAAATGAACATTTGGCAACGCTGCTAAATCAGCTAACATGGCCGCGTAATTTTTGTCAGCCAACACCCCAAAAATCACTTCAATATGTTGGTCACGATATTGTGTCGATAACGTCGTAATTAAGGCATCAATCCCATGCTGGTTATGGGCGCCGTCAATAATGGTCAACGGATTTGCTGCAATTTTTTCAAAACGAGCCATCCATTTCACTGCGCGCAGGGTGTCACGAATTTGCGCTGGTGCCAGCGTAATTCCCAGGTCAGCCTGGACGCGTAAGACTGTTTCGATGGCGATAGCAGCGTTTTGTTGTTGGTATGCACCCCGCAGACTCAGCACAATATCTTGAATCTCACGTAAGCCATTGAATGAAAAGGTATTCAACCCACTGCCCGTGACATGGGCATCCTCAATCTGGAAATCTTCATTTAACGCTAGTAGTTCACCACTCACTGCATCAATGGCTGGCCGCGCTTCTGCGGGTAACTGACCAATAATCGTCGGCCGATTATGATGAATAATGCCGGCTTTTTGCGCCGCAATCTCCGCCAAGGTATTCCCTAATACGGCCATATGATCATACCCAATGGTGGTGATCACGGCGGCTAATTTATCTTGAATGATATTGGTCGTGTCCCAAGTACCACCCACGCCAACTTCTAAGACAACGACATCAACCTTTTCCTCCGCAAAGTAGACAAACATCGCCGCCGACAAGGTCTCAAATTCAGTGGGGCCACCGTCGGTAAGCGTCACATCAAGGTGCTCTAAAATAGGTTGAATGCGCTGCATAATAGCGGTTAACCGTTCATCTGGAATGGGTTGCCCATTAATTTGTATGCGTTCATTAAATCGCATGATAAAAGGCGAGGTGAACAAGCCGACCTGCAACCCCGCTGTTTGCAACAGCTCAGCCATCATTTTTGATGTGGATCCCTTGCCATTCGTCCCGGTCACATGGATATATTTTAATCCTAAATGGGGGTTACCTAAGGCAGCCAAGAGCTGCTCAATTCGTACAAACGACGGCGTCTTCTTCCATTTGTGCCGTCCATGAATATAATTTATCGCATCGTCATACGTCTCAATCATTAGCCATCTCTTTTCTAAACTCATTCCTTTTATTCTATCCTAATCCAGCTCATTTAGTCGCTAAGTGATGCCATAAAAAAATGACTACCCGAAGATAGTCATCTGCTTTTAAGCTAAGTTGTTAACGGCCCATTGAGGCTTTTCACCATGATGCACGGCGACAATACCACTGGCTGCATCGACTGCCATACGCGTCAATGTCTCAACCGTGTTGGAAGCCATATGCGGAGTTAATAAGACATTAGGCGCCTGCAACAAAGGTGAATCGGCTGGTAATGGTTCATTTTCAAAAACGTCCAAGGCTGCCCCGGCGATTTTGCCGTTGACCAACGCTTCAACCAAATCGGCTTCAATCAAAATGGCGCCACGTGCTAAATTGATTAGGAAAGCGGAATCTTTCATCAATTCAAATTCGGCCTTACCAACTGAGTGGGTCGTCTCAGGCAGAGCTGGCAAGTGTACCGTGATGTAATCGGCTTCCTTAAACAAACGCTCACGGTCAACGATTTCAATACCCGCTGCTGGTTTCGCAAATGGATCCACCACTAAGACCTTCACATCAAACCCGGCCAACTTCTTGGCCACAAGTTGGCCGATGCGTCCGTAGCCTAAAATACCAACAGTTTTCCCCTGCAAATCACGTCCTGGGTGCGTGCGCTTGAAGTTCCAATCACCAGCCCGTAACGCAGCTGAATCGGCATATAGATTCTTTGAAATGGCCAGTAGTTCTGCCACCGTGGTTTCGGCAACAGAATCTGACAACGCTTGTGGCGTGTTGACCACATAAATACCGCGAGCAGTGGCTGCCGCAACATCTACTGAATCATAACCAACGCCATTCCGGGCGATGACCTTCAAGTTTGGCATGGCATCCATGAGCTCACCGTCAAACTTTTGTGTGCCAATTAATACGGCAAAGGCGTCTTTGCCTTCGGCCATCATCGTCTCACGTTCGCGACCTGAACCAACGATGACTTCCAAACCAGCAGCGGTTAACAACTCCTTGCCAGCTGCTGAGATGTCATTTGGTAATAGTACTTTATCTGCCATTATTCTTGTACTCCTTCTGTTTGATAAAATGCGGCTAATTCTGTTGGGGTTGGATAGCCATCATTATCCCCTGTGGTTTGGACTTGGAGCGCGCCGACTGCGTTCCCACGCAAGGCAGCTGACGCCAAGTCTTTACCTTCCAACAAGGCAGTGATGACACCTAACGCAAACCCATCACCAGCACCAACGGTATCGATCACCTGGTCAACTTTGAAGCCGGGTACTGTGTAGGCGGCGCCTTGTTTGGTCTTCACAAACGCACCCGCCGGTCCGACTTTGACGATCACTGCCTGTGTGCGCGTGCCTTGCAAGTAGAAATCAGCGATGGTTTCGGGGTCACGCGAACCCATCAAAATTTCACCCTCACCGATCCCTGGCAACACAATATTGGCATACTGGGCTAGTTCATTGATGTTTTCAATCATCAAGTCGTGATCCCCCCACAAAGCTGGCCGTAAATTAGGGTCGAACGTAATTAGAATATCATTTTCTACCAAACGCGCCATCAAACGCTGAAAAGCCGCCCGTGAAGTCGTCGAGAGCGCTGGAAAAATACCCGACATATGGGCAATTTTGACATCACGCAAATCAATTTGATCAATAACTTCTGCTGTCAAATGTGAAGCCGCTGACCCACGACGGTAGTTAAACGTTTGTGGATCGCCCGTCGTTACCAATTGCTTTAATTGGAAACCCGTCCAAAATGCTTCATCACGAGAAACATAATTTGTCCCAACTTGGTGCTCAGCGATCATTTTAAGCGCGTATTCACCTAGTGGATCAGTGCCCACGCGGGATACATATTCGGTGCTGTGACCCAAACGTTGCACCCCAATTGCGACGTTCAACTCCGCACCACCCAGTAACTTATAATAGTTAATGGCGTCTGCCAAACTTGCATCGGCATCTGTTGCCATGAAGGTAACGACTGGTTCGCCAATTGTCAAAAATTCTGCCATCTTTTTGCCTACTTTCCGATAATAAACCAAACCAAAACTTCATTGATAATCGTGACCACCCACATGACGGGCACCCCATTTTTAATCAATTCATTAGGCTTCACATCCAGATAACCCATCCCCCAAACATTCCATGATTGGGTAATATCGGTTGACATCGCCATGACCGTTGGGACATACAATAATGGTAGCAAGACGCTATCTGGGAAAATATTCAATCCTGATAGCACGGCCACCGTGGCGGCACCAGCTCCAAAGACCATTAATGGGCCGCGCGCTAATGCTAGTGGTGCCAAAATACCTAAAGCTAGTGCTAATACCAACGTGCTATGTGGCACAATCGCTTCAAACAGTGGCACGAACGCCGCCGCATTCGCTTTGGCTGCACCTTGGAACATCATCAGGACCAACAAGAACATGATCAAACCAGAGATATCACCAACCCCACGTTTGATTGAGTTATCTAAGAAGTTTTGAAAGCGATCATAACCGCGGGTAAACTCACCCGTTAATAACATAGCCAACAAACCAGCAATCGTTAGTGCCGGCACCGCTGGCATTTGGAAAGCAATTGATAGAACCACGGGCACCAGGGGTACCAGCCATGAAATCGGGTTAACGACTTTTTCGACCGCTTGCTCCCCGCCTTGATCCAACTTAAATTCAATGCGGTTTAGTTCAGCCTGTTCAGGGGTAAACTTATGTTGATTGATCAACAGATAAATCACAATGGCGATCAATTGCACGGCAACAGCCGTGCCGGCAAAAATCAGATAGCTCCCAGCGTAGTCTGCCTTGGGAAAGAACCCTTGAATTTGCTTGAAGAGCACTAAATTAATATACAGCGTTGACCCAACTGAGAGCAAAAAGGTCGTCAAGGCCACTTGCTTGGGCATCCCCAGCTCCAGCAAAATTGGTAGGATAATCACTCCAACCGCTAAGACTGAACCAGCACCATAGGCTGATGAGAAGATGACGGCCGTCACCAAGACCACGGCGATGGCTGTCAACATTATCCGACCACGGCCGAATTTGGCCGCTGCCCGTGATATCGAAGCCGCAATACCTGAATCAACGAGTACCCGGCCAAACCAGGAACCAAAGACGATCTGAACAATTGTCGCCCCATAATCCAAAACTGACTGTGAGAAGATGTCGTTAACGGCCGTATGTAATGAAATACGGCCAATGACCGTCCATAGTAAGGCCATCACGAAGAAACCGATCATCATGTTACCACCTTTGAAGATGTACACGATGAAGATGATAAATGTGAGTAAGAGTAATGCAACAGTCATTGACATTAGAAGTCTCCCTTATATGCTTTAACCAGCGCTAATTGCTGGGCAATGTGTTGTGTTTCGGTAATTGGAAATTCAATCGCGATGTCGATATCCTTTGGCAATATATCCAAAACCTGGTGCCAATCTAATTTGCCAACATTTAAATCAGTCGTCACAGCGTTCTCGGCACCCTGCATGTTTTTCAAGTGAATGTAATCAACATATGGTGCTAATAGTCTAGCTGTCTCAGTTGCATCCTCACCCATGACGGCCCAGTTACCAATATCATAGACATAGCCGACGGGTACTTGAGCACCTTGAGCGGCTGCCAAAAATTCCAAGATGGGGGCTGAATGACCGCTGATCACTGTCTGATCGTTTTCAATATTAACGGTTAAGCCCGCTGGAATCAGCAAATCATGGGCTAAGTCGCCGGTATATTGTGTGAAATCACCCAGATTAAACTTAATTTTGGTCACGCCTAATTGCTTGGCAAAGTTAAAGTATTCATCTAATTTTTGATTGACTTGACCCTGCACAAAAACTTCATCAGGCACGCTAAGATTGATGGTGAGCCCTAAATTGGCCGCTTTCACGCGAATGGCTGTCGCCTCGGTGGCACGGTCAGTGAAATATTCATAACGTACTTCCACCCCGTCGGCGCCCAGTTCATTGGCATCATCCAAAAAAGCGACTTGGGATTCCCCGTTTAAAACACGGTCAACAAAAATCCATGTATTCAAAATGTACTGCATCATTGACTCCTATCCCTACTACAAGCGTCCCATTTTTTTGTTTGGTAAACGCTTACCTAAATATGAAAATAAAAAACGCATCGAGCGTTATTTTATGATGATCAAAACAAGGGTAAGCGCTTACCTTTGTTTTACATGACTATAATATATCTAAGCAATGCATCTGTCAATCATGATCTTTACTGACTTTTTCAAAGTTACTCCTGCAATCAAAAAGGGACTCGACGCCAATCTTGTCGAATCCCTTTGCCAAGTCTATTTATGAAATAATGCAGGAATAATTGTCCTCGGTTCAATGGCTTGACCCGAAAATTTCTTTAATAACAATTCCGCTGCCGTAGCCCCCATCAGATAAGGTTGTTGCTTAACGAGCGCCAAGGGCTTGGTCAACAGTGAAAAAGCATTCGTGTCCGCAAATCCTGAAAAAGTGATCTGGGGATTGTGCCACAAGGTTTCGCGCCCTGGGGCCCCCAATAATTTCATCAACAGATTTTCCTTCAGCACAAACACCACCACCTTTTCCGTCCGCCTGGCAATTAAATTCTGAATGCCACTCACCATAAAGGCATCCTGTTGCCCGTGTTGCGGTACCTCCAAAATAGGTGCATCCGAAAAGACTGCTTCAATCCCCCGGATTCGTTGTGCACGCGTTGACGCCTGATCAATCGGATTCGTGACAATAATCATGCGTTCATAGCCCTGTTGACGAAAGTGTTGTGCCATTTGGGTGGCGATGGTCTCGTTATTGGTGATTACCGCGGGGAATCCCTCAATTTCACGATCCAGCGTAATCATCGGCATTTCGCGTTTCAACAGCTCCTTCAATTCGGCAGCATCATGCAAAATTGGTTGCATAATCAAACCGTCAAAATTCTGTTCACTGACAATTTTTAATAGCTCACGTTCACGCTGGGCGTCCGAATTAGAGTCAAACAAGACCGGTGTATAACCAGCCGTTGCTAAAATCTCGCTGATCCCTTTGAAGAATTCCGAGGTGAAATAGTCATCAATATCAAACGCAATGACCGCAATTAAATGTGAACTTTGGGTCACTAACTGCCGGGCCGCTGCATTTGGGACATACTCCATTTCATCGATAATCTTGGCAATCTTATCAGCTGTTTTCGTTGACATACGATTCAGTTGGCCATTTAAGTAACGTGAAATCGTTGCGATTGAAACGCCGGCTCGTTTGGCAACATCATCTATATTTACTTTTTTATTTTCTGGCATCTTTCCCTCTTTGCACACGCGTAATCTAGCACTACCGTGATCATCGTATAAATTAATATTACCATTATGCCATATTACCGGGGATTGCCGCACACGAAATGTATAATAGTTAATCTTAGCAACAAAAAACACCTCTCGTCACCGAGAAGTGTTGCTTTGGCTTACTTTGTCAAACGGTAAGTATCGCGCACAATGGCTAACTCTTCGTTTGTTGGTACAACGTAAACTGGTACTGTTGAGGCATCTGTTGAGATGCGCTTCAACTTACCATGTGTGGCGTTGTTAACTTCTTCATCAATTTCAATACCCATGTACTTGAATTGACGCATGATCATCTCACGGACGATAGGTGAATTTTCACCAACACCACCAGAAAATGCAATCACATCAGCGCCATTCAACTTGGCCATAAATGATCCAACGTAGCTGATGGCACGCTCAGCGAACATTTCCATCGTCAACATAGCGCGAGGATTTGTGTTCATCGTGTCTTCAATTTCACGCATATCTTCAGAAATTTCTGATACACCGTACCAACCTGATTCCTTGTTCATCATCCGCACAACTTCTTCGTTGCTCATGCCAGTCTTCTCTTGCAAGAAGTATGTCACTGAAGGATCGATATCACCGACACGCGTCGCCATCATCAAACCAGCCACTGGGCTCATACCCATTGAGGTGTCTAATGACTTACCGTGATCAACCGCTGTAACTGATGAACCGGCACCCAAGTGTGCAACGATAACTTTAGCTTCTTCGAAAGGCTTATCAATCGCTTTAGCAGCCTCTGAACTAACGAACTGAACTGAAGTTCCATGGTAACCGTACTTACGGATACCAAATTCTTCGTAATACTTATATGGCAATGCATACAAGTAGTTCTTGGCTGGAATGCTTTGGTGGAATGCAGTATCAAAGACTGCTACCTGTGGTACACCTGGCAACAATTCCATAACAGCACGCATCCCCAAAGCATTGGCCCGGTTATGTAATGGTGCCAATTCTGCTAAGTCTTCGATATCGGCGATAACCGCATCAGTCACCAATGTGGCTCCCTTGTAACGGTCAGCACCTTGCACAACACGGTGACCAACGGCCACAATTACGTCAAATGCAGGGATGATGTTCAAGTCCAAGAAAGCTTGCAAAGCAGCCTTCAAAGCTTCGCCATGATCAAGCGCAGTAATACCTGCTTTGTGCTTGTTACCATCGAACTTAACAGTCATGGTTGAACTTTCCAACCCGATACGATCAATCACTCCGGCAGCAATTTCTGTTTCTGCGGGCATCTCAATTAGTTGGAACTTCAATGATGAAGAACCAGCATTTAAAGCCATAACAATAGCCATTTTCTCACCTCTATTATATGTAATACGCTGTAAGCGCTTGCAACTCTATTAACTATACCAATTTTTAGCACTATTGAAAAGTAAATATTTATTGGTGGTTTGCCAAAAAAAATTATCCCACAAATCACCCCACCTAACCAGGCCGGTAGTGCGTTGTAGCACGGTGATATCTGGTCACATTTTATTTATTTTCAAGCTAAACTGGCTAACTTTGATGACTTAACTAATCTTCATTACTGAAGGTCCGATATGGTCGATATTTTTGTTTGGCGTTAGACCAATCATAAACTGCCTTGACTTGCCCATGCCTTAATGACACAAACCGGGCTGGTTGGCCAGGTGCCACCGTGGCATCTAGTCCCACACCATCTTTGGCATACGACCATTCGGCATCACTTAGTTCGATCTGGGGATAGTCAGCCAAAGCGGCATTCAAGGTCTTCACCCAATCCCCTAAATCGTGGTCAGTTGCCATTTTATCAGCTAATTGTTCAATGGTAAATGCTTCGTCCAACATGAAGCCACCCGCTTTTTGCCTAGTCAATTGGCTCATCACGGACGGCACACCGAGTTTGGCCCCCAAATCGACAGCCAGCGTGCGAATATAGGTTCCCTTAGAAACCTCTGCGACAAACTTAAATTTTTGTGTACCAGTCGCGGGATCAAAAAGCGGTTCTGAGGTACGTTCAAAGCGGTAGATGGTAACTTGGCGCTCGGGCCGTGCCACCGTTTCACCAGCACGCGCGTAATCATATAAACGCCGCCCATTGACCTTCACAGCCGAATACATTGGCGGAATCTGCGTGATCGTGCCCCGTAAAGTCGCCATGGCATTGTCAATGTCAGTGGTGGTAAATGGTGCCGTCAATGGTTCACGGGCGATCACCGCACCGTCTAAATCTTCAGTCTCCGTGGCAAACCCAAACGTGACTTCGCCTGTATAGATCTTGCCTGATTCTTGCAAGAATTCGATTGCTTTCGTGGCACGACCAACCGCAATCGGCAACACCCCATCGACACTAGGGTCCAAAGTCCCCGCATGCCCAATTTTTTTCATCTGCAAAATTTTGCGCAGGTGGTACACCACGTCGTGTGAAGTCATGCCCGCAGGCTTGTGGACTGGAATAATTCCATTCATGCTTGTTCCTCATATCTGTTTGATTATCACTCTTAGTATAGCAAATAATCGGGGTACCTAACCACTGCTATCACCAAAGCACCGCTTCTTGTACGCAAACCAACCCATCACGGTACTTTCAATCTACGTCGACAACAAAGGTCGGGTAGACCCGACCTTTGTTACTCATTCGATTACTCAAAAATAGTTGCTTCGCGCTCTGAAAACCAGACGACTGCCCCAAAAATCACGAGCAAAATAATCATCCCCACAATTAATAAATCCCAAGAATGGGTGGTCGTGTAAATCAACCCGGCCCCCGTTGGCGTAAAGGCAGCAATCAAGTAACCCCCTGATTGGGCCATGCCTGATAATACAGCTGATTCAATATGATTTCGTGTCCGAATGGCGTAAGCAATCACGATGTACATAAAGACAGCTGTGGCACCAATGCCTGCCAAGGTCATGATGATGAACCACCAAATAAATGAACTACTTTGGTTAAACATCATTAACACCCCAACGAGCCAGGCCAAAACTGCAATCACAACGGCCAACCGCCGTTTTTTATAATCGACCCGGGCATAGTAACTTGGCAAAATCACTGAGATCGGCAAGCCGATCAAGGACATCCAGCCAATAATGATACCGGCTTCAGAGCCTGACAACCCGGCATCTTGTGCCATGGTTGGTACCCAAGCGATCGTCGTATAAAATAAGGCTGATTGCACCCCAGCCGCGACTAGAATGGCCCAGGCATACTTATTTGACCATGGATTAACCTTGGCAAATTCAGGAGTGACCTGTGGTGTTTGGATGGCATGGGCCGCTGCAGCCACCTCACGCATATTTAACAGCCAGATGATGCCTGCTAAACCAACGACAATCGACAAAATCACGATCAAGACTTGCCAACTAGCAATCGCTACAATGGGCACCGCAATCATTTGAAACAAGGCCGTTGAGACCGTCATCGTCGTACTATATAAGCCCGTATATTGCCCAATTTGTGCTGGTACGTACTTGATCAAGGTTGCTGGTAAAAGAACGTTGATGAAGGTAATCCCAAGCCCAATCAAGACTGTACCAACAAGCATTGGCCCATAGCCGACAATCCGTGAAATGGAACCAATAAAGATAAAAAGGATCGCTGCTAATAAGACACGTTCCAAGCCAAACCGTTGCATGATTTTACCGGCAAATGACGACAATCCTGCAAAGATTAATAATGGAATCGTGGTCAAAATCCCTAATGCGCCAATCTGCATGTGGAAGGTTTGCGCGATCTCTGGCAACACCGTTGGTATCGTGGTAAATGGTGCCCGCATAATCATCCCCAAAAAGAGGATGCTTAGTGTAAATACGACACTAACTTTCTTCATATAACTTCTCCTTAATACGCTCCGAAATGACATAACTGTATGCAATTAAGCTTGATGCTGGCAAACATAAAGAGCCCTTTCAATTTCTTGAAAAGAGCTCACTAGATTGCTAGCTTCCGTAGTCAATTAATATAATGTACAAAATGTAAATATTTTAACTTATTTTTTAAGAAGCCATGGCGAGCCTTCCCAAAACGCACCATGTTTCTAAAATAATCTAAACAGTCTAGTTAACAGTATAGACTATTGCCATACGGTCTGACAATTCAATGATTTGATCACACGCCAATGTTATTGATGATCCCTCATCTAAATAGCACCTTCGCCGAAAAAAATAACCCCCATGACAGCGGCAATTCAGCAGCGTCATGGGGTTTATAAACCGTGTATACAAATGCCGTCAGAACTAACTACGCCCTAATAACTTCTTCAACGCCCGGTACACTTTGTATTTAAGTGGATTGACCGGCAATTCGAAGGCACCTACTAATTGTTGCGCATGCCCATTAAAGGATGTCTTAAACCGCAAAACACCGTCAGAACCATCAAAGGTACCACTAATTCCAAAGAAATTGAACTGAGGAATCCCCGCTTGCACTGCTTCGGTGATCATCTTGTCTTGAATCTGATAGGGGCCATAGAAATCCATGTACTCTTCATATGTGCCTGAATACAAGTACGTCATTTCTTGGGGTTGCTTGATAAACAATGCTCCCGCAACCACCACAACATCCTGACCCGCTGCAGCCGCTTGCTGCGCCGCTTTTTCGATACGTGCTAAATGATGCTGTTTTTGGTCATCAAACTCCGCAAATTGACGCGGAAACTTCTTATTGTCTGGGTAACGATTGATGCGATCTTGAATGTTGGTCAACTTTGCATCCAACTCCGCCACTTTATGTTGTTCCTCAGCAATGTACTCACTAAACGAAATTTCCGCAAACAAGAAGTGTGCATTATCACCATATGCTGCAAAAGTCTTCTCATAGAAGTCGAGATCCTTATCATGATAGTGCAATCGATCTGCCGTCGTTTGCGTCAATGTCTTGAATGCCGCTAAGTCCGCGTACGTGAGTTCACGTACCTTGGTGCCAAATTGCGCATTCTTCTTCAGATAATAGGTTGCATCCTTGGTGTAGGCCGCACTGACCTTGGTAGGATCAACCGCACGTAAATCCTTAACATATTGCCATTGTGGCGTCGCGGCCGTTGTAAAGCCAGAAGCAAACTGTTCATGAATGAACCCGGCTGCCTGCATTCTGGTCACAAATGCCTCATTAGGTTCGGAGATGGCTTCACCATGATCGTCAAAATTTTGGTAGACCACATTTGGGAAAAACTTCAAGTACAAGCCCCCGCGTGCCTTGGCAAACGCCTTGAGACCATCTACAAATGTATTAAACACAACTGTATCTTCGAAGTCCAATAAGGGACCACGGTCAACCGTAAATAATTGACCAAACTTCACCGGCGCCCAGGTAACCATGGCAGCGGCAACGACTGTATTCGCCGCATCGCGCACGCCGACTAGTGCGACCTTGGTGCCACGTTGTTCAAGGACATGCTTTTGAGCGACTGACTGCATGAATGTACCTTGAGGATGGGCTTGTTCAAATGCATCAAAACTCGCTTCATCAATTTCTGAAAATGTGTACATGATTGGCTACGGTCCTTTTCGTGAATAATTATCTTTCAATTGTATCATGAAGACCAAAAACGAATCTGAAATTTCAATGATCCACCCGATTATTTACTAAAAAAGTGCTAGTGAAGCTCACTAGCACTTTGCGACATGAATTAAGATTGTTCGTAAACCAAGCGGCCCTTCTTGTATACTTGTCGATCCCCGTGGTACGCTGCCACATCAACCAAGGGATTCTGGTTTAGCACAATGAAATCAGCAAATTTACCCACTTCCAAAGTGCCGACGACCTGATCTAAATGTAAAAGTTTTGCAGCGTTTTTTGTTGCAGCTTCTAGGATTTCAATTGGCTTGAACCCGATGTCTTGCATGATTTGCAATTCCTCAAAGACCCCGGTCGCAAAATCATTAAATGGGGTCCCCGCATCCGTTCCCATGGCAATCGGAATTCCTGCTGCATGCGCTTGCTGAATACTTTGCCGATGAATCTTAATTACTGGATCATTTTTGGCATGTAACCAGGTTGGTAATTCTCGGTGTTGGCTAATCGCTAGTGGGGCGCTAAATGTAGGCACAATGACTGTGCCGTGCGTTAACATCAACGTAACCGCTTCTTCATCCATGTAAATCGCATGTTCAATTGAGTCCACTCCTGCCTTGACCGCCAACTTAATACCAGCATTTCCTTGCGCATGGGCAGCCACAGGATAGCCTTTATGATGGGCCTCAGTGACAGCCGCTTTTATTTCATCAGCATTCAATTGAATATCCGTTTCCTTTTCACCATCTTTACTAATTCCACCGGTGACCATTAGCTTTAAGTTTTTGGCACCCTTAGCAAAATTAGTCCGGGCAGCTTTGCGGGCTTCATCCGGTCCATCTACCTCAATCCCCATGGCTGAACCATGCCCACCAGTCATCGAGATGGCACCACCAGATGGTAAAATCGTCGGTGCGCTTAGTTCACCCGCTGCTTCCAATTTTGCTAACTCAATATCGATATCAAAGGCTGAACCCACATCACGAATGGTGGTCACACCTGCCATCAAACTACGCTTTAAATTCTTCAGTGCATGATGGGTGCTGACAACTACATTCGCAGTCGGTGAGGTGAGCTCAAATGGATTCATCACAATATGTGTATGTGCATTGATCAAACCCGGCACAACATACTTATTACTCAAATTAATGGTCTGATCACTGACCACATCGTTTGGCAAGACGCGTCCGGTGAGATCATCAATGACTAATTCAGTCGCATCATAATCACTATCACTACCCGTGAAAACCCGGGCATTTGTATATCGAATTACTGTCATCTTAGGTCCTCCATTGCTTACTTCTTAACTGCATGCATGAAGTCAACATCGCCATACGCATTGATTTGCAAATTCTTAACTTGCTTTGATAGCAACGCAGACGTTGTGGTGTAGCCTAGTGGTGCCAGGGCTGCATCCTTTTGCAACATTTGGTCAGCCTTACCTAAATCAGCAACTCGTTCCTTTTCTTTGGTTGCATCGGTAGTCTTTGCTTTCTTAATTAAAGCATCATAAGTAGCTGACTTATAGTTTCCAAATGAGAAAATACCGTCTGAAGTGAACACCTGTTCATAGCTCATAACCCCAGAGGCATCCCCTTCCCATCCGATGTACACGATGTCGAAATTACCAGCACGCATATCAGCGATTAACGTTGGCTTGGGCACGTTTTTAATATTTACCGTGAGCCCCTTCAAGTTCTTTTCTAGTTGGGCCTTCAAATATACTGAGACATCCTTAGCTTCACTGGTATCAGCCGCTAGAATCGTGACGGTAGCTGTCTGCTTACCCTCTTCCTTCATACCTGCAGCAAACAGTTTAGCGGCTTTTTTCGCATTGTATTGGTTATAAGTCGTTTGGTAGGCCTTTGAGAAATCCTTGCCTGATTTGTGATCAGTTTGGATATTAGCTGGGGCGAAAGTGGTTGCTGGTGTTGAACTACCCGTCAAAACGTCGTTGGCTAATTCCTTCTTATTGACCCCAATTTCCATGGCCTGGCGAATCTTCTTGTTATTCAAGACACTCCGCTTCAAATTAAATTGCATGTACGTTGTGTATTCTGTCTTGTCAGCACGATATTCCTTGCTCTTCTTCAATGACTTAACTTGGGTGGCATTTAAGGTCGTGTAGTCAACCTTACCGCTCTGGAACAAATTGTAACCAGTCGTATTATCCTTAACCACCGTGTAGTTCACTTGGGGTGTCTTCACCTTTGCTGCATCCACGTAGTTTGGATTCTTCACTAATTTGAAAGTGGTGCTAGAACCATTGAAGTCCTTCAAAATGTAGGGTCCGTTAGAAAGCGAGGTTGCCGCCGTTGAACCGTACTTGCCATCGGTGCTATCAATAAAGGCCTTGTTTTCAGGATAGAAACCACTACCTGTCAAAATCTTTGGCAAATCGGGATTAGCCACTGTCAACTTAATTTGGACTGTCTTGCTATCCAACGCCTTCACACCAACCGTGCTAAAATCCGTTGTCTTACCATTGTAGAAGTCTGCGGCACCGACAATATCCAAAACGGATGAGGCCGCGGTTGATTGGTTCTTTGGCGTCAACGTTTGCTGAAAACCATAAACGTAATCCTGTGCAGTGACCTTGGTACCATTTGAATACTGCAACCCTGACTTCAAGTGGAAGGTATAGGTTTTACCATCCTTGCTAATATCAACCGACTTGGCATCGGCCAAAACCACTTTGCTCTTACCATTCATGCGATACAATCCCTGACCTGTACTATACAAAATGGATTCTGATACAGTGTCAGCGGCCGTTGCCTGATTGAGCGTTTGCAACTCTGAAGTGACTGTGTAATTGATAGCCTTGTTTTTTGTTGCCGCCTGCACGCTTGTGCCGCCAAACAAAACGGATGAAACCAAAACACCTGCGATGATACCTGTACCTTTATTCATAAGAAAGCTCCTAAAAAAATTAATACAAAAAAACCGTCCAAAAACTACCAAGTCGATAGTTAAGGACGGTTTCCCGCGGTGCCACCTTAATTCGAATTTTATAGAGTATCTCTAAAAAACCTCCATAAAACTCGCACTTTAACCACATGTATCAAACAATACACTGACAACTGACGTATGTCTCACGTCTAAGCATACTTGTAAACTTTCAGCTTAGCCCTCAATGGTCCATTTATTAGTCTGCGTTCGACCCGGCTCACACCCTCCCGGACTCTCTTTGCGCGCACAACTAACTTGATCTCCATCTCATCGGTTTTTGAACGATTTATTTGTTGAATTGAATTATAGACGCATTCATTTTTTTCGTCAACTACTAACTTTAAAAATAACTAAAAATTCTCACCAGAATATTAAAAATCTGGTGAGAATTGCCTATATATCAATCATTTAGGCGTTTAAAAACTGTTATTCTACGCAATTTTTATCAAATTAAGCAGCAGTTGATGACCGTCTTGTTGCTTTTTAATCTAAAAATTTAAAACAAACCAGTAATGTGGCCATTTTCGTCAATATCAATATCGTAAGCTGCTGGATGCTTTGGCAAACCAGGCATCGTTAAAATGGAACCGGTCATGGCAACTAAGAAGCCAGCACCGAGCTTAGGTACAAATTCACGGACATGAATCTTGAAGTCCTTAGGTGCGCCGAGCTTCTTCGCATCATCTGACAATGAATATTGCGTCTTAGCCATGATAATTGGCAACTTGTCCCAACCATACTTGGCAAATTGCTTCAACTGCTTGGCCGCCTTGTCTGACAATTCAACACCGGCACCACCGTAAATCGTGGTGACAATCTTATTCAACTTGTCCATGGCTTCATCTTCGAAATCATACAGGGGCTTAAATACTGATGGTCGCTCAACTGCTTCGATCACTGCTTGCGCAAGTTCAGGTGCACCAGCACCACCTTGCTCCCAAACGTTAGCTAAATAAGCTTCGGCCCCATGCTCACGCGCATAGGCTGCCACCGTTTCAATTTCTTCAGGTGTATCAGTGACGAAACGGTTCACAGCAACGACTACCGGCACGCCGTAGCGCATCATTGCGTTCAGATGTTGCCCCAAGTTAGCCAAACCACGCTTTAAGGCCTCGACATCTGGGGTCTTTAAATCATCCTTGGCTTTACCACCGTGCATCTTCAACGCACGAACGGTGGCTACGATGACGATTGCATCCGGGGTCTTCCCTAACAATGGGACTTTAAAGTCTAAGAACTTTTCGCCACCCAAATCAGCACCGAAGCCAGCTTCAGTAACGACGTAGTCTGCTAATTGCAATGCCGTCTTGGTCGCACGAATTGAATTGGTACCTTGGGCAATATTTGCAAAAGGGCCTCCATGAATCAAAGTTGGGGTGTGGGCAAGTGTTTGCACCAAGTTAGGCTTAATGGCATCCTTTAACAAAGTCGTCAAAGCACCGGCAACACCTAGCTCTTTGACGGTAACTGGTTCACGATCATATGTATAACCAATGACGATTTTTTCGATACGCGCCTTCAAATCCATCAAGTCATGTGACAAAGTTAGGATGGCCATCAACTCGGAAGCAACGGTGATATCGAACCCATCTTCACGCGGCACACCAGAAGTTGGCCCACCAAGGCCGATCACTGTGTGTCGCAATGCTCGGTCGTTGACGTCCAACGCGCGCTTCCAAATCATGCGGCGTGGATCGATATTGAGTGGATTTCCTTGATAAATTGAATTATCAATCACCGCCGCCAATGTATTGTGCGCTGACGTCAAGGCATGAAAATCCCCCGTAAAGTGCAGATTGATATCTGCCATTGGGACCACTTGTGAGTAACCACCACCAGTCGCTCCACCCTTCATGCCCATCACTGGACCAAGTGATGGTTCACGCAACGCAATCATCACATTTTTGCCGGCCAAAGCCAAGGCATCAGACAAACCAACCGTAACGGTTGACTTACCTTCGCCGGCTGGTGTTGGGTTGATTGAGGTCACTAAAATCAATTTACCCAACGCTGTCTTACGTGCGACGGTTGGATCAATGTTAATCTTGGCCTTATCACGGCCATATGGTTCAACTTCGTGTTTTTGCAAACCAACCTTGGCCGCAATATCATCGATGGGCCAGACTTCGGCCGCTTGTGCGATTTCAATATCTGATTGCATGTTTGATCCCCTTAAATCTTAATAAATTTATTATAACGCTTTTGTTTCATTTTCGGCTTGCACAGCTTGATAGCCAATATCATGCCGATATTGCAGGCGCGTATCTAACGCATCCAAGGCTGCATAGATTTTGGCGGCCGCTGCGGTAGCGCTCTGTGCCCGACCTACCACGGTCACGACCCGGCCACCATTGACGACTAGCGCATCATCTTGCTGGATCACCCCAGCATAGTTCATATGCAGATCGTCACCGGTAATTACTGGGACTGGTAAGCCTTTTTCGGGCTTTACCGGATAACCAGGGGCGGCCAAAACAACGCCTAAATAAATATCTGCATCTTGCCAAACAACTTCAGGTTGCTGGCCAGCCAGCAAATCGAGCAACATTTGATAAAAATCTGACTCTAATTGTGGCAGGACAATTTGGGCCTCAGGATCACCTAACCGCACGTTAAATTCAATCACTTTTGGACCCTTTTCAGTCAACATGACCCCGGTATACAGAATGCCAGTAAAGGGATGTCCACTCGCCTGCATACCTGCCAAGACAGGTTCGACCAATGTTTGAATTGCCTCTTCTCGAATGGCGTTGCTCAACCACCGCACAGGACTATAGGCCCCCATACCGCCCGTATTAGGACCGGCATTTTGGTCCAACAACCGTTTGTGATCTTGGGCAATCGGCGCGTGTACCACGCCAAGCTCGCCGACAAATGAGAAAATTGAGAATTCAACCCCCGCCAAATACTCTTCGATCACGAGTTTTTGGGCAGCATCTTTTGCATAAATGGCCGTTAATAATGCGGTTAATTGCGCCGTGTTTTTGACAATGGTGACACCCTTGCCCAACGCTAACCCATCTTGTTTGACGACAACGGGGAAACCGAATTGCGTGGCTTTGGCATAAGCATCAGTCAGTGATGTCGCCACATCGGATGCTGCAGTGGGAATATGATTGGCCGCTAATACTTGTTTGGAGAAAGCCTTTGAACCCTCTAACTGAGCTGCGTAGGCTGTCGGTCCAAAAATAGGTAAGCCCGCTTGCTGGAAGGCATCGACGATTCCTAATGTTAACGGCTCTTCTGAACCAACAATCGTCAAATCAATCTTGGCCCCTTGAACAAAGGCAATAAGCTCTGCAATCGCGGTGGCCGCAATCGGCTTGATAACTAATCCTGGGTCGGTCATACCGTCATTGCCTGGTGCAATGACGACTTGATCAACTTGCGGACTACGTAATAATGTCTGAGCAATGGCATGTTCACGGGCACCGGAACCAATCACCAATACTTGAGCCATAATAATTTCCCTTTCTAACTTGTGAGCCTCGCACTAGACAACCCCTGTAACCAGCTGTCTACTACGAGGCTCATTTTTCAATGAGTCTCGTAATCTATTTAATATTGAGTATTCCTTAGCAAGCGCACTGGCTTCCTAGATTTACTTTTAGTGACGGAAATGACGATTGCCACTCAAAACCATTGCAATACCAAGCTCGTTAGCTTTATCGATTGATTCTTGGTCGCGGATTGAGCCACCTGGTTGCACAACCGCTTTGATCCCATGTTCAGCCGCATACGCCACTGAATCTGAGAATGGGAAGAACGCATCCGAGGCCAAAACAGCATCTGACAAATCATCAGTAATTTTCTTAGCGTTCTTAATCGCATATGTCACTGAGTCGATGCGGTTTGGTTGACCGGCACCCACACCGAGCGTTTGACCATGTCGGGCCACCACAATGGCATTTGACTTCACGTGCTTAACGGCCTTTTGTGCAAAGACCATCGTTTCAAGCTGTGCTTGGGTTGGCTTCACTTCAGTAACCACTTCGAAATCTGCCAGTTCTTCATTAACCAAGTCACGGTCTTGTACGACGACGCCCCCAAATACTGACGTTAGTTCATAACTTTGTGGTACATCAGTCGTGAATGGTAGTGTCAATAGACGTAAGTTCTTCTTCTTAGCTAAGGCGGCATAAGCTTCATCAGTGAAGCTTGGTGCGATAATAATTTCCAAGAAGATAGCCTTTAACTTCATGGCTGTATCCAGGTCAACCTCACGATTCAAGGCCACGATACCACCAAAAATTGATACTGGATCAGCAGCAAATGCCTTATCCCAGGCAGTTTCAATGTCAGGACCCTGACCAATACCGGCTGGGTTCATGTGCTTAACCGTGACCACTGTTGGCTCTGAGAACTCAGCGATAATACGCAATGCAGCATCGGCATCACGAATATTGTTATATGACAACTGCTTACCGTGCAAAATGTTAGCTGACAAAACAGAGTATGGCTCAGGCAAAGCTGTCTTATAGGCAGCTGCCTTTTGGAAGGGGTTCTCCCCGTAACGGAGCTCCTCAAACAACTCAAAGGTTGGGGTGAGTTGTGCGGGGAAAGTCTCTTCCGTCAAGTAGTTGGCAATCAAGGCATCATAGGCAGCGGTTTGACGGAAAACTTTGGCTGCCAAACTTTTGCGAAAGGCCCCATCAATTTCATCATGACGCAACTTTTCCAACACGAGGTCGTAGTCAGCTGGATCGGTAACCGCCAACACACTGGCAAAGTTCTTTGCGGCTGAACGCAACATTGAAGGACCACCGATATCGATATTTTCAATGGCCTCCGCTTCAGAAACGCCTTCCTTTTGAATCGTTGCTTTGAATGGATACAAATTAACCACGACTAAATCGATTGGTGTGATATTAAATTCTGCTAATTTTGCCATATGTTCTGGCAAATCACGACGGGCCAATAACCCGCCGTGAACACGTGGATGTAATGTTTTCACACGACCATCCAACATTTCAGAAAAACCGGTAACTTCATCAATTGCGATTGGTGCCAGACCAGCCTCAGCCAAAACCTTCAAAGTCCCACCAGTCGATACCAACTCATAGCCTAATTCGGCCAATCCTTGCGCGAATGGCACCAGGCCATTCTTATCTGAAACACTTAATAGTGCACGTGCCATTAGTTAAATACTCCTTCTTTTAATAACCATTCCAATGTATCTGGGTATAATTGATGCTCAACATCATGAATTTTTGTTTCCAATGACGCTAATGTGTCATCGGCCATGACTGCAACGGGCGCCTGCGCGATGATCTTACCCGTATCCATCCCCGCATCCACATAGTGGACCGTCACCCCGGTGATCTTCACCCCATAATTGAATGCATCTTCAATCGCATGGGTGCCGGGAAAGCTCGGTAAGAGCGCCGGATGAATATTGATCACCTTATTGGGGAAAGCATCGAGGAGCGTCGGCGTCAACAAACGCATATAACCAGCCAAGATAATCCCGTCTACGCGGGCCGCCGTGAGCGTCTCAACGATGGAAACTTCGGCCGCTTGGCGATTTTCAAATGCTTTATAGCTCATTACCCGATAAGGAATACCAAATTTCTCAGCTAACGCAATTGCCCCGATATTGGCATGATCGACGATCAACTGGACAAATTCGGCATCCAATTTGCGGGCCATCATCGCTGTTTGCAGTGCTTCAAAATTGGTGCCGTGACCAGAAGCAAAAATGGCTAAGCGCGTTACTGCCATGGCGCTTCCCCCCTAAAAACAACCGCTTCTGTTTGCCATGCCGTCATCTTGCCAACAACATAAGCATCATCACCCAGTTGGTGCAAAACTGCGGCAGCATCTTCCGGACGAACCGTCAAAATCATGCCCAGGCCATTGTTGAATGTCAGTAACATATCATGCAATGACAAGGTACCGGCCGTTTGCAAGGTATCAAAAATCGGCAAAATCGGCCAAGTACCCCAGTTAATTTCAGCGGTCAGGTCAGTCCCATATGCCCGAGGCAAGTTCTCGATAATTCCCCCACCAGTGATATGGGCAATACCCGTAACGAGTTTTTGTTGTAGCAAAGGCAAAACTTGTGCTGCATATAGCTTGGTTGGTTCCAACAAGGCCGTTTGTAGGGTCGGATCTAAGTCTTCCCAACCGGCACCATCGTTGATTCCCAACACCTGGCGGACCAATGAGTACCCATTTGAGTGAATACCTGATGAAGCTAAGCCAATCAGGACGTCACCCGCTTGGACACGATCGCCAACTAACATCGCATCACGTTCAACGATCCCGACGCCAAATGAGGCCAAATCATAGTGATTATGCGCATACAAGCCAGGCAGTTCAGCCGATTCACCGCCAATCAACGCCGCACCGACTGCCTTCGTGGCTGCCGCAATGCCCCCTACGATCTCCGCAACCACTGCCGGACGCATCTTATCAACCGCCAAATAGTCCAATAAGAACAACGGCTTGGCGCCCTGCGCCAAGATATCGTTCATGGTCATGGCGACCAAATCTTGACCAATGGTGTCGTGCTTATTCGCCGCAATCGCTAAGAGTAGCTTTGTCCCAACACCATCCGCCCCAGCCACTAGGACCGGATCCTTGTAACCCGCACCGATCGCAAAGGCTGCGCCAAAGCCGCCCAATCCGGCGAGCACATGGTCGTTGTATGTGTCTTTAACCGCCGTTGCCATCTGTGCCACAGCTTGGTTACCTGCTTCAACGTCAACGCCAGCAGCAGCATAAGCGTTTGTTTCTGCCATTATTGCTCTCCTTCTAAATGCAAATCTTGCTTAGCCAATGTCCGGACTTGTGTTGGTGAGTATGTGGTCGTAGGTTCTGGTGCAAAATCAACTTCACCCCGTGCTTCCCAAGCACTTAAACTTGCTTGGAAATCATAAATTGGGCTAGGATAGTGGCCGTCAAAATAAGCCGTCGTCAAACCAGTTCCTGCACCTTGATATGGCAAGTTAATTGCGGCTACCAATCCCTCCGTTGACAAAAATTCTAACGAATCAGCCCCGATAATCTGACGCATTTCTTCCTTAGTGTGGTTGGCCGCCATCAACTCTTCAGTTGTTTGCATATCCACCCCATAAAATGATGGAAACCTAAATGCCGGACTTGCTACGCGGACGTGCACTTCCTTGGCCCCAGCTTCGCGCAACATTCTAATGATGAACTTTGACGTGGTACCGCGGACAATTGAATCATCTACTAACACAACCCGCTTGCCCCCGACGACATCAGGTACCGCGGTTAACTTCATTCGCACCGCCCGCTCACGGCGTTCTTGCGTAGGTTCAATAAAAGTACGGGCGACATACTGATTTTTCACCAACCCCATTTCATTTGGCAAACCAGCCGCCTCGGCATAACCAGCCGTTGCCGATAGGGCTGAATTTGGTACCCCAACGACAATATCAGCTGCAACTGCGTGCTCTTGAAATAAGGTCCGGCCCATGCGCTTGCGAGCATTATGTACATTCACCCCATAGATGTTTGAATCTGGCCGAGCAAAGTAGACATATTCCATGGCATCGATATTCAAGGTCGTATTTTCAGTGTAACGTTCAATCGCAATGCCATTATCATCAATTTTAATCAACTCTCCCGGTTGGACATCCCGGACAAAGCGGGCGCCGACAACGGCTAAAGCGGCTGTTTCTGAAGTGACGATATATTGGCCATCTGGCATTTGACCAACGACAAACGGCCGGAAACCATGCGGATCTAGTGCTGCATACATGGCGGTTGGGGTCATCAAAAGGAAGGCAAAGCCACCACGAACTGTATTCAAAGCTTCAATCAACTTTTCCTTGAAGGTCTCAGCCTTCGAGCGACGAATCAAGTGCAACAAAACTTCTGTATCTGATGATGATTGAAAAATCGAACCGCTCTCCTCGAGTTCTTTGCGCAAAGTTTTGGCATTGGTCAAATTACCATTGTGTGCCAAAGCATATTGCTCATTGGAAAAATTCACCATCAACGGTTGGATGTTTTCAATACCATTTGAACCGGCCGTAGCATAGCGGACATGCCCAATGGCTGCTGTCCCAACCAGGCTCTTGATGCGTTGTGGATCACGGAAGACGTCCCCCAATAAACCTAACCCACGCTCTTGCCACAAGTGCTGATTATTATTAGCGACGATGCCTGCCCCTTCTTGACCACGGTGTTGCAAGGCATGCAAACCATAGTAGGTCAAGTTAGCCGCATCATCACAGCCCCAAACGCCGAAAATACCGCATTCCTCGTTTAGTGAATTTTGATTTTCTACTTGCTCAAAAGCCATGAGATAGCCTCCATATACTTCTTCTCGGCAATCGTCTTGTCGACATTAATTTGGGCATCAATTCCAGCCATCTTTAAGGCTGTATCTTGAGACACCGTGCCTAAACGACGCGCATCCGCGCCAGCTAATTCCTCAAATGCACTAGCTTGCTGAGCTGGTACTGAGACAATAAATTGTGATGGGGCTTCTGCAAAGTACATTGACGTAGGAACCTCAGCGGATACATCCAAACCAAATGGTGTTTTAAAGGCTGATTCTGCAAGTGCCACGGCGATCCCACCCTCGGCGATGTCATGGGCTGAGACAATCAAGCCGGCCTTGATGCCATCCAAAACGATTTGTTGGCTACGTAACTCAGCTTCATCATCAAAGGCAAATAACTGACCTTGAATGTGACCAGTTTCCATTTTTTGCAATTCTGAACCATTAAAGGCTGCTTGGAAGTCACCAACCAGATAAATGATGTCATCGGCATTTTTAAACTTAATGGTCGTGATATCTTTGTTATCTTCGTGCAAACCAACCATCCCCACCATTGGCGTTGGGTAAATTGCTTCACCATTGGTCTCGTTGTACAATGACACATTTCCTGAAATGATCGGTGTGTTCAACTTCTTGGCAAAGTCATTAATCCCCATCACCGATTGGTCCAAGGTCCAATAGATTTCTGGATCATCCGGGTTACCGAAGTTCAGGCAATCGGTGATGCCGATTGGCAAAGCACCGGTGGCCACAATATTACGGGCAGCTTCGGCAATAGCCATCTTACCGCCGTTATATGGATCAAGATAAACAAACCGACCATTAACATCCGTTGTCATGGCCAAGGCCTTCTTCGTACCTCGAATTCGGACCACCGCGGCATCACCACCAGGCTTGATCACTGTATCAGCCCGCACTTGTGCATCGTAGTGACGGAATAGATCCGCCTTCGACGCACTCGTTGGCTGCGCTAACAACGCTAAGAACGTTTCAGTAACGTCAGTCGCAGTTGGTTGATATTGTGCTTCGTCAACATTTTCTAAATAAGCCGGCTTCTTTGAAGGCATGTCTTGTTTAGGTGCCTTCGTTAAAAATTCAACATCCAAATCAGTGACAATGTCACCGTGAAATTCCAGTCGGTAACGCCCGTCGTCAGTGACTTCACCCACGATGACCGCTTCTAATTCAGCTTCTTCAAAGACCGCAATGACTTCTTGTTCATGACCCTTGGCCACAACCAACAGCATCCGTTCTTGTGATTCTGACAGCATCAATTCGTATGGCGTCATGTTCGTCTCACGTTGTGGCACCGCATCCAAATGCAACAAGATACCCATGCCGGCCTTGCCGGCCATTTCAGATGACGAAGATAAGATACCGGCAGCACCCATGTCTTGTACCCCGATAATCACATCACCATGTTCATTGATAACCTTGAGGGTGGCGTCCATCACTAACTTCTCCATAAATGGATCGCCCACTTGCACGGCGGAACGATTCTGTTCTTCATCGGTGTTGAATTCAGCTGAGGCAAAGGTCGCACCATGAATACCATCACGCCCAGTCTTAGCGCCGACATAAATGACTGAATTACCCACACCTTCGGCCTTACCAACTTGCATGGCGCGTTGATCTAAAATACCAACTGCCATGGCATTAACTAAGGGATTACCTTGATAAGAAGCATCAAAGGCTATGTCTCCACCAACCGTCGGAATTCCAATCGCATTACCATAACCGGCGATACCGGCCACAACGCCTTCGACGAGTGCTTGCGTATGGGGGTTATCTAATTCACCGAACCGCAAACTGTCTAAGGCAGCGATGGGTTGGGCACCCATTGAGAAAATATCACGCAAAATACCGCCAATACCCGTCGCAGCCCCTTCATAGGGTTCAACAGCTGAGGGATGGTTATGTGATTCTGCCTTAAAGACTACCGCTTGGCCATCACCGATATCCAAAATACCGGCCCCTTCACCAGGCCCTTGTAGGACACGTTCATTTTCCGACCAGAACTTACGCAAAACCGGCTTAGATTTCTTGTATGATACATGTTCTGACCACATGGCTGAGAAGATGCCGGCTTCAGTATAATTTGGCAAACGCCCAATTGTATCGACAATCAATTGATATTCTTGCTCAGTCAAGCCCCACTCAAGATAGAGCTTTGCGTCGCGAACTTGCTCAGCGGTTGGCTCGTTAGCCATCGGATTTGTCACTGTTTCAATCATGATTAACCTACTTTACTTTTGCCAAGATGTTCGCCACAATTCCTTTGAAGAAAGCGCGTCCATCCGTGTTACCCAACAATTCATCAACTGCCCGCTCCGGGTGGGGCATCATGCCAAACACATTCCCCGCCTTATTGGTAATCCCGGCAATGTTGTCCACTGAGCCGTTAATGTTCTCTTGGTAAGTAAACACAACCTGGTGGTTAGCGTACAAGTTGGCGATTGTCTCTGCGTCAGCATAGTAACGACCTTCACCGTGCGCCACTGGAATGGTCAGTGTGGCACCCGCACCATACTCGCTTGAAAATGGCGTGTCAGCATTCACGACCTGCAAAGGGACATCATCATTAATAAAGCCCGGCGCCTTACCATCAACGGCATTACGCATGAGTTGACCGGGTAGCAAACCAGCTTCCGTCAAAATTTGGAAACCGTTGCAAACGCCCACCACCAACTTACCGGCATCAGCGGCTTGTGTCACAGCTTTCATCGCAGGTGAAAAACGGGCCACCGCCCCGGTACGTAGGTAATCACCATAAGCGAACCCACCGGGTAGGAAAATGGCGTCATAGTCATCAAAATCAGCTTGGTCTTTCGTGACGATGTCCGCATCAACCCCAAAATCTTGTAAAGCATAATACATGTCAAAGTCACAGTTTGAGCCTGGGAAACGAATCACGGCTGCTTTCATGTTAAGCCTCCTCCAAATCGAAGCGGTAAGTTTCAGTGTTGTGGTTGATAAGCAACTCAGTGGTAAAGGCTTTCACCAATTCACTAGCGGCTGCTTCATCTGCGGCGGTCAACTTAATTTCAAAATACTTACCTTGGTTCACACCTTCAACTGTGTTGAAATCCAAACGATGTAATGCGGCTTTAATGACTTCCCCTTGAGGATCCAAAATTGATGGCTTGTAAGTAACGTAGATTTTAGCAAGGTACAACATAATTTTCTCCTAATAATGCAATGCATGTTGCAAACGTGATAAGACAATTTCATAGACGTCCGTAATTTCACCCGTGCCCTGACGGAAGACATCTTTATCCAAAGAAACCTGCGTTGTCGCATCAATCAGGCGCATGTTATCAGGTGATAATTCATCAGCCAAAAGTAAGCTACCATCGGCTTGATAACCATACTCAACTTTGAAATCAACCAAAATAATCCCGATTTCGGCGAATAAGGCGGTCAGCTTTTCATTAACCGCTAAAGCCGTACTGCGGAAAGTTGCGATATCCGAGGTGCTTGCCAGACCAAGTGCTAAAATTTGGGAGTCGTTTAAGCTGGGGTCGTCTAATTGATCATTTTTATAATAGAATTCCTGGACCTTTGGTGTCAGCTCTTGCAAATGTGGCACCGCATACTTACGCTCAAAACTACCTGATGCGTAGTTACGTGTGACGACCTCTACC
Source organism: Weissella soli (assembly GCF_001761545.1). Classification (NCBI taxonomy): domain Bacteria; kingdom Bacillati; phylum Bacillota; class Bacilli; order Lactobacillales; family Lactobacillaceae; genus Weissella; species Weissella soli. Next base: position 411,528 of record NZ_CP017326.1, on the reverse strand, counting down.
TTAGCCATGGTCAATTTTTTTACCAAAACGTCGGTGTCATTCAAGCGTTCGACGAAGTGGTTGGCGATGCCTTGCTCCGCCAAGTATTGGAACAATAGACCCGAAATAGCGTTCGTATAGTGCGCCTTATTGGTAATTGCTTCCTTCTTCTTACCATTCAAGGCCGTGGCTTGGTCAAGATTATGAACCCAAACTAATGCCGGATCGGTCGTATTGTAAACGGCCTTCGCCTTGCCTTCGATGATTAAGTCCTGCTTCTCAATGTTGCTCATGTGTTTGACTCCATGTTTCTAATTGTCCGATCGCTGTGGCACCCACCACAGTGATGTGCCCCATTTTTCGATTTCGTTTGATATCAAGTTTGCCGTAGTCGTGGAAGTGCCATTCTGGATGTGCCAGCAGCTCTTCACGTGCTTGGGTCAATTCGTCACCAAGCAGATTCAACATCAGTGCTTGATCCACGGTTTCAATCTCAGCAATTGGCAAGCCGACAATGCTGCGCACATGGGCTTCAAATTGTGAGATGTTAGAACCCTCAATCGTATAATGGCCTGAATTGTGTGGTCGGGGGGCGAGTTCGTTGACGTAAACGTCATCACCCGCGACAAACATTTCAACCCCGAGGACCCCGCGCAAATTCAATGCCTCGGCAATATCCGTTGCAATTCGGGTAATCTTCGCCTGCAACAGTGGGCTCACTTGGGCTGGTGCTAAGGTCGTCTTCAAGATGTGGTGTTGATGTACATTTTCAGCCACTGGCCAGATACGTACTTCATTAAACCCATCCCGTGTGACCATGACACTAACTTCACGGTCAAAGTCAATTTGTTGCTCCAAAATAAGTGGGACTGTTTCAGCGACGGGCCAATGTGAAATCAATGTGTTTAAGGCATCAGTGTTAGGAATATCCCACTGACCATGCCCATCATAACCGCCCTCAGCCGTCTTCAAGATGGCTGGGCAAGGGACCTCTTCAGCGACCTTAGCATCCAATTCGACGACTGACTGCACTTCAGCAAAGCGTGCCACTGGAATACCATGATCGGCTAAGAATTGCTTTTCACGTAAACGATTCTTGGTGATATAGAGCAAATCGGTACCTTGGGGCAACTCTGTGATTTGACTGGCGTGTGCCAACGTGGTTAAATCGACGTTTTCAAATTCGTATGTCAACACATCTGCTCGACGTGCCAATTCCAATATCGCGGCTTCGTCATCATAGTCAGCGGTAATTTGAAAATCCGCTACCTGACCAGCAGGACTATCTGGCGTGGGATCCAGCACCCCGACACGGTAACCCATTGGCTTGGCTGCTAAAGCAATCATGCGTCCTAATTGGCCGCCACCGACGATGCCGATCGTGGCTGGCGGTAAAATAACCTTACTCATTTAATGCTGCCTCACTATCAATTGCTGCTTGCGTTTGTGCTTCACGGAAGTGCGCGACTGCTTCAGCCATCTTAACATCACTGATACCAATAATTTGAGCGGCTAAATAGGCGGCATTTTTCGCACCGGCTGTACCGATTGCCACGGTGGCCACTGGTACGCCAGCCGGCATCTGCACGATACTCAATAACGAATCGAGTCCGTTCAATGCTTTTGATTGAATTGGCACCCCAATCACCGGTAAGGTCGTACTAGCTGCCAACATACCAGGTAGATGTGCGGCACCACCCGCACCAGCAATAATGACTGACACGCCATTTTCGCGGGCGTTCTCAGCAAATTGGGCCAACGTTTTTGGCATCCGATGTGCTGAAATGATGTGTTTTTCAATCTCGATGCCCAAGTCGGTTAAAATATCGGTCGCAAGTTGCATGGTTGGCCAATCCGAAATTGACCCCATGACTACAGCTACTTTCGTCATTGTTAGGTCTCCATGTCATTTATTGACGTTAAAGTTCGTCTTTTAATATAGATTAAACCGGTTATAGCTATTTTTGTATATAGTAATTCGTAAATTAACCAAAAATACATCATTTTTGTTCGGATTTTAACGTTTTATCAAAAACACGAACCGAACGATTAAATTTAGATGAAAAAATAGTGGCAAAATGGATAAATTTGCTAGCGATGGTTCTTTTTTACGTCATTTCATGGGATTAAAGTTCGTATTTTCCATATAATGACGGCTTAAATGGCATGCTAGCGGCACTTAGCCACCAACTTTCAGCATCACCAACCAGCTGTGGTTGCCGTCAGACACAAAAAAAGTCCTACCGGCAATCTGCCGATAGGACGTCGTCATCAATTATTTTGTGGTATCTCGTTCTGCATAACCGTGTGGCAAGATAATATTCTTGACATCAAGTTTTTCATGATTCATTAACTTGGTGAGCATCCGCATGGCAACCGCCCCAAGATCATAGATTGGCTGTGTAATCGAACTCAATTGTGGTCGCGTCATAACCGTCAAACGTGAATTATTGCTCGTGATGATTTCAAAATCTTCTGGCAATGAAATTCCCATATCAACAAGACCATTTAGCAAGCCCGCTGCCATCTCATCATCAACGACAACAGCCGCGGTGGCCATAGAATCATTCACAATATGGGCTAATTGATAACCGCTTTGGTAATCATAATCCGCTGTGATGACCAAGTTCTCATCAAATGGAATTCCCGCAATTTCAAGGGCTTGTTTGTATCCCACTAATTTATAATCACGATTGATTGAGTGCTCGCTGGGTCCCATAATCAAGGCCACTTCTTGGTGACCACTCTTGATTAAACGCGTCGTTGCTTCTTGCGTTGCCAACGTGTAATCAATCGTCACTGAGGCTTGGGCTTGTTCAGCGTCAACTGAGCCTGCCAAGACGATTGGCACATCGGCCTTGGCAAATGCATCACGAATGGGCTCGTTAATCAAGTTACCCATGAAGATGATCCCATCTACCTGTTTGCCAAGCAAACTATCCAACACACGCAATTCCTTGGCATTAGATTCATCGGAGTTCGCTAAAATAATCTGGTAATGATACATCGCGGCAACGTCATCAATCCCACGCGCAAGCTCGGCGAAATAATGGTCGGTCACATCCGGGATAATCACCCCAATCGTTGTGGTACGCCGTGAAGCCAGCCCGCGGGCAACTGCATTAGGACGGTATCCCAAACGTGCGATAACCTCTTCAACCTTGTCCTTGGTCTCTTTTTTAACATTGGCGTTACCATTCACAACTCGTGAAACGGTCGCCATTGAAACCTTAGCTTCACGCGCAACGTCATAGATGGTGATGGTTTGTTTCTCCATAATTTTCTCCTCACTGAGCTTGTACTGTCTCGCTCAATTTTCTTAATATCAGATATATAAAATTCATATCCGAAACCGTATAAATCGCTGATTTCATACCTGTTTGTTATGGTTAAGTATACCCGAAATCTGGCTCTAATTGCAAACGTTTACAAGTGTTTTTTAATAAGTTTTCAGGTTGGTTTTCATAAATTGTTACAAATCTGACGTGCCAAGCGATGATGGATAGCATTAATTGGAGTATAATCACAAGTAAATCTAGAACAAATGAGGTTATTTTCATGTCAGAAAAAATCGATACGATTAAGCAATGGTTGAACGAGCATCAAGTTGATGTTGCCTACATCTCAGATTTCCATACCATTTCATACCTAACTGGTTTCGAGTCTGACCCAATTGAGCGCATCCTGGCCTTGATTATCTTTGCCCAAGACGAGCCCTTCATCTTTGCGCCAGCATTAGAGGTTGAGGCGGTTAAGGAAACTGGCTGGACGCATCCTGTTTATGGTTACCAAGACCATGAAAATGGCTGGGCAATCCTGGCCGGTCACATCAAAGACCATAGTCAACATCTAACTAACTGGGCCGTTGAGCAAAATCAATTAACCCTTGCCCGGGCCAATTATTTGCAAACTGCGTTGCCTGAGATAAAGTTTACGGCTGATTTGACGCCGATGCTTGAAGAATTCCGTTTGCACAAGTCAGCTGCCGAAATTGAAGAAATGCACCATGCCGGTAATGATGCCGACAAGGCTTTCCAGTATGGGTTCGCTGCACTAGCCGAAGGTGTTTCAGAATTGGCGGTCGCGGCTTATCTTGAATATGAAACGAAGAAGCGTGGAATTCCAGGGATGTCCTTTGAGACATTGGTCCAATTTGGCGCCCATGCAGCTAACCCCCACGGCAACACGGGGAACACCATTTTGCAGCCTGGTGACATGGCCTTGTTTGACCTTGGAACGATCTACGGCGGACATGTTTCCGACGCAACCCGTACGGTCGCCTACAAGTCCGTTTCAGATCACCAACGAGACGTCTACAACGTGGTGCTAGAAGCACAGTTAGCCGCGCAAGATGCGGTTAAACCAGGCATGACGGCTGGAGAACTTGATAAGATTGCGCGCGATGTCATTACTAAGGCTGGTTATGGTGAATACTTTGTACACCGTCTCGGCCACGGTCTCGGTTCATCCGTGCATGAATCCATTCAAATCGCCCAAGGTAACGATTTCGTTTTGCAGCCCAACATGGCCTTCTCCATTGAACCAGGTATCTATATTCCAGGCGATATGGGCGTCCGGATTGAAGACTCAATTGTCCTAACAGAGACTGGTGCTGATTCATTCACGCACCTGTCAAAAGAGTTACAAATTATTGATTAAATAGGTCGCCAACGATTGAAAATTTTTTCAATCGTTTTTTAGTTGAATGCCCGCTGACCCCGGCCTACTTTAAATTAAATATCGCTAATCTTTTATCATTGTTCTATAATTTAATTATCTTATTTTATGACTGAGGTGATCACTACATGGCTGAACAACAACCACGAGCAACTTTTGCTCCGGAAACTACCTGGGACTTAACGGCCCTTTATCAAGATCAAGCAGCCTTTGAGGTTGCCATCGCAACGGCTACCACACACGTAGCGGCTTTCGTGGCCAAATATACTGGGAATTTGCACACACTGGCTGATTTCCAAGCGGCTTTTACCGATTTAGCCCCGATTACAATTGAACTTAATCATATTGGTCAATATAGTTTCATCCCCGAAACGACCGATTTCACCAATGCATCATTTGCGCAAATTGCGGCCCGCGGTGGTCAGTTCTTAACTAGCGCTGAAGGGGATTTGTCCTTCTTTGAAGCCGCCTTAATTAATGCACCCGCTGATGTTTTTGCTGCTTTAGCTGAGCAACCTGAGCTGGCGGCAGAAATTCGCCGGATTACCCGGTTAAAAGCCCACTATCTTGGTGCTGATGTTGAACGGGCGCTCACCAAGCTAAGCTCAATTCAACATGCACCAGAGGATGTCTACGTGCGCATGCGCGCGAGTGATTTTAAAATGGCTGACTTTGAGGTCGCCGGTGTGACCTATCCTAATGCCTTCGTGACATATGAAAATTTCTATCAAAACCATGAGAACGCTGAAATTCGTGAAAAGGCCTTTCGAAGCTTTTCGGATGGTTTGCGGGCCCATCAACATGCAGCGGCCGCTGCTTACTATAATCAGGTAAAAAAAGAAAAGGATTTAGCTGATTTGCGTGGTTACGATAATGTTTTTGATTATCTCCTCGACAAACAAGAGGTCACCCACGCCATGTTTGACCGCCAGATTGATTTGATTATGAACGACTTCGGACCAATCGCACAACGGTACTTGAAGCATGTTGCCAAGGTCAACGGCCTTAAAAAGATGACTTTTGCTGATTGGAAAATCGATCTCGACGGTGCCTTGAATCCCGCCGCTGATTTTGCATCAGCGTATGACTTGGTCTTGGCGGCCACTAGTCCCTTAACTGAGGAATACACGCGCGAAATTAAACCTTTCAAGGAGGAACGTTGGGTCGACTATGCCCCTAACATTGGTAAGGAGAGCGGTGGTTATGCTACTGACCCCTATCGCAAGCATCCGTATATCTTGATGAGCTGGACCAATCGTTTATCAGATGTCTACACCTTGGTCCACGAGATTGGCCATGCTGGTCAATTCATCCTGAGTGCCAACAACAACTCAATCTTCAATGCTAGTATGTCAACTTACTTCGTGGAAGCTCCATCAACCTTTAACGAGCTGCTCTTGTCAGATTACTTGGAAAACCAAGCCGATGACCCACGCACGAAACGGTTCGCCCTGGCGCACCGTCTAACTGACACCTACTTCCACAACTTTATCACCCATTTGCTGGAAGCGGCTTTCCAACGCGAGGTCTATAATTTGATCGAGGCCGGTGAAACTTTCGGCGCTGAGAAGTTGAATAGCATCATGCAAGGTGTCCTCCAAACTTTCTGGGGGGATGCCGTTGAAATTGATGAAGATGCCGCGTTAACTTGGATGCGTCAAAGCCATTACTACATGGGCTTATATAGCTACACCTACAGTGCCGGTCTCGTGGTTGCGACCCAAGGATTCATCAATGTCAAGTCCCATCCCGATGAAGGCGTCGCAAACTGGCTGAAGTTTCTGAAGTCTGGCGGTTCACTAGATCCGATTAACACGATTAAGTTAACTGGCGCAGACGTCACGACCGATGAACCACTCCGTAATACAATTAAATTTTTAAGCGATACCGTCGATCAAATTATCGCCTACACCGCTGAAATTGAAAATTAATCACCAACTGAAAAACGTCACAGATGTTATCCTCATCTGTGACGTTTTTTATGTTAATAAACTAATGTTTGCTGAGGCTTAACCATCACATAGGCGATTCCCAACGCCACAACATATAGAATGGCAATCACGATAAACATTGATTGATACTGTAAATGCAGCCCATTCGTGATGAAGCTCGCCAACTGATTACCTGACAAACCAGCAATTGCCCAGGCCGACAACGCCAACCCATGAATTTTAGAGATAGCTTTCATCCCAAAGCGGTCACTCAATAGTGGTGGCAATGCCGAGAACCCACCACCGTAACCGGCATTGATGGTAAAGAAAGTCATGACTAAGACGATGGCTAACCAGGCCGCCGTGCTTGGCATGAAAAAGGTCGCCAATGCTAATGCGGCTGACAGCACAAAAATAATTTTATAAACTGTGTTACGATCCCGCAAATGATCTGATAAAGTCGCAAAACCGATCCGACCAGCAGCATTGAAAAAAGCATCCACACTGACAACAGTCGTGATGGCCGTCGCTGAGAAAATGGCGATACCGTTGCCGTTGACCAACGAACCCATAATATCTTTTTCCTGCGAAATCACAGCTAATCCACAGGTAATATTCAAGTAGAACATCAACCAGATACCAATAAATGAACGATTTTTCAACAAAGCAACGGGCTGAAATTTATTAACCAAGGGTTCCTCAATCCAATCATCTGGCTTCTTGATCAACACCATCCCTAGCGTCATTGTTACCAAGAACACCGCCGCCAAAATGACAAACATTTGCCACAAACCGATTGACTGTTGTAATTTGAACATAATTGGTGAGTACACCATCTTAGCCAAGCCAAACCCGGCGACTGCTAATCCCGTGCCCAACCCCTTGTTGTCCTTAAACCAAAGCATTAAGGTCTTCACTGGTGTGAGGTATCCAATCCCCAGCCCGATGCCCATGATGATACCATAGAAAAGATAAATGCCCACGAGTGAATGTGCGTGAATACTAAGACCAGTCCCAGCCATACCGATCACGAGAAACACGGTTGAAAGTAAGGCTGATTTTTTGATGTCTTGTTCAACAAAGTGACCTAAAACCGCTGCTGACATCCCTAAAAAAAAGATAGCCAATGAGAAAGCCCACTCTACATCCGCGGTGGGTTGCCCGGTATAATCAGCAATCGCCTGTTTAAAGATACTCCAACAATAAACTGTTCCGATACTGCTATGAATCAACAATGCTGGTAAAGCAGCACGCATCCATTTATTATTCACGATGATTCTCCTTGAAAATAAAATATATAGTTCGTGTATTCATGAATATTAAACTATAAATCGCCATAAAAAGCAACAAATTACGAAATATACCTCGAATTCTTGGTTACTCAAATCGCCCTGACTGATAACGGCGCTGTTGCACACTAGCCAGGCCACGCGCCACCACTAAAAAACACCTCAGTCATTTGACTAAGGTGTTTTTAGTGGTGTTTTATGATTGTCCCATACCAGACTGCATCTTGTACAAGTCGGCATACCGACCATTTAACGCCAAAAGGCTCTCATGCGTACCCCGTTCCACAACCCGTCCCTGATCTAAGACCAGAATTAAATCGGCATCCTTGATGGTGGAAAGCCGATGAGCAATCGCAATCGTTGTCCGATTCTCGCGCATCTTCGCTAGGGATGCTTGGATGACGGTTTCTGTTTCCGTATCCACATTAGCCGTTGCTTCATCCAATACCAAAATCTTTGGGTTCCGGACAATGGTTCTAGCAAACGAAATTAACTGCCGTTGACCACTGGAGAAGGCCGCGCCCTTTTCGATGACTTGCTCATGGTATTGGTTCGGCAAACTTTCTATGAAATCAGCGGCATGCACGAACTTGGCCGCTGCCTCAATTTGTGCATCCGTAATCGTGGCATCATACATGCGAATATTCGAGGCGATATCGCCAAAGAATAGAAATGGATCTTGTAAGACAAGCCCAATTTGTTGGCGTAAATCGCGCATCTCAATATCACGAATATCCTGACCATCAATCAAAATTTGACCAGATTGGAAATCGTAGAACCGGAGCAATGTGTTAATGGTTGAACTCTTGCCAGATCCGGTATGCCCCACCAGGGCGACAGTTTGCCCTGGTTTTGCAGTGAAACTCAAATCGTGCAACACGGTATTTTCACCGTCGTAAGCAAAATTGACGTGCTTAAATTCAATCTCACCCGCGGTGATTTTACCAGTGGCATTGGAATTTTGCTGGGGTTCCAACGTATCGTCATTTAAGATGCGCAAGACGCGTGACCCGGACACAATACCATCCTGGAAGCTGGCCAACGAATCCATCGCTGCATCAATGGGATTGTAAAAGGCCGCCACATATGACAAGAAAGCATATACGGTTCCAGCAGCGACAATTTGGGAATCATTCGTCCAACCAAACATCAGCAAGACCACAATAATGGCAGCGCCATATAGTAAATCAATCGCTGGGGACAACAAGAGTGAATTGGTCTTCACCATGCGCACCCGGGTTTGATAGTACGCTTCATTTGTCGCAACGAAGGCCCGATTAATGCGCGCTTCCTGCCGAAATTGTTGGATAACAGACATCCCCGTGATGGCTTCAGCTAGTTGGCCATTTAATTCCGATAACCGTTCCCGCATGCGCCGGTAGACTTGGATCGCAAAGCGCTGATAGAACCAGATGACCACAAACAAAAGGGGCACAAAAAGTAAAGCGACGGTCATGATTTTTACATTCGTTAACCACATTGCGATAAACGCGGTGATGATTGAAATCACGGCGCCACTCAGTTGCAAAAACAACGTCCAAAAATCAGAAAATGATGCGGTATCATTTGTCACCCGTGAGACTAATGTGCCACCTGGTGTCTGGTCAAAATACCGCATCCCGAGTGAATGTAATTTGGCGAAAAGAATGACCCGGACCCGCTCTAACATCCGTTCTGCACCCATTGTAAACCAAAAAAACTCAAAGAACTCAGCAATCGCTTTAATGACAGTGATGCCCATGTAGGTTGCTGCAAAAATCACCAAAATTTTGATGCCCGTCGTCTGTTTGGTCAAATATTCATTCATTAAGATCGACATGATTTTCGGTAGCACGACATTAATGGCTGAAATTAAAATTGATAAGCCAATTGCCCCAATAAAGTACCATCGATACGGTTTGGCGAACTTCATCAGCTCCCAAATAATATGCATTTGTTCCTTAACTGAAAGCTGGCGTGACCAAATCGATTGCTTATCGTTATCCATGGTGAGCCACCTCCTCATCTAACTTCGCCTCAATTTGTTGTGCTGCATACATCGTGGCATACCAGCCATTCGCTGCAAGCAATGCCGGATGCGTGCCCCGTTCAGTAATCGCCCCCTCAGCCAAGACGATTGTCTCATAGGCATTCACGACGGAACTCAAACGATGGGTCGCAATTAAGGTTGTCTTGCCAGCACGTTGGGTATGCAACGTCTCCAAAATCGTCTTTTCGGTCTTAGCATCGACGGCAGATAAAGCATCATCCAAGATCAAGATCTCTGGATTAATAATTAAGGCCCGTGCAATCGCCAGGCGTTGGCGTTGTCCCCCTGACAAACTAATGCCCTGTTCACCAACTTGAGTGTCATATCCAGCTGGCAGCTGCAAGATATCATCATGCAAGCCAGCCCATCTTGCGGCGCGTTCGACCTGCTCATCCATCAAGGTTGGATCTGAAAAGCGAATATTTTCGCGCACTGTCGTTGAAAACAGGAAATTATCCTGTGGGACATACCCAATGGCTGGTAAATACTTATTCAAACGATAATGCCGAATATCGATCCCCCCCACGTTAATGTAACCAGTGTAATTGTCAAACTCACGCAATAAAAGACGTAGCAGGGTGGTTTTACCCGCCCCGACAGCACCAACAATCCCCAGGACTTGGCCAGCTGGTAGGTGAACGTCAATATCATGTAAAACCACTTCATCTGCTTCCGGGTATTGAAATTGCGTGATGGCAATATCCAGATCCCCAACCGGTACCTGATTCACACCGGCCGTATCATCTTTAATGGCCGATTGTTCCGCCATTAAGGATTCAATGCGGTCATACGATGCATTGCCTCGCTGGAAATTATTAAACATGAACCCCAAGCCCATAAATGGCCAAATTAATTGCGAAAGGTACGTCACAAAGGTAATTAATTGCCCGATATTCATCTTACCAGTCATCACATTTGTCCCACCTAAGATGATCGTGACCACGTATGAAACCCCAATCAGAATGGTAATTGATGGATCAAAGAGGGAGTCAAAGAACTGTGCCCGGCGATTGGCCGCAATGGTATCATCCACCTGATGCGAAAAATCTTGAATATCTTCTCGCGCCTGTCCCAAGGTCTTTAAAGCCTTAATCCCCATGATGGATTCTTGTGTTTTATTATTCAACGTTGAGAAAGCCTCTTGGGCCTTCATGAAGGCACTATGAATATGACGTCCTAAAACGGTGGCCACTAGTGTAATCCCAAAGAGTGGTAACACCGCCCAAAAAGTCATTTCACCATTCACAAACCAAACCATGGCAATGATGACTGACAGGCCGGTAATAACCGCATCAAACATCTGTAACACCGCATTACCAGCCACGCGCTGCATTTGCGAAATGTCATTGGTCGCGTGTGCCAATAAATCCCCCGTCCGGTGTTTTTGGAAGAAGGGCGCGTCCATTGCCAAATAATGCCTAAATAATCGTTCACGTAATGTTTTTTCTAAACGGGCCGCCGTGCCCCAGATAAAATATGACCACCCGAATCGTAAAAAATATTGGCCAATAGTTGCAAAGGCAATGAAGCCAATGATTGGCCAAATGTTTTGCCAATTTAATTGGTGCGTCGCTAATAAATTCGCAAACCGACCAATCATCACCGGCGGAATCAACCCCATTAGTGCCACTCCCAGCAACGCTAAAATCCCTAATACATAAGCCTTCCACTCGTCTTTAATAAACCAAGCGAGTCGCCAAAAAATGCGCATTATTCGTCTCCCTTTTTTTCTGTTTTTCACATGCGCTGATTGCGCTGGTCCTATCCTTACTGCCCTACCCCAACTTGGTAAGATCAATTCTTTAAGAACTCATCAAAATTAAATGCATCTATCATTTTACTTTAATTTATCAAAATTTGCACGTCTGAGAACTTCGATTTTAACTCAAGTTCACTGTCACTGCACCCGTCTGACGATGCCCCGTCCTCACGACCGCAGCGACAGCACATGTCCCAGGAGACAAAAAAACGCGCAATCATTGCGCGTTCATCTTTTGTTAAGCTTATTTGTATTGGCCCCAACCATTCTGGACATACGTATCAGCAATTTCACTGTCATGATTGATTAATTGCAACGCCATGACCTTCTTAATGGTCTCATCATCATAATTGGCAACGTTGGTCACTTTTTTGGTTAAATCAGCCCGGGCCGCCGCGATTTCAGTCTTTGAAAACTTGTACAAATTAGCCAGGTTAGCCGTACTTACGGTTGTATGCGTTGAACTGGCATCAGTCCAATCGGTCTTAGAACTAGCTGTGTTCTTCGTACTAGAAGAATTCTTTGACGATTTCTTAGCTTTACTACTTTTATTCTTAGCGGCCTTCTTTGAAGACGCTAGATAAGATTCTGCTGCCCGTTTGGCTGAGGATGCCACGGATGCATCTTTTGCCTTTGAGGACGCAAGGGCCCGTGATTCAGAGGCGACAGCGGCCTTTGATGATGAACTAGCACTTTTCTTGGTCGTAGCCATCACTTCATTGACCGCTTGATTGATTCTGTCCAGCGCGCCATCCACCGCTAATGCTCGTTGGTACTGAGCAAGCGCCAAATCATACTCTTTGGCCTGTTCTAACTTGCGACCACGTAGCACATACTTAAGTTGCTCAAGCGCCGTACGTGACTCAACATTTGGTGTTTGCTTCTGTGCAGCTAAGTACTCTGTCTTGGCACGTTGCCAAGCATGGTCATCAATTGCCTGATGTGCCGAGCTCAACGTACTAGCAACGGCACTACTCTCCTGATGACGTTGATACAACCAAGCACCGCCGCCCGCCAATACCAGCAATAAAATGAAAATACCAAAAAAGCGTAAAATTGGATGATGCTTTTTTACACGTCGATTCTTTTCTAATCTCGATTTTGCCATCATATAAACTCCTATATTTTCCCTCTTACATTATACAAGAATTCCGCTGAAAATACTGATCCAAGTTTATTTTACCATCATCCTACATGAAGGATAAAAAAGAAACGCGTCACGAATATGACACGTTTCCTCCATCTATTTATGCAGAGCGTTTCTTAACGATCTGAACGATGCTGAATCTCCAGATAACGACGGTACCATAGATCAACATAATCTTGTGAAAATGGTCCTTTATTCTCATTTATCCAATCAACTAAAATTTTAACGTGTTCTTTCACAATAAAATCAATGTCAGCTGGATATTGCCATTTAGTTTTATGTGCCTCATATTCATCAGCATCGAGCAGCCGTTTTTCACCATCCGGGAAAACCTTCACATCTAAATCGTAATCGATGTACTTCAAGGCTTCCCGATCCAGGACAAACGGCGATGCAAGATTACAATAATAAGACACCCCATTATCACGAATCATAGCAACAATGTTAAACCAATATTTACGATGAAAATAAACGATTGCTGGTTCACGTGTGACCCAACGACGCCCATCGTCCTCAATCACTAAGGTGTGATCATTGAGGCCGATAATAGCATTTTCACTTGTTTTGAGAACCATTGTATCGCGCCAAGTTCGGTGTAGACTACCATCGTGTTTGTAACTCTTGATCGTTATGAAATCGCCCTCGCGTGGCAAGCGACTGTCTTTCATAACTGCCTTCCTCTAGGTAGTATCCCACCAACTATTTCCTAATAAGTATACCATGTTTTAAGGTGAGTACATGTGAGAATTTTTATGCAAGCATGTCACGCCACAGATTGCGCCCTATTTAGGATTTTCTTTGAGCCATTGATCCACACGATTCAAGTCATAGCCCTTACGATAAAGTGCTGCCTTGACCTTATTTTTGAAATCCCAGCCATCATATTGTTGGTAGCGAGCAGCGACTTTCTCAGCTTCACTACCCAGCTTTTCCAATTCGTCGTCTTGGTCAACGGGATGATCACTGAGATATTGGGTCAGGGCGCGTTTGATAACCCCTTGGTCAAAACCCAGTTGCATCAGCTTTTGCGTTGTTTTCCGCTGGGCCATAAAATGCGATTGATGATGGTACTTTGCCATTAACTTTTCAACTTGCCGATCAATCGCATCTGCCTGATCTTCAGCAGGATACTGAACCAATGCATCTTCAATCAAGAAACGGTCAACCCCCATTTGTTTGAGTTTCTGTGCCACACCTTTCGGTCCCAATTTACCCGAGCGCACAGCACTCTGCACATACATTTCAGCATAGAGGCGGTCATCTAACACATTCGCCTGTGCTAAGCGGGTAATGACTTGCCCAATGACTTGATTAGGAAAGTCCTTTTCTTTGAGTTTCATGATCACCTGCATTTTGGTCCGCATTTGCCCAGTGGCATATTTCAAAGCAGTTTGATAGGCTTTTTGTTCAAATTCAGCTGCTTTGATGGTTTCGATTTCATCAGACGTGAAGGCTGTTTCTGGAAAAAGATTATACTTAATCAAAACTTTTTCATCAACCGCGAACGCAAATTCATCATCAAGATAGATATTATAGCGTCCTGGGGTACGTGTGCGCGTTGTTTTCGTCACTTTTGGCATTGCAGATTTCATCCCCCTTTTCCAATATACCTAGCATAGATAAAAACCGACACCACGTCAATTGACGTGGTGTCGGTTGAGCTTTACTTTTTGTTACGTTTCAACTTGAACTTCAACTTGAGGAATAGATTCTTAATTCGTTGCCAAAGTGTTGGTGCCCGAACAACCTTATCATTACCGATATATTCGCGGATACCCTTCAAAATCTTGCCAGCATCTTTTGATGAAAAATCCAATTCACCAATTGTTGTGTTGAACTTAAAACGACGACCAATTTTATTATGTGAAACTTGGGCTTGAACATAATTCACTTCACTCCATGGAATTTGGATGTAGTCTTGGATGTTCTTTTCGTTGAAAAATTCAAAAGCACGGTCACCGATCAAAATTTTGCCATATCGGGCGCCAATGCCTAAAAACGAAATGCCATCCGTCGTGAGGTCTGCTCGGGTATTTAATGATTCAACCATATTCTCTCCCAATTATCTCTATATGTATTAGAAAGTCTCTCCGCCAAGCGGACAGACTTTCTAAAATCCAAATCTTACAAAATGCCAAGTACGTGGGCAACGACACCAAGTACGAACAAACCGACAATCAAGTAGATTGGAGAAATCTTCTTCTTCAATAAGTACATCATGAATAATGTCAACAACAATCCCATCAAACCAGGTATCAATGAATCAATGTTTGATTGCAATGAGTTTGCAGCTTCCTTAGTCAAGCTCAATCCTGATGCTTGTTGGCTCAGAATTTCTTGTAGCTTACCACCGGTAACTTCACCAGTTGGGAATTGGATGTAAGCTCCTTCAGCCAATTTCTTAGCTGGCAATTCAACAGCAAACTTAATCGAAACCCATCGCTCAACCAGAACGGCCAGGATGAACATTCCAAGGATCGAAGCACCCTTAGTAACATCCTTCAACAAACCACCAGACAAGTCCTTTGTGATTTCTGATCCGGCGCGGTAACCAAATTCTTGAGTATACCACATGAAGCCCCAACGGATGAGGTTCCAGGCAACGAAGAAAATAATTGGCCCCATGATGTTACCAGCACTAGCCAATGAGGCACCCAAGGCACCCAAAATTGGACGTACGGTAAACCAGAAGACAGGATCTCCGATACCAGCAAGTGGTCCCATCATACCGATCTTAACACCTTGTACGGCGGTGTCATCGATGGCTGCTCCATTGGCACGCTCTTCTTCAAGTGCCAAAGTCACACCCAAAATAGGTGATGCTAAGTATGGGTGAGTGTTAAAGAATTCCATGTGGCGCGTCAAAGCAGCGGCACGGTCTTCCTTATTTGTGTAAAGCTTCTTCAAAGCAGGGATCATTGCATAAGCAAAGCCTAAGTTTTGCATACGCTCATAATTCCATGAAGCTTGTAAGAATGTCGAACGCCATGCTACTGACAGACGGTCAGACTTTGAAAGTCGAATTTTCTCTTCAGCCATTATGTTCAGCCCCTTCCTAGTACTCGTTCAAGATGTCGCCGACAGGGTCACCTGAACCACCGCCATTGTTACCACCGTTGTTGTTACCACCTTGCTTTGACAAGTTAATGTAAATCAAGGCAATGGCCACACCAATAGTACCTAATGCGATCAATGTCAATTGGCTAACGGCTGCTAAAGCAAATCCGATAGCAAAGAATGGCCAAACTTCACGTGTTGCCATCATGTTCAAAACAAGCGCATAACCTACGGCAACGACCATTCCACCACCGATTGTCATACCATCTGACAACCAAGTTGGCACAGCGTTCAAAGCGTCTGAAACGACTGATGAAGGAACCAACAACAATGCAAGAGCTGGAATAGCAATACGCAAACCTTGCAATGACAAAGCAAACAAATGCACATACTCCATCTTCTTGATGTCACCATTCTTGGCGGCGGCATCAGCCCCGTGAATCAACCCAACAGAGATTGTACGAACAATCATTGTCAAGAACAATCCACCAACAGCCAATGGAATAGCAGAACCATAAGCTAAGGCGATGTGACCTGAGTCAAAGACACCACCCTTAATCAAGATGATTGCTGAGGCAACAGATGCCAAAGCAACGTCCGGCGCAACAGCGGCACCGATATTAGCCCATCCCAAGGCCATCATTTGTAATGTACCACCAAGGATCAACGCTGGCACTAAGTGACCAGTAACCAAACCAATCAATGTGACAGCGACCAATGGTTGGTGAATTTCAAATTCATCAAGGATTCCTTCGATACCTGCGAAGAAAGCGATGATGACGACTAAAATCATAGAAATAACCGACATGTCATTCTCCTTATATAATTCACATTATATGAATAATTTCAAATAATATCTAAAAGCAACTTACTTGCTTTCAATTTCGCTACGCTTATTATCAATCAACTTAAACAAGTCGACGTTTGAATCATTTGGCACCTTACGAACGTCAAATGATACGCCCAATTCGCGTAACTTATCAAATGTCTCAACGTCTGTCTTATCTACTGACAAAACGTTGTTGAGCATTGTCTTACCCGTTGAGTGAGCCATTGAACCAACATTAATTTCCTTAATAGGAACGCCAGCTTCAATTGCGCGTAAAGCATCTTCAGGAGTTTCGAAGAGCAAAAATGCCTCAACACCACCCATACGGTTATCCTTCATCACTTCAGCCATCTTGCTAATTGGTACGATATTTGCGTTGATACCGTTTGGCGCAGCTTGTTCAATCAAGCCCTTACGCAATTCATCCTTAGCAACGACGTCTGAAACGACGATAATACGGTTTGCCTTTGATTCAGGGGTCCATGCAGTGGCCACTTGACCATGCAATAGACGTGAATCGATACGAACCAAGTTAATCTTCAACTGACCTTCTTTGAGTCCGGCCATTGATGACTTGTTAGCAGTCGCAGTTGTCTCAGGTTCTTCAGTTTCAGGGATTGTGCGAACCCCATCACGAGCAACTGATACAAGATAATGTGCGATATCTGCAGCTTTGTCCATTGTGAATCGAGCCCCATAAGCTTCGACTAACATAGGTAAGTTTAATCCGGCGATCAATGCCATTTGATCGGGATTTTCAGCAACAAATGGACTTGCTTGGTTGAACGGTGAGCCACCCCATAAATCAACAAGGAACAATACTTGTTCATCCTCGCCAAACTTGGCAAGCGCCTCTTGATATTTACGCTTCAAATCATCTGGACCTTCACTCGGCATGAAAGTGACGACTTCAACGTTTTCTTGCTCACCGAAAATCATTCCACCTGACATATGAATGCCGGCTGCAAATTCTCCGTGACTGGCAATAATAAAATTAACCATGTGTCGCGCTCCTTAAATTCATTCATCCACTATACAAGAGTATCTGTGGTCAATAATAATAATACGCTTTCTTACTTTAAATGTAAACGCTTCCAGAATTTTGTCACATTTTCTTAACAAAACGGCGCCATCCACCTTAAAGGATTCTGCTTAATTATAGCCCACCCCGTTAACTATTAGGCGTTAAAAGGGCTGATCCGATCGATTTTGTAGCTTTAAAAATGATCCATCAAGCAAGTCTTTGCGGTATTTTGCCTCTTTAAAACGACTGTGAAAAAAAACGACTGTGAAAAACCAATTTCGATCTGGCTGATCACTTACATTTTTCAGTCAAGTGCACCTGATCTGACCTTGTTTTTGCTTGATACAAATATGATTTCTGCGCTGTAAGCCCAATTTTATCGTCAATTTATCCCGGCTTAGCACGCTAAAATGTCAGTTTGCTATAATGGAAACTAGTAAATCTTTAGAGATTGCCATGATGCGGGGAAATTATGCTTAAAAGAAATTTATACCTATACTATCTATTATTATTCATCGTGATCGGTGGCGCGATCTTTTTGCCATACTGGCTGACAGATACCACCCTCATTTGGTCACATGATGGGTTGAAGCAACATTTACCAGCTTTGATTACTTGGCATGAGACTCTCCGTCATTTAGTCTTTGACCATCAGTGGCCAAATTTTTGGCAAGCCCACCAGGGGTTTGGCCAAGATTATTTTCAAACCTATGCTTACTATGTGATGGGGGACATTTTTACTTATCCAAGTTTATTATTTAAGGAAAGCGCATTAGCCACCTATTATTCGGTGAGCGTGATCATCCGCTTAATCTTGGCTGGTTTAAGCTTTATCTTCGTGATCCGGCGATTACCAATCACGATTTCAAATCATGGTGTCCTATTAGGCGCACTCGTCTACACATTTTCAGGTTATGCGAACTTTGCAGCTTTTCGGCATTCATTTTTTCTGAATCCACTCATCATTTTTCCGTTGTTAATTTTAGCAGTTCACCAAGCAACGATTCACAAAAAATATGGTGGCCTGATCTTGATGACCTGGTGGACCCTATGGAACAACTTTTATTTTGCGTTTATTTTAGGTCTCGGTGCATTGATTTATTGGTTGTCCATGAATCATTTGCACAAAACATGGCGCCAACAAGGCCTGACCATTCTCAGCGTTGGCATTGGTGCCTTACTGAGTGCACCCCTTTTGATACCAACAATCACTCAGTTCTTTCAAGCAACCCGCTCGGCCTCCACTTTCGCCAATGGTTTGCTATTTTATCCAATTTCCTATTACTTAACTTTCGGCGATCAACTGATAAACGTCAGCACCGCACCGCAATTTTGGTTCAACGGTGGTTTGCTGGCCCTGAGTATCGTCGCACTGGTTCATTATGTCACTCAATTGCCGCACAAGTGGCATTTAGTGTTACCAACCCTTCTATTATTACTACCAACGGGTGCTGCGGTGTTTAATGGCTTTTCCGCGCCGTCCAATCGCTGGACGATGCTAGCCATTTTCCCAGTGGCACTATTAACGGGGAAGATGCTCGATGCATTGAGCGCGCTCCAGAACCGTACGCTACTGGTGGCTGGTGGCATCGGCGTATTTGGCTACCTTGGGCTCCTCTTGGGTAATGGCTTCTCACTGAATAACTCCTCAAACCTCATCTACGGTTTATATTTCATAACCATTTTATTGTTGGCAACGCGGCTATCCGAACGACAACGGCGCCTGATTGTGTCTGTTATATCTGTTATCAGCCTATTGGTGTTGTTTAATCATACGCATGCAAACGATTTGAAGGCGACGAAATCAGAATTAATTAGTAGTGCAAATTTGAAGGCAATCACTAAGCAAATTCATATGCTCACCGCCCTCACTGATCGTTCCATGCGGACGCTCGTGAGTGGCAATTTATTGTCGAACTTAAACACTGATGATGCCTCTTCTAATTTGCCAAATGCGCTCAAACTAAATAGTGTTGGCAGTTACTGGTCACTACAACCAGTGAGCACTTCGAATGCGCTGCGTTTAGTAGCCACGCAAACTAGCACCCCTAATGATGCGATTAACACCCTTGACAATCGTAATGTCCTTTCAAATGTGCTAGGTATCAAGACACGGATTGATACCCTTGGGGCGCCACAACCGGCTTCGTACATCAACAAAAATGGCCTAAACATCGCAAACTATACGAGTTATGTCTCGGCCAACAGTTACCCCTTGTTCACCTTACCTAAGTATCAGGTTTCGCTGGCTAATTACCGTAAGTTATCAGCCACGCAACGTGAAGCAACGTTGGCCGATAGTGTGGTTACCAGTAAGCCTTCAAAGCAACGTTCGGCATTCGCCAAACAGGTGAGTGCCGTCGCAGTGGCTACTGACAGTACCGGCAAGTGGCAAGACAAAATTCATTATCGGTATGCCACGCATGCCTCAACCTTACCCGATGGTTTCTATATTAAGTTGGCCAAGGCTCAAAAACAGACTGAGTTACATTTAGAACTAACCAATATCAAGTACGTGCCCTATTCATTCAGACGACAAAAGCAACAAGCGCTGGCTGATTATCGCTTCACGCAAAACCAAACCTTAGCCAATCCGCAAAGCACCGTTAATAATCAGTTCAATCCACATGCGTATACGTATACCTGGCTTAAACAACATGCGGTCAACGCTTTTGATCAAAATACTGGTTATACAATGACAACAACCTATGGAACTAATGAAAATACGGTGACCCAAACGAGTCAAAGTAATTTATCCTTTTATCAAAAACGTGATCACCTGACCATTAATTTAGGGACGGCCCAAACAATTAAGCTGGCCGACCTGGTCGCACTGAACTTTAGTCAACCTGGGACATATTCGTTTGATATTTCTGTCCAGGCTATTCCAGTTGGCGCTAGTTTTGATAAAGTTGCTCAAACCGCCATCGCGACTGCGCCAAAATCAGTGCAGCTTAAAAAGGATGCCATCACTGGTAACGTCACGGTTAAAAAGTCACGTATTTTAGCAAGCTCAATTCCCTACAACCACGGTTGGCACTCTAAAACCAATCAATTAGTTGAGATCGATGATGGTTTCTTGGGTATTAAATTGCATCGCGGTACCAATCAGATTAAGGTCA
Source organism: Weissella soli (assembly GCF_001761545.1). Classification (NCBI taxonomy): domain Bacteria; kingdom Bacillati; phylum Bacillota; class Bacilli; order Lactobacillales; family Lactobacillaceae; genus Weissella; species Weissella soli. The sequence goes on along the minus strand of NZ_CP017326.1, from coordinate 390,685 downwards.
CCTACACATCACCGAATGTCTATTTAGGCCTATGGAGCGCTGTCATCGGTGCAGTCATCCTGATTAGTTTCATATTTTGGCAATACAAGTCACAGCACAAGCATTAATATCGTAAAATGAACAACGGCCAAGTAGTATAGCTACTTGGCCGTTGTTTATTTTACGATGTGTCGTTATCAATTTGTGGGCTTAATGAAAAAAGATGTCAGTCGCTACATCTCTGCCAGCTCAAACCATGCAACCATCGGTAACCATTCATTGGTGCTCTTTGAAAAAACTTGAAAATCAGTGACGTTATAAACTGTCTTACGCGCTTCGTCATCAAGCGGTGACCAATATGTATCATCAGCGCGACGAATTACATCCCAGTATGGCAGGGTGTAAGTTGTCCCTGATGCATCACGAACTTCAAAACCTGGTTGAATATTAAATGTTTTTTCACCCACTAATGGACTCACCCCTAAATTATTAATTAAGTCCACAAATGTTTCACCAGAAATCTGTTCATATTTATTTTTCATGACATACCCCTCTAGGACTATTATACTTGAATTACGATCAGAACTCACATCAAACTAGCAACTCAGCGTAGTTTTTTCCAATAAAAAAAGATGTAACAATTAAGCTACATCTTCCATATATCGGGACGACAGGATTCGAACCTGCGACCCCCTGGTCCCAAACCAGGTGCTCTACCAAGCTGAGCTACGTCCCGAAAATTTAATTTACAAAACAAAAAGCTCAAAATTGAGCTTCATGTTTGCAATGCCGTCGGTGGGGGTCGAACCCACACTCCCTTGCGGGAACGGGATTTTGAGTCCCGCGCGTCTGCCAATTCCGCCACAACGGCATCATATTAATCAATATGAAATGGACGTTACAGGGATCGAACCTGTGACCCCCTGCTTGTAAGGCAGGTGCTCTCCCAGCTGAGCTAAACGTCCATAAATGCATCGCGACGTCCTATCCTCGCAGGAAGCGATCCTCCAACTACTTTCGGCGCTACTGAGCTTAACTGCTGTGTTCGGTATGGGAACAGGTGTGACCTCAGTGCCATCATCACGACACGGTATTTAATTAGTGAGAGTTTAGTTCTCTCAAAACTGAATCATATCTCTGTAAATTACATTGAACTTTGAAACCACGTTATCTGTTACTACTTGGTTAAGTCCTCGAACCATTAGTACTAGTCCGCTCCATGCTTCGCAGCACTTCCACTTCTAGCCTATCTACCTCATCATCTATAAGGGGTCTTACTTCATTTCTGAATGGGAAATCTCATCTCGAGGCGAGTTTCACACTTAGATGCTTTCAGCGTTTATCTCATCCGTACATAGCTACTCAGCGATGCTCCTGGCGGAACAACTGATACACCAGAGGTACGTCCACCCCGGTCCTCTCGTACTAAGGGCAGCTCCTCTCAAATTTCCTACGCCCGCGACGGATAGGGACCGAACTGTCTCACGACGTTCTGAACCCAGCTCGCGTACCGCTTTAATGGGCGAACAGCCCAACCCTTGGGACCGACTACAGCCCCAGGATGCGATGAGCCGACATCGAGGTGCCAAACCTCCCCGTCGATGTGGACTCTTGGGGGAGATGAGCCTGTTATCCCCAGGGTAGCTTTTGTCCGTTGAGCGATGGCCCTTCCATGCGGAACCACCGGATCACTAAGTCCTACTTTCGTACCTGCTCGACTGGTAAGTCTCACAGTCAAGCTCGCTTGTGCCTTTACACTCTGCGAATGATTTCCAACCATTCTGAGCGAACCTTTGAGCGCCTCCGTTACTTTTTAGGAGGCGACCGCCCCAGTCAAACTGCCTGCCAGACACTGTCTTCCACCACGCTGAGTGGTGTGAGTTAGAGTGATCATACAACGAGGGTAGTATCCCACCATTGCCTCCATCGAAACTAGCGTTCCGACTTCTACGGCTCCTACCTATCCTGTACAAGCTGCACAAGCACTCAATATCAAGCTACAGTAAAGCTCCATGGGGTCTTTCCGTCCTGTCGCGGGTAACCCGCATCTTCACGGGTATTTAAATTTCACCGAGTCTCTCGTTGAGACAGTGCCCAGATCGTTACGCCTTTCGTGCGGGTCGGAACTTACCCGACAAGGAATTTCGCTACCTTAGGACCGTTATAGTTACGGCCGCCGTTTACTGGGGCTTCAATTCGTACCTTCGCCGAAGCTAAGCACTCCTTTTAACCTTCCAGCACCGGGCAGGCGTCAGCCCCTATACGTCATCTTACGATTTTGCAGAAACCTGTGTTTTTGATAAACAGTCGCCTGGGCCTATTCACTGCGGCTCAGCTTGCGCTGAGCACCCCTTCTCCCGAAGTTACGGGGTCATTTTGCCGAGTTCCTTAACGAGAGTTCACTCGCACACCTTAGGATGCTCTCCTCGACTACCTGTGTCGGTTTGCGGTACGGGCAGGTAAATACTAACTAGAAGCTTTTCTTGGCAGCGTGACATCACAGACTTCCCTACTTTATTTCGGTCCCCATCATCACTTGTCCTATGAGGAATAAGCATTTAACTACTTCCAAGACTTATGATTTAGCCCAGCATTTCCAGCCGCTGGGTTCTGTTAGCCTTCTGCGTCCCTCCATCGTTCAAACATATTCACCTGGTACAGGAATCTCAACCTGTTATCCATCGACTACGCCTCTCGGCCTCGCCTTAGGTCCCGACTAACCCTGGGAGGACGAGCCTTCCCCAGGAAACCTTAGTCATACGGTGGACAGGATTCTCACCTGTCTTTCGCTACTCATACCGGCATTCTCACTTGTAAGCGCTCCACCAGTCCTCACGGTCTGACTTCATCGCCCTTACAACGCTCTCCTATCGCGCCACTTACGTGGCACCCGCAGTTTCGGTAGTGTGTTTAGCCCCGGTACATTTTCGGCGCAGAATCACTCGACTAGTGAGCTATTACGCACTCTTTAAATGATGGCTGCTTCTGAGCCAACATCCTAGTTGTCTGTGCAACTCCACATCCTTTTCCACTTAACACACATTTAGGGACCTTAACTGGCGGTCTGGGCTGTTCCCCTTTCGACAATGGATCTTATCACTCACTGTCTGACTCCCGGACATACGTCATTGGCATTCGGAGTTTATCTTAATTTGGTAACCCGAGATGGGCCCCGCACCAAAACAGTGCTCTACCTCCAAGACGCTACATTCCGAGGCTAGCCCTAAAGCTATTTCGGAGAGAACCAGCTATCTCCAAGTTCGATTGGAATTTCACCGCTACCCACACCTCATCCTAGCATTTTTCAACATGCACAGGTTCGGGCCTCCAGTGCGTCTTACCACACCTTCACCCTGGACATGGGTAGGTCACCTGGTTTCGGGTCTACAACCACATACTATCTCGCCTATTTCAGACTCGCTTTCGCTTCGGCTCCGGTCTTTCCACCTTAACCTCGCATGGGATCGTAACTCGCCGGTTCATTCTACAAAAGGCACGCTATCACCCATTAACGGGCTCTAACTTCTTGTAGGCACATGGTTTCAGGAACTTTTTCACTCCCCTTCCGGGGTGCTTTTCACCTTTCCCTCACGGTACTGGTTCACTATCGGTCACTAGGTAGTATTTAGCCTTGGGAGATGGTCCTCCCAGATTCCGACCGGATTTCACGTGTCCGGCCGTACTCAGGATCCTGTACGGGAGATGGCTTGCTTTCGTTTACGGGGCTATCACCCTGTTTCGCGTGGCTTCCCAACCACTTCAACTAACAAACCATTTTGTAACTCCACAACGACAGTCCTACAACCCCAAGATGCAAGCATCTTGGTTTGGGCTCTTCCCGTTTCGCTCGCCGCTACTCAGGGAATCGATTTTTCTTTCTACTCCTGTTGCTAATGAGATGTTTCAGTTCACAACGTCTACCTTCAAACAGCCTATGTATTCAACTGCTGATAACTTGCATAACAAGTTGGGTTCCCCCATTCGGAAATCCCCGGATCAAAGCTTACTTACAGCTCCCCGAGGCATATCGGTGTTAGTCCCGTCCTTCATCGGCTCCTAGTGCCAAGGCATCCACCATGCGCCCTTAATAACTTAACCTATCAGCTTACGCTGATGATTCAAGTTCGAGTATGTGACCATAAAGGTCACTTGCGATTATTACTAATTAAAGTAATGAACTTGTTTTAAAACTCAAAAAAAATAACGCGGTGTATTTCTCGGTTCAATTTAATTTAAATTGAAATTTAAAAATTTACATTAATATGATTCAGTTTTCAAAGAACTAATAAGTGGTCCACTCACGTGGGCCAATGGAGAATATCGGGATCGAACCGATGACCCCCTGCTTGCAAAGCAGGTGCTCTCCCAGCTGAGCTAATTCCCCATGGGATAATATATTGTGAGTGTAAGACACTCAAAACTGAATAACGTTTCAACGCTGTGTAGGTTTCCGATTTTCCTTAGAAAGGAGGTGATCCAGCCGCAGGTTCTCCTACGGCTACCTTGTTACGACTTCACCCTAATCATCTGTCCCACCTTAGGCGGCTGGCTCCTATAAAGGTTACCCCACCGACTTTGGGTGTTACAAACTCTCATGGTGTGACGGGCGGTGTGTACAAGACCCGGGAACGTATTCACCGCGGCGTGCTGATCCGCGATTACTAGCGATTCCGACTTCGTGTAGGCGAGTTGCAGCCTACAGTCCGAACTGAGACATACTTTAAGAGATTAGCGCACCCTCGCGGGTTGGCGACTCGTTGTATATGCCATTGTAGCACGTGTGTAGCCCAGGTCATAAGGGGCATGATGATTTGACGTCATCCCCGCCTTCCTCCGGTTTGTCACCGGCAGTCTCGCTAGAGTGCCCAACTGAATGCTGGCAACTAACAATAAGGGTTGCGCTCGTTGCGGGACTTAACCCAACATCTCACGACACGAGCTGACGACAACCATGCACCACCTGTCACTTTGTCCCCGAAGGGAAAGCTCCATCTCTGGAGTGGTCAAAGGATGTCAAGACCTGGTAAGGTTCTTCGCGTTGCTTCGAATTAAACCACATGCTCCACCGCTTGTGCGGGTCCCCGTCAATTCCTTTGAGTTTCAACCTTGCGGTCGTACTCCCCAGGCGGAGTGCTTAATGCGTTAGCTACGCCACTCAAGGGCGGAAACCCTCGAACAGCTAGCACTCATCGTTTACGGTGTGGACTACCAGGGTATCTAATCCTGTTTGCTACCCACACTTTCGAGCCTCAACGTCAGTTACAGTCCAGAAAGCCGCCTTCGCCACTGGTGTTCTTCCATATATCTACGCATTTCACCGCTACACATGGAGTTCCACTTTCCTCTACTGCACTCAAGTCATCCAGTTTCCAAAGCAATTCCTCAGTTGAGCTGAGGGCTTTCACTTCAGACTTAAATAACCGTCTGCGCTCGCTTTACGCCCAATAAATCCGGATAACGCTTGGGACATACGTATTACCGCGGCTGCTGGCACGTATTTAGCCGTCCCTTTCTGGTAAGATACCGTCACTACTTGAACAGTTACTCTCAAGTACATTCTTCTCTTACAACAGTGCTTTACGAGCCGAAACCCTTCATCACACACGCGGCGTTGCTCCATCAGGCTTGCGCCCATTGTGGAAGATTCCCTACTGCTGCCTCCCGTAGGAGTATGGGCCGTGTCTCAGTCCCATTGTGGCCGATCAGTCTCTCAACTCGGCTATGCATCATCGTCATGGTGAGCCATTACCTCACCATCTAACTAATGCACCGCGGGACCATCTCTTAGTGATAGCAGAACCATCTTTCAAATAAAAACCATGCGGTTTTTAGTATTATACGGTATTAGCATCTGTTTCCAAATGTTATCCCCTGCTAAGAGGTAGGTTTCCCACGTGTTACTCACCCGTTCGCCACTCCTTGCATTGTTTTAAATCATATTGTGCAAGCACGCTATTCATTAAAACCACAAGGCGTTCGACTTGCATGTATTAGGCACGCCGCCAGCGTTCATCCTGAGCCAGGATCAAACTCTCAATTTGAAAGCTTGAGTATAACTCAATCTTTGTTGTGTTTAACCAATGTTAAACGAATTTACTAGCGAATTGACTTCGCAAATGTTTTTTGCTTCAAATTCTAAAATTTGAAGACCCTACACATTTGATCATCGAAACGTTATTCAGTTTTCAATGTCCTACATTGTCTCGCTGACAACTTAATCTATATTACGCACGTTAAGCTATTTTGTCAACACCTTTTCGAATTTAATTTTTGATAAGTCGTCGTTCGTTTGAAACAACTTGTATATAATACCGCGAGCCGATATTGAACACAACCCTCCTTTACTTTTTCTTTAAATTTTAATGGTGTCAAAAAAACAGGCCCCTCAGTTACGAGAGACCTGTGCGAATACATCTAGCTTAAAAAGCACGGAAACGGGCCCGTCTTTGCGCCACAATTTCATCAGGCGTGAGCTCTGCTAACTCGTCTAATTGAGCAACTAACCGAGCACGCAAGACATCAAAAACACGTCGATGATTACCACTTTCGGGTATAATCGCATCGATGATCTGCTTGTCTAATAAAATCTTTGGTGTCAAACCAAGTAATTCAGCTGCTTCGTCAGCCCGCTTAGCATCCTTCCAAAGAATGGCCGCAAAACCCTCGGGTGACAAAACAGAATAAGTCGCATGCTGAAACATCCAAACTTTATCAGCAGCAGCCAAAGCCAATGCACCACCTGAACCACCTTCACCATAGATAATCGCAATCATGGGTACCTTTAAGGAAATACTTTGCAAAATACTCTTGGCAATCGCTTCACCTTGTCCAAGATCTTCAGCCGTCTTACCCGGAAAGGCACCAGGGGTGTTGATAAAAGTAATAACTGGCCGACCAAACTTTTCCGCCTGAGCCATCAAACGCTGTGCCTTGCGATAGCCCCAAGGTTGTGGTGAGCCATTACGTGTGGTTAGCTTTTCATCCAGTGTGCGTCCCTTATTGATTGCAATGACCGTCACCGGTTGGCCGTTCAAACGGGCAACCCCACCAATGATCGCCTCATCATCACCGTAGTAACGATCACCATGTTGTTCAAAGAAGTCAGTGAAAACGCCATTAATGATCTCATTAGCATCAAAACGGTCTTCACGTGATTTTTTGACGACCTGTGCTGCGGTCATTTCACGCTTAAATAGAGCCATTAGCGCACCTCCTGAGCATGTAATCCAATCAGCTGTGCCAAAGTCTCCTTCAACGCACGCCGATCAATAATGGCATCAATAAACCCATGTTCAAGTACCGTTTCGGCGCGTTGAAAATCGTCTGGTAACTTCTCATGAATCGTTTGTTCGATCACCCGCTTACCAGCAAACCCAATCAAAGCATGTGGCTCTGCCAAAGTGATATCACCTTGATTGGCGAATGACGCAGATACGCCACCAGTCGTTGGATCAGTTAAGACCACAATGAAAAGTAACCCTGCTTCACTGTGTTCAGCAACCGCAGCTGATACTTTTGCCATCTGCATCAAAGAATTAATACCTTCTTGCATCCGGGCACCACCAGACGCAGTAAACAAGACTACTGGTAACCGGTCACGTGTTGCTTGTTCAAACATCAGTGTGATTTTTTCACCAGTAATAGTACCCAATGAACCCATGATGAAATATGAGTCCATCACGCCCAAGGCAAACCGGTATTCACCAATGGTCGCAATTCCCGTTAAGATGGAATCTTGCAAATCAGTTTGTTGACGCGCACGATCCAATTTTTCTTGATAGCCAGGAAAAGTCACTGCACCTAACTTCAAATCCGCATTCGTTTCATCAAAGCTATCAGTCAACAAGTCGACCCGTTCATGCGCTTGCAAGCGAAAACCATAACCACAATTCTGACAAACCCGGAATGGACCTAACTGTTTGGAGTAACTCTGCGCACCACAATATGGACAGGCTAAAAACAAACCATCTGGTATGCGATCATTAATTGAGCGATCACGCATAATGGTGGGAGCTGGTTTAGGGTCCTTATTGAATAAATCCATCTCCGCCTCCTAACTCAGCCAACGGTAGCTTCTTTTGCCAACGTGGCAAAAATTCTTTTTCTAGGTATTGTGTATCAAACTCACCCCGCATCACTGCAGAATCCTGCAATAAGGCTGCTTGAAAGTGCGCATTGGTATCAACACCATTAATTACCATCTCATCGAGAATCCGTTCCATCTTAGCCAAAACTTCCGCGCGTGAATCAGCATGGACTAATAACTTAGCAATCATTGAATCGTAGAACGGTGCGACCTTGGCTCCTTGATAGATACCACTGTCGATGCGAATACCTGGACCACCAGTGGGCAAAAAGACAAAATCAATTTGACCAGCTGAAGGAGCAAAGTTACGTTCTGGCGCTTCAGCATTCAATCGCACTTCCATTGAAAATCCGTTGACCTTCACGTCAGCTTGTTTAACCGGCAAATCTTCACCAGCAGCGACCTGAATCTGCAACTTAATCAAGTCTAACCCGGTTACCATTTCAGTCACAGGATGTTCAACCTGAATTCGCGTATTCATTTCCATGAAATAGAAATTACCATCGTAGTCTTGCAAAAATTCTAGTGTTCCCGTATTTTCATAATCAATTGCTTCAACGGCTCGCTTAGCAACTTCGCCGAGACCATCGCGCATCGTCTGCGTCACCCCCAAAGCTGGTGATTCTTCAAGCACCTTTTGGTTGTTACGTTGCAATGAACAATTACGCTCGGGAAAATAGACCACATGTCCCGCTTGATCACGGATTACCTGCATCTCGATGTGACGGACGTGTTCCATCACCTTTTCGATATACATATGATCATCCCCAAATGACGCCCGGGCTTCATTTTGGGCATCCGCAAATTTGTCAACTAATTCAGCTTCAGTGTAGACAAAACGCATCCCTTTACCACCACCACCGGCAGCCGCTTTAATCAACAAGGGGTACCCGATACGATCACCAATCGCCTTGGCTTCATCTGGATTCATAATAAACCCGTCTGACCCCGGAATAACCGGCACCCCCGCCTGACGCATCGATTCACGCGCATTGGCTTTATTACCCATTAACTCGATGACCTTAGGGCTTGGGCCAATCCACTTGATACCAACGGCTTCAACCATTTCGACAAATAATTCGTTTTCGGCCAAAAAACCGTAACCCGGGTGGATTGCTTCTGAGCCAGTTAACAATGCCGCACTCAAGATATTCTTCATATTTAAATAACTATCTTTTGACCGCGGTCCACCGATCGCAATGGCTTCATCAGCTAACTTCACATGCAAGCTATCCTTATCAGCAGTTGAATAAACAGCCACTGACTTGATCCCCATTTCCCTTAATGTTCGGATAATACGGACCGCGATTTCACCACGATTTGCTACTAATACTTTTTTAAACATTTAGTCACCAATAATAAATGTTAGTTCCGCAGTGGTAGCTTTCTTACCATCAACGTAAACAACACCCTTTCCTGAACCGATTGCGCCACGTAACTTATCTAATGTTACTTCAAGTGTCAAGGTGTCGCCTGGACGAATCATTTTACGGTAACGGGCTTTCTTAATTCCACCAAAATAGGCCGTCTTGCCCTTAAATTCAGGCAGTGTCAATAAGGCAACCGCCCCAGTTTGGGCTAGGGCTTCAATTGTCAAAGCACCGGGAAAAGTTGGGTCACCGGGAAAGTGGCCCTGGAAGATTTCTTCATTAATCGTAATATTCTTTTTCGCCACTGCGCGCACGCCTGGCTCTAACTCCTCCACTGTATCCAACATTAACATTGGGTAACGGTGTGGCAAGATTTCCATAATTTCAGTTGTGTTTAGTAATGACATTTTATGTCCCCTTATATCCTGCAAAATCAGACGTGCCCCCTTGTTTGCAAACAAGCGCACACCTACTAGACGCCTAATTATTTCTATAAGAAAAGAACCCTAAAACCAATCCGATTTTAAGGTTCTTGTTCCGCCTCAAGAATCGGCTAGCCCTCTTCAACGATGTAAAGTGGCTTATCAAAATCAACCACTTGTTCGTCCTCGACTAATATTTTGACGATTTTGCCGGCAACTTCACTCTTGACTGGTGTCATCAGCTTCATTGCTTCGATGATGGCCACTTGTTCGCCGACAGTGACCGTATCCCCAACCTTTTTGAATGGGGCTGCATCTGGCTTGGGCTTAAGATAAACGGTACCAACCAAAGGGGCTTTGATGGCCACTCCTGGCTTGGCGACCTTATCTAGCGGATTGACAGCTGCTTCTTCAACTGCAGCCGCGTTGTTACCAGCACCGTTATTATTTGCAAGAGCTGGTGCTGCTGCAATAACCGGTGCGGCTTCATTCTTGCTCATACGCAAGTGAAAATTTTCTTCTGAAATCTCAAATTCACGAATGGATGAGTTTTCTAATTCATCCATTAAAGCGCGAACTTCGTCATAACTTAATCCCATTAATCATTGCTCCACTTCTTAAAGACAACGGCAGCATTGTGACCACCAAAGCCATAATTAGCTGAAAGCACATATTCGGCATTAATGTATTTGTTATCATCATTAACCAATAATACACCTTCAGTTGCAGGATCTTGCTCCGTCATACCAACATTAACAGGTACTTGTCCCCGTGTAAATGCTCCAATCGAGGCGATCGCTTCGATCGCACCCGCGGCACCTAACAGGTGACCAGTCATCCCTTTGGTTGAAGACGCCAAGACACCCTGCTTGCCAAAGACCAACTCCAAGGCCTTGGCTTCGGCAGCATCATTTGCTCCAGTTGCAGTACCATGGGCGTTGACATAATCAATGTCACTTGGTTGCAAACCAGCATCAGCTAGCGCCAACTTCATTGAACCAGCAGGGCCGCTACCGTCAGGCGTTGGACTAGTCAAATGGTAGGCGTCTGAATTAGCACCATAACCAACGACTTCAGCTAAAATCTCGGCACCCCGGGCTTGAGCACTTTCAAGTGATTCCAGGATCAAAACACCGGCACCTTCACCCATGACAAAACCATGGCGATTCACGTCAAACGGCGTTGAAGCCTTCAATGGATCAGATTCAGTTGATAAGGCCGTTAAAGCAGCGAATCCTGAAATTCCAATGGCATTGACGGTGGCTTCTGCACCACCGCTAATCATGATATCAGCCATCCCAGCCTTAATCCGGAGGTAGGCTTCACCAATAGCGTTCGTCGCTGAGGCACAGGCAGTTGAAATCGTGTAGTTAATGCCCCGGGCTCCAAAACGTAATGAAATATTACCTGAAGCCATATTGGGAATACCATTTGGCACGAAGAGTGGACTCACCCGACGAGGACCTTTTTCATTCATTTTGATAACGTTGTCTTGGATTGTCGTCAAACCACCAATACCGTTACCAAGCACGACACCCACCCGCTCAGGGTTTGGGAAGCCAACAGCCAAGCCAGCATTTTCTAAGGCTTCACTAGCCGCGTGGACCCCGTATTGAGAAAATAAGTCCATCTTACGAGCTTCACGCTTACCAACACGTTCTGCTGGATCATAGTTCTTAACTTCACCGGCAACAGAGATACCTGTTTCAGTGGCATCGAAGTGTGTGATTGGTCCTAAGCCCACTTGGCCGTTATAAATACCATCCAAAAATTCGTTAACGTTGTTACCAACGGGGGTAATTGCGCCCATTCCTGTAATGACTACTCGTGTCATAAAATTCTCCATTTCTTTTCAGCAAATTGGCTGTACACGTTTTTTGAATTGGTTACACTGATGAAAAATCACCAAACGGAATAAATGCTAAATATAAAAATAAATGTGTAACCGTTTCGTACTCGCGTGAAATATTGTCAATTACGTCATGTAAATCATGTCAGGCCTAGATATAAAGACCACCATCAACCGTGATTGTTTGGCCAGTAATGTACTCATTTTGTACCAAAAACAAGGCAGTTTGTGCAATTTCAGCTGGTTCGCCAAAACGGCCCAGTGGGGTGTTGCTTAGAATGGCTTCTGTTTGCTTCTCTGACAAAACAGCGGTCATATCAGAAGTAATCATACCTGGTGCGATGGCGTTAACCCGCACGTGACGTTTGGCGCCTTCTTTCGCTAATGACTTGGTTAAGCCAACCACACCCGCCTTCGAGGCAGCGTAGTTTGCTTGACCAGCATTACCCATCAAACCAACGACGGAGGCCATATTAATGATGGCACCCCCTTTCTTCGCCTTCAACATCTTGGTAAACACCGGTTGGGTGACATTGAACGTGCCAATCAGATTTGTGTTCACGACTTCAGCAAAATCAGCCGTGCTCATACGTACCGCCAAAGTATCCTTGGTAATACCGGCATTGTTAACCAATACATCAATCTGCTCAACCTGTTCATAGACTTCTTCTAAAGCAGTATTCACTGCCGCAGCATCTGCAACATCAGCTGCGATTGATAGCGTTCCTTCTGAGAACTCCGCTAATAATTCTGGTGAAGCACCTTTACGGCTATGCAAAATCACACGAGCGCCAGCTGCGTCAAAGGCTTTGGCGATTGCTAAGCCAATGCCACGAACCGATCCGGTCACTAAAACGACTTTCCCGATTAAATCCATGCTATTCTCCCTTCAACATGTTCAAAACAGCTACATATGAGGCGACATCAGAAACGTTGTAACGTTTGATGTCCTTACCACCAATTTTCTTTGAAAATTTAATCAACGTGTTGCTTGGACCAAATTCGATCAAAACATCAACCCCGTCATTGAGCATGCCTTGTAAAGCCTGCGCAAAATACGTAGGATGCGTAATTTGTTCACCCAAAGTTGCCTTCACATCTGTAAATGCCTGACCAGTTGTATTTGAATAAACCGTCTTTTGTAAAGTACCAATTGGTTCGTCGGCCAACCGTGCCTGTAATGAAACCGCTGCTTGATCCAAAAGCGGTGTATGGAAGGCACCCGATACTGGTAGTGGAATCATGCGTGTTACACCCGCCTCAGTCAACTTTGCAACCGCTTCATCAACATCGGCTGCGATACCACCAATGACAAGTTGGGCAAATGTATTATAATTTGCCGGATAAACACGTTTACCTTGGGCACGCAAAGATGCAAGTACTTCTGCGACTAGTCCCTGATCATCATGCATCACCGCTACCATTTTCCCTGGATTTTGGTCCCCGGCAGTTTGCATGTATGCACCACGATCTTTCAAAAGTGCGACGGCTTGCTCAAAATCAAAGGCGCCCGCAGCTGTCAGTGCTGAATACTCACCCAAACTCAACCCTAGGTAACTATTAACGTCGCCCAGCTTGTCAGCTAACGCACGGTGAATGCCCATACTCATGGCAAAGATGGCTGGTTGCGCAAACCGCGTTTGTTGCAACTTTGCATCATTTTGAATGACTTCGGTCATTAAATCATAGCCAAGCACTGCACTAGCTTGATCAATTGTTTCACGATAGGCCGGTACTTGTTCATACAAATCTTGACCCATACCAACTGATTGAGCACCCTGACCACTCATTAAAATTCCAATTTTCATGTTGTCCCCTTACTTCTGGATACCACTATCTAGCAGCTCATAAGCCTCTGTCCAGATATCATCCAGAATTTGTGCCACTGGCTTAATTTCATGCACTAAACCTGAAATTTGACCAGCCATGAAGGCACCGTTTTCCTTGTCACCATCGATCACTGCGTTACGCAATGACCCATTTTCAAGCTTTTCCCGTGCATCTGCATCCATGACAGGTTGCATAACCAATTCACGTTCTTGCTTAACAAAAGCCTTTGACATTTTAGTCTTCAAAACCCGGGCCCGATTCCCAATCAGTTCACCGGTCACTAAAGTATCAACGTCCTTTGCCTTAATGACAGCGTCTTTGAAATTTTGGTGAATTTCTGATTCTTCAGACGCCAAGAACCGGGTACCCATTTGGACACCACTGGCACCAAGCATATAGGCGGCCGCGACTCCGCGACCATCAGCCATACCACCGGCGGCAATCACTGGAATGGACACGGCGTCAACTACCTGTGGTACAAGTGTCATCGTCGTCAACATACCAATGTGACCACCAGACTCCATCCCTTCAGCGACGACCGCATCGACTCCTTTTTTCTCCATCATGCGAGCCATGGCGACCGAAGGAACCACGGGAATTACGATAATGTCATGTTGGTGCAATTCCTCAAGGAAAGGTGATGGATCACCAGCACCAGTTGCCACAACTTTAATGCCTTCTTCGATAATGACATCAAAAACTTCACGAATGTGCCGTGACATCAGCATCACATTGACGCCAAAAGGCTTATCCGTCACTTCACGGGCCCGATGAATTTCGGCACGAACTTGCTCAGCGTGCCAGTAGCCCGTGCCAATGATCCCTAGACCACCGGCTTCAGAAACTGATCCAGCTAAGTGTCCCGTACCAGCCCAAGCCATACCGCCTTGAATAATTGGATACTTCATGCCCAATTTTTCAAACAACGGGTTGCTAATATTTACTGCCATCTCTCGCGTATCTCCTCTCTTAAACAACTCAAAATGAGCGGTTAACGAGTTAATTACGCGTTAACTTGCTCGTCAATCTTAGTCACTAAATCTTGTACCGTTGCGATATTGTCAGCAACATCCAACTTGATATCAAATTCGTCTTCAACCCGGTTCAACACTTCGAATAGGTCCAATGAATCAGCATCGATGTCATCTGATAAGTTAGTCTTCAATTCAACTTCAGTGGCTTCCAAATCAAATTGATCCATCAAAATTGCTTGCAACTTGTTAAAAATTTCTGCGTTAGTCATGTTTTTTTCCTCTATTTTTCCTTGTTATGTGTTTATCAATTTAGTTAATGTGTTTAACAACATCTTAGAATTGCAGCACACTGGCACCAGCCGTTAGACCACCGCCAAAGCCGGCGATTGCAATCTTCATACCTGGTTGAATACGGCCTGCTTCCCATAGCTCTGCTAAGAGAAGCCCGATTGATGCTGCACTCGTGTTGCCATATTCGACCATATTCATTGGGAATTTTTCAATAGGTTGCTTCATACGCTTGGCAATCGAATCGATAATGCGTGAATTCGCCTGATGTAAGAGGAACAAGTCCACCTCATCAGCGGTCACCCCACTCTGCTCCATTGCTTCGTTCAAAACAACTGGGACTTCACGGGTCGCAAAATTATAGACCGCTCGACCATCCATATGGAAATAGGGGTCAGCTGGCGTAATTTCGCCCGTTAAATTAGTATTGGCAAACGCACCTGCCGTCAAGGCATCTCCTTGGGCACCATAGGTCCGCAATGATTCACCAAGATACCCGATTGCTTCCGTCGTGCGTTCAACGATGACACCAGCGGCGCCATCCCCAAACAACACTGACACCGTACGATCTTGCCAGTCAAGTAACTTACTTAATACTTCTGCACCGATGACCATACCGCGTTGATAGCGCGTTGCTAACAAGGCACTTGCGAAACTCATGCTGTAGACCAAACCGGTACAAGCGGCATTAAGATCAGTTGCAAACGCATTAGTTGCCCCGATGGCACCTTGTACGCGTGCAGCCACGCTCGGCGACAATGTATCCGGTGACATCGTACCTACGATAATAAAATCCAAGGATTCCGCAGCTATGTGTGTTTGCTCAAGCAAACGCTTGGCGACCATAATTGCTAAATCACTCGTGTTTTCATCCGTAACAACATGCCTACGATGAATCCCTGTTCGTGAAAAAATCCACTCATCATTGGTATCCATCATGGTTGCCAACTCATCATTGGTCACCACCCGCTCAGGGACATATTTCATGGCGCTGATAATTTTTAGTTGTTCCATTCTACCTCTCCGATTACAATCATGAATTGCCACAGATTACTCATCCGCACGCACTTTGATTTGATGTAAATAATCTTGTAATTGAAGAACAACTTGCTCAACTTGGACAGCGCCAACTTCGTCTAATGTATCAAACAGAGCGTGTGTAATGCTACGATGAAAAGCTTCATGGGCACGAGAAACAACTTTGCCTCGATGGGTCAATTTGATATAAACCATCCGACGATCCGTTTCATCCCGTTCACGTTCAACATAACCTTTACGAACTAACTTATCAATCGCACTCGTCATCGCACTTGGTGTTAAGTGGACCATACCCGCTAATTCTGTAGCGGTTCGCGCTCCGTGTAAGGGAATCGCAGCGATTGTATGCATATCTTTAATCGTGATATCCCGAAAATCAGAACTTTGTAGGTACGCTTCTTCCACCCACATCACATTATTGAATACATCGACCAATGCAATATTAGTTCGTTCAAAAATCGGATTATTTTCATTCTTCATCATTGTTTTCATGACTGTTCTACTTCTCATCTGGTGAAACAACGAACATCAATTCTGCCTTTGTAGCCACCTTACCATCGACACGTGCCTCGACATTTACTGTCCCCATGTTCTCGCGCAAATTACCAAAAGTAACATGCAATTCAAGCACATCGCCTGGGCGTACCATGGTACGGAACTTCGCGTTATCAATACCAGTCATGTAAGCTGTCTTACCCTTAAATTGGGGTGAAGACAAAATCAAAATTGATGCCGCTTGGGCCAGTGACTCAATAATCAAGACACCTGGCATCACCGGATTGCCCGGAAAATGACCTTGGAAGAATTGTTCATTAATCGTCACATTTTTCACAGCTGTGATTGACTCACCTGGCACCATATCAATCACCTTATCCATGTAAAGGATGGGATAACGATTTGGAATCAATGCCATAATTTCTGTAGTTGAAAGAACTGTCATGTGTAACCTCCTTTCAAAAGTATTTCGATTATCGAAATATTCGATAAGTGTATATTAAATCGTTCGAAGTATCTTGTCAACGTTTCAAACAACAAATGCCCTTCAGCCAGCCACCCTTGCAATCATTTCGTTACCTGTGACAGACGTAACAATGGGGCTGTGGTTGCAGCACATCATGAAATATTACATTCTCATGACGACACAAAAAAGCACGCCGCACAATGAGCATGCTTTTTGTTTTCTTCTATATAAACTAGGCTAAGCCGATCCGCTTGTAAATATCATCCACATGCCGTAAATGCCAGTGATAATCAAAGGCATCATCAATCTGTTGCTTAGTTAAGACATCAGTAATTTTTGCTTCCGCATCAACCAAATCACGGAACTGTAATTGTTCATCCCATGAACGTGCTGTCAGAGGTTGCACAGTGTCATATGCTTGTTCACGTGACCAGCCAGCTCCATCCATCAACGCATACATCAAGCGTTGTGAGTAAATCAAGCCATAGGTACGCGTCATATTTTGTTTCATGGTCTCCGGAAAGACACCCAAGTGAGTGATAATTCCCGTCAAGCGATGCAAGATATAATCCAGGGTCGCAGTCGCATCTGGCAAAATCATGCGCTCAGCTGATGAATGTGAAATATCCCGTTCATGCCACAGTGGCACATTTTCTAGTCCGGTCACTGCATAACCACGTAACACGCGCGTCAAGCCCACAACGTTTTCAGAACCAATGGGGTTACGTTTGTGGGGCATCGATGAAGAACCCTTTTGTCCCTTGGCGAAACCTTCCTCAACTTCATGAATTTCTGAACGTTGCAAACCACGAATTTCGACGGCCACTTCTTCTAAAGTCGCGCCAATCAATGCGATGGTTGACAGATAATCAGCATGCAAATCACGTGGCAATACCTGGGAACCAATGGGTTGTGGTTCTAACCCCAAACTAGCCATGGCAGCTTCTTCAACTCGTGGTGGGACATTGGCAAAAGTCCCCACGGAACCAGATAACTTACCCGTTGCCATCGCCTTTGCAACCCGTTCAAAGCGTTCAATATCACGGACCGCTGCTTGGTAGTAACGTGCAAAGACCAGGCCAAACGTGGTCGGTTCAGCGTGGACACCATGCGTCCGTCCCATCATCACTGTATCTTTGTACTTCAAAGCCATTGCCTTCAAAGCGTCACGGTAAGCGACTAAATCAGCTTTGATAATATTGTTTGCATCTCGTAAGCGTAAAGCTTGTGCAGTATCCACCACATCGGTACTAGTCAGACCATAGTGTATCCACTTACGCTCGTCACCCAAGGATTCTGAAACATTACGTGTAAATGCCACGATATCATGGTGCGTAACTTCTTCAATTTCGGCAATCCGTTCAACAGAAAATGATGCCTTCTCTTTAATGGCCTGCAGGTCAGCTTCGGGAACCAGCCCCTCTTTAACCCAACCTTCGGTAACCGCAATTTCAACATCTAACCAAGCCTGGTATTGATTTTCCATTGACCAAATTTGTGCCATCTCGGGGCGCGTATAACGTTCAATCATGATTGATCCTTTCTGATTACGGACATTCTTAATAACATCCATGACGTTATCTCTAGTTTACCCTAAAATGCGTATAAAAAAAAGGAAACGCTTTAAAATAATCACAATTTCCGAACTTTAAATCAATTATTACGCCTCTTCAGCTGGAGATTCATCAGTCATCGTGCAGACTGGCACTTCTTGCTGAATAGTGTGCCCATAGGTGACATTAAATTTAAGTACTGAACGACTGACAGCATGCTTGATAAACCGTTGCCATTCATCCTCATTGGGGATGGTGTGCCACACAAAAGTTTCAACGGCCGTTGGATTACCCAATGATGTATCCGAGATAACAAAATCAATATCCGCATCATAATCATCCGTAAATTCAACCAAGACACCACCAACGCCATTGATTCGATCCATGACATACTTCTTCAAGGCGGATAAGCCAGTAAATGAAATTAAAATTTTAACCGGTGCCAACAATTGACGAACATTCAATACTTGGATAAAAGTTGAAAAGAATTCCATATATAAGGCATCCCGCAGGTGGTTCACGTCGTCATTTAACGCTTCAGCGCGCCGTTCCAAAACCGCGTGCGTAAATTGAGCCACGATAGGGTACTCGGTGGAAACAACCTCACTGTGCCATGAATACATATTCTGCGCACTACCATACAAGCTATAGTACATCACGGGTTGGAACAATAACTCACGCATTTGTGCCAACTGATTGCGCGCGATAATTAGGCCAAAGAAGTCCGTGTAAGCCTCTTGAATAAAGTCTAATGTGCTTTCAAAGTGCTTCTCGCTGGGCGTATCGGCCCAAAAATCATGCATCTTAGGATCATCGACGATCAACAAGACATTAATCAAGATATACATTGACTCAGTTTCTACCTGACTAAAAGTCAGGTAAGGATAGGCCGTATTTAGTGTTTCTCGAATGGTACTCAGGTAACCAAGATATTTGGCAGAAAGCTTCGTTTCATCAATTGTCCAGTCGACCTGTCGGCTCAGGTCAGCGATGTGGCGGCCCCGGTAACGTAAGTCTAAAATAGCCATCAGGTAGCCGATGTTGGCTTTTTGGGCGGCTGTCATCGTCCGATTAAAGCTGACAAAAAGGCGTGCGACCATTTCTCGTAAATCATCAGCTTTTGACAATTGCGGCTTAATCGAGGCCATAAAGACCTCATTACCCGCTAACATTTGATACAAAATAGCATGTGACCAATGGCGAATTTGAATTTCATCCCCGATGAGTCGGTAGTGTTGATCAACTTGAATGTTGGACTTAGCAAGCTCTTCATCAACTTCATGCATAACTTGGCGAATCTTAGTCGTACTCAAGTTCATCCGATGTGCAAAATCTTCAACCGTCGTGAACGTTTCCGTCATGATCATGTATAAGTAGACTGCACCAGCTGATTGCTTGAAGAAGGTATAACGCAAATAACTTGGAAAGGGATAATGATTCCGATTAACGCGAGCCACCTTTTGTGGTTCGACCCATTCAATCATCTGATTTTGTTCAGGCATGTAGCGTGCAATATGGTCAATCAGCAGGCCGAGATTATTGGTTGCCAAGTACCGTGACCAGCCAGTTACGCGCTCAATTTCTTCGATAGAGTATTCGTCCTGGTGTCCCGAAATCATCAAGTCATCTAATTCGATCAATTGACGAGCATTTTTCGTTAACATCCAGTCATTTGTCTTATCATACATTTATTTTTAATTCTCCTGTGGCTAATATTTTTTATAAGCAAAAAATTTATTCAATCAATGAACGTTCTATACCTTATTATCCCATTAATTATAGAATTCTCAACACTTCATCTTAAAAAAACATAAACAATCCGCAACACGATTTATTTTCGGATAACTTCTTAAACACAATATTATTGTGAATTAAAATTAGCCAAAATCAGCCCGACATTTCTATCGTTTTCTGTAAAGAATATGGCGTTTCGAACGACCCAATTAACCGCTTTTTGTCAAGTTATCTAGACCGCCGCCTTGCTTGGTTAGCTTAGTTTTATCGTTTTTTTATGTTCAAACATAAAAAAAACGTTTGAATTTTTTTCAAACGTTTTGTAAAACTTTATTTTATTAAGCCTCTTTTGAGAAGTTCGCAATATCAGCCAAGAGATCAGCTTCAAATTGTTCGTAACTCTTCACTTCAGTATCCATTGAACCAAAACGCCGGACAGTGACTGTATTATTGTTTGTCTCTTCATCACCAATGACCAACGTGTATGGAATCTTCAACGCTTGGGCATCACGGATGAGGTACCCTAATTTTTCGTTACGGCCTTCGTACTCAGCACGCACACCTTGCTTCTTCAACTTGTCCGCTAAGGCCGCCGCATATGCACCATGTGCTTCACGGTTAACCGGAATAATCCGGACTTGATGTGGTGCTAACCAAGTTGGGAAGGCCCCCTTGTACATCTCAGTGACATAGGCCGTAAAGCGTTCCATCGTACCGATAATACCACGGTGGATCATGACTGGACGATGTTGCTCACCATCCGCACCAACATAGTTCAAGTCAAAGCGTTGTGGCAACAAGAAGTCCAATTGGATGGTTGACAAAGTTTCTTCACCACCCAAAGCTGTCTTAGTCTGAACATCCAACTTTGGTCCGTAGAAGGCAGCTTCTCCTTCAGCTTCGAAGTACTCCAAGCCAAGGTCATCCATGGCAGCCTTCAACATCTTTTGCGCACGCTCCCACATCTCATCATCATCGAAATACTTTTCAGTATTCTCAGGGTCACGGTATGACAAACGGAAACGGTAGTCTGTGATGTTAAAGTCCTTATAGACGGCCATCATCAACTTCAAAATGTTTTTAAATTCTTCTTCAATTTGATCCAACATGACAAATGTGTGCCCGTCGTTCAACGTCATTTCACGCACGCGAGACAAACCAGTCAAGGCACCTGACTTCTCATAACGGTGCATCATTCCCAATTCGGCAATGCGCAATGGCAATTCGCGATATGAGCGTGGGTGATGCTTATAAACCATAATGTGAGATGGGCAATTCATTGGTCGTAATTCCAAGAATTCACCATCACCCATATCCATTGGTGGGAACATGTCATCATGATAGTGATCCCAGTGACCAGAGGTTTTGTACAAGTTCAAGTTTGACAAAACGGGTGTGTAAACGTGTTGGTACCCATCTTCTAATTCACGATCAATGATGTAACGCTCCAACGTCCGGCGAATGGCAGCACCGTTTGGCATCCAAACTGGCAAGCCTGAACCCACTTCTTGCGAGGTAAAGAACAAGTCTTGATCAGCACCAATCTTACGGTGATCGCGTTCTTTAGCCTCAGCCCGGGCGACCATTTCAGCGTCCAAATCTTCTTGTGACCAGAATGCCGTACCATAGATACGTTGCAACATTGGGTTAGATGACTTACCACGCCAGTATGCACCAGCGACTGACGTTAACTTAAAGAACTTAATCCAACCGGTTGATGGTACCAAACCACCACGATCCAATTCGACGTGTTCACCCTGCACCGCAATGGTAATCTTTTCATCGGCTGGTAAATCATTGATCAATTCAACCTTGTATGGATCGTCCTTAAACATGTCCAAAGCTTCCGCACGTGAAACTTCACGAGAAACAATGGGCAAGTTCTCAGCGACAATCTTTTTCATGACCTTTTCAATTTCTGGGAATTGTTCCACTGAAACCTGGCCTTCAGCATTATCCGTATCGTAGTAGAAACCGTTACTGATAAATGGGCCCACCCCAAAGTGCATGTCTGGGTATAGACGCTTCAAAGCTTGCGCCAACAAGTGTGAAGTTGAATGACGCAATAAATCCAAAGCCTCTGGTTGGTCTTTCGTGACCAATTCAAAGGTACCATCTTGATGGATGGCATCATGCATACCGACGTAGGCACCATCTAACTTTGCCGTCACTGACTTTTTTGCCAATGACTTTGAGATTCCCTCAGCGATGGCCATTGGCGTAACACCATCAGCGAATTCCTTCACTGCACCATCGGGAAATGTGATTTTAACATCTGCCATGAAACGAACTCCTTATAAATGTGATAAATATAATATCTCTTGCAATTAAACCTTGTGAAAACGAAAAACGTCCTGATAGAACATAAAAATGCTCTATCAGGACGTTCACACGCGGTACCACCTGAATTCGATAGCCATTGACTATCCTCGAAAGCTCTTAACGCGAGCATACGGAGCCGATTTACCAGCCACTCAGAAGTAGTATCCGGCACCTTTGATCATTGTTTTCACCAACCACAATGTCTCTAATTACTATCAAATGGGTGTTAGACGTGTCTTCATCAACGTTTTCTATGTTTCCATTATACACCAACACCCCGGTGGGGCAAGCGCTTTTTACGCCTGCTGCGTGGCCCTTTAATTTGGCATCAAGCGCGTAGCTACTCAGCCTCAGGCACCACCAACAGCACTTTTAATTGGTTTGGGCGGCGACAAGCAACTGCTGGGCAAACGCGCGTAAGGCGCTTGTGGCTTCGGCATCAGGGCTCAAATTAACTTTAACACCTGCTGCACCACGGGTAGCCCCGGTAAACGCATCAAAATGCTGCTCCAACAAATCGACCGCCACCCCGTAATCCTGACCGTAGAACACATCACCTGACCCAGCCACCCCGTAGATTAACCCAGTCCAATTCACGTCTTGCATGTCGTCATAAAAATCGAGGGCCTCATCCGCCAACGTGCCCTTATCAAAGGTGTAGGCGACGACGACCAAGATATCCGTCTCTGCTGGGTTGATATCCATGGCATCAACGTCAATAATATCTTCTTTGGTGGTGTCAACGCCAGCCTTTTCAAATTCATCAACAATGATGTCGGCGACATCTTCATTATTCCCTGTAATCGTTGCAAAAAGCACTCGCGCCTTCATTGTTTCATTCATCCCCTTTTATGGTTTTACTTATGTTATCATCACACTCATTTTACCAATTAAAAGGGGTGATTGTCATATTCAATCCATGATTCGTGTGCATCTTGAATGCGTTTGAACATCTTTTCCATATCTTTCAATGAAAATTCAACGACCACGGGGCGGCCATGAGGGCAATTGTATGGATTTTCAGTATGCCCCAGCTGATCAATCAGTGAGCGCGCCTCAACATCATTCAACGACCAATTCGCCTTAATTGAACGCTTACAGGCCATCATAATCGCCGTCCGTTCCCTGAAATCAGCGACCGATAACTGACCATCACGCAACAACCAATCGATCATCTCCCGCATCGTCTCCTCTTCTTGCCCTGGTTCAAACCAACCAGGATGTTCTCGCACGATCACCGTATTTGAACCAAACGGCTCCAAGTGTAATCCTACCTGGGCCAGCTCCGACTCATGCGCGGCAATTTTTAACATATCTGACGTTGAATATTCCAAGGTAATGGGAACGAGTAGTTTTTGTGACTCCAACCCAACTTTACCGATTTCTTCCTTATAATATTCATACTTGACCCGTTCTTGGGCTGCATGTTGGTCAATCAAAAACAAACCCGCAGTCGATTGGGCAAATAAAAAAGTGCCATGCATTTGGCCGATGTAATCGAGCGTTGGGAAACCTTGGCCATGTACATCCGTTGCCGTGACGGTCTCATCTGAGACGTCAAGTTCAGTTTGATCAGCGGCCATTTTGACACCCTCATCACCAAATGGCAATGCTGGCGTATCACCCTGATACTTGGCCCCAAAATTGACGTGCTCCAAGTCAGTCTGGTCATGGATGATGGTCGCTTGCACGTCATTAACATCAAAATTCTGGGTAATTTGCTCATAATCAGCCACAGTTTGGGGTGCTGGATGGTCGACTAGATATGGTTGCGAAGCATCACTGAGCTTAGTCAAAAAATCGTCCGTCGACCGCTCTTTTTCAATTTTCTCACCCATATAATTTGCGTACGCATTCGGAATTAAATTCGTCTTGGCAAATCGATCTCGCACGATTTGTTCGATTAATGTCGTTAATTGGTGTTCTTTACTCAAACGAACCTCATGCTTTTGGGGATGGACATTGACATCGACCAAAAGTGGATCCATTTCAATCGACAAAACCGCAATTGGGAAACGCCCGACCATTAAACGCGTGCCATATCCCTTAATCAATGCATTGGCCAAGGGATAATTCTTAATATACCGGCCATTAATTAAAATCGAGATATAACTCCGATTCGCACGGGTTAATTCAGGAAGTGACATCAGCCCTGTCACCTTGAAATCATTATCTTGACCGGTAATGGCCACCATTTCACGGGCCTGATTAATCCCATACACCGCGGCAATGACTTGCTGTAAATTGCCATTACCCGTCGTACGGAGAACTTCGCGCCCATTATGACTTAACCGGAAAGCCACCTTTGGATGACTAAATGATAATCGATTGAGGACGTCAACAATTTTTGACAACTCGGTCGTCTGTGATTTTAAATATTTCAGGCGGGCTGGTGTATTGAAAAAGATATCCCGCACAGTAATATCGGTACCCTGCCGAGCACTCGTCCCAGTTTGCTCGATGAGTTCACCGCCCCGGAAATGAATCAAGGTGCCTTCTGAAGCCCCCGCGATGGCTGTTTCCAGGGTCACATCCGCGACTGATGCAATCGAAGGTAGCGCCTCACCCCGAAACCCTAAGGAATGGACACGAAACAAATCATGTCGATTACTAATTTTGGATGTCGCATGTCGTAAAAACGCCTTAGCAACTTGGTCCGATGCAATACCATCACCATTATCAATGACGCGAATGGACTGCACACCAGCCTCTTCAATGAGAACATCAATTTGTCCAGCGTGTGCATCAATCGCATTTTCTACCAATTCCTTAACTACCGACGCCGGCCGTTCGATCACCTCACCAGCGGCAATCTGGTTTGCAAGGATATCCGGCAACTCGTGTATTTCTGCCATCATCCATCCCCTTTTTCTACGAAATATTTATCTTTAAGATACCACATTCGTCAACCGATCAGCAGTGTCAGATCGATTTCTTTGTGGAATCCAAATATTCGTTCGATCAAGGCAGGGATTGACGCTCGCATTTCCCCATCGCTTAGTGCATTGGCTTTTCCCAAAATAGCAACTCGTACTCATAGGCCCGTAAGTAACCTGCTAGTTCACTTTGGGTAATGGCGCGTTGCGTGGTCAAGTGATCAACAACCTGCCAGCACCACTCGGTCATGGCCTGATACTCAGGTCCTCGGTAGTAATCAATCCACCCTTGGAACCGCGCTACCCGCGTCCCCAGCTGCTTGGCGACCAAATGATATGATTCAGTACATGGCAGTAATGCCAGCATACTGGTCAAGCCATCCCCTTGCGCGATCAGGGCCTCCATATGTGCCAGATAATCAAGATTATGTTGGCCTGGTTTAATTTGTGCAGCCGCTGCACTTGGCTCCAATGTCGCATGGGCACCTGCTTCACCCAGTGTTTTTGGTTGCCGTGCGACCAGCTCGGGCGGTAATTGCTGTTCCATGGCCTGCCACATCTGAGTAAACCGCTCAATATAGTAATGATCTTGGGCAACATAGTAATCCCGCTGTGCCTGGGTGAGTTCACCCGTACCAATACCGGTCACAAACGCTGTCTGCTGTATTTGATGTAAAAGCGGGGTTGCTTGGGTTGTTAACCATTCATGCGTTGTCATCATGCCAAATTTGCTCCATTTCTTGCATTAAACTAACGGGTTGATCCGCCTGTAACGCCATACTAACGAACGCAACACCTTGCACACCAGTGGCTTTCAATGTTGCTAGTTGCGCAAGTGTGATCCCACCAATCGCGACCACTGGGAAGTGTTGTTCGTTCACGGCAAGGATTGCTTGCAGACCACTAATACCTTGGGCCATAGCGGCATCTTTTTTGGTTATCGTCGGATAGACTGGGCCGACGCCCAAATAGTCAATCCGCGTATATTGTTGGGCCGCACGCATCTCTGCAACTGTTCGGACTGACAACCCAATGAGCATCTCAGCTGGTACACTGGCGATGACTTCAGTGATTGGCATGTCCGTCTGACCGACATGGATACCATCTGCTCCAACTGCCAAAGCCAAGGCGACATCGTCATCGACAAAAAACGGAATGTGGTAGTGCCGTGCCATCTCTTTTAGTGTTTGTGCTAAGGCTAGGCGGGATGCGGCTTGCGTCAAGCCCCCTGTTTTTTCACGAAACTGATACGCTGTAATGCCAGCAGCCATGATGCGTTCAACCTGGGCGATGTACTGTGTGAGCGTATGTCCTGGCAGATCTTGTGAACCGCTGATAAAGTAACGTTCTAAGTAATTTGTTTGCATGCTAACCCTCCACCCAATGATTGAGGGGGCCGTGCCCGTGCCCCACGTTGATACTCTGTTTGATTGCTTCATAGGTGAATTGTTTAGCTGCTGGAAGGATGTCTTTGATATCAAGTCCCTTGGCTAAATTGGCGGTGATGTAAGCCGACAAGGTATCTCCGGTCCCATGCGTGCGAACCGTATCAATACGTGGTGCCGTGTACCAAGCGGATGATCCATCGGCAAATAAGGCATAGTCTCGCACCACCGTCGCTGATGCAGCGTGACCACCTTTGATCAAGACATGCTTGGCGCCAAGCGCCTGTAAAGCGCTCGCGGCCTGCATTATGTCTGCCTCTGTTTCAATCGAACGGTCAAGGAGCACCTGTGCTTCCTCTAAATTAGGCGTGATCACCGTTGCCAGTGGCAATAATTCAGTTTTCACAAGTGCAATGGCCGCATTGGTCAATAATTTCGCACCGCCCTTGGCCACCATCACTGGATCGACAACCACTGCGCCAAAATGTACATCAGCTAATTCCTGCACCACCTGATGTACGTGTTCAGCATCAAACAGGGCACCAGTCTTCACTGCTTTGATCGCAAAATCAGCGTCCACACTCTCAAATTGTTCATGCAAAAATGCACTGGGCGTGGGTAACAAGGCCTGTACACCATAGGTATTTTGGGCGGTTAACCCCACCACAATTGATGCGGCGTATACCCGTTGGTTATGAAAGGTCTTCAAATCCGCATTTATGCCGGCACCCCCGCCTGAATCAATCCCGGCAATCGTCACGACCTGTGGTACCTCAATCATTGTGTCACCTCCGCATACCTTGTGATATAGGCGTCATCGGCCACTGATAATTCATCAAACAGGGCCGGCATAAAGCGGCCGGGCAATCCCTGCGCCGAAACAGTGGCTTGCTGGCCGGCTGCTCCCAGCAACGCCGTGGCATATAAAGCTGCCCCATAATAGTCACTGGTAACCGCCGCAAATGTCGCAATCAAGCCACTCAACATATCACCAGCACCAACATTGACCGCCAGCAACTGCACATTATTTTGTACCAAAGCCACTTGCTTGCCATCGGTAATGACGTCCGTCGCCCCTGAGGCTACTACGATGGCCCCCGTACGATGAGCCACGGTTTGAGCCATTGCCACATCGGTTGTCGCCGTCAGGGCATCGATGCCTTGACCCGCGGTCTGTTGCTGTGCAAACCAACTAATTTCAGCTGCATTACCGCGAATAATATCAACCTGTACACTGTCCAATAAGCGCGTCACGAACTGACCCCGAAATGGCATGCCCACAGCAACCGGATCCAACACCACGGGCTTGCCTTGGGCATTGGCCATTTGGCCAACAGCTTCAAACAGGGCGAACTCATCTGCACGGATAGTGCCAATATTGAGCACGACCGCCCCCGCAATGCTCACCAATTCGGCCACTTCATCAATTGAGCGGGTCATCAACGGTGAACCCCCGATGACGTTAATTGCGTCGGCCACATGTTGTGGTGTGACCATATTAGCTAAATTCAACACCAACGGTTTGTGGTCCTGTAGTTTGCTATATAAGTTTTCCATGACATTCTCCTAATCCTAATAACAACAAGGGACACAAAAAGGCTCTCGAACCTGAAAAGCGGTTCGAGAGCCTTGGTAATAGATACTTATTAAATCAGAGTATTTCCCTAGTGCTCCCATCACTTTCCTACGCAAGTCTTAACTCAACAGGTTCAAAGGGTCCGAATCATCGTCTCAGCCAAATGGCTCCCCTAGTGAAAAAGATAATATTTAATTTACGCATTTAGCATAGCACAAGTTGCCAAGAACGTACATGACCAATCAAAAATATGCCAAAACTGTACGACCTAATTAAAGTTATAGCGATCAGCTACTAGCAACACGACCGAACCAATCACCGGCACGAAAATGGCGCCCGCAATCATTTCAAAAATACCATTAAAACCGACGACGACTTGTAACAACCAAGCCACTGAAGCCCCCCCGGCTGGAATACCCGTAAATGTGGTATGCATCACATTGAACCCAATCCAAGTCGACAAGACCACCAAGGCCGTATTAATCAACGCGGCCAATGCCCCTAGCCCCGCCAAGAAAATAGGACGCCGGGCAGTTTGACGGTTTTTAACGAAACGCCAATATAACCAACCAATGATCAAGCCAACTGCCATCCGTGGCACAATCGCCGTAATGGGATTACGAAACATCAACGCCCCCAGCGAGACGCCCGCAGCCCAAGCATTGTAAAAGGAGTAACTGCCCCAAATAAAACCTAAAAACAGACCGGTCTTTGGTCCGAGTATCATCGCGCCGATGGCCACCGTATAGGTAATGATTGTCACAGAAACCAACGGATTAATTGGCAGATTCCCTAACCAAGGTACCATGGCCTGTAATAGAATAATTGCAATAAATAATGCGGTTAACACCAAGTGACGTACTGATTGTGTCTTTTTCAAATTCCTATCCTCGTATTCTAAAAAATAGACGCAATACCCACTTCTATTTTAACTGAATTATTACCTTGTGACCATATCGAAAAGAGTCGTCTGACCAATTCCCCAGCAATAAAAAATATCGCCCGAGCAAGCTGCTCCTGGCGATATTCATCATCAGTACCTATTTATTAACGTCTAGTCTGACCCTGATCACGATGGCTTAGTCATTCAAACCGTAGTTGTAATCATCATCTTCCATGACTTCCAATTGCCCCAAGCGGTACCCATTACCAAC
The DNA here is from genome assembly GCF_001761545.1 of Weissella soli. Taxonomy (NCBI): domain Bacteria; kingdom Bacillati; phylum Bacillota; class Bacilli; order Lactobacillales; family Lactobacillaceae; genus Weissella; species Weissella soli. The sequence goes on along the minus strand of NZ_CP017326.1, from coordinate 361,288 downwards.
TTGTGAAAAGAAATCATGATTTGAAGTCGTCGTTGAAATACCATTCATCACGATTGGGTTCACATCCTCGGCGCCATCAGGGAACAACGGATCTTGCCCTAAATTCATTAATGCCTTATTCGCATTGTATCGAATGAAGGTCAAAACGGATTCAGTCCAACCGACGCCATCGTATAGTTCGTGCGTGTACTTTTCTTCATTCGCATAAAGTTCCATCAACAAATCATACATCCACATCTTCAACTTGTCTTGCTCGGTTTCGGGTAGTTCGTTGAAGCCCAGTTGGAACTTGTAACCAATATAAGTCCCGTGGACCGACTCGTCACGCAAAATCAGCTTAATAATTTCGGCCACGTTGTTCAGTTTGTTGTGGCCAAGATAGTACAATGGCGTGTAGAAACCAGAATAGAACAAAAATGTTTCGAGAAAGACTGACGCAATTTTCTTTTGCAGATCAGTTCCTGTTTGGTAAATATTGTTAATCCGTTGCGCTTTAAATTGCAGGTAATCATCAGAACCCGTCCAGTTAAAAATCTCTTCAATCTCAGCTGGTGAATTTAAGGTTTCAAAAATCGATGAATATGACTTAGCATGCACCGATTCCATGAATTCGATATTATTCAGGACAGCTTCTTCGTGCTGGGTCCGCACTGCGGCCTTCAATGATGACATACCATCTTGTGATTGTAATGTATCAAGCAATGTCAAGCCACCAAACACATGCCCAACAAGGTAGTGTTCGCCATCTGTCATCTTACGCCAATCATCTAAATCATTTGATAGCGGAATACGCGTATCCAACCAAAATTGTTCTGTTAATTTTTCCCAAGTTGCTTTATCAATTCGGTCCTCAATATCATTCCAATTGATTGCAATATACTTATCCGTCATCGGTTGCTCTCCATCTATTTCCTTTAAAATTATTACTTTATTACATATTAATATGACAATAAGGAGATAGGAAGCCCCATCTCCTTATTTGCGTGACTACATGCCAATGAGATGACTAACTCAATTAAATTGAGCAGCTTTCACATTCATTAACACCCATTTCTTGTTCATCATCGGTGTAAGTACGGACATAGTATACTGACTTAATCTTCTTGTGATATGCGTACATCCGCAAAATATTCAAATCTCGCGTCGTCATTTTGTCCGTCCGACCATTCTTCCACTCGTACAAACCTTCAGGAATTGATGAGCGCATGAATAGTGTCAGAGCCATCCCCTGATCGATATGCTCTTGGGCCGTGGCGTAAACATCAATGACGCGTCGCATATCCATATCATACGCTGATTGGTAATATGGCAGAGTATCATTGCTCAAATATGGTGCGGGATAGTAGATCTTACCAATCTTCTTTTCTTGTCGCTCCTCAATCTTGTTAATGATTGGGTGCAATGACGCCGTCGCATCGTTAATATATGAAATTGAGCCGGTTGGTGCAATGGCCATCCGGTATGCATTGTATAAGCCATACGTACGGACTGAGGCCATCAATTCTGACCAGTCATACACTGTTGGCACAGCATGCTTGGCAAAGATTTCCTTGACCTTTGGTGTCTTGGGACCCCAATCTTGCGCCAGGTACTTATCAAAGTATGAACCATCAGCATAAGCTGACTTTTCAAATTCATAGAACGTTTCCTTGCGTTCCTTGGCAATTTTGTTTGAAGCCTTTAAGGTGTAGTAGTTTAACATCATGAAGTAGACATTCGTAAAGTCCAAAGCTTCTTCATCGCCGTAGTGCATGTGGTTCTTCGCAAAGAAGCCGGCCAATCCCATGGCACCCAGTCCGATGGCATGCATTTCACGATTCCCTTGTTCAACTGAGGGTACAATATCTAGCTTTGAGTTATCGGAAACAAATGATAATGCCCGAACCATGGCGTCAACTGAGGTCTCAAAATCGTCAGTCTCCATCATGTTAACCACGTTAGTCGAACCAAGGTTACATGAAATATCGGCACCCATCTTGATATAGTTTTGCATGTTACCAATCTCAGAGGCCCGTTGAATTTGTAAAATTTCAGAACAGAGATTTGATGACACCACTTTACCATGAACTGGATTAGCCGCGTTCACTGTATCAAGATTGATAATATATGGGTAACCTGATTCTTGTTGCATCTTTGAAATTTCATTTTCTAAATCACGTGCCCGAATCTTGTACTTCTTAATCCGGTGATCGGCCACCATGTTGTCATATTCTTTAGTAAGGTCAATATAATTGAATGGCTCACCATAAACTTGTTCAACATCATATGGTGAGAACAAGAACATATCAGCATTCATGCGGATCAAGTCATAGAACTTGTCGGGCACTGTCAACCCAAGTGACAGGGTTTTCACACGAATTTTTTCGTCGGCGTTTTCTTTCTTAGTTGAAAGGAAGCCCATAATATCTGGATGGAAGACGGATAAGTAGACCACACCAGCCCCTTGCCGTTGCCCCATTTGATTTGAGTAAGTAAATGAGTCTTCCAATAACTTCATCACTGGCACAACACCTGAAGCCGCGTTGGCAATCCCCTTAATGGGGGCACCTGCTTCGCGCAAGTTACTCAAGTTGATACCCACACCACCACCAATCTTTGACAATTGCAAAGCAGAATTAATGGTACGACCGATTGAATTCATATCATCAGTCGCTTGGAGGACGAAACAAGAAACCAATTCACCACGGCGAGAACGACCAGCATTCAGGAAGGAAGGCGTTGCAGGTTGGTAACGTTGATGAATCATTTCATCAGCCAGTTGTAAGGCCAATTTTTCATTACCGTTACCATAAAACAATGCATTCATGGCCACCCGATCGATGTAGTTTTCAATGTAAAACTGACTATCATTGGTCTTAATGGCATATTGAGCGTAAAACTTATAGGCAGCCATAAATGACTTAAAGTGGAAATCTTGGACCTTTAAGTAGTCATACAAACGCTCGATAAACTCAAACCGGTAGCGATTGACCATATCAGCATCGACAAAATCGTTTTCAATCAGGTAATCGAACCGCGCCCGTAAATTATCAAATTGCAAGGTATTTGGATCCACATTTTCACGAATGAACGCTGCCAAGGCTTCCTGGTCCTTATCTAGTTGGATACTATTGTTCTTTGGGATATTCAATTCATTATTCAAATCAAAATAAGTCACATTATCTTGATCAATCGTTGTTAAAGCCATCGTCACGTCCTCCGCATTCTACCAAATGACGAACAATCTTCGTCATATCAGCCATTTATCTTCATATATTTCATTGTTAGCAAATAGCTAAAACTGATGTTTAGTATAATCATAAAAATAACACAATGCAAGGTCTTGACGACAAATAATTTTAGTGCATAAACGCCTTAAAATAGCCATTTACCGCGTCATATGGGCATTTCAATCGCTATGTTACAAATACATTAATGTAACAGAACGTTATTTATAAAACGTAACATAAAAATCATTGCACTCGCTAATAAACCCGTGTAAGGTAATAGTATTCATTCGTTAATTACGCCATTTTGTAATTGATGGAAATTTAACCAATTTAGGAAGTTGCCTCATGAAAATTCGCCTACTCTACATTTCAGTCTCTGGTAATACTCGTCATTTCGTCACTAATCTAGCCACCTACGGTAATGAAATCGGCGACTACGAGTTTGAACCTGTCGAAATTTCTGATGCCAGCGTCGATAATATCGAAACTGATCCTTTCTTCGTCTTCGTACCAACCTATTTAGATGGCGGTAATGGTATTCACTCTGGCGTCAAAGAAATCATGACGAATGCGCTTTCCGATCAAATTGACTTTAATCGTGGTTCACAAAAACTCCTTGGAGTTGTGGGCTCTGGTAACAAAAACTTTAACGCGCAATACATTTTGACAGCCCGGCGATATGCCGTTGAGTTTCATGCACCCATGATTGCCGAATATGAATTACGTGGTACAAACCGTGATCTAGAGCGCGTCTATGCTCACATGACGCATCGCATCAAAGAATACCTAGCTGAGCATACCCCAAGTCCATCTGATTTACGGCTAGTGCGTTTAGCGGACCATGTCCAAGGTGAAGGTGTGCTCATTGACGATACGCACCATTTGGTATCACAGATTTTGGTGCCCGACCTTCATGATTGCAGCGAACTCACTCAGATCACTGAGGTCGTTCACCCTGAAGAAGTCTACTCAGCGCAAGGCAATTTAATCTCTGTTCAACACTATTGGCTCTGGCCAGTTCAAGGCAAGAAACTTGCCTTTCCAGCTGCTGCCTTGACCCATGAGGTAGTTAGCGATTAGTCTGCGCCCTTCAATACAGCAAAAGGGCAGTCATTCCGAATGGAGTGACTGCCCTTTTTTGCATGTGACAAAAAGCTTAACGCTTACGTTTCTTTTTATTTTTTTGAATTTGGCGTGCCATGCGCTTCATGGCCATTTGTTGCACCTTTTGGCCCAAGCCACCACCATTACCACCCATACCTGGCATGCCTGGTAAGCCGCCCATGCCTGGCATACCGCCACCCATGGCATTCATCATTTGTTCCATTTGACCAGTATCGCCATTCATGACCTTACTCATCATGGTCTTCATTTGGTTGAATTGCTTCAACATGCGATTCACTTCCTCAACTGGACGACCAGCACCAGCTGCCAAACGACGCTTACGTGATGGCCGCTTCAGCAATTCAGGATCTTCGCGTTCAGCCGGGGTCATTGACATGACCACCGCCTTAATGTGCGCGATGTCCTTTGGATCCACCTTCAGGTTCTTTAAGGCAGGATTATTAGCCATCCCCGGAATCATCTTCATCAGGTCTTCAATTGGCCCCATGTTTTGCACTTGTTCCATTTGCTCAATAAAATCATTAAAGTCGAAGGTGTTTTGTCGCATCTTCTCCATTTGGACTTCGGCTTGCTTTTCATCAAAGTCCTTTTGGGCCTTTTCAATCAATGTGAGCAAGTCACCCATCCCGAGGATACGTGAGGCCATACGATCTGGATAAAAAATATCCAAATCAGTCATCTTTTCACCTTGACCGACAAACTTGATTGGCTTGCCTGTCACGGCACGAATTGATAAGGCCGCACCACCACGGGTGTCACCATCCAACTTTGTCAAAACGACACCAGTAATATCCAAACGGCCATTAAATCCTTCAGCCGTTTCAACCGCGTTTTGACCGGTCATTGCATCGACAACCAACAAAATTTCATCAGGTTGGGCAATTTCTTTGACATCAACCAATTCTTGCATCAACGCTTCGTCAATTTGTAAACGCCCTGCGGCATCGATAAAGACATAGTCTGCCTTTAATTCTGCGGCCTTAGCCATCCCTTGACGGACGATCTCACGCGGGTTGACATCGGTACCCATTTCAAAAACAGGCACATCAATTTGTTCACCCAAAGTTTTTAATTGGTCAATGGCGGCTGGTCGGTAAACGTCGGCCGCAATCATCAATGGACGGGCGTTTTGCTCGTTCTTTAACTTCAAGGCCAACTTACCAGCTGTGGTCGTCTTACCAGCACCCTGTAACCCAACCATCATAATCACCGTTGGAATCTTAGGTGATTTGTTCAGAGGTACATCTGATTCACCCATCATTGCCGTCAATTCTTCATTAACAATTGAAACAATCTGTTGGGCTGGATTCAAGCCATCCAGTACCTTAGCACCGGCTGCCCGTTCGCGCACATTGCGTACAAAATCTTTGACGACGTTAAAATTAACGTCGGCTTCAAGCAACGCTACCCGAATCTCACGCATCGTTTCACGCAAATCTGCATCTGTTACCTTACCCTTGCGACGCAAACCACTCAAGGCGTTTTGGAGACGCTCAGTTAGTCCTTCGAAAGCCATTTTAGGTCCTCACTACTCTTCTTCTAATGTTTCTAGTTTATATGCTAATTGTGCCAATTCATTGTCACCACGGTAATGTTGGGCAATATATTGACTCAAGGCTGCGGCTGCGGCAGTGCGTTTCAAATAGTCCGCATACAGCTGCAACTTGGTCTCGTAATCTTCCAATAGTTGCGTACTCCGCTTGACGTTATCATACACGGCCTGGCGTGAAACCTCAAATTCTTCCGCAATTTCCCCCAATGAGAAATCATCGGCATAGTATAATTCCAAATAATCCGCTTGCTTGGCGGTCAGTAATGGTCGATAAAAATCAAACAACGCATTTAACCGCGTATTTTTTTCTAACTCCATCTTAATTCTCCAATAAATCGCCGAATAAACTCTTGGCGAAATCATCGGCAGCAAATGGTTGCAAATCACCGACTTGCTCACCCAAACCAACCCACTTCACTGGGAGGTGTAATTCGTTACGAATTGGCAGGACAATCCCACCCTTGGCTGTCCCATCCAACTTTGTTAACACAATCCCGGTAACATCCGTCGAATTTTTAAACAATTTGGCTTGTTGCAATGCGTTTTGGCCAGTGGTTGCATCCAATACTAACAACACTTCACTGGGTTCATTGGGCAATTCACGTGAGATGATGCGCTTCATCTTTTCTAATTCCTGCATCAAATTCACGTTATTTTGCAAACGACCCGCTGTATCAACAAACAAGATATCAGCTTGTTGAGCAATCGCCGCCCGAACACCATCATAAACGACTGAAGCTGGGTCAGCTTTTGCAGCACCCGCAATCACTTCAACACCGTCACGCTTGCCCCATTCTTGTAATTGTTGCGTGGCACCGGCTCTAAAAGTATCGGCGGCTGCTAACAGCACCTTCTTACCCTCACCCTTATAGCGTGCGGCCAACTTACCAATCGTTGTTGTCTTACCAACCCCGTTGACTCCAACGAACAAGATAACCGTCGGACCTGCAGGCGCAAAATGCATCGAAGCATCTTCCCCAATTCCCTGGGTTTGATAATGTGCAACGAGTTTTTCAACCACCAACCGGGAGACTTCATCACGTGATTTGGCATTTTCAAGTTTTGCCTCTTGCCGTAATTCTTCGGTTAACTTAAAGGCCGTTTCAGCCCCAACATCAGCTTTAATTAAGGTCTCTTCTAAATCCTCAAAGAAATCTTCATCGACTGAACGGAAGTTGGCCATAAATTCATTCCAACGTTGTGACCAAGTTTTACGCGTTTTTGTGAGACCAGTGGCTAAATTAGTGGCTGAGGTCACTTCAGTGACCTCAGCTGCTGCACTTGGGTTAGTTGCTTCTTGATCAGTGGCTGCGGTCACAGGCGCATCTCGCACCGGTAACTCAATTGGCACAGCCAACCCTGGTCGTGGCGTCAAAGTTTCAACGATGATTGGCTCTGGCGTCACGACCGTTTCAATGACACGTGGTTGCAAGACCTCGACAACCACAGCTGGTTGTGTATTTTCACCTGTAAAAATTTTCTTTAATGAATTAAATAATCCCATCTTCATTCCTCACTTATGTTGTTGCAACATAGTTTTCAAGGTTCACCGAAACCATCGTTGAAACACCTGGTTCTTGCATGGTCACCCCGTATAATACATCCGCATTTACCATTGTACCCTTACGATGCGTAATCACAATGAACTGCGTCCGATCATTCACTTCATGCAAATAATGCGCGAATCGATCCACATTCGCTTCATCCAAAGCTGCTTCAGTTTCGTCCAATACCGCAAAAGGCACTGGTCGGACCTCTAGGATAGCAAATAACAAGCTAATCGCCGTTAATGCTTTTTCACCACCAGACAGTAATGACATTTGTTGGAATTTCTTACCCGGCGGTTGGGCCTTGATATCCACACCAGTCGCGAGGAGATGATCTGGGTCAGTTAATTCTAGAACAGCTTGTCCGCCGCCAAACATCTTTTGAAAAATCGTGGCAAAATGGGTGGCAATGTGATCAAACGTCGTTTTGAAACGCATTTCAACTTCTGCATCCATTTCAGACATCGTTTCGCGTAAATTAGCTTGGGCCGCTAACAAATCCGTTTGTTGCTGGGTCAAAAAATCATAACGTGCCTTAACCTCAGTATACTCGTCAATCGCCGCCAAGTTAACCGTGCCAATATCAGCTAACGTCAACTTAAGCAATTTCAATTGGGTTCGTAAAGCCGCCAAATCCACGCTAGTTTGGCCGGCCTGGGCCGCTTCATACGTGAGAGCGTAGTTCTCACTCAGGGCACGTTCCATTTGTTGAATCTGAGTCCGTACTTCTGCTTGCCGGGCCGACAAGTCGTTTAGACTGGTCAGTGTCTCACGTTGGTTTGCTTGTGCACTAGTCACCTGAACTTCCATGACCGTAATTTGTTCCGTCATGGTTGTTAATTGCGTTTGCAACACCTCCAAACGCGTTTGAGCTGTTGTTAGCTCCTCCTCAACCGCTGTTAATTGTTGCTGTAACTTCGCTTGGACATTGCTTGGGTTCGTATTCAGACTCGCTAATTGCGATTGCAAATCGGCTAAGCGCGTTTCTTCGCTTGCGATTTGCTCCAAAACATCTTGATACCGGACTTGCAGCGCTTCGCGATTTGCAGTCAAGCCAGCCACCTGCGTTTTTAACTCGGTCAAGTGATTGTCGGCTTCGTTAACGTGCGTAATCAACACCGCCCGTTGATCATTCAATGTGTTTAATTGTCCCTGCAACTGGTCAACGGTGACCTGCGCATTTGCCAGTGTCGCCGCATTATCGGCCACCTCGGCCTCATGTGATTCACTGCCATTCGTTGACTGTCTGAGTTCATAGTTTAACGCCTCGTATTCACGTTCAGTTTGCGCCAGGGTGTTGCCTGCCAAGCTCAAATCGGCAGCGATCTGTTGAGCTTCACTAGTCACCGACACCACCAGATTTTGTTGGGTCGTATATGCTTCAGTCGCTCGAGTTAACTGGGCATCCAAGTCCTGCACTTTTGCTTCCAATTGTGTGGCACTACGTTTGGATGCAGCTAACGTTTTTTCAAGGCTCTCAAGTTCCGTCTGTTGTGACAACAACCCATTTCCTGAATTGCGCGCTGCACCACCAGTCATCGAACCACCGGCGTTCATCACCTGACCATCCAAGGTCACCAGCCGGACGCGGTGTTGCATCGCTTGTCCAATTTGAACGGCATGGTCTAGATTATCAACGATGACGGTCACGCCAAGGAGATTACTAATGATATCCGTATAGGCAGGTTCGGTGGTCACTAATGTGCTGGCGACACCGATAAATCCTGGTAGTTGTTGCATTTGCTGCAATTGGGTTGGCGGTAGCTGGCGGGCTTTAATCGTTGATAGTGGTAGAAAGGTCACCCGGCCTAAGCGATGTTGCGTCAAATACTTGATTGCTGCTTGGGCAGTGGCTTCCTGATCAACTACCACTTGTTGTAAGGCACCTCCCAAAGCTGTTTCAATCGCTAAGGCGTAGTTTTGTTCCACGCTAATCAACTCAGCAACGACACCTCGAATACCGGCAAACTGACTCTTTGCGTTCATTAAATGTTTGACGCCCTGGTAGAACCCGTCGTAGTTATTGGCCACCCGCTGGAGAGCTTGCAATCGTGAAGTCACTTTCTCGACATTTGCTAACGCATCCAACCAGACGGTCCGTGCCTCCTTGTGCTGGGCGGTCAGCGTCTGGCCAGCCGCCTGCTGTTGTAACAATTCATTTTGAATCATTGTTAACCGATCATCGATAACGGTCTTTTTTTGCGTGAGTTCCTCAATCATCGCCGTTTGGGTCACCCGTTTTTCATTCAAACTACTTAATCGGATGGCTAAACGATTCGCCGCCGCATCATTTTGTTGATACGTTTTGGCCAGATAGGCTTGCTCATTCTTAGCTGAAGTCAAGGCCTGCATCGCGTCAACGAGTTGATTACGGATGTCAGTAATCGCCTCCTCGTTCAGCGTTAACTTTTGCCGTGGGTGTTGCTCGGCTTGTTTAGTTAACTCACTTTGCAATGTTTCCAACTGTTCGGTAGCCTGCGTCATCTCAGCTTGCCGGGCTACTCGGTGACTGGTCAACTCAGCTAAGCGCTTATTAACGCGGCTCATTTGCTGATGCAAATCTTGGCTGACTGATGACCGGTTCGCGGCTCGTTCAACCGCCAACTTCTGTTCACCGGTTAACCGTTCGACTTGCTGTGTTAAAGTTAAAATTTTTTGATTAAAATGATCGCGTTGATTTTCTAAATCCGCCCGTTCAACTTTGAAGTGATTCAAGGTTTGCATTTGCTCAGCTAACTGCGCGTTTTCTCGTTGACTAGCAGCCTCCGCCATTTGTACTTGCTGGCTAACAGTGGCCTGTTGGGAGTAGGCATCCGTCAATTCAACCACCAACCGCATTTGATCCAGACGGTCATATTCATTTTTGGCATTGACATAATCTTGTGCCCGCGCGGCTTGTTCTGCCAACGGTTCCACCCGTCCTTCGAGTTCATATAAGATATCTTGAACCCGCTGTAAATTACCAACCGTGGTGGTTAACTCTTTCTCGGCTTTTTCCTTGCTTTGCTTGTACTTAAACACACCCGCCACATCTTCAATAATGCTCCGACGCTCTTCTGGCTTGGCGGAGAAAATGCGTTCCACCCGTCCTTGTGAAATGATGGAAAAACTCTCACGCCCTAATCCGGAATCCATAAATAATTCATGAATATCGCGCAAACGGACAACTTTGCCATTCAGCTGGTATTTTGACTCACCATTGCGATATAACGTACGGGCAATTTGAATTTCATTAAAGTCTGAGTTTAAATAGTGGTCAGTATTATCAAAGGTGATGATCACTTCAGCCCGATTCAATGGTGCACGAAGATCGGTACCACCAAAAATGACATCGACCATCTTATCACCGCGTAACCCCTTAGCTGAAGTCTCGCCCATCACCCAGCGAATCGCTTCAATAATATTCGATTTTCCAGACCCATTGGGGCCGACGACACCTGTGATACCAGGCATAAAGTCGATTTTTGTGCGATTAGCGAACGATTTAAAGCCGCTGATTTCTAATGTCTTTAACTTCATGTGCGTATCCTAAACTACTATTTCTGCAAAGCCTCGAATGCGATGCGGGCAGCCGCTTTCTCGGCCTCCTTAATTGAATGCCCCGTACCGCGGGCTAATTCATCACCGTTCAACGAGACGGAAGCAGTAAATATCTGGGTATTGTTTTCTTCGGCAACTTCATCCAAAGTTTCATAAACAATCTTAACAGCCCCATTTTTTTGTAAGAATTCTTGTAACTTTGACTTGTAATCAACGAACTGTTGAAAGAAGCCACTATCAACCTTGGCAAACAAGGTCTGTTCCAAAAAGTCCATCACGGCTTGTTGGCCTTGATCAAGATACAACGCACCGATAAAAGCTTCCCATAAGTCTTCAAGGAGTGAATCCCGCATGCGGGCGCCTGATAACTCTTCACCACGACCTAATTGAACATACTTATCAAGATGTAACTCGCGTGACAAAGCTGCAAATGAACGGGTTTGGACCATCATGATACGCAACTCTGTCAATCGACCTTCATCCCAATCTGGGTAGCGCTTGAATAAATAAACCGCCGTTGATTGTTGCATCACCGCGTCACCTAAAAACTCCAACCGTTGGTAATCATGACCGGTATAATTTGGATGCTCATTGATATAATTTGCTTGGGTTAATGCTTCTTCTAATAAGGCGACGTCATTAAAATGAATGCCATATCTATCCGCAATTTCTGTTTGTAAGTTAGCGAACATTATCTCTCCTCTTTTTATACGTATTAACTTCTATTATATCAAATTTAAAGGCCTTTGTATGTGGGTTTCCTCGTAGGGTTACGCCAGCACAGGTGCATTGATCTTGTCTGGCCCAATCGCGGTCAACAAAAAAACACACCCACCAAAATGGATGTGTCTGTCAGGATTATTCTGCTGATGGGTGTAACAAAATTTCTAGGGTATTGCCCAGTTCATCAGCCCGGACTTCAATCGCCTCTTCAGCATTGCGAACCTTAACTTCCACAATACCTTCACTTGCTTTTTTACCGACTGTGATCCGCACTGGCAAACCAATCAAATCTGAATCAGCAAACTTGACCCCGGGACGTTCATTCCGGTCGTCAACCAAGACTTCATAACCGGCCGCCACCAACTGATCGTTAATTTGATCAGTCAACGCACCTTGAACCTCATCAGTATATTTGATTGGTACCAAGTGGACATTCCATGGCGCAATATTCGTTGGCCAAGACAAGCCCTTCTCGTCAGCATTTTGCTCTGCAATTGCGCTGAGCAATCGTGACACACCAATCCCATATGAGCCCATGATGATATCAACTTGGCGACCATTATTATCGAGCACTTGTGCACCCATGGCCTTTGAGTAACGTGTACCCAATTTGAAGATGTGGCCAATTTCGATCCCCTTAGTGAAGACGAGTTTACCCTTACCATCGACGGCTAAATCACCCTCACGTGCAGTCCGGATATCTGCGACTTCATCAATGCGGAAATCGCGATCAACGTTCGCATTCAAGTAGTGGAAGCCAGCTTCATTACCACCAACCGTTAAGTTAACCATGTCAGTGATCCATTCATCAGCGATGATTTTGACGTTTTCACCAACACCAACTGGTCCTAATGAACCAAAAGGTGCCCCAATAAATTCTTGCGCTTCTTCTTCAGTGGCCATCCGCAATTCATCAGCATGCAATAAATTCTGGACTTTGACCTCATTAACTTCATAATCACCACGGACCAACAACATAATTGGTTGACCGTCAGCAAACATGAAGATGGTTTTGGTCAACTTGTCAGCAGTCGTTTCCAGGTACTCTGCCAATTCAGCAATCGTACCAACTTCTGGCGTTGCAATCCGCTCTAACTCCCCCAGAGCAGCATGTGACTTGTTAGGAATATACAAGTCCTTTGCCATCTCCAAGTTAGCTGCGTAATCAGAGGCATCTGAATAAGCAATAATATCTTCACCAGCTTCTGCTGGGGCAGAGAATTCCTTTGAGTCAGAGCCACCCATCGCACCGGCATCGGCAACGATCACGCGGTAATCCAAGCCAACCCGATCAAAAATCTTAATGTAGGCCTGCTCCATTTGTTTGAAGGCCTCATCTAAGCCGGCTTGGTCAACGGAGAATGAGTAAGCATCCTTCATGATGAACTCACGCCCACGCAACAAACCTGAACGGGGGCGCTTTTCATCACGTAGCTTCGTTTGAATTTGATAAACCGTCAATGGCAACCGCTTGTATGACTTGATATCGTCACGAATCAAGGCGGTCATGGTCTCCTCATGCGTTGGTCCTAGGATCATGTCACGATCATGCCGGTTCTTCAACTTAAATAAGTCCGGACCATAGGTGTCATAACGACCAGACTCTTGCCATAATTCGGCCGGCAACAAGATTGGCGCCAGCATTTCAATGGCGTCAATCTTTTCCATTTCTTCACGGATAATATCGTTAATCTTATTCAAGACGCGTTGGGCTAATGGCAAGTATGCATACACCCCGGCAGATACTTGACGCATGTATCCCGCACGCAACATTAATTGATGCGAGATGACTTCTGCTTCTGCAGGCGTTTCACGCAACGTTGGAATGAAAACTTTTGATTGTTTCATAAAACCTTTTCCTATCCTAATCTGTTTCAATGCAGTAAGTCTAGTTTACCATATCTCGACTAGCTTAATAATTTCAAATTTACAACAAAATCTTTGAGTAGGCCAACCGGGGGGTCCCATCTGCGACCATGTAGACGATCCCATTGTAGGTAAAGCCTGCTTTTTTAATCACCTTTTGCATCGGGACATTAACTTCATGGGTATCAATGCGCATCTCATGCCCAGAAATAGTTTGGACCATTGTTTCAATCAAGTGCATTGTATGCGTTGCTAATCCCAAGCCCTGTTTATGCACATCGACGGCAATGCGATGAATCGCAAAATACTGCCCGTCAGATGCCGGCAACCACGCACCTTCTATCTTATCATAATTGATATCAGGACCAGCTACCAGCGCATAGACGCCCACCACTTCACCATCAAGTTCAATCACGTAACCCTGGTGCCGTTCAATGTCAGTTAAAAAATCGACCCGTCCCGGGTATGCCTGACCCCATTGCGGATTACCTTGTGCATGCATCTTCTGACGTGCACCGGCAACAATTTCTAAAATTCGCGTGATATCTGCAGTGGTTGCCTGCCTAGTTGTAATTTCTTTATCCATACTGGTCCCTTTTTCATATAATAAAAAAGCGCCTGCCGCAGCAAAAACGCTTATCTCTAATTTAGATTATGATACTAAGTAATTTATGACCGGTCAATGGCCGACTTAAGATGTAATTTCGCCGCCAAGCGGGTCGCCCGTTCGCCAAGCATCTCAACGCCCAACGTCGACTTCAATACCGCTACGCCATAGATGGCACCCCCAATGGCGGCTGTGATCATCAACAAGATGAACTGCTGCATCCGGGTATCAGCCGTAAAGTAACCGCCGGTCGTGGCAATTGGGGTCACCACGGCATACATAACTAATGACCAAAACATGACCATAACCAATGTCCGTTGTAATGACAGCCAATCAATTGGGTAACTACGCGTTAAACGGACGACCGCAAAAATCAACCCCGCAATGAAGCCCAGCAAAGTGCTGACCAAAGGCCCCATCCCTGCCAACCACAGCGTCATTGGGACTTGTGCCATCGACTTAACAACTAAGACGATTAACAGAATCCAGAGCGTTTCGCGTAAACGACCCAGTCCTTGATAAATCGCTAACACGACCATATAGGCACCAAAAACGACCCCCACGTACGCTGAATACTGTAAGATCAATGTACCATTGGTCACATCAACCGCCCCGTAAAAGGTGATATACAAGGGCCGGGCAACTGCGGCCATCCCCAATGAAGCCGGGATCATCACGAACGCTAACAACTTGAGTGCATACGCGATTTGATCACCAATTTCATAAGGGTTCCCGTTGGTCTTGGCCCGGGCTAGCATGGGTAACGCTGTTTCAGCCATCCCCACTGCGATTGAGACCGTCAACATGATTAATTTGTTAGCGTTAAATGAAAATTGGGCAAACATTTGATCGATTGCACTGTATGAAAATTTCGTCAACTGTTGCATGATGTGGAAAAAAGTATATTGATCCAAAACCTGCACCAATGAGATGGCCGAACCCGCTAAAATGATGGGCAATGACTGGCGCACCATCTTGAGCAAGACACTGCCACTTTCCTCGTGCAACGCGCCTGACAACACATACTGACTTTCAAAATAACCACGTCGTAACCAGATACCCAGTAAGAGCACGAGGATACCCGCCAAGGCACCCCAGAAAGCGGCAAAAGTGGATTGCACCACCGCATCGATCCAGTCCCCGTGTTGACCAAGCATAATCCAAGCTGTCATCGCGAGCATGTAGATCACGCGCACTAATTGTTCGATGAACTGTGACAGCGCGGACAAGCCCATAAATTCAAACCCTTGCACGTACCCCCGTAACATTGAGAGTACGGGAATAATCAAAACGGCCGCCGCCAATGACTGCAAGACGGGTACCACATTCGCATTACCCTGTGCCAAAATACCTGAAAGGACGTACAACAGGCCAGCTGCAATCAGACCCATTGTAATACCTAAGACCAGCGACTGCCGGAAAACACTGCGCACGCGGCCAAACTGCTGACGTTCACTATATTCAGCCACCAACCGGGCCAGGACATTTGGTAACCCAGCCGTTGCAATCAGTAGAAACACCGCGTAGATTTGATACCCTTGCGCATAGAGTGAATTCGCTTGATTCGTATAGGCATGACCAATCATCATTAACCAAGGAATGATGTAAATCGCCCCGAGCAAACGTGAGGTCATCGAACCAATGGTCATCCACATCGTCCCCCGGAGCATTCGTGAATTTGCCGAGGCACTCACCTTCTCAGTTCGGCGTTGTGCCTCTGTTGCCTGCGTGCGCTTTTTCGCCTCGTTCGCTTGTTTTAAAAGTTCTTCATCAACGACACGCACGACCTTGGTTTCACCACGCACCCGATGGTTTAGATAATCAAAGGTGTCCTCGACTTCTGTCACCTTGATGCCTTTTTCAATCGGTTTTGCTTCAGCCTTTGCAATGGCTACCTCAATCACATCGTCGAGCTCAGTATTAAGTGCCTGTTCAGTAGTGACCGGAGCCACAGACGCAGTTTCCGTTAGATCTGGTTGTGACGTCTGTGCCGCTTCGTTAGCCTCACTAGTTGCCATCGACGGCTGTGGTGGTAACATCTCCGTCAACGATTTGCCCTGTAATAATGCTTGTAAATCATCAATTGAAATTTCACCGCGGTAAGCGTCTGTATCTTTATCGGTCATGATGATTTACCCCTCTCCCTTTCCATTCTCGATGACGTTACACAGACTCGAACTGTGATCTAAGACTTAGGAGGTCCTTGTTCTATCCCGTTGAACTATAACGCCAAATTTGCATACGTTCTATTATATGCAAAAAATGCTAAGTCCGCAAACTTAGCATACCAATATACATTATTAATTGATAAAGTAGCGCATGATATCGTTCCAAGTCACTGCGACCATCAACATCAATACTAATGCCACTCCAATCAAGGTAACCCCCGTTTGAACTTTTTCAGAAATGGGGCGTCGAATAATCGCTTCAACCGCATTCAACGCTAACTTACCACCATCTAATACGGGAATCGGAAATAAATTCATCAATCCCAGGTTCACCGACAACCAGGCCATAAAGCTTAACAGCGCTAGGAAGCCAAAGGTGCTGACAGTCTCAGTCGTTTTGTAAATTGAGACCGGACCACCCAGTTGATTCAAGGAAGGTGCCGCGATGAGCGCCTTGATGGCCCGGAACAATTGCGTGAATGCTTGACCCGTTGTTGCAAAGCCGTATTGCACCCGGGCCCCAATTGACTTGGTTAACTTCGAGGTCACCCCGATTTGACCAATCTTAGTGGCCCCACTCTTGACCGTTTTGACATGGACTTGTTTTTTAAATGTTTGACCCTGACGTTCATAGGTGACGGTGACGGTCTTTCCAGGTAATGCCTGAATCGTATCTTGCATGCCCTGCCAAGTCTTCACCGTTGTACCATCAATTTTCTTGATCGTATCACCTGAGCGTAACCCCGCCTGATAGGCCGGCGCATTTTTTTGGACGGTATCAAGCGTTGTCGTTGTGACCCCAGGAATCGCAAAGGCTAACCCAATAAACAACAGGACTGCAAACACAAAGTTCATGAAAGGCCCGGCAAAATTAATCAGCGCCCGTTGCCATAGTTTAGCTGATTCAAAATGCGTATCGCGCGGTGCAATAATCAGTTCGGTACCATCCTCTTCGATCACATGCGCATCATGATCAACTGGCCAACGAACTAAATTCGTATCGTCATCAGCCAAATAACCCGCAATATGCAAATCATCAACTAAATCAATGCTATCAATGATGATTGCTTGGCCACCAACCAACTCAACCTTATCAGACAGGTTGATCCGTTGTACCACACCGTCTGCCACTACGACCACGGCCGACATCCCAGGGCGCACGGGATGATCATCCATCTCCGCATTTCCGGCCATCCGCACGTATGCTCCAATTGGCAATAAACGAATGGTGTAGGTTGTATCGCCACGACTAGTCTGGAATAATTTCCATCCCATCCCAATTGAGAACTCGCGTACACGCACACCAGCTTTTTTAGCGGTGTAAAAGTGCCCAAATTCATGCACTCCCGTGACCACACCAAACACAAATATAAAGGCAATAACACCAATCATAATTTTTAATTCCTCTCACAGGTGTTTCTATCATTTAGTCACATCACGCAGGTAACCGTGATGCAAGCACGTACACGTTGCCATCTTTGCAACCTATATTAAAAAAGACACTAACATCAGTGTCTTTTTGATCATACTCATAATTATACGTTATCCAACGAACTTGTGCGAACTTTACTGTAAACCACCCAATAAATATAAAATTGGTAAGACAATCAGTAAGGAATCAAAACGATCTAAGATACCACCATGACCAGGCAAGATCGTCCCCGAATCTTTCACTTTGTAATAACGTTTTAAGGCTGATTCAATTAAATCACCAAATTGACCAGCAATTGAAAGGAGTAACGTCATCACCAACATCCAGCCCCAGCTATAATACTGTGGGAAGAAGTGGGTGTAAATCGCCATGACCAGCACCGCAACGACGGTGCCACCAATTGAACCTTCCCAAGTCTTATTGGGACTGATACGCGGTGCCAACTTATGCTTACCGATTTGACGACCGATCAGGTAGGCACCTGAATCAGTAATCCAAACAATTAATAAGGCATAGAATAAGGTTGATGTACCAACTTCACGGGCTTGTACAAAGAAATGGAAGCCCATACCAACATATAAAATAGCCAACGTAAAGACGCCCGCATCCTCAAAATTGAAATGGTTTTTTGAAATGACCGTGTGGAACAACATTAACAACACAAAAATGTATAGTAATGACTCCGCATGCAAGGGTACAGGTACCTTATTATCAATGCTCCGCCAGACATCACTGGGTAAAGTCATCAACACTGCCCCAATCATTGAAATAACTGCCTCAAAGGATACTAATAACCGCTTACGCATCAAGGCTACTTCGCTCAAGGCCACTGCCGCTAACAAAGCCGCCACAACTTGGAGCACCCATCCGCCCATGAATACCGTTGGCACAAAAATGGCCAACGCAATCACAGCGGTGATAACACGTGTTTTCATAATTTATAACGACTCACTTCTGTGAGTATTTCCCCTATTTTTTATCACTCATATTTTCAGCCAGACCACCAAAACGACGGTGCCGGCTTTGATAAATCAGCAATGCCTTTTTCAACGCCTCGCCATCCATCTCCGGCCAGTGTTCATCCAAGAACACCATTTCACTATATGCCATTTGCCAGAGCAAGAAGTTAGACAGCCGCTCTTCGCCACTGGTCCGAATCAAGACATCCGGATCAGCATACTCACCCAGACTACTGGTCATTAACGACTGACTGATAATCTCTTCGTTAATGTCACTGGGATGCATCTGACCCGCCGCCACGGCTGCCGCGATCGTTTGCACACCTGAAACAATTTCAGCACGACCGCCGTAATTCAACGCAAAGTTCAAAATCATCCCCGTGTTTTGGGCGGTTTGTTCAATCGCTGCCTTGACCGAAGCCTGTGTGTCCTTAGGCAATTGCTCAACATACCCCATCACACGGACTTGGACGTTGTTGGCAATTAATTCTGGTACGAACGTATCGAAAAACTTACCTGGCAATTTCATCAAAAAAGAGACTTCATCTTCTGGTCGTTTCCAATTTTCAGTTGAAAAAGCATATAGGGTCAACACCTTGACACCCAAATCACTTGCAGCTTTGGTAATTGTTTTAACGACTTCCATGCCGCGCTGGTGCCCTGAAATCCGTGGCAAATTCCGTGCCTTCGCCCACCGCCCATTACCATCCATGATAATGGCGACGTGGTTCGGAATCCGGGTCATGTCGATCTCTAACTGTATTTGATTTTTTGGTTGTCGCTTTTTGAAAAACACAACACGTCCTCCGTCTCACTTATCAACTGACTAACTATAACATTGTATCAATGTTACCATCAGATTTCTATTAGTTATCGTATGCACCCGCTAAAATAGCTTCAATGGTATCGACGACCCCATTGTGATTATTGTCATTCAAAGCAATATTATCAACCCGGACTTTCATGAAATCCTCAGCATTTGGCATTACAAAAGGTAGTCCAACATAGCGGAGCATTTCCAAGTCATTTCCATTATCACCAAAAGCGGCCATTTCTGACGGTTGGATATGCAAGCGACGGCTTAATTCCTCGAGTCCCCGCCGTTTATTAGTCCCGTGTGACAAAATATCAACAGATCCAAAGCCTGATCCGGTAGCGTGTAATTCAGAACCAAAAATGTCACGCAATTCACGCACTTGTTTTTGAACATCAACCTCAGGTGGCCATACTAATGATAGTCGGAAAATCTCATCGTCAATATCCAAAAACTTTTCGACTTGGTGCACGGAGGGATAAAATTCGCGCACGCCCATAATGATTTCGGCGGTGGCATGATTTGACACGTAGGCCCCTTCATGGCCAGAGAGCACAATCAAATTTTCCATATGTGCTTTCGTCTCACTATTCCATTTTAACACCCGTGCGATTTGTGCTTTGGTTAGCGCTGCTTCACCCAAAACCTCATCGCCACGCGTGACCAAAGCGCCATTGTCCGAAATATACGTCAACCGTTCCGGATTCACTGGTGCAAAATAAGCTTTTAATTGCTTCAATTGGTTACCACTTGCTGCCACCATGGTAATCCCGCGTTCATCCATCAAATCCAGCAACGTCTCGAATTTGTCATAGTCAAACGTCTTATCATCACGGAGCAATGTGCCATCCATATCTGTTGCAATCAACTTAATTGCCATTTCTCTCACCTCTCGTTATCTGTGAATCTAGTCCACATCCAATCATACGTCATTCATTATACCAAATGCCGAGACGCGATGATTTTGTTACAATACTAAATAGGATAAAATTTTAGAATTAGAAAAGGAACCGTCGTGATGGAACAACAAACACAAGCAGTACCCACCCCACAAATCACGCGCGAATCACGCGGCCGACAATTAACCGCCATCCCCTGGTTCTCAGCGATGCTGTCCGTCGCCGCGCAGGTAGCCATCTGGTGGATATACCCATCAATTTACTCAAAGCAACTTTCAGCAGGGCAATGGCAAAATAACCCCCAGCTACTAACCTATTCTGTTTTCTTGGCTTTGACGATTTTCTGTGTCCTGCATCGCCAATTTAAGGGGCTCATTAATTATATTTTCTTATTGATACCATTCATTTTGCTATATACAATGTACCAAGAAATGACTGGTCAACAAATTGTCTTACTTGCCCTGTTACCAGCTGCGTTAGTCCTCATTCATTTTCGCTGGTTGAATCTCCAAAATATTTTAGGGTTAATCTTATTTTCTGGTCTCTCAACACTATCGCTGCCAGTTGTTATTTTTTATCAGCAAAATACGTATTTAACCACACCCTTTTTACTGAGCTTATTGCCACTACTGCTCAGTTACTTGTTTTTCATGACGAGTTTATTCATCCCCCGCGGGGCTAACAAACGGCTCACGGCCCTTGCATTTGGCATTATGTTACTCCTCAATATATTAACACTACCTTGGAGTATCTGGACTCTCGCGGCGGTGCTAATTCTATTTTTCACCTGGCTGATCCTGATTAATTTGAATTTGCGCCCTCGCTTTCGCATGGCGACTTTCTCGATACTACAAGCCATCACAGTTTTAATCATATTTTTGCAACAAAAATAATCAAACCATAAAAGAGGGTTATGCCTATCACAGCATAACCCTCTTTTATTAATCTTCGCTCAAACTTAGGACCGCAACACGATCGAGATTGCGAAAATGGTTATTGTAATCCATACCATAACCAACCAAAAATTCATTCGGTACCCGGGCTCCAAGAAAATCAATTTGGATGCCGCCTACTGATGAATCTTCGCGCTTATCTGTGGCCACTGCCACATACACTTTGGCAGCACCTCGTTTTTGAAATAGTTCCTTCAGATAATGCAAGGTGAGCCCCGTATCAATCACTTCATCCAGTAAAATCACCGTCTTGCCAACAATATCGCTGGAAATATCACGATTGATGGTGATAACCCCAGTTGAACTATCACCATCGTAACTTGAAACATCGATGTAATCTGTTTCGACATCCCGTTCAAGTGCTCGCAAGATATCCGCCATCCAAATATAGGCGCCCTTCATAATCCCAACGAATACTGGTCGGTCAACATCCTTGGTTGCCTCATTAATTTCAGCAGCCACCCGGGTCACCATGGCCTCGATTTCTTCACGGCTTAAAACCGTCCGTTCTAGAGTCATTTTCATTTTATTTTGCGACTCCTAGTTATTTTTCGGCATCTGCCCAGATATCAAACAAGACATTCGTAGCTTCATTTGAGGGACCAACGGCAAAAGTATACAAAGGCACGCCTACCAATTCTTCAACTCGTGCCAAGTAGCGTTGGGCATTTTCTGGCAAGTCAGCGCGGGTCCGGACACCCGTAATATCTTCATCCCAGCCGGGCAATTCTTCATAAACTGCTTTTGCCCGACGGACTGCGCCAAGCGATGCTGGGTAGGCGGTCAAACGCTCACCATCTAACTCATAAGCTACGGCAATCTTCAAAGTTGGAATACCTGACAAAACATCTAATGAGTTCAAGGCAATATGCGTGAACCCACCAATTCGCGCTGCATGGCGCATAATGACTGTATCCAACCAGCCAATCCGGCGTGGGCGGCCAGTCACAACCCCATATTCATGGGCAACTTCACGGATTTGGTCACCAATTTCATCAAATAATTCAGTCGGAAAGGGACCATCACCAACACGTGATGTATACGCCTTCATGACCCCTACCACGCGGTCGATCTTCGTTGGGCCAACTCCCGCACCAATGGTCGCACCGCCGCCCACTGGTGAAGATGACGTGACATAAGGATAGGTTCCATGATCGATGTCTAACATGGCTCCCTGGGCGCCTTCAAACAAAACCCGCTTACCGGCGTCTAAATAATCATTCGCCAAGACCGCGGTATCACAAATGTAGGGGGCGAGTTTTTGTCCATATGCGTAGAACTCTTCAACCAATGGCTCAACGGCCAGTGGCGCATGGTCATAAATTTTTTCTAATAACTCATTCTTCTCATTTAGAACGGTCGTCAAACGTTCGTGCAAAACTTCTTTATCCAACAAGTCGATGACACGAATACCAGTACGTGCAGCCTTATCCATATAGGCTGGTCCAATGCCACGACCGGTGGTTCCAATTTTACCGGCCCCCTTCTTGGCATCCGCTAATTGATCAATCAGAATATGGTAAGGGAAAATCACATGCGCACGATCTGAAATGCGCAGGTTCTCTGTTGAAACACCCTTAACATGGATTGAATCGAGCTCCTCGAGCAATGACTTGGGGTTAATAACCGAACCATTTCCAATGACAGCGAGCTTCTTTGGATCAAAAATTCCTGAAGGGATTGATGATAACTCAAACTTCACACCATTTACATAGATAGTGTGCCCAGCATTGTTACCACCTTGATAACGTACAACCATGTCGGCATCTTGCGCGATGAAGTTGGTAATCTTACCCTTACCTTCATCGCCCCATTGACTCCCGACTACAACGATTCCTGCCATGATGGCCTCCTCTATTTGACACTCAACCGAAAATTAGTTGAACCAAAAGATAGTTTACTTGTAAAACACGAACATAAATTCAATGTTTTTATTACTTGTACAGTCTAGCAACAATTTTCGTGATTTTCAAGAGTCTACCAATAAATAATCTTAGTAATTTACTTCAAAATGTGTAGATATAAAAACTTAATGTTCGCTTTTAATGTTGACTTTCAGAAAATTAACCCGCATAATATGGCTTGTTTGTTAATATTCTTATTTTAGGAGCATTTATATGTCTACTCTTGCACGTTACTTCCAATTCGATGAATTGAAGACCAATCATCGTACGGAATTTATCGCTGGTTTGACTACTTTCGTTTCAATGGCGTACATATTGTTCGTAAATCCATCTGTGCTTGGCGCAGCTGGTATGGACAAGGGAGCTGTCTTTACCGCTACTGGCGTTGCCGCTGCCGTTGCGACAATCTTTATGGGCCTTGTTGCCCGTTACCCGATCGCCATCGCCCCAGGGCTTGGCGTGAACGCTTTCTTTGCTTACTCAGTTGTCATTGGTATGAAGGTACCTTGGCAAACAGCGATGGCTGGTGTTTTGGTCGCTGCCTTAATTTTCTTGGTTTTGACTTTCTTCAAGGTTCGTGAAGCCATCATCAATTTAATTCCACAGGACTTAAAGGTAGCCATTGCCTCAGGAATTGGTTTGTTCATTGCCTTCATCGGTTTGGCTGACGCCGGCTTGATTGTTGCGAATGACGCCACCATGGTCTCACTAGGCCATCTCTCATCAGGTACTTCACTGCTATCAATTTTTGGCATCATCGTGACGCTAGTTTTGATTTCACGGCGGGTACCAGCTGCGATCTTCGTTGGGATGATTTTAACAGCAATCGTGGGAATCCTAACTGGCTTGATTGACCTACCAAGTTCAATCGTGTCAACTGTACCCTCATTGGCTCCCACATTTGGTGAGTCAATCAAGCACATTGGTGATATCAACTCATTCCAATTAGCAACCGTTGTTTTGACATTCCTTATTGTGACCTTCTTTGACACCGCCGGTACAATGATTGGTTTGGCAACACAGGCTGGCTTCATGAAGGATGGCGAGATGCCTCGTGCCGGTAAGGCTTTGATGGCCGATGCCGTTGGTATGACCGTTGGGGCTGTCATTGGTACTTCACCAACTTCTGCTTATGTTGAATCTTCAGCCGGTATTGCAGTTGGTGGTCGCTCAGGAATGACCTCAGTTTGGACAGGTATTTTGTTCTTACTAGCCTTGTTCTTCTCACCATTACTTGGCGTTGTGACTTCACAAGTCACAGCTCCTGCGTTGATTGTTGTCGGTATCTTAATGGCCGAGAACTTACGTCATATCAAATGGGATGATTTTGCCATCGCGGCGCCTGCCTTCTTGATTGTCATTGGGATGCCTTTGACATACTCAATCTCAGACGGAATTGCATTGGGATTCATCGTCTACCCAATCACAATGTTAGCTACTAAGCGTGGTAAGTCAGTGCACCCAATGATGTGGGCTTTGGCCATTATCTTCTTAGTCTATCTATTCATTGTTGCTCATTAATCTAATTAAAAAAATGCGTGCCCGTGTTAATACGGGTACGCATTTTTTTAATTAGATTCATAGTCACCTTTGATTTTAAAATAGGTCCCGCGAATCGTACCAGCCAGTGTTGACTTTTGACGGGCAAACTTGAAGCCCAATGCTTCAAGCTCGGACGGCACCGGGGCATCTTCAGCTAATTTGATGCCCACTGCCCGCTTTGATGCCTGTGTCAAAGGATATAAGACATTCAACGAAAAGCCTTCAGCATAGAAAACATGCACCCACCTTGTTGAGCCACTGCCTTCAACATCAACCACATTCTCAGAAATTTCAAGGGGCGTGGCCGCAAATTCCAAGCCGCGTTCACTTTTGATCAGCATCCGATACCAATCAAATAGGGCTGGTTTTTCAGCAATCGGGTACACCACGAACGGCACCTTAAACTTATTCCAGAAATAACGGGCTTCATTAGCTCGTAATCCGGCGAGTTGTTTTGCAAAGGGGCTGTCCTCAAAACCAGTCGTTGCAACTGTTTTAAAATCCACTTGATATGCCATATACTGCTCCCAAACTGTTTCCCTTATTTTAGCATGCTTGGCGCCGACGCACAGCAGGTTTGCCTAACGCATCGTCGCCCAATAAAATAAGCTTCACTAGCACAAAAGAACTAATGAAGCCATGGTTTTATAGCACTTGCGAGAAAGATTCAGGTGGCATGTCATCTACATTGGCCACCATCCGGATGTGCTGCTGAAAATTATCAAAAATCACCGGCGCATCCCCACCATATTCACCGTCCAAATTAATCATGACTTGCATGTCATTCGTTGGCTTGATTTCAATGTGTTCGGTTTTTACATACACCAAATTTGGATCGTCGATATGCCGACCACCATTTAACACTTCAGTAATTAATGTAATGATTTCGGGTAACTTCGTTGTTTTGACAATCAACAGTGTGAATTTACCGTCATCTAACTGTGCATCCGGGACGATCGATTCAAAGCCACCAACTGAATTGGTCAACGCCACGAAAAACATTGACGCAATCCCGTTATATTCCCCATCATCGTACTTCACATGTAAGTGCATTGGTTTGACTTGGGTGATTAACTCGGCACCTTTGACCACATACGCGAGGTAACCATACATTGTTTTTAGCTTAGAGGGGACAGAGTAAGTTAATTCCGAAATGGAACCACCCGCCGCGATATTAATAAAATAAGTGTCATTGGCACGACCGACATCCAACAACGCTGACTTTCCTTGCAGCACCACCTTGGCTGATTCGAGCGGGTCTTCCCGTGGAATCCGCAATGCCCGCGCATAGTCATTCGTTGTACCAGCCGGGATAATCGCTAACATCGGCCGTTTTTCTAATGGCGCGATGCCGTTGACAACTTCGTTAATCGTACCATCGCCACCGGCCGCTACTAGAAGATCAAAGCCAGCTTGTGCCGCACGACGCGCTTCATTCAGGGCTGAATTTGGCGCTGCAGTTGTGGCAAACGCTGAGGTTTCATACCCTGCTTGTTCGTAGACGTTCAAAATATCCACCAAATCACGACGAATTGCTTCGCGACCTGATGTGGGATTATAAATAATTCGTGCTCGCTTACTCATGCGCGCCCCCTATTTTTCCATAGTAATCACTTAAATATTACCATATCTTCCTTAACCGATACAAAAAGAAAACGGTGATAAAAATCACCGTTTACGTCCAACATATTAGCTATTCATCTCAGGCTCATCAAAAAAGGTGTTAATCATCTCTTCGACCATTTCCCACTCTTCTTCAGTTTCGATTGGTAACAACCCATTTTCAAGCGCTTCACTCGTTAAAGTTTCATCAAAAGCAAAGGCTTGAATTTCATCGTCATCATCTTCAACGGCCCGATATAACACAATATAAGTCTTATTAAACTTCGTGTCTTCTACAAATCGGAAAAGTTCCGTGAAGACAAACTCTGCTTCCGTCTCATCATCTATCAAGGTAAACGTTACTTGATCGCTCATGTCGTGACCTATTCCGCTTCGTCTAGGTATTGGTTTAAATGTTCTTCGACCATCACCCATTCTTCATCGTCTTCGATTTGTTCCAAAGAACCTTCTGTATCGGCTTCATTTGGATCAAATGAGAATGCCAAAACATCAACATCGTCTTCGTCCCCAGCTCCAGCGGGATACATCAAGATATAATTTTTATTGTACTTGTCCTCCTCAGCAAAAGTGAACAATACTTCGTACAATTGCTCTTTTCCCTTTTCATCAACCAAAGTGATCAAATCTTGTTCTTCATTCATGGTATTAACCTCATTATCTTTAACTTTATAGCACCTTGGTGCCTGTAGCTTCTATTATCTAATAAAACCCCGCTGGTGTCTATTAACCAGAAGGGTTTCATCCTTAAAATTAATTATTTGGCGCCTTAAAAATCATCACCTTACTCAGTATATAATTTGAAATGATCACGAACCCATTTTGGATCACATTCCAAATCAAGTCGCTTTGATGCAACATGCTGACTCCAAATGCTAAAATACCAAAACCAATCAAACCCGTGACGAGACGAGCCATAAAAAATTGCAGCATCTCTTTGATAATCGCACTCGCTTGGTGCGCTTGCGAGGCAAAAACCCAGATGCGATTCGTAATATAGGCAAATAAGACCGCGGCAATCCACGCCACGACATAAGATACCTGATAGGGTGACTGTAATTCATGCATGCCCCAAAAGACAATGATATTCACCACGGTCGTGAGCACCCCAAAAACAAGGTACCAAAAAACTTCTCGATATTTACTGTATAACGTTTTAATCATGACGGCCCCACTCTATTTTCTTCTCCGATAACTTTAACTTGTTCCGGAGGAGTTTGCAAGCAACAGAAAAGCTCAAACGAGCGGATGCTTGTTTGAGCTTTTCGATATTAATCAAAAGTCATGCGTGTTGAACCACCACTGGTCAACAAGGGGCCTTTACGATCAAGATAATTTTGCAAAATGAGCTCAGCCGCCAATTTATCGATCACCTGTTTACGCTTTTTACGTGAAATATCAGCTTCTTCAATCAACATGCGTTCCGCTTCGACTGTGGTTAAGCGTTCATCTTGATAATCAATTGGCAAGCCAAACGTTGCCTTTAACAAGTCACCATAAGCCTGGGAAGCTTCTGCACGAGGGCCTAACGAGTTGTTCATATTCTTGGGCAACCCCAGCAGGAAGCCAGCGGGTTGAAACTGTTCAACCAATTCCTTCATCCGATCAATGCCAAACTCTTTTTCGTCTTCGTTGATACGGATAATTTCCACTCCTTGAGCGGTCCAGCCCATTGGATCGGATACTGCCACTCCAACCGTCCGTGAACCGACGTCTAGTCCTAATATTCTCACTTCTTTAAATAATCCTCCACCAATGCCTCAATAATTTCATCGCGTTCGTAACGGCGAATCAAATTACGGGCATCATTATTACGAGGAATGTATGCGGGATCGCCTGAGATAATGTATCCAACAATTTGATTGATTGGATTATATCCCTTTTCTTCCAAGGCACCGTAGACGATTTCCAATGTCTGGCGGATATCGTTATCCTTACGGCCAAGGTCAAAAACGGCTGTGTTATCAATTGAGTCACTCATGTCGTCTACCCCTCTTATTCTGAAATTAAATACAAATCCTTCTCTGGCTCTAATTATACAACAATTTCTTAATAAAAAATTAATAAAAAGTGCCAATTACATGAAAGGTTTGTCATAATAAACTACTTAGCTGCCAACCAAGTAACCGCTTGCGCAAAGGCCTCTTGAATACCAGCCGGATTCTTACCACCAGCTTGGGCCATATCGGGACGACCACCGCCGCCACCACCAACCGCAGGGGCAATGGCTTTAATCAAATCCCCGGCTTTCACCCCAGCCGCGATGGCCTGTGGCGCCACCGCTACAAGTAAGTTGACCTTTTCACCCAAGTTCGCGGCTAACACCAAAACATCTGATGGTTGGTTTTGCTTCCAGTTATCAGCGGTTTGACGCAAGGCATCCATTGATTCAACCGCTAATTCAGTCGTAATGTATGTGAAGTTACCAGCGGTTTTCACATCATTGAAGGCTGACTTAGCTGCTTGACTAGCCAATTTAGCTTCCAATGAGGCCACTTGCCGTTCAGCCTCTTTCAGTTGTGCTTGCAAAGCTTCAATCTTATCGCTCACTTCTGAGAGTTGTGGGGCCTTCACCAAACTAGCCGCATTTTTCAACAAAGCATCATGGTCCTTGACATAATTCATGGCACCTTGACCAGTTACGGCCTCAATCCGACGAACGCCCGCACCCGTACCTTGCTCAGAAACGATCTTAAACATACCTAACTCGGCCGTCGTCTTAGCATGGGTGCCACCATCAAATTCGATATTGAAGTCCCCAATTGAAACGACACGCACCTTTTCACCGTATTTCTCAGTGAAGACCGCCACGGCCCCGAGTTGCTTGGCCGACTCGATATCGGTCTCAATCCATGAAATTGGCAAGTTTTCGATAATTTTAGCGTTGACCAAATCTTCAACTTCTTGGAGCTTAGCTTCTGAAACCGCCCCGTTGTATGTGAAGTCATAACGCAATAGTTTATCATTCACCAATGAACCGGCTTGGGTTGTGTGTTCACCCAAAATATTACGTAACGCTTGGTCAAGCATGTGCGTTGCGGTGTGGTTCTTTGAAATAGCCGCATGATAGGCCAGATCAACATCCAAACGATAGGTTTCACCCACCTTCAAAGGACCTTGGACATCCAATGTGTGCAAGTGTTGCCCATTTGGTGCGACTTGCACATCAGCTACCGTTGCCACAATGTCACCAGCGGTATTCGTCACCGTACCCTTATCAGGTACTTGACCACCCATTTCAGCATAGAACGGCGTGATATCAAAGATGGCTTGGACCTGACCAGTTTCAGCCACATTAACTAATTGATTATCAGCAATGATATTTTCCAATTGCGCGGCTTCAACGGACAATTCTGACCAACCAACGTACTTTGAAGCGGTCGTTAAGTCAGTCAATAAGGCATTTTGAACCCCCATTGAGGATGCATTGCCACGGGCAGCCCGGGCCCGTTCTTGTTGTGCTTTCATCTCGGCATCAAAGCCCGCCCGATCTACCGTTAACCCAGCGTCAGTGGCAGCCTCTTCGGTCAATTCGTAAGGGAAACCATACGTATCATACATCTTGAAGGCAATAGCGCCAGCGATGATCCCATCCTGAGCCTTTGCATCAGCCATCACGCCGTCTAACAATGACAACCCATCTGACAATGTCTTATTGAAACGGGCCTCTTCAGCTGTCACAATTGATGCAATATAGTCGGCATTTTCTTGCACTTCTGGGTAGTATGAATGCATAATTTCACCCACCACTGGTACTAATTGGTTCAAAAATGGCCCATTGATCCCCAACTTGCGGCCGTGCAAAACAGCCCGTCGTAACAAACGGCGGATAATGTAACCCCGACCCTCATTTGAAGGTAAGGCGCCATCCCCGATCGCGAAAGTCACTGACCGGGCATGGTCGGCAATAATCTTAAATGAAATATCCAGCGTGGCGTCTTCACCATACCTAGCCCCTGATAACTCTTCTGTCTTGCGGATAATTGGCAAGAACAAGTCAGTTTCAAAGTTAGTGGGCGCATTTTGGAAGACAGAGACTAATCGTTCAAGGCCTAACCCAGTATCAATGTTTTTATGTGGCAATTCTGGGTAAGTCGCGTTATCGGTCAATCCTGGTAAATGGTTAAACTGTGAGAACACGATGTTCCAAATTTCCAAGAAACGCTCATTGTCCCCATCTGGGTAGTTTTCCTCAGGATGCTCAGTGTTGTTCCATGCTTCGCCTCGATCGTAGTACAACTCCGTGTCTGGTCCAGAAGGTCCTTCACCGATGTCCCAGAAATTATCGTCATTTTCGTAAATATGTGATGGGATCATACCGACTTCCAACCACTTTTCCTTGGCAACTGTGTCGGCCGGATAAACCGTGACGTACAGCTTTTCTGGATCCAGGCCATACCATTCTGGGCTCGTCAATAATTCCCAGGCCCAAGGAATGACCTCGTCTTTGAAGTAATCACCGATTGAGAAGTTACCCATCATTTCAAATAGGGTATGGTGGCGTGCGGTGTGTCCAACATTTTCAATATCGTTGGTCCGTAATGCCTTTTGGGCATTGGTAATACGGCGATTTTCAGGAATGACAGTGCCATCGAAATATTTCTTCAATGTTGCGACACCTGAATTAATCCACAATAATGATGGATCATCTTTAGGAACTAATGATTGTGATGGGACGATACTGTGACCTTTGCTTTCGAAAAATCGCAAGAACATATCGCGAATCTCAGCAGATGATAGTTGCTTCATCTTTATAAAACCTCTTCTTTTAAATAAATTAAAAAAGCAACCCCTTGCTAGTAAAGACGCCTACACGCGGTACCACTTTACTTGCAATGGATTACTCTCATTACCTCTTTAACTGTCGCTAACGCTGACCCACGGTCCATTTTCATGAACAAATATACGGGAGCACTTAAGTTAGTTTTGCGTCATTTGCACCACCATGACGTCGCTGATTGTCCAACTCAACTTAAACATATCCGTGCCCTAAGTATAACATATCAACCAATTTTGATTTTTGCAGTGATGTTACAAATCAAACAGACTGCGCCGTTAATATGTGCATAGTCTCACCGCCAACAATCACCTCATCGCAGATGTCTAAGAACAGGCCATGCTCAACCACGCCGACTTGGTTGGCTAACCAATCCGCTAATACCGCCGGTTGGTTAATCTGTGCCACATGCAAATCAATAATATAGTTGCCGTTATCCGTCACCAAGGGTTGCTGATCAGATGCCCGGCGCAAAACTGGTTGTAACTGGGCTCCCGTAAATAGTTGCATCAGGTGTTCAACGCCATATTGCACTACTTCAACCGGCAACGGGAAGCCTCCTAAGACATCACAAACTTTTGATTCATCAACAATCCAAATATTACGTTTTGAATTACGGGCGACAATTTTTTCAAACAATAAGGCCGCCCCACCACCTTTGATGCCCTCAAGGTGTCTGTTAACCCGATCAGCGCCATCTATGGTTAGGTCAATTTGATCAACCTCATCAATATCAACAATTGTCATTCCTAAACGTTGCGCTAACTCGGCAGTACACTTTGAAGTTGTAACACCTCTGATTGGTAGTCTTTCCAACTGTACCCGTCGCGCTAAAGCCTCCACGAAATATTTGACAGTAGAACCAGTGCCAAGGCCGACAACCATGTCAGCGTGTACTAAGGAAGCCGCATATTCCCCAACTTGTTGTTTTTGCGCGTTCACTTCCATCATCACAACCTCCCTGCAGTCAAAACTTCTTGCCGCGTCGGAATCGACTTCATCGCACCCGGTCTCTGAACTGTAATAGAACTAGCCCGCGATGCATACTGGATGGCATCGTATTCATTTTTCAAATCTGATCGTAATTCAGCTACCATGGCCCCAATAAAGGTATCACCAGCTGCCGTTGTATCGATGGCCTTAACTGGGAAGACGGGTACCATGCGGCTTGCATTATTCAACCCGGTAAAGACACCGGCTTCACCCAATGTAATCACCGAACGTGGAATCATTAGTCGTTGCATGGCCGTACGAATGGCACACAAATCTGCAAAGTTTGTTGAAGGAGCTGCCCCAACCAAAGCGGCTGCTTCAGTCTCATTTGGAACAATAATGTCTGTGCATGCTAGAATTTCTGGCATGATATCCGCTTGATTAATAATAGGCGCCGGGTTTAGTAATGTTTTGGCACCATATTTTTTTGCCAGATAAAAGGCTTTTGCAACCGCCGTTTGTGGCACTTCAAATTGGGCAATCACAATATCTGCTTGAGCAATTAAGTGTTCACTAGCCACGACATCATCGGCATTTAATTCAGCATTAGCCCCACCGAAAACCAGAATGGTATTATGGCCATCGGCTTCAAGTAAGATTGTTGCGGTACCGGTAGCCACTGATTTCGTCACAATGCCTGAGACATCAATATGTTCTGCCGTTAATGTTTCGCGAAACATCTGCCCAGCTGCATCATCCCCAACCGCCCCAATAAAACTCACGTGAGCTCCTTGGCGGGCTGCCGCGACGGCCTGATTGGCCCCCTTACCGCCGAGATTGTTTTCCCGTCCTGCGACTCGTACGGTTGCCCCCTGCAACGGTAAGCTGTCAATCTTTTCAACGACATCTAAATTAAGACTACCAATCACGACAATGTTTTTCATAATACTCCCCCAAGTATCCCTATCTAACTTAATTTCATTTAAAGGTAAATCGTTTCCGTAAAACGTTTTACAATATAGAATATAAGCGTAATCATTCCAAAATGCAAGCGCTTTCTTTTTGGGGAAATCACTGTAAACAGTGTGAAAACAAATAAAAAAGCCTAATCTGCGCTTGCAAATTAGACCTTTCACATTATTTATTTTGTCGACTCGCGTTCGACTAACTTCACGGCCATCATTTCGGTGACCAAGTCGGCCTGAGGATTTTCCAGCCGATGAAGGACTAAATCCAACGCCTTTTGGCCCAATTGCCATACTGGTTGCGTCACGGTGGTCAATGAGGGGATGACAAATTCCGCATAATCAGTATTATCGTAGCCGACGACACTGATGTCCTGTGGCACACGTACGCCCAAGTCAGCTAACCCGCGGAGCACCCCAATAGCCAATTCATCATTGACGGCAAACACGGCTGAGACAGCCGCTTGGTTAACCTTCTCGGCTACAGCCAGGCCACCATGCTTTGAAAGTGTCGTTTCAAACGTCACTAATTCATATGGCCAGTTCTGCATAAAGCCCCTAATCCGCTGAGTCATATTGTGAGTCAGCAGTGATGGCCGCACTAGGGCCACCTTTTGATGGCCTTGTCGCGCTAATAATTCAGCTACCAACCGACCACCTTGAGATTCATCGGTTGTGACAATATCCGTTAAGCCTAAATCTTCACTTTGATCCAGCATCACCGCCACGACGCCACGACGTTTTACAAATTGAATCACTTTTTCAGCATGTGGGATAGGGCGTGCAATAATTAACCCATTGACCCCCCGTTCCACCAAAGCGGTGATACTTTCTTCGACCATATCATCAGCAGCTGATTGAAAAATCAAATCAACGTCCCGACCGCCGTGCGCTTGAATACTTTGCATCAAATCGGCGAAAAATGGATTACGTAAACTAGGCACCAAAATGCCAATCATGGTTTTTTGGGTCCCCCGCAATCCTTGCGCATTTTTATTGGGGATGTATCCCAGTTCATCACGCGCCGCGATCACCCGATCGATCGTTTCTTGTGGGAAACGGTCACCTTTATTATTCAAAATAAGGGAGACCGTCGTTGGTGAGACACTCGCTAATTGGGCAACGTCTCGAATTGATGCTTTCGGCATGATTTCAGTTCCCATTCCTTTTTTGTTTGTAAAACAATTTACCACAACCAGCCTTGGAATGCACCGCTTTGCGCAATTTTCCCAAATAAAAAAGTTGCCACAACTGCGCAATGGCCGTGTGACAACGTTTGAACTATGAGTATCATAGCCTTAATTTAGTAGATATGGAAATAGTTCAATAAGTCGGGGATCGTCAGCTGGGCTTTATCCTGACCAGTGACATCCAGCGTAATCTGGCCATCATTCATGATTAACAAACGATTACCATAGCGAATGGCATCCTCCAAATGATGGGTGATCATCAACGCCGTCAATTTATCTTCTTTAATGCGTTGATCAGTTACGGCCATCAGCTGTTCACTTGTTTTTGGATCAAGCGCCGCTGTATGCTCATCCAGCAACAATAGTTTGGGCCGCCGCCGGGTCGCCATAAGAAAGCTTAACGCTTGGCGCTGACCACCTGAAAGGTCCCCTGTCGCCATATCCAAGCGCGTATCTAGACCGTTACCCATGGTGGCCGCCACCGCAGCAAATTCGGCCTGCTTTGCAGCCGATAAGCCCCGATTTTTCAGACGCCGGGTTAACCCACGCCGCTCTGCTAATAATAGATTTTCTGCTACGGTCATGCGTGGCGCCGTGCCTAACTTAGGATCTTGAAACACCCGCGCCAAAAAACTTGTCCGCGCCGTTTCATCCATTTTGTTGATGTCCTCACCATTTAGTAGGATTTGACCACTTGTAAGCATCAAGGTCCCGGCAATGACATTGAACAGGGTCGACTTACCTGCACCGTTGGACCCTAAGACGGTGATAAAGTCACCCTCTGAGATTGTTAAATTCACTTGATTCAAAATAGTCTTTTCTTCGGCAGTCCCCTGATTCACAGTCACCGTGGCATCAATTAATTCTAAAATCGTCTTAGCCATGTGCCTTCACCCCGTTCTTAAGAATGCGTTCCAAATGAAACAGTTTGCGCATCCGTGGTAATAACAATGCTAGCCCCAAGATAACTGCACTAAACAGATTCAAATCATTGGCGTTGAACCCTAAGGCTAGCACGGCCACCAAGACAAACCGATATAAGATTGATCCAATCACAATCGTGATCAACCGATCAGTTAGACTCATTTCATCGTTAAAGGCCACCTCGCCAATAATGATTGACGCCAAGGCCACGACAATGATACCAATCCCCATATTGACATCAGCAAAGCCATTATTTTGGGCTACTAATGATCCTCCTAGGGCAATTAACGCGTTTGAAATCATCAATCCCATGTTAGTCATACGATCCGTATTGATCCCCATTGATCGGGCCATTGAGGGGTTGTCACCGGTGGCAATAAACGATTGCCCCAGTTCCGTTTGCAAGAAGAGCGCGGTGCCAATCGTAATGATCGTAATCACAATCAACCCCACCAAAATGGCTGGAAAATTCTTGGGTAAAAAGTCGAGGGTTGGCATGTTAAATAAAGTGATTTTACCCAACAGCGAGCGGTTCGCTTGCCCCATGATGCGTAAATTGATCGAATAGATGGCCGTCATCGTTAGAATGCCGGCTAACAAAATGGGAATCTTCCCCTTTGTGTACAAGAAACCGGTCACTAACCCCGCCAGCGCACCCGCTGCCGCTGCCGCCAGTGATGCCACCACTGGATTCAGACCATTTGCGATCATCGTCACGGCCACCGCCGCCCCCAATGGAAATGTTCCCTCAACCGTCATATCAGGGAAATCCAAAATTCGAAATGTCAAAAATAGTCCAATGCCCAGTGCCGCCCAAAGTAGCCCTTGCCCAATTGCCGAAATAATTACGCTCATGTTACTTCACCTCACTTTTCACGAACTTTGCCTTGGCAGCATACTCTACTGGAATATGAATACCTAACTTGGCAGCCTGTGCCTTATTAATAACCAAGGTACCCTGCTTCATAAATTGAACCGGCATCGTCTTTGGCTTTGCCCCTTTTAAGACTTTGGCAATCATCTTACCCGTCATGATACCGATTTGCTTTTGATTGATCGACTCAGCGGCGACCCCACCAGCTGCAACCATTGTATCCACTGTTGGAAATACCGGGACGTTGGCCTCGTCGGTATTCTTAATTAAGGTCGTCATAGCCCCCGCAATGGTGTTATCAGTCGGTACGAAAACAGCATCAACATTGTGATTTTGGACCATTTGCAGCGACGTTTGGTTCAAATCATTTGATGAGGCAATTGAGTATAGCTTAACTTGCAAATGGGCTTGCTTGACTAATTTTTCGAATTTCTTGGCTTCAGTTGTTGCTGAATCATCAGATGAGGTATAAATGATCCCCACCGTTTTTAAATCAGGCATTAATGCACGCATCATCTTCAAATGTGCTGCCAGCGGTGCCTGGTCAGAAACACCAGTGACATTGCTACCAGGATGCGCGTATGTCTTAACCAACTTAGCACCAATCGGATTGGTTGAAGCTGAAAAAATGACTGGTTTCGCTTTGATCGTATTGGCCACTGCCACCGCTGCGGGAGTGGCAATACCAACTGAAACCGCTGCATCCTCATCTTCAAAACGCGTGGCCATCGTCTTCAAATTCGACTGATCGCCTTGCGCATTTTGAAAATCAATTTTAACCGTCCGACCAATTTGATAACCGCTATCTTCCAAACCTTCACGCAGGCCTTCATAGATGGCATCCAGCGCTGGGTGTGACATAAATTGCAAAACACCCACCGTCGGGACATTCGCGACACGCGTTTCCGTCATCTTTTCAGCGACACCCGTTGCCACCAAGGTCCCTGCCAGCAGTACTAAGGCCCCTAATACTTTTTTATTCATTCCCTATGTCCCATCATTTCTTTAGTTTTGACAGCAAGCGATTTTAGCGAACATTCATGTGATATTTTAAATAATAAAAAGATCTACACGATAACTCATGTAGACCTTCCGCAATGCCCTCAAGCAGTCACAATTAGTTAAAATATTTCAAAACTGATTCAATCGCGGCATTCGCAAAAATGACGCGTCCATGCTCAGCCAACACTTCCGCTGCCACTGGTGTTAACGTACCAAATTCACGGGCAATGGCCGTGATGTTGATTAATTCATCCTTTGGTAGTGTGGTATCTAATGTCAATTCGACAAAGTACTCACTG
Source organism: Weissella soli (assembly GCF_001761545.1). Taxonomy (NCBI): domain Bacteria; kingdom Bacillati; phylum Bacillota; class Bacilli; order Lactobacillales; family Lactobacillaceae; genus Weissella; species Weissella soli. The sequence continues at coordinate 323,864 of NZ_CP017326.1, read as the reverse complement.
TGGTATTCAATCAACATTGAATCTTCAAAGACATGCTTACCACGTAAAGCTTGGGCTAGCTGAATAACCATTTCAAAATCCGCAAACTTCAAGATAACTGGGCTAATCGTCTTTTCAACGACATTCTCAGGCCCACCCGTCACTGAGGTAGCATCATTGACCCGATTGCCGGCCTTTTGGCGTGGCCGCTTGGGTTGGTCATCGCTGGTATCATGACCGAGCAATTGCTCTAGCAATGTATCCGTCACATCATCCTTAGATTCAACATTATCACGATCACCCATGATGTTTTCCATCATATCCGTCATCAGATTATTATTTTCGACATTCTTAGAAATGAACAATTCTAAGCCATTCCGATTTGGCAGTACTTGGAATGTGACTGCTTCGTTCTCAGCAAAATCATTATCAACATCCACTTCCTCCAAAATTGAACGGAAGAATTTTTCAATTTCTTCTTGGTTTCCCAATAGATCGATAACAGAAATACTACGGTCCGCCAGGTCATCATTTGTGACCAGCACGCGAATCGTATCATCATTAATGCGTTCCATCTCCATAGGGAGTACCTCCTTCGCCCAAATCGAGCTTATTTCAATACACCATTATAGCATATAGACCAGCTCTCACAACTGTTTACGCCCTACGATCTGATAAATTAAATACCAAAAATCGTTTTATCTAGTTTACAGAACTAGATAAACGGATTATGATAATACTAATTTAACCAGGAGCTAATATATCATGAAAGAAAATCCAGCTAATATTCGCCATAACATCTTATACGAAGTCCTCAATGCCGTGACCCACGGTATTGGCACCCTTGCCGCAATTATTTGCGCCCTCTTTATGGTGTATCAGGCATTTACGCATCATCTCTCGGCAATGAGTTTCACTGCCATTATTATTTACATCATCGGTGTCATCTCATTTTTACTCGCATCAACGCTATTTCACTCATTGGTCTTCACACGGGCTGCCAAAATCTTTCAGTTCTTTGATCATTCGTTCATCTATTTCGTGATTCTCGGGACATATACCCCCTACACCTGGATCGTTTTGCATAATACGACCGGTTATGTCATGTGGGGTGTGTTGGCATTTTTAACAGTCGCTGGTTTAGTCTATGATTTGTTTTTTGTCGGTCGCTGGCCTTGGCTATCGGTCACAATCTATTTAATTATGGGTTGGATTGTCATCTTTGCCCTACCAGAATTCTGGCGTGCCCTGTCACCAACTGCCTTTTGGCTACTCTTCGCTGGTGGTGTAACCTACTCCGTCGGCACCATTTTCTATATGAATAAACGTATTTTTCTCGGTCACGTTTGGTGGCATCTCTTCGTCCTAATTGGGACTGGCTTGATGTATGCCAGCATTTACCTCTCAATATTCTAAGCAATGCCGCTCCCATTTCTGTTACAATGGGTGACAGAAATAATTATGAGAGGTTTTTTCTTCAATTATGGAAAATACAATGAAACGAATATTAGGCGCGACCGTTATTTTAATCGCCATCATCGCTGTCATCGCCAGTGTTAACTTCACCATGCAACAGCAACATAGCCAGCGAGCCGCCTCGGTTGCCACCTCCAAAGCGCGGGCTGCTAAGGCTAGTCGCAAACATGCCGAGTCTGTCTCTGAAAAGCGGGCCGCTAGTCACTCCGCTGCTGTTGCTTCAGCTGCTAAAAATATCAACAGCGCCACTGCTTCAACTGAGTCAGCGTTAATCCAAGATTCGACTTTTGCCGAAAATCTGGAAAGTGCGCTGTTAACTAACACAGCGATTAAAAAAAAGGTGACCATTCAATCTATCTTGGTTAATGGTTCTATTGCCACAGTGACATTTAAGGACAACACTGCTTTGCAAGACTTAAGTGCTTATCTAAATACCTATGCACAAGCAGCCACTTTGGCACTGCAAGCTACCAAAGATACCCCAGTGAAAACCATTCGCATTGCCCGGCAACTTGCCGGTAACAACGGCTCGCAATTTGGGGTAGCCACTTCATGGAGCGGTGATCAATTGAAGCATGGTTTGACATTATCAGCTGATCAAATCGACTATGTCACCTTCATCAACGCTGCCAGTCGTTATCAGTTCGCGGAATCCGCCATTTATAATTCATTTGATACGACAACCAAGAATAAGTTCAAGAATTTAGTTGCCGGTGGCCTTGCCAAAACTGACAATAACTTCACCACTTGGTTTGCTAGCTCCATCACCACAACTAATTCAACTTCAAGTTCTTCAAGTAAAAAATAATATCCCTATTTGTAACCCAAACTATGCACCCGATGCCTGAATTTCGCAGGCATCGGGTGCTTTTTTTACCAAAAAACCACCTATTCATGCGAACAGATGGTTCAAGATTTTTGACACGAACCACTTTGTGGATCATGTTTCTTTTTTAATGCCGTTACTTGCGCCCAAACAACCAACCAAAAAAGCCACGTTTCTTGGTAGGGGCAGCCACTGTTTCTTCAGGTTGTTCAGCCGCCGTCATAACTGCAGGCGCATCTGAGTTCACACTGATGGTGTCAATAATAGAAGTGACAAATGCTTCTTTATCAGCCACTTGCTTAATCAGAGCTTCATCATGGGCCACCTTGGATGCGCGGCGCATTTCAGCTTGCCGTGCATAATCCTCGATCATGTCTTCCGTCAAAATTGGAATCGTCATCGTCTTGGTCGTGACCCCAAGTTCAACTTTAACATCGATCTTCTCACCCGATAAGGGATTTAAAGCAGTGACCTTCAAATCCTTTGGTTGCAAGGCGATTGGTAAGGGAAGTTTAAACTCTAAGTGTTCATCAATGGGGACTTGAATTGGATGGGGGTCTTCAGGAACTTGCACTTCCACAAACAACCCGGATTGGTTCACGGAACCCTCTAAACTGCGTGTATTACCATGTGTTGAAATAATAGCCGTCACAATTGGCTTGGGCGCCTTTAGCTCCACTTCAGTCTTCGTCCAAGAATCCAAATCATCCGGTAAAACAGCCACCACTGTGGCGGTTCCAATCGAATCCTTTTTGCTAACGGCCACGACGAAATTACCCGTGACATCAACACCCGGTTGAATTTCGGTGCCACTTGGCAATGTGACAGTGACGATGGCTTTAGGATTACCGACCGTTCCTAGTAAACTTGTGCCTAAACTATTTGATAATGCGGTAGCGACTAATGGTAATTGCATAAACACTCCACCCTTCTATGGGTTATTATTTTTATTGATCTGTGAATCTTCACTCAATCTCTATCATACCGCAACCTGATGGATTTTGCATAAAACAAAAAGTAGATGACCCGCATTTTAACGCAGACACCTACTTTTTTGTAATTTCTTAATTTTTAAGCTCTAATTCATCTAAAGTTACTTAGCACGCACAATTAATGTGTCAACTTTAGCTGTCCGAGTAACATACTCAGTAACTGATCCAATCAACAAACGCTCAATGGCGTTCAAACCGGTGGCACCGATCATAATCAAATCGATATTCAACTTTTCAGGTGCTTGATGGGCAATGATGTCCTTTGGAGAACCATATTCGATCGTGTAGTCAACTTTTTCAAGGCCAGCTGCATGTGCTTGTTCTAGGTAGGCATCCAGTGTTTTCTTGGCAGTTTCAGCAACTTGCTCAACCATGGTTGTCTTGAAATCAGCCACATTTTGGAATGCGCGGGTGTCAATGACATGCAAGATATGCAAATGTGCTTGGTCGTTGCGCTTTGCAACTTCAATCGCCTTTGCCAAGGCAGCTTCAGCTTCGACTGATCCATCAACAGGAATCAAAATGTTGTTGTAGTTCAATTCTGTCATAATAAGTTCCTCCTCTAAGTATGCATAACGTCATGTGACGCGTCTGAGGCCGGCACCATTATGTACGCATTGCCTCTTACAAATACTATTATAACAGAAATGTAAGCGAATTCATAAGTTTATTGAAAACAATTTCAATTTGTTACATTACCGGTTAAATCTGCAAGGAGGATGGTTACTGACATTATTTATGGAACAACTTACGGCTAAGCGCCATCGACAGTAATGTGCTCGATAAGGTGGCTAAGACGACGAAAATCGTCGTTGGCCAAGGCTGCTCACCATAGCGTACTAAACTGATGCCGGTCGCAATTCCCAGTATGACAAACCAAATGCCAAAGCCCATGGCGACTCCGTGAATCTGTTGGGCGGTGAGACCCATAAAACCGTTGCGCTTCACTAGTAAGGTCACGCCAATCCCGAGAATCAAGATCGTGAACAAGACGTAAACGAATGCAATCATCATTTTCTCCCCATTTGAGTTACTGGATCATCTGAAATAAAAAAACCCACACATCAGGGATGTGCGGGCGGCGAACACTTGATTGGCGCCGTTAGTTGATTCGTCAGAGTTGTCTCCGGATGGTTAAAAGTGGGCACTAAGTCGGCGTTTGCAGCTACCGAATGTACAGGGCATGCCACGCCAGCGTTCCGCTATTCCCGATCGACAAAGATTGTAAAGAAACTACTGAATAATGAATCACGCGTACGTCCAAGGAATTCGTTGTATCTTTATTATAAACACCTAAAGATACAAAAACAATCAAGTATATTCAACCTAATTTGTCAACTAACCAAACTAGTGCAAACCCTTTTGTTGGGCATCTCGCAATTTTTGATATTGATCCGCATAGGCTTGCTCAACCTTTGAGTTACCCTTCGGCTGCCAATATTGGGTCCCTTGCAGCTTGTCTGGCAGATACTGTTGCGGTATCCAATCACCTGGATAGGCATGTGGATAGACATATTCAACCCCATGGCCCAATTTCTCAGCACCTTTATAATGGGCATCCTTCATCGTATCTGGCACATCCCCATGGCCACCACGACGCACGTCTGCTAGCGCTGCATCAATCGCTGTATAAGCAGAATTTGACTTGGGCGACAGCGCTAATTCAATCACGGCATTCGCAATGGGAATACGGGCCTCAGGGAAGCCTAATTGTTCAGCGGCCTGAATTGCCGTCACTGCACGGGCCACTGCCGCTGGATTAGCGAGCCCAATATCTTCGTAGGCAATGACGCGCAGGCGCCGGGCAATAATCTGCAAATCGCCTGCCTCGATCAATCGGGCGACATAATATAAGGCCGCGTCGGCGTCACTACCGCGAATCGACTTTTGTAACGCAGAAATAACATCATAATGACCATCACCGTCTTTATCCGCCGTCAGAGCCTTCCTCTGGACCGTTTCTTCAATGATTGGTAAAGTTATGCGAACCACACCCTCAGCGTCCGGAGCGGTCGATTTAACGGCCAATTCAAGACCATTCAGGGCAGAACGCAGATCCCCGTTCGTCGCATAGACCAAGTGATTCTCGGCATCAGCAGCCAACACCGCATGATAGTCACCTAAGCCACGTTCTGCATCTTCCATGGCTCGACGAATCGCCACGCGAATGTCTTCTTCTGATAAAGGTTTCACTTCAAAAATTTGCGCTCGTGAGCGAATAGCCGGGTTAATTGAGAGATACGGATTTTCCGTTGTCGCGCCAATTAACACAATCCGCCCACTTTCCATGTGTGGGAGCAAAAAATCTTGTTTGGTTTTGTCGAGCCGATGAATTTCGTCAAGTAGTAGGACAACCGTACCAGACATTTTAGCCTCTTCGGCCACGATCTGTAAGTCTTTTTTGCTATCTGTCGCCGCATTTAGGATGCGAAAAGCATACTTGGTCGAACCAGCGATTGCACTGGCAATACTCGTTTTCCCGGTGCCTGGTGGTCCGTATAGAATCATCGACGATAACATCTTGGCCTGGACCATGCGATTAATAATTTTGCCTTCGCCCACCAAATGCTCTTGACCCACAACTTCCTCGAGATTGCGGGGTCGCATCCGATAAGCTAGTGGTTGTAATGCCATATCCATTCGCCTCTTATCTGAATAACTTTTTAAACCAAGGAACTTTTTGTGCCGTTGTTTCCTCCACCGGTGCAGAATCAGCGTTGCTTGCCATATTGGCAATATTAATTGCATCAATGTTCACTGCTTCATCTGCGGCTAAAACTAGGCCCAAACGGTCTGGTGCAACAAGGTAAAAATCATCATTTTTCATGGAAAATGCGACATTTGTTGCCTTAGCTAACTGCATAAATGGTACCAACTCATCCATTGGCAGATTACCATTCATAATTAATGTGGCCTCTGGATGTGCCAGTAACACTTCCCGCCAAATTGGGTGATAAGCTTCATTGGGCATATCTTTAATATATTCAGCAGCATAGACACGTTCACGGAAGGTGCCAAGGTAGCGCCGCTGTTCATCTGGGTTTATTTTAGGTGTACCATACATGGCTGATTGCACATGCGGGTCCATATTTTCAAGATCCATCGTGTTATCCACCTTTCTTAGTTATATCAATTATAACCTAATTTACGACAAAAAAGAGGATGTGTGATCAGCACATCCTCTATTTAAAAGCAATTATTCGGTGTATTTTACCACCAACCGTTTGACAAACGGAATTGAACCGCTGCATCGATTGAACCGTAACGTGATACCGCGTAGTTAACTAAACCAGCAGTTTGCGTGGCAACGTCCCCATAGCCCCATGATTGCTTGGTTTGACCAAGACCATGATAACCACTTGCAGAAACCGCGTTAGGATCACCACCAGATTCTGGCAACACAATGTACGTCCACAATGAATCTGTACCACCAGCGGCGATAAATTGTGAGTAAACTGAACCAGAAGTTGACGACGTTGAAGTCGTCGTGGTTGCCGTTGAACTTGCAGTTGTTGTCGTTGCTGCTGATGATGCGGCAGCGGCTGAACTAGCGGCAGCTGATGACTTAGCAGCGGCGGATGACGCTGCCGCAGCTGATGAGGCCGCCGTTGAGGCAGCAGCTTCTGAACTAGCGGCAATTGAAGCAGCAGCTGATGAGGCGGCTTGTGAAGCCGCTGTTGAGGCAGCTTCGTCAGCAGTTTGAGCGACTGATGCAGCCACTGAAGTAGCTGTGTCAGTTTCGCTATCAGCGATCGTTAACTTTTGATCAGTGAAGATCAAGTCAGCATTGCTGATGTTATTTGTCTTCACTAAGTCTTCAACGGTTGTGTTGAACTTAGCAGCCAAATTGCTCAAAGTATCATTTGGATGAACCGTATATGTAGTAGCGGCGTTCACAACTTGTTGTCCGCCGGCCAAAACTGCAGTTAAACCTGCAACTGTTAGTGCTGTTTCTTTTACTTTACTATTCATAGGTATTTAACTCTCCTGTAGGAAGATTACATTCGGCCCCCGAGAAAGTTCGAGGGCGACTCGATTGGCAAAACTCAGCCAAATCAACATACATAATTGTAACAACTCACAACAGTTGAATTTTACACCTTAGTAACATAATCACTTCTTTTATCAAGACACACCCGGTTTTGTTGATACATTTTTGTAATGTTACGCATGTAACACGCTCAAAACCCTATAAAAAACGGCTATTTAATAAATTGCTTTACCAGTTAATTAATTGAACTTTTGTAATGTTAGGCTACGATAAACCGCTAACTAAGGCCGATATTTAGGGTTTCATCGTAAAATGTTACTTTCGCGTCACATTGAAAAGTTACATTTTAGAACTTACGTAACCAAACTTCACTGATAAAGTGGTTCACCGACTTGTGCAAGACGATATCCGCCCGTTCACGCGTTGGCAAAATATACTCATTTAGATTGACTAAATTAACATCACGCCAGACACGGCGGGCAATTTCTTCCGCCTTTTCACGTGGGATTTGCGTCCATGACCAAAAGAAATTAGTTGGATCCTGCTCCGCCAACGTACGATCCAATAGGGCGTTAAAGCGTTGCAAGTACCAATGCTCAATTAAATCTGTCTCCGCATCAACGTAAATTGATAAATCGAAGAAATCTGAAACATACACCTTCGAATTCGAAGGGGCCTGTAACACATTGATGCCCTCCACGATGAAAATTTCGGGCCGGTTAAACTCATCGTACTCGCCAGCCAAAACATCTGAGATCTCATGTGAGTATTTAGGTGACCGCACGATTGGTTTGCCGGCCTTCACATCATCCAAGAAATCGATCAAAGCACGCATATCGTATGATTCTGGAAAACCCTTCCGATTAAACAATCCCTGCGCCCGCAACTCCGCATTGGACAACAAAAAACCATCTGTCGTTGTTAACGCGACTGCCGCATCGCCAAATTCTGCTTGTAACATATATTGCAATAAACGCGCGGTCGTTGATTTACCCACGGCGACCGAGCCAGCTATGCCAATCACAAACGGCGTGGCATGTTGGGCTTGCCCCAAAAAAAGCCGTTGCTCGCTGAGTTTGCGCGCATACTGCGCCACGTTTAATTTGATGTAATCAACCAACGGCGCGTAAACAGCCGTGACGTCAGCCATGGAAATCTCATCATTAAATGATTTAATATTCGCCAACACACGGGGCGTCACTTGCTCAAGGTCGCGATCACTAACCGGGGTCGTCAACTGTTCCCAGGCATCCCGTGTAAATCGTTCATAGCTGATAGGTACTTCAGTGGTCATCTTAAAACCTCAATTTTCTCTACATATTACAACAAGTATAACCTGTTCCATCTATTATATGAAAATTCCAGGAAAACCGCACCAACTTTGAGAAAAATTTCACTAAACAAAAAAGCAGCAAAAAACATGCTGCTTAAGGGATTACTTTTCTTCAATATATAGTGACTTATCAACATCAAGTAACGGCGTAATATTACCAACTCCGTAAATTGATAGTTGATGCATCGCCCGTGATGCAATCGTGTACACTAACTGACGTTCATTATCACCATGATACGTTTCCTCAGAAGCATCCCACATGATCACCGCGTCAAACTCCAAGCCCTTCGCTAGGTAAGCAGGGACAACAATTGTACCTGGTACCAAACGCTGATTCTCCGTGCGGATAATCGTCACCTGAGCTGCCTCACGTAATTGCGCGTAGGCTTCCTCAGCTTGCGCCAAAGTCTTGGTAATGATCGCAGTCGTCTCTTTGGCTGCATCGTTGCGTGCCAGTTGTGTCAAGGTCGCTTGCACTAGCTCAGCTTGATCTGCGACGACCCGCATCGTTGGTTTTTCACCGACCCGATCAAACGCATCAATTTGTGCCCCATTAATGAGGACCGCCTTTGAGAAGTCGGTAATTTGTTGGGTTGAGCGATAGGTTTGTGTTAATTGAATATACTCAGATAGTTCTGGATCAAACAATGCCGCTAATTCTTTTTGCAAAGAAACTGCATTTTCCTTGGTAAAGATCGCTTGATTTAAGTCCCCTAACATCGTGAAACGCGCCTTAGGAAAGCTATATTTCAAGAATGCCAATTGGAATGGGGTGTAGTCTTGAATTTCATCGATGAAAACAAATCGAATATCACGTTCACCATGACTCCCCTTGATCAAATCATAAAGCAACATGAACGGTGTCATATCAACCAATGACAACTCACCATGACGCATTGCATTGACGGTTGCCGTTACAGATATTTGCCACTGTTCAGCTGAAATATGGTGGGCCGATAAATCGACCAACTGCGGTACGGACTTGAGGAAATGCACAAATTGCGCATTAATATTAATGAAACGGTTGCGGTTAACACCCTTTGCAATTGGTGCCATCGCTTGTTGCACAATCAACCGTGCCAATGTATTAAACTCTTGTTCATCCGAAGCAAATTCACGTGGGTTGTCACCTAGCAAAGTATCATACTCTTCTTTAGACAAAGATTGCACGGTATCTTCAACCCATTGTTCCCTCATTTCAGACCCGACACGACTTTGGAGCATCCGCATCAAACGTTCTTTCGTGGCCTGGAGACGGTTCCCTAACTTGTAGTTTTCGTTAAATGAATAGTAGATATCCGTGATCTTATCAACAGGGATAATCTCTTTCCCTTGGAACTTGATGGGACGGACCTTGATATTCTTTTGGTTCAATGACGCTGCGTAACGTTGCATCGCCTTAAAGTAGACACTGGTACCTTTGAAATCAACAACGGCTTGTTCAGCATCCGTTAAATTCTCTTCAAAACGCTCTTGTAAGGTTTCTAGCTTCAATTTTGGTAAGCGCCGACTGGCATACTGATAGTATGTCATCTGCACCATGTTTTGTTCACCTAATTCAGGTAAAACTTGATCAATATAATCATTAAACAACTGGTTTGGTGAAAACATAACTACCTGCCCAGAAGTCAAGTGGCCCCGGTAACGGTAAAGCAAGTAGGCCACCCGCTGCAAAACAGCCGACGTCTTACCTGATCCGGCGGCACCTTGAACGAAGAGTAATTCAGCCTTCGTGTTACGGATAATCTTATTTTGCTCTTTTTGGATCGTTGTCACAATTGACTTCATCTTGGTTGTTGATTCACCTGAAACGGCATTCAACAACATTTGATCACCAACCGCTTCATCGGTATCAAAAATCGTGACGACCTTACCCTCTTCAATTTGAAATTGGCGTTTTAGTAACACTTGTGCCTCTTGTTGGCCATCAGGTGTTTCATATTGCACATGACCTAACCCAGCATCATAATAGATTGAAGAAATCGGGGCCCGCCAATCATAGACCAAAAAATTGTCTGGTGAATCTGAAAATGAAGCCAAACCGATATAAATCGGTTCAGCGACCGCCGCACCCTTTTCTTGCACATCGATCCGCGCGAAGTATGGCCGCTCCTTCAAACGATCCAAGATCACCGCCTGATGTTCAGCTGAATTAGTGGCCAATTCCCGTTCTTGCAACATTTGTTGTTGTTGACGAACCGACATCGCCGTTTCAAAAAGGCTAGAATAAGTCGATGACTTAAAGCGGACGTCATCCCAACCCTTGTGCACCTCTGCCTGGGCTTTTTCAGCCCGCTTTAATTTTGCATCATTTAGGACCTTCGCATCTTGAATCTTCGCGAGGACATCATCCAAACGTGCTTGTTCTGAATCAAACGGTTCACTCATCCGAGGGGGACCTCCTTAAAAAATAGTTATTCTATGATAGCATAAAAGCTTAAACAATACTAGTTCAGTACGTTGATGCCCTGCATGATATAAAATTGATACAAAAACCGATTGTCTAGCGACAACCGGTTAGCATGAATTAATTGAATTTATTCCGTGACTTCTGTTTGAAATTGATGCCGTAAAGTCGCAACCGTACCTGGCTCAATTTGATCTAGCACGTCGCCCAAAATGCGCGTGGCTGATTCATAATCATAGGATTGCTCGTAATAGTACTTTGCTTCGTTAACTGCCTGCTGTACTTCCTGGTTATCCTGGAACATAAACGCCTTGCGCACTAACCGGACCGTCAAATCCGCATCTTCTAATACGCGATTAGTTCGTTCTTCCAAATTATCCAAATCTGCGCTCACGATGCTCAACTGTCGCTGAGCGTCATCAATATTAATCCGGGTGGCATCCAATTGTTGCATTAAGCGACCTAATTCTTCATTAACAGAATTATAGAAATCAACGTAAGCCGTTGGAATCCCTGGCAGATTTTGCCGCTCAACCCGGCGTTGAATCAACCGCATCTTTTCATCATGTTGGGTCACACGCGTACGGGCCACCTTGACAATCGCTGGCAATTTTTGCAAATTGTCCCACATGGTGACTTGATCATGTTCAACGGCGGTTAACAGATCTTGATCTTGGTTCAAGCCGTTTTCAACAGTTGAATAAATCAGTTCTTGTGTCTCGATCTCGCGTGTCACATCATTCAGATGTTCTGTCACATTGTGAATCTGTTTAGTCCACGTTTGGACTTGATCAAATTCGTTTTTGTTAAATACAAAATCTTGATTCATGCGATCAAGTTCAATCTTTAAATCATGGTTTTGTCGTGAAACATGGTGCTTGAATTCTAACAATTCACTTAATTGCTTAGCCACTCGTTGTTGGGCCTTGGCCTCTTTCTCCAAAGTTGCATACAGATATTCAATCGATTCATGCAAGCCCTTCAATTGATCATTAACCTTTTTCAAAGTCAATGCTTGGAGCAAATCCAAACCAATTTTACGTTGCTTCTGCAAATCAGCTAAAGCTGGTTCAACGAAGTCTTCCTCAAAACGGAAGCCTTTGGCAGCCATCGCTGTGTAAACTTCACTAATTTCTGCCAATTGCGCCGGAATCTTTTCGTTCAAATCTTCATATAACGCTGGGATTTGGGCAATGCGCTCTTCTAATTGATTGGTTTCCATGGCCAATGTCTCATGAATATCAGCCGCAGCCGCGTGGTCCCCTTCTTCCGTCATACGGGCAAATTCCGAAAAATCCTCTTCCAAGGCGCCTAAAATTTCTTCTAACTTATCTAACGCTGGGCCAAATTTAAAACTTTGTGACAGCAAAATCTTGCGCAATTCTTTGTACTTAGCTTCCAAGTCCAAGACCGCTTGCTTGTGCTCGCGATCCAACTGCTCTAAGTCATTCATCCCTTGTTGCACAATGTCGATGTCTTTTGAGGCATCCGCTTCCATTTGACGAAGGACTTTCATTGATTGGGTACTCTTCACAAAATTAACGCCCTGTGAATCAAACAAAACCTGGTCGGCTTGTTTCTTAATTGCTTCGAAGCCAGTCATTTCAAGCTTTGTATACTTTGCCTCTAAGGCTTCGAATTGTTTGAGCGACTTACCTGTCAAACTCATTTTTCGACCATCGACTAACCGATCACGCACTGGAATATTTTTCAATTGTTCCAGACGAATGATTAGTTTTGCCACTTGCCGAGCGATAATTTGTTGGGCCAAAAAGATAATCATGTAGGCTACTGCCCCCACAATAATCAAACCAATGACTACATGTCCGATATTTGCCATACTCTTTTACTGAACATGTCGTCACATGCTCAAACTCCTTAATTTCGCGAATTAACTAAGATTAATGTATCACTTGCACCAGGCAAACGTACTGGAAGTTTCCGACCTTTATCGTTTATTGAAAGTCTTTTAATGATACTTAAACAATTCTGTGATTTACTAAGCAAAGTAACCGTCTCTTAAGAAGTCTTTTGAGGGGTTCGTCCAAAGAAAAAAGCTATCAATTCTGACGAATTGATAGCTTTATTTCATAAATGCTACAAAGCCTGTTTGGCTAAATCCATATTAATGGAATTATCCCAACTTGTTGTAGTATTCAACGATTAGCGCTTCGTTGAAGTCACCATCGATTTCTTCACGTTCTGGCAAACGTACCAATGAACCCTTCAAGGCATCCTTGTCGAATTCAACGTATTGTACGTGACCAACTTGTGCTTCTACAGACGCCAAGATGTAAGCATTCTTTGCTGACTTCTCGCGAACTGATACTTCTTGACCAACCTTCACTTCGTATGAAGGAATATCTACACGCTTACCATCAACCAAGATGTGACCGTGGTTAACCAATTGGCGAGCTTGGGCACGCGTTGAAGCCAATCCCAAACGGTAAACAACGTTATCCAAACGACGCTCCAACAAGATCAAGAAGTTAGTTCCGTGAGTTCCCTTACGAACTTGACCAGCCTTGTTGAATAAGTTGTGGAATTGACGCTCAGTCATACCATAAGTGAAACGAACCTTTTGCTTTTCGCGCAATTGTACACCATAGTCTGACAACTTTGAACGACGGCCTGAACCGTGATCACCAGGGGCGTAGTTACGCTTAGCGATTTCTTTACCAGTACCTGACAAAGAAACACCAAGACGACGTGAGATACGGTACTTAGGACCTGTATAACGTGACATGAATCATGTCCTCCAGAATATTTTTTTTGCTGAATTCTAGAGAACTGTCTCATATTCGTGCAATTGACCCAACCTTTCACTGCTGCAGCGCAGGTACTGGGGAGGCAAAGCCATATTTGAAACTTTGACGGTCAATTGTTGACGAGCTTACGGACAGTCCGCTGCAGTTTTCAACACTTTGAATAGTATACCAATATATACCGGTTAATACAAGGATTAATACCCACTGAATTAGAACTCACCCCAGTACTTATGCAGACTCTGCTGACCAATTCCGGGATTAAAACTATTGGTAGGATCATTCTTCTTATAATGAGCCACCAACGATGGTGCTGCCAAATACATGTGACCGACATTATGCTCAGCCGGATAAATAGCGTGCCGTTGATCCAAAATCTTCAACATCGCTTGCTTAACCTCATGGGCATCAACCCCGGGCTTCAAGATGTAGTCTTGGTGCATCACATGATCCAAGAAATGACCATAATAAAGTTTAAAGTCAATCTTATCTTCAATTTCCTTTGGCAAGTGTTCAAACCAATCAAATTCATTGCTAGCAAACGCGATATCCAAAGGCAAGATATCAATTGAATCTTGCTTAATTTCTTGATAACGAATGGCCACACCTGCGGTCACATAACGGTGTAACGATGCTTTCTTCTCTTCGTTGGCATCAGCTTCAAAATACTCACCACTCGCTGTGGCAAAGTATTTCTCTAGATAAGCACGTGCTTCCTCGATGCCATCCCCGGCCATCTTCAATTGCAAGTAGTGATCATACTTTTCATAGTACTCTTCCAAACGTGGTGGCAACTGATTAGGGAACAAGTGTCCCAAAGCTTGCAACATCCGATCCGGGAAGTAAGGCTTGAAGAACGGGATATGACTCAAGAACCGTTCACCCCAGGCTTTAAGGGCAAACATCCTTGGCAAGAGGGCCGTACCTAATTTATCAATCACAATCAGTGAATCCTTACCGTACTTCTTTGCCATACGATAAGCTTCTTTATGCATGTATTCACCTGATACCGGTAAATTCTTGAATGTCTTCATGATGTCCCGACGCATGGTTTCAAGGACGCCTGGATCATTGGTACCGATGTAAAACACCTTTGAACGCTCATCCTTAGGGAACGTGTCAAGCCGTACGGCAAACGCGGCAACGTGCCCTGATGACCCTGAGACCTCGTATAGCTGCTTTGGATTGGCATTGTAGCGAACCGGCTTTTCAGAATCAACATCGCGCACAACCTTTTCATGATCTGGAATTGAACCATGATGTTGTGGCTTTGGTACGGCATCGACGTCAAACCGACGCTCCTGCAAATTAGTGATCATTTCTTCAGGCGTCTCACCCAAATCGATTTCCAAGTGATTAACTAACTTTAATTCATTATTTTCATCAATCATGGCATACAAGGCTAGCTCAGTATAGGCTGGCCCACGTTGAATCAATGCACCACCAGAATTATTATTGATACCACCGATGACTGACGCTCCTAAAGTGGATGAACCGATCACTGAATGAGGCTCACGGTCAATCTTGGCTAGGGTATTTTCCAGAGTGAACAAAGTCGTCCCGGGGAAAGCCAAGGCTTGCTCCCCATGGTTGAGTAACTGCAAATCCTGAATGCGCCGGCCACTCACCACGACTGCCGGCCGATCGTAACCTGGTGTGGGTACAGATCCCTCCGTCAAACTCGTATTGGAAGCTTGCATAATGATGATGATGTCATGCTTATGTAGCACTTCAAGCACATGCCACATTTCCATTAAATTACCTGGAAAGACAACAGCCAATGCATCCCCTTGCCCTGAACGATAGCCCTTACGAAAACGCAATGATTTTGCAGCATCAGTAATAATATGATGCTGACCAACGATTGCCGTTAACTCAGAAACTGTTTGATCTGTATTTACCATAATTTTAGCCCCCTTGATAACACTGAAAACTTTGTGCGAAATGTTTCCATCCAACGTACATGTTACCCCTTATTTCATGATACAACAAGTAATCAATGCCAATTTATTTGACAATTTCATGAAAAGAATGTATATAGCATTAACTATGTCACCTACCTGCCCATGGTGCTCAACAAAAAAGGCCATCACTGATGGATGGCCTTCCTGTTTATTTAATGCGCAAGATAAAATTCAAAACGCGAGCCGACGTATTGTGTCCGTACATATTCAAAGGGCACTGCCTGACTATCAAACGTGACCTGACGCATGACCAAAACGGGATCTGTCCGTTGAATGGCAAGCAAATCGGCCACGCGTTCAGTAGCCGCTGCCGCGGTCAACACTTGTTCTGCCCGGCCGATGGTCAACCCTTTTTTGGTGGTTAACGTATTGTAAAGTGAGTCGGTCAACTCTTCACGCGACAGCCCCTCAACCAAAGTGGCCGGAATCGACGCAATTTCAAAGGCAATTGGTTCGTCATCGCCATAACGCACACGCTCCATCCTTAATACCTGGGCATCGGGTGTCAATTGCAATTGGTCCACCTCACTTTTGGAAGCCTGACCAATATGGTAAGCAATGACTTTTGAGGAGGCGGTGCGCCCAGTAGCGTGCATGGCTGCTGTAAACGAACCAACCCCATCCAACCGTTCTTGAACACGTGTCGCCGTGACAAAAGTGCCAGCACCCACCCGGCGTTCCAAGATACCTTCATCAACTAACATTAAAACGGCCTGGCGCAAGGTCATCCGTGACACATTGAATTGTTCCGCTAATTCACGTTCAGAGGGGATTTTATCGCCCGCGCCCCAACGGCCGGCTTCAATGGCTTCACGCATCTCATCATGAATCGTGATGTAAATTGGTGCTGTCATAAATACTCCTTACTTTGTCTTCACATCCGCCTTTGAAAAATGGCGACCGAGACTGTATGTGGCTTCTAATCTTGTAAAATCAGCTGAAAAAACATTCAAATCAGCATCTTTGCCAATAGTTAAAGTACCCTTAGTCGTCAAGCCAAATTCTTCGGCTTGATTACCCGAGGCCATTTGAATAGCTTCTGGGACACTTGCACCAGTAAAGGCCATGATGTTACGGAAGGCGTCATCAAATTCCAAGACGGAACCAGCTAATGTACCATCAACCAAGCGAGCTTGCTTGTCTTTGACATAGACTGTTTGACCACCCAGTTCAGATACACCGTCACCGAGCCCCTTCGCCCGCATTGAATCCGTAATCAAATCAATGCGCTGCGCCGTTTTTAACTGGTAGGCTAAGTTAACCATATCTGGATACACATGAAAACCATCAACAATCAACTCAGTGCGAATGTTCTTTTCAAGCATCGCGTGCCCGGTAACACCTGGTTCACGATGTGACATTGGTCGTTGTGCGTTGTACAAGTGAGTAATGTGAGCGGCCTTTGATTCCTTTTGCAAAAATTCACGCGTCGCATTGGAGTGACCCACTGAACCAATAATGTCATGGGCGAGTAGGTAGTCTTCAAACGCACGCAACGCCTCGGCTTGCTCTGGCGCATAGGTAATCAACCGCACGCGATTACCAGATAATTCATTCCATTCCTTCACCAAATCATAGTTCGGTGCAATAATGTATTCTTCAGGCTGGGCACCCTTATAGTGTGGGTTAATAAAAGGGCCTTCCAAATGGACACCAACAATCGCTGGTTCAACTTGGGCGGCTTCATTGACAGCCCGCATCGAATTAGCAATTTTTTCGACTGATTGCGTCATGGTCGTCGGAAAGACTGCGGTAATGCCTTCAGTAATTTGACCATGCACCATGTTGATAATGTCATCCTTCACACCATCCATCGTGTCATACCCATAAGCACCATGCGCATGAACATCGATAAAACCAGGGACAATCACTTGCCGATCAGCGCGGATGACCTGATCCGCTGCTGTCAGCACCAAGGTTTCCATTGGGCCGATGGCTTGAATTTGTTTATCAAAGCGAATATAAGCATCCTTAATTACTGGTTGCTCATGCTCACCGGTATAAATCGTTGCATGTGTCAAAACCTTAGTCATTTTTGCACTCCTTTTATATACCAATTTGTATACCATTTTACCACAATTCAGTGGGACAACGACAAAAACCAGCATTGTGGTCGCCTAAATAATAACACCCCCGAAAACCTTCGAGGGTGCCATGACTATTCTTGAACTAAATCAGCGTAGGCTGCCGGATTCAACACCACGTCAATCTCACCGAGATACTCAGTTGGCTCATCCCGAACGATATTACGCTTGAACTTATACAAGCCATCGGATTCATCCGCTGCCTGAATGCCACCAATATCATAACGCCGCTTACCTGTTGCTAATGCCCATTCCACCATGGCTACCCGGGTGGCATAGAGGGCATTCGTCTTATCATGATCGACTGATCCAGCATACATATCCCAAACCTTGTCCCCCATATCAAAGCCGATCGTCGTAGCCAAGGTTTCATCTGCTAACTTAGCCCGATAGATACGCATGATATCTGTATCCTTGTACGTTTCAATCATGCGTGCAAAATAGTCCTTGGGCCGGTGGGAAATTTCATGTCGCTGTGACATCGTCACATATGTGGCATAGAAATCATCCAAGAAGTCATCCGTTAACCCATAATCAACCACAACCCCTTCACGACTTGGCTTACGCAACTTATTTTTTGTCTTAGAAGGCACCATATCAAACAGTGTCTCGGCCTCAGGATGCTTGGTTAGATCAATCACCATGTTCAGTCGTGGTTGAATCGTAGCATGCATCCCCAAATGGGCCAGGTTACGCCCCCGCACCTTATAGCCGGCATCTAAAATCGACTGCACCAGGGCTTCATCATATCGCCATTCCGGATCAAGCCGAAGCAAGTAGACGTTTTTTTCAATGAGCGTTGCTTTCACTTCTGCTACTAATGCGTTCAGCATCGCGACATCACCATAAGGCACCACTGGTCCCTTTGAAGCGTAGGCAAATTTATACCCGCTTGGTGTGTCTGAAATCAAAATTGACAGCGCGCCCGCGATTGCGCCCTGCTCATTTTCAACATAAGCATAGAGCGGTTCCCAATTGTTTTTAACATGCGCCCAGCCGGTATCTTGGGTGATTTGGGCGTTTGGTGATTGACGAATAAATTCAGTATAACGGGACACCGCAGTAGCGTCATTTTGATTTACGATTGGCATAAGTAACTCTCTTTCTATTTTCACAGGGTCTATAGCTATAAACATAAATGACCCGACCAAAAGAAACCTTAAAGTCGCGTCATGTTAATTCACGATATGCGTGATATATGTCTCACCGACAAAGCCTTGAATCGCATTGCGAATACGTTTAGCGCGTGAAGCTTTATCTGTGAGGGCAAAAACTGAGGGCCCCGTGCCAGACATCTGCGCATTATCGGCGCCAAACTCAATCATTTTATTTTTAATTTTGAGGATTTCCGGGAACCGGGCCGCCGTAATTGGCTC
Organism: Weissella soli; assembly: GCF_001761545.1. Classification (NCBI taxonomy): domain Bacteria; kingdom Bacillati; phylum Bacillota; class Bacilli; order Lactobacillales; family Lactobacillaceae; genus Weissella; species Weissella soli. Next base: position 304,671 of record NZ_CP017326.1, on the reverse strand, counting down.
CAACACATTAAACATATATTTGAGCATCGCCTGGTAGTCGCCTGCTTCAACCGCTGCGATCATTTTGACTTCATCCCCGTGTTGCAAATCATCATAATCAATTGACCGCAGAATTTTAGGCGTTGATACGGATACGGCTGGCTTAGCTAGAACCACCCAAATGGCCGGTAACTTCTTAGTTAAGGGGCGGACAATTTCACCACGGCCAGTCACGCGGGCTGGTCGCGAATACACGCAAAAAGGGACATCAGCATCAATTTTCAAGCCGATTGCTGCTAATTGGGTCTCCGTGAGTTGCAACCCCCAAATGCGGTTTAACCCCCGTAACACCGCTGCCGCATCGGCCGAACCACCACCTAGACCGGCAGCAATCGGGATGCGCTTATCGATATGGATTTCAACACCCTCGTTAACCCCGGCCTTTTCACGCATGAACATCGCGGCTTGGTAAGCTAAATTTTTTTCATTTAGGGGGAGTAAGCCCGAGGTCGAATCAACAATGATCTCATGATGCTCGGTGACCGTCCGGATCATCACCGTATCTGCCAAATCAATCGCAACCATCACCATATCCCATTCTTGCTCACCATCGGCATGAATGAACGGCGTATCTAAACTGATATTCAATTTGGCATACGCTCGTTCAAGCACTTCCATTGTCGAATCCCCCAAGTGTTTTTCTACATTATAGCAAGCTCCCGACTAATTAACAAAAACATTCAGAGGAATGCCAACTTCATTCACATCTGATAGGGTGCTAACAGATAATCCCTGACCGCTGGCGTTATGCGCGTATGGTGTGCTTGAACGAAGCGCTGGACATCAGCATAAGTCGCCAACGTATATTTTGGTTGCGCGACCACCTCGGCCGCTAAGTACGCCTGCATTAACTTGACATCGTTTAAAGAAATGGTCGTCATTCCCCAAGGAGCCGCCAAGAGCAATTCTTCCCATTTGCCTTCAATCAGGGCAATTGCGCGCCGATAATCATGCCCTTTATCAATAATCGTTTGCAAAACTTCCGGTGAAGTGACCTTCATTTTTCTACCTCCATGTAAAGCACCCGGCCAATTGGTTGACTAACGGATAGGACCTGCTGTGCCGGTAGCACCCAGGTGACATTTTTAAAATGGTGCGTATCCACTAACTCTTCCCCCACACCATCAGTTAAAATGACGACTTGCGTGTGTTGCCACTGAAAATGTGCTGTTTTGAGTTCATCAAATAAAGCCTGGTAGGTTGTCCCACCACCCTGATGGCGCTTGGTGAGATCCGCCAAGGGATAAACGGCGCTATCAAAAGCATAAAGCACGACTTGGCCCTGAATTTGTCGTTTAAGCGCGCGTGCTTCATTGACAAAACGCACCGCCAAGGTCGCATTGATTGAGGCAGATTGATCCACAAACACGACGACTTGCACTTGTTGATTAAGCACCTGTCCTGGCAAATCAATCCGGTATGGCTGCCGGCGGTTGAATCGAGCCCGGGTAGCGTGATATTCAGCTGCTTGGTGAATGCGTTGCTGCGTGAGGATGCGTCGCCAATTCAATGTCTGGGTTCCGTGCGCCTCGATTGCTTGGGTGCCAGAGCCTGGTAAGCGGCCCCGCCCCGCAATGTGGGCATCTGTCTGCGCTTGATTGATCAGATTTTCCAAGGCTGCGCCCGCTTCAGTGGCCGACTGTTGGCTAGTTGCCCAGCCGGCATGCATGGCTTGGTCGTTGGTTGTCCCCCCTGATGTTTGTAAATCATCTAAAAAAGGCAATAACAACTCATAGTACTGTTGTGAATCAGCAAAGGTTGGCAACTGAATATGAAAGCGTTGAGCAAATTTTGCTGGTAAAACTTTCCCAGCAAAATCAGCTTTAACATACTGATTGACAGCCAAATCCGTTGCTAAATTAACCACCCGTCGTAAATTATCAGTGGGGATGTGCCCATAACGGATGGGATGTTGCCACACTAGATGCAAGACCTGGTGTGTCAAGATACCCAATATGTTTTCAGCGGTGGGGTAGGTCACAACAAACAGAGCGGGATTAATCACCAGTTGCCATTGATGCGTCGCGTACCGCACGTCAACCGCATTCTCGGCCTGGTCATCATAGACGCGGGTCAGTCGTAATAAAATTTCACCGTAAAACCGACTGTCATCTAATAATTGGCGTGCAGCTTGTTGAATTTGCCGTTCAATTTCATTAGTCAGCATCCAGCGCCACCTCGCTAATCAATTGATAAAGTTCTTCTGTTGAATGACTTTTTGCATTATACAATTCATTTAATAACTCACGCGATATTGCCTTAACAACGACATAACGACTATCTGGCGCCGCTGCCTCCAAGAGCTGCTTAAATCGGGTTGCATTTGATGCATCAGTTAACGTTACCTCCAGTAACGCCTGCTTCAACAACGCGATTTTGGTGACCTCAGAGAGGTCATTAAATTGCGTCCCTTTAAAATCAGGGGAAAATAGTTCCGCCATGGACAAAGTCGTCCCCTGTTCCCGCCAATACTGCACAAATAGTTGCGCATGTAAGGTACCTAAATCGCCCGCAACGATATCAAAAATCAACTGGTCTGCCATTTTTGGCGCTAATTTCTCTAACTCGTATAAATTATCCGATACCCGCTGCCAAGCACGCGGCGTCGGGTTTAAATCTGCTCCACGTTCGCGGGGGAATAAAGTATCAGGGGTGGTTGCAATATAGGCAGTGACGAGTGGGTGAATGACCGGCCGACCGGCTACTACGGTTTTTGCCCACTGCAACCAATCCGCGACATCGACGCGCATCACTAACCGCGTCGTGCGATCCTTAATCGCCGCATCCCCAGCCATGACCGCATAATTACTTTCCTCAAACCCGGGCATATCACTATCTGGATTTTCTGCCAAGATAATTTGCACCTCAGCTGGTAATTGCAGTGAATTAATTTGCCGTTGCAAAACTAAATTCATTAATTCAGACTGGACCGCTTGGCTACCCCGATTAAACTCATCCAGAAACCATAAGATCGGTTGACCAGGATGGGCTTCGGCTTGCGCGATAATTTCAATTAAGGTATGTGTATAACCGTATTTAACATCCGCTAGCTCACCATAACGGCTCGTCATCACAAATGCGTTAGCCGTAAACGGAGGAATGGGCATCACCAGATCCCCCTTCTCAGACAATGACACGACCGTGGTAAACAGCTTGGCCTGCATTTGGCTGGCAACGGCCACGACCAGCGCGGACTTGCCGATGCCGGCTTCACCAACGATATTAGGTACATTACCACCTTGCAATACCAACGGCACCGCCACTAATAATTGTTGATATGATAGACTCATAATTTCACCACCCACTACAGCTTTTGCTCCTAAGTTTACACCACTTATCAGACAGGCATCACAAAAAAAGCAGCCATCACGGCTGCTGCTTAGTTTCATGCTGTTCAATTTCTTTGGCCACCTCACTCGGGCTAATTGGTGAGGTGCCAATATTCATCAGGACGGCTGCAGCGACCCCTAAAAAGGTATCAAATACCCGTTCTACCGCGTAGAAATAGGACTCACCCGCTGGTACAGTTAACGAAATCATCAAAAACGCCGCGGTTGAACCAATAATCCCGCTATTATTGTTGATACCGTCATTTAAAATGATGAGCGCCATTAACAAGAGTGGGACTCCAATCACCTGAACCAACTCGGCATTATGGGTATAGTTTCGAATCCAGATGTAACCCACCGCAAAAGCACCACCCAAAAAATTAGCTAATACGCGGGACTTACCAAAGTGTAAGGTCGTTTCAAAGTCCGAACGTAACGCAAATACGGCGGCTAAACTGGCAATCATCGGGTTACCACGATGCACTAATGCAAAGCCCGCTGTCACTAATAACACGGCGAGGCCGGTTTTTAAAGTGCGCAGCCCAAACCGAAAATGTAATGAGCCAATCTCCATGAGGAATTCCCCCTTTTTTTATACGTAACGCTTGGTGCGTCGCATAACTAGTAAAGCAATTCCTATAAAGATAACATATACCCCTGCAACCAACAACGCCATCGCACGAAACATGTTGATATAGCCATGGGCATCGATCATGAAACCACCAACGACCGGTCCGATTGCTCGGCCCATGCTGGGGGCGGCCGTGACTAACCCTTGATAACGCCCTTTGACCGCCGCTGGCGTCAATTCATTAACCAGCGCGGGTAACATTGGAAAGACCATAACCTCGGCAATCGTGGTAATCACCATCGCCAAGACAAAGCCTGCAAAATCTTTGGCAAATGAAATAGAAAAGAATGCGCCGACAAATAAGGCCATCCCAATGATCAACTCTAACCACATTGCCCGCGTATTCGTTGAGAGATTCAATGCATTGATAATTAACTGGAAAATCACGACTAAGCCACCGTTGATCGTCCACAACATTGAATACTGCCAGAGCGGTAACTTTAAAACTGATTCCATATAGACGGAAATCGACCCATTCCATTGGAAATAGGCAATCCAAATACCAATCAAAGCGACAATGACCACCCCGATCATAATGGCATTAGCTCGGGGTAATGTCATCTTACTACTGCTATGCTCAGTAACATGGCGTTCAAGTGGCACATCAAAGTTAAGATAAACAATAATGAATAAGATGGTATACATCAATAACGCCACCACAAATAACCACTGCACCCCAAAACTATAGATGGGGCCAACTAAAGAGGTCGCAAAGACCATGCCAAAATTAGCTGTGAAATACAACATGTTGTAAACAAAGCGACCGTCATAATGATGAACACTCGTTCCGTAAGCATTGATGATGCCACCCATCCAACCGGCCATTAAGCCATAAAACGCCAAGAAGATGGCATATGATGGCCAACCATGATAGAAAAACAACCCTAATTGGATCAGAATCATCATGCCGACCCCAAATTTAATGATATTAATTGGCTTAAATTTATCAAACAAGGCACCACTGATGGCACTGCCTAGCGCTTGCCCAGCTGAATTTGCTAACAACACCCAACCAATGGTCACCATCGATTGATGGAGTTCACTGTGGAGATACACTGATGTCAGTGGCCACACGAAACCCATGCCGAAATTATTAATAAAACTCACTATCAAGAGCCATTTTAGTGATAGCCCCGCCGTATTCTTTGCCACAATTTTCCTCTCAATCTGTCAAACCTACCCCAGTATCATGGGCTAGCGCATAAAAATTAAAATGTGGAACTAACTGACACCAGTTAGTTCCACATCATGCTCTGCATCCTTAATTAACCAAATGGATTACTGTCATCGTGGGTGTAATCCACCGAAGAGAACTTATTGTATGATTTCACGAATAACACGTGTGCCGTGCCTCGTTCACCACGACGGTTCTTTTCTAGAATCACTTCCATGTCACCCACATCCGCCTCTTCATGCCGCGGATCCTGCAGACTCTCCGTATTGTCATTGTCACGTTGATAATAATCATCACGATACAAAAACGCGACAATGTCGGCGTCTTGCTCGATTGAGCCCGATTCCCGCAAATCAGACATCCGTGGTCGCTTATCATCACGCGATTCGACCCCACGTGAGAGTTGTGATAACGCAATAATCGGTACATCCAGTTCCATGGCCATGTTCTTAATTGCCCGCGAAATGGCTGACACTTGTTGTTGCCGTGACTCGTTGCCGGTACCTTCGATCAATTGCAAATAATCAATGATTACTAGGCCAAGTTTGCCTTCACGTTTCACCAAACGACGTAGCTTCGAACGAATCTCTGAAACCCGGATATTGGATGATGCATCCATGTAGATTTTTGTATTGCCTAACGAGCTCATCGCCACCGTTAAACTCGTCCACTCTTCATCGGTCAATTGCCCGGTTCGAATATGTTTTGAGTGGACATTGCCCTCAGCAGCCAGCATACGATCAACCAAGTCCACCGCAGACATTTCAAGTGAAAAATACGCCACGGGTAAGGTGGGGTTTTCCACCGCCACGTTCTTCAAAATATTCAAAGCAAAGGCCGTTTTACCCAAACCCGGACGAGCCGCTATGATAATCACCTGACCACCACCAAAGCCGGTGGTCATATTATCGAGCGCTGGATAACCAGACGCCAAACCAACCACCGTACCATCAGCCTTGGCATTTAGTTCAATCCGGTCGAATGCATCGGTGACCACGTCACCGATCCGTTCAAAGTCAGCATCATTGGCCCCGGTTTCAATCGCATCCAAACCTGATGATAACTCTGAAATCAAATCTTCCACCGACTTCATATCGGTATATGATTCCTCGGTTCCATTAGCCAACAAATCAATCAACCGCCGACGTAAAGCTTTTTGTTTAACAATATCCGCATAGACTGGGGCATTACGCGCAATCGGTACCGCAACGGCTAATTCAGCCAAATAGGCTTCACCACCAGCGTTTTCCAGCTGGTTCATGATATTTAACTGTTCAATTAAGGTCAGTACATCAATTGGTCGGAGATTTTCATCCAGGGTCAACATTGCACGATAGATCAGCCGGTGCCGTGTTTGGAAAAAGTCATCTGGTTCAACAATCGCATTAATTTCAGCTAACGTATCCGCTGGATCCGTGCTGATCAAGACTGAGCCTAGCGTCGCTTGTTCAGCCTGAATATCCTGTGGCGCCTGTTGTACCAAAGTGTTCACTTCATCCGCCATTATGGTTACCTCCCATTTCATTCAAGAATCCTATCTTACTATCATACCAATCAAACGTTCATTTGTGGATAGCAAAGGTTAAAATATATTCGTTCCCTTAATCACCACCGCTTGACGCAATCTCGGTCAATAAAAAAACAGATATCCGTTTGCCGAATATCTGTTTAACTAGAGGCATTTTAAGTTAGGCTTCTAAAGCTTGGGCCGCGGTGATGATGGCTACCTTGTAAACATCTTCTTCGTTGGCACCCCGTGACAAATCAGCCACTGGGGCTGCTAATCCTTGTAAGATTGGTCCGATCGCTTCAAAGCCACCCAAACGTTGCGCAATTTTGTAGCCAATGTTCCCTGATTGTAAATCAGGAAAGACAAAGACATTCGCGTGACCAGCCACGCTAGATTCAGGAGCCTTCGCCGCCGCCACCGTCTTACTGAAGGCCGCGTCAAACTGTAATTCACCATCAATGGCTAAAGTGGGCGCCGCTTGTTGGGCTAAAGCAGTGGCCTCGATCACTTTATTGGCCTGTGGTGCTTTAGCTGAACCCTTCGTTGAAAAGCTTAACATGGCAACTTGTGGTTCTAAACCAAATGTCTTCGCGGTGTGTGCTGATTGAATCGCGATTTCTGCTAGCGTTGCCGCATCCGGATCAATATTGATGGCCGCATCAGCAAAAATATAGCGTTCTTCTGCGCGTTGCATAATAAATGCACCTGAAATACGTGATGATCCTTGAGCGGTCTTAATGATCTGTAAGGCCGGCCGCACCGTATCACTCGTTGGGTGCACAGCACCGGAAACTAATCCATCAGCCAACCCAAGATAAACCATCATCGTACCAAAGTAGTTCACATCCCCTAACCACTTTTCTGCTGTCGCGGCATCCGTCTTACCATTTCGACGTTCAACTAATGCATTGACCATGCGATCGAACGCGTCCTGTGGATATTCGGTTAAGTCAATCACTTGGACACCTGACAAATCAAAGTGATTGGCGGCTGCAGTTGCCGCAATGGTCGCCTGGTCACCAAGCAAAATTGGCTTGACCAAGTCACTTGCTGCCAAACGAACCGCCGCTCCTTGGATCCGGGCATCTTCTCCTTCAGGGAATACCAAAACCTTACCTTGCCCCTTAATACGGGTGCTTAATTGTTCAAAGAGTTCCATGAGAAATACTCCATCTTCTTAAAATCAAATTTCATCTACCAACTATATTATCCCACAATCAGTAGGCACGTGCCTAACGATAAGGATATCATTTTAGTGAACTTCTTCACATAGAAATTATACCCAACCAGCCGGCACGCGTCTAGTCTGTTAATAAAATTTGGTTGAATTTGTTTTTACCGGTATACTTAAACTAAATACACGACGTGACGACTGACGGGATTGGAGGTACTTTGGATGACTACCGTTTATTTACAACAAACGTCACAGCAACAAGGTTTCGGTGTGAGCCGCATTACGGATCAAAACGGCAAACTGCTTTATCATATCATTGGGGACTTTGGGCGTCCCGGCGATCAATTACAATTAATTGCGCCCGGTGCTGAAAGCCATTGTAAAATCGTGCAAACTGCCGCCGGTTTTTTACCGCGCTTTGTTTTGAAATTAGATGCCCAAGAACTCGGGTCGTTCGGTCTCTCAACCCAATTTCGCGATTTATTAGTCATTAATCACTTAAATTGGCTGGTCATTGGTAACCCACAACGACGCCACTATTCGGTCAAAAACCTCACCCGTACGTTAGCCCGGGTCGTCCCCACAAATAACTTTCGTTTGCAAATCACCTATACTGATGAAAAATTTGGCCCTGCGATCATCTTGATCATCGCCTTTATCGACCGTTGGCAAACCATTCAAAGTCAGCAACGTTATCCAGCTTGGCAGCCTTTATTTAGCCAAAAGCTGGCTGTGCAAAATATTAAATATCACGCCTAGGATCTAATCATGCCAAACTTCACCGCGATTTCAACGCAAATCGAATTAACCCACATCTTCAAAACCATGCTGCCAGTTGCCCTCGGCCTATTTGGGCTCATGACACTCTGGTCGATCATTTGGTCCTACCGGTTACATCACCACTGGCACCTCGCCATCAGGCGGTCCTTAGCGCATTTAGTGCTGGCATTTGCAATCAGCCTGATCGGTTTTCAAATCTGGCAAACCAATATCTTCAATATCGCCGGGACTACGCAAAAACAGCTACAGCACTATCACTATCAAAAATTACAACGCACGCACACAATATATGCGCTCACGGCCCGTCAACGCATTGCTAAAATGGTGATGCGCAACGCTGCCAACGGCTATCACAAGCAAGGTTTCGTTGCGATCCCAACCCGTTCAATTCTATTACCAATCTACGATGATGCGTACTCAGTGGCCGGTCTTAACCAAGGGGCAAACTACGCTAACCGCTCGGCTGATGATCCCAATGGCACTAACATGCCAGTCATGGGCCAGGGCAATTATGGATTAGCGGCCCATAATTTCAACGATGGCCACACTGGTTTTTCTGCCCTCCAAAAAAACCGGAGCCAAAACGCGCCCTACCTGCAAAACGGTCAACCCGGTTCATCTGATTGGCTGCAAGGCCAAAAGGTCTATCTCGCAAATGGCACGCATATCTACACCTACACCATTACGGGCCAAGACCTCGTCAAGCCAAGCGATGTCAGTGTATTGAACGCTACGAAACACGCTAAACTAACCATTATCAGCTGCTTGTTTCCTGATACCAATTATCGCATCATTACCCATGCGACCCTTACTAAGTCAGCGACTTGGGCCAACGCCAGCGACCGCACAGTTGGCTACTTCGATTTAACCAACCAAGCGACTAATGCGCATGCCGCTTGGTTTAATCCGGGTACTGAGGAAGGTGTCAACGGGGATGCCGGCGGTACCAAATAAAGATTTTATCGTGCAAAAAAGGCCAATCCTAAGGATTGGCCTTTTTCGGTCACACTGTTATCCAACTGCAGACTAGCAGGTTACCACCATGCCCAGTGCTATCATTAGACATTTAAGACCTTGTTCAAGAACTCTTGGGTCCGAGGGTCTTTTGGTTGATTAAAGATTGCTTCTGGTGTGCCTTCTTCACGAATCAAACCATTGTCAAAGAAGACCACCCGATCAGCCACTTGCTTAGCAAAGCCCATTTCGTGCGTAACGACGATCATCGTCATGCCTTCTTGTGCCAATTCCTTCATTACTGCCAAAACATCCCCCACCATTTCTGGATCTAGGGCTGACGTTGGTTCGTCGAACAACATAATGTTGGGATTCATCGCCAAAGCACGTGCAATCGCCACACGTTGCTTTTGACCACCTGACAAAGTATTTGGCTTCACATCGGCCTTCTCGACCAAACCAACGCGCTCAAGGAGCTTACGTGAGGTTGCTTCAGCCTCTTCCTTACTCATCTTACCAAGTTCAGTTGGCGCTAGCATCAAGTTTTCCAATACCGTTAGATGCGGAAACAAATTGAAGTGTTGGAACACCATACCAATGTTCATGCGCGTCTTATTAATGTCATTTTTAGGATTCTTAAAATCCCAACCCGCAATCTTAATCTCACCTGAATCAACTTCTTCCAACTTGTTTAAAGCACGTAAGAAAGTTGACTTACCAGACCCTGAGGGCCCGATCATGACAACGACTTCACCTTCTTCAACACTCAGGCTGACACCCTTAAGGACTTCATTATCCCCGTAACTCTTGTGTAAATCTGTAACTTCAACAATTTTAGCCATTACTTCAGCCTCTTTTCTACCCAGTTAGACAACCATGTCAACAATGTGATCACGATGAGGTACAAAGCTGCCACCATCAACCAAACCTTAAATCCTTGTAGATTACGGGCAATGATTAAGGTTCCAGTTTGTGTCAATTCGATAATTCCGATCGCTGACAATAGTGAGGTGTCCTTCAATGTGATAATAAATTGGTTAATGAAACTTGGAATCATCAAGCGGATTCCTTGTGGCATCACGACCTTACGCATCGCCTTGCCATATGGCATACCAAGCGAACGCGCCGCTTCCATTTGACCAGGATCGACTGACATAAAGCCACCGCGAACAAAGGCTCCAATATAGGCTCCTTCATTCAAAATCAACGTGATAATTCCAGCAGTAAACGCTGGGATACGTTGTCCCGTCACATTAGGAATACCGATATAAATGAAGAATGCCAAAACCAACATTGGTAGGCCACGGAAAATATAAATAATCGTTGCTGACAAACCTTGAATGAACTTTGAAGGTACCACACCCATGACACCTAGCAAGATTCCCCAAATTGAAGCCAAGACAACACCAAGGACGGTTAGCTCAATCGTCTTAATCAAACCATTCAGCAAAGCACTGCGGTTTTCATTGAAGATTGATACAAAGCTTGTGCTGTCATCCCGTGATGAATCAGCCTTAACTTCTTTGTAGTTAACCCCAGTATCTCCGAGATACTTGTTGACGATTTTGTCATAAGTACCATCGGCAACGATCTTCTTATAGCCTGCATTAAATGACTTTAGTAGCGCAGCTTGTGAGCCCTTCTTGACACCAAACCCATACCAACCACCATTGGCAACCTGCTTTGAAATAATCTTCAAAGCCGTTCCTTGCTTAATGGCGTATAACATCACTGGTTGATCTTCAAACGCAGCAACCGCGTTACCTGTGATGACCGCGTTATACATAATATTTGAATCATTATAATAAGTTGCTTTAAAGCCATACTTCTTTTGAATGGATTCGGCATATGTTGCTCCGGCGGTTCCGGTCTTCAATGCAACCGTCTTCCCCTTCAAATCCTTCAAAGACTTCACCGTCTTGTCTTTAGCAGAAATTGCGACGACAACCCCCGTCTTGTAGTATGGTTCACTGAAATCAAACGTCTGCTTACGTTCGTCAGTGATTGTCATTCCGGCTAGAATTCCATCTACTTGACCAGCTTGGACCGCCTGAACACCGGCATTGAAGCTCATTGGCTTCAATGTATAGGTGAAGCCTTCTTTCTTGGCGATGGCCTTTAACATATCCATGTCGATTCCGATGTACTTCCCATTCTTTGATTGGAACTCAAAAGGTGGGTAAGTTGAATCCGTCGTAATCGTGTAGTGTGGTTTGCTTGCCGCATTTGCCTGTTCAAACCCCACCAGCATTCCAAATATAGCCGACGCGATTACTAACAGACTTACTAGCCATTTACGCATTACACACTCCTCCATTTTCTCTAAATTCGGCTAGTCTTAAGCTAACCTCAAAATACTCTAATAGTTAGTTTACCTGAAATCAAATTTACAAGACAGAATTTATGTTAGCTTTTCTGACATCAGGTTACAAAATCTTTACAAATCTCATCGATCAGACCTGGGTGCCACGCTTGCTGTTCATGATGAACTGGGCAGCCACATAATAAATCGCTGCCGTCAAAGCCATGGATACAAAAGTGGCGCCGATCGTATCCGCAATGAAACTAATTTTCTTCAAACCAAAGTACAAGCTGACACCAAGCACCCAGGCAATGATGGCGACCCAGTTCACACCCTTATTATACCAATACGCTCCGTCAATCTTGGTAAATTCATCAAAAACATATGCACCCTTGCGCACCAGGAAGAAGTCCACCAAGAATACGGCAATTTCAGGGCCCAAAAACATGCCAATCGCATCGAGAAAGACAATAAATGAATCTAAGAATGAAGCGACCACTAAGGGGATAAATGAGACGATGGTAGCGCCAATAGTGACCAGCCACAAAGCTGGTGTCAGTCGTAGCTTGTGGAACATATTTGTTAACGCAGAGCCGGCCGCCATCAAATTCACCGCATTGGCCGTCGTTGATGTAATGATGATCACCACCAACGCCAGACTGCCTAGACCTAACTTTGAGGCAATGGTTGAGGGGTCCGAATTATTTGGATCAAATGCGTTCAATGTAATTGCGGTCGCGATGGTCGCCATCAAGCCCACAAAAGTGAACCAGAACAACCCGATATTCGCACCCAGAAATGACAGGGTCGTCGCTGCCTGCTTCTTCGGTGTAAACCGTGAAAAATCGGCGGCTGCGGTGACCCACGCTAAATTGAACGCGGCCAAAACGTCAACCGCGGCACCACTCGTCATTGCAACTTTGGCAGGCGCATGCCATTGCATGATGTCCTGTAGCGAGACGGTCTTCAACACCACCACCGTTTCCCAAATTACAAAAATAAAAACTAAAATAATACCGACACGTTCAATCATCCGGACTGATTTTTCACCCAAAGAAATACTGATCAGATGCAGGATCGACATGATGACAATCCCCAAAATTAAGCCGAAGTTCCCGCCTTTTGAGCCATAGACGGCCCAACCAAAGAGGTCCTTAAAAATCACCGAAATCGAGATGGCCGCGATAAATGTATTAGCGGCCGCCCAACCGATGAACTGCACCAAGTTGATGATCGATGGAATAAATGACCCCCGCAACCCAAAGGATGCCCGGGTCAACACCATCGCTGGTAACCCGGTTTTATAACCCATATAGGATGCCAAGGCCAAGAGGATGTATGACAACACGCCGGTGATAATTAGGGTTGTCGATGCCGTCAACATCCCCGCTGCCGCGATCACTCCGCCAATATACCAGGTACCATTATTCGCATTGGCACCGATCCATGTGGCAAACATGTCCCAGTTAGTCATGGCGCGCTCGGCCATTGGCACGGCTGTTACCTTACCGAATTGCTTATGTTTCATTGTGCTACTCCTTTGGTCGTCTCTCTGGACGGACAGTTAAAAGTTCCATATGAAAGATTCTTCACATTGTCTGTAAGTTTACCGAACTTTTCGCGAAAAAACCATGCAAAAATTATTACAAAAAAGCCACCCAATGAATGGACGACTTCGATTAGTCTTCAAATGTTTCAGTTTGGCCAGAAAATCTATGCACGCCTAGGACATCCAAGAAGAATGAAACTAGCGGCACCCCAACGATCAACCCCCAGGCACCTAGGAAGGTCTCCATGAAGATCAACGTCGTGAAGGTCACAAAGATTGGTAATTCCGAACGCGATGCCATCAACTTTGGGTGTAAGAAGTATGCTTCAAAAGTATGCACGAGCAAGACGAACAGCAGGACCTCAACCGCCATCACCAGGCCCCCCGTTGAAAAGGCCAAAATTGTTAATGGCACCATTGAGATTAACACACCGGCAACCGGCACTAAGCCTAGGATAAAGACCAGCATCCCGAGGACCACGGGTGAGGGCATCCCGATAATCATGAAACCAATTAACATAATAGTGGTGTTGAAAACGTCAATCACAATCTGAACTTCAAAAATTTGGCCTAAAATGTAGGCAAATTTGCTCAATAACAGGTAGCTATGTTTGAAAAAACCTGGAAAATCTGATGATAAAAACTGGTTGCCAAAGCGACGAATTGATTTAAATGTCATGGCGAAAATAAAAGCCAAGAACAAGGCGAGGACCACTTCTGAAGTCGCATGGAAAATTTCTGATAGAGTACTCAACGACCCCCGCAAAATGGTTTGCACCAGATCGCCGACTTTACCAGTAATATTAAATTTACTCATATAACTAGAAGCAAGCTGTTCAATTTGCGGATACTTCACGAGGCCCTTCACAATGGCCTCATATAGATATAACCCCTGTTTATAAAACATTGGCGCAATCAAAGAGACAATCAGTGCAAAAACAGCAATTAGCGTCACGAAAAAACTAATCACGGCCGCGATATAGGGCAATCTAGTGTACTTATGAATCGTGCGCCCCCCGCTCACTCCCAGATAACCAAAAATCGTGGCAAATAAGACCAATGATAACGAGTGCCGGATGAGAAACGCCACCAGTATGAGCACAATTAACGCTGCATACTTTTGTGTTTTATCAGTCCACCACCACTTAGAAAGTGTTTCAAACATCATTATACCTACTCAATAAATTAATAATCCCATTATACTACTTATCAGTCATGATTAATTCCACAGCCTGCTGATTGGCCACGCCCAGATCAACCTGGCGCTTGAGACACATTGGCATCCTGCCGTGTAGCAGCGCTGCTTCTTCAGCAACTAAACCAGACGTGAATGCATAAAAAAAACCATCACACCGAAGTGTAATGGTTTTTCCTAAAGTTGATTACAACTTAGTAACGTTAGCGGCTTGCAAGCCACGGTTACCGTTTTCAACTTCAAATGATACAGCTTGACCTTCTTCAAGAGCCTTGAAGCCGTCTCCTTGAATAGCTGAGAAGTGAACGAATACATCGTCACCAGCTTCGCGAGAAATGAAACCAAATCCCTTTTCTGAATCAAACCACTTTACTGTTCCTTGTTCCATGTGATAGAACCTCCTGGCATTTCGCCAATAAAAATTTATAAATCAAAAATCGGCTGCCAAACATCTCTAAAACATTAAAACAAAACTCTTTTTAACTTGTTTTTAGTATAACACCTACAATTCATAAAAGCTAGTACGAAGTTGAAATTTGTTTTGAATTTTTTGTTCAAAGGTGGCTAAACCGTTTGATAGCAAGAGTCTAGCCATTTTTTAATCATACGACTGACTTTAAATCAATCGGCATTGACCCGAAAAACGGCTAAATAATAAAAGACGTCTCCGTCGATTAACGACGAACACGTCTATCAATTATCGTTTGCTTACATCATACCTGGCATACCACCTTGTGGCATAGCAGGAGCAGCATCATCCTTTGGCAATTCAGCCACGATGGCTTCAGTCGTCAACAACAAGGCTGAAACAGAAGCCGCGTTTTGCAAAGCTGAACGGGTAACCTTGGTTGGGTCCACAATTCCGGCCGCAATCATATCAACCCACTCGTCCGTTGCCGCGTTGTATCCAAAGCCTGGTACTTGCTCCTTCAATTTGTTAACAACCACAGAACCTTCCAAACCAGCATTTTCAGCGATTTGACGAACTGGTTCTTCTAAGGCGCGCTTAACAATGTTAATACCTGTTTGCACATCCCCCGTCTCTGACAAGGCAGCAACGGCTGGAATAACGTTAACCAGGGCAGTACCACCACCAGCAACGAACCCTTCTTCGACCGCCGCACGAGTGGCGTTCAAAGCGTCTTCAATGCGATACTTACGCTCTTTTAGCTCAGTTTCGGTAGCAGCACCAACTTTAATGACTGCCACACCACCAGCTAACTTAGCCAAACGCTCTTGTAACTTCTCACGATCAAAATCAGAAGTTGTTTCGGCAATTTGGGCCTTGATTTGGGCAACACGCTCTGCGATAGCATCTGAACTACCAGCACCTTCAACAATCGTCGTATTGTCCTTTGAAACAGTCACCTTAGCAGCTTGTCCTAGTTGTGCCAAGGTCACATCCTTCAAGGCCAAGCCAAGATCATCTGTAATCACTTGACCACCCGTCAAGATAGCCAAATCTTCCAATTGTGCCTTACGACGATCACCAAAGCCAGGGGCCTTCACTGAAACGACATTAAAGGTACCACGCATTTTGTTCAAGACCAAGGTTGGCAAAGCTTCGCCAGTGATATCATCAGCGATAATCAACATTGCCCGGCCTTGCTCAACAACTTGTTGCAACACTGGCAAAATTTCTTGGATATTACCAATCTTCTTATCCGTGATCAAAATGTAAGGGTTGTCCAAGTTGGCTTCCATCTTATCCGTGTCTGAAACCATGTATTGTGACATCCAACCACGATCAAATTGCATACCTTCAACAACATCAAGCGTTGTCTCAATACCCTTTGACTCTTCAATGGTGATCACGCCATCATTACCAACACGATCCATGGCCTCGGCAATCAATGCCCCGACTTCTTCGTCAGCCGCTGAAATTGAGGCAACTTGGGCGATTTCTTCCTTTGTTGACACTGTCTTTGACATGTCATGCAATGCGTCAACAGCTGCATTGGTTGCCTTTTCGATTCCCCGACGGACACCAACTGGATTAGCACCAGCGGTAATATTCTTCAAACCTTCATTAATGATGGCTTGTGTCAAAACAGTCGCTGTAGTTGTACCATCACCAGCGATGTCATTAGTTTTGGTGGCCACTTCAGCAACCAACTTGGCACCCATATCTTCAAAATGGTCTTCCAACTCAATTGACTTAGCAATCGTCACCCCATCATTAGTGATGGTTGGTGCGCCAAATGATTGCTCAATCACAACGTTACGGCCTTTAGGACCGATAGTCGTCTTAACTGTGTTAGCAAGCTTATCCACCCCAGCTTGCATCTTTGAACGTGCGTCTTCTGAAAACTTCAACTCTTTTGCCATTTTCGTTTACACCTCGATTAATTAATTATTTATTTATATTCAACGTTTTAGGCAAGTACACCAATGATGTCCTTTTCATGCAGAACCAGGTAGTCTTCACCATCAATCTTCACTGCGCTCCCGGCAAACTTGTCGAAAACAATCTTGTCGCCTTCCTTAACAGCAGTTGGTGCATTGAAATCACCAATTGTTTGTGTTGAAACGGCAACCACTGTACCTTCAACTGACTTTTCTTGCGCATTTGAAGCTAAGACGATACCCCCAACTACTTGCTCTTCCGCTTCTTGAACCTTGATCACTACTCGATCTCCTAAAGGCTTCAACATTATGCAATCCTCCAAACAATAAGATTTTATTAGCACTCACTAATATCAAGTGCTAAGCTACATATATAATATTAGCATACTGACTTAAAAATGCAATAAAAAACAGCAAATTCATTTTCTGAATTTGCTGTGTCACAGACATTATTCCGCTTCTTTGACGACTGTAATTGAGGTAACCTTTACTGGTGACGTTGGTTTTGACTTTTCGCCACTGGCATTTGTTTTCACCTTTGCCGATGCGATCTTATCAACGACAGTCATGCCCTTAATCACTTGGCCAAAGACCGTGTAACTACCATCAAGGCTTGGGTTACCACCCTGCTTGTAGATCGTATAAATTTTTGATGGATAAACTTTCTTACTAATTTGTGATTGTACGTCATCACTATTCTGGTTAATAAAGAATTGTGAGCCATTTGTATCAGTCCCGGCATTAGCCATGGCCAATGAACCGCGAATATTATACAAACTATAGCTAATTTCATTCTTGAAACCAGTACCTGAGTCAATTGACTTATCAGCGTTTGATTGACCCGGTGCATAAATTGACTTACCACCTGAACCAACTGTGTCAGCATCTGGATTCTTGGCTGACTGTGGATCCCCACCTTGTATCATGAAATCCTTGACGACACGATGGAAAGTCGTATTGTCATAGTACCCCGCCTTAGCATGAACAATAAAATTCTTAACAGCTAAAGGGGCGTAGGTGTTAAACAACTTAATCGTGACATCGCCGGCCGTCGTATGCAAAATGACCTCAGATTCATCATCAGCCACCGTTGTCGAAAGTTGTGGCAACGGCTCCTTGTCCAACTTGGCCTTACTTTCCGTTTGCCGCGTTGAAGTTGTCGATTCTGCTGACGAACTTGATGAGGTTGTGGCTGCGTCATTTGACGAGGTCGTCAATAGGGCAGCTGCGATCAATCCGACGACCAAAACAAGGGCGCCGAGACCAATAAATAGTCCATTATCTTTCTTCATGAGTCACTCCTAGCTTTTTCAATACCTTCTATTATACCGAATCTTGGTGGAAAAACCTTAAGCCTCAGCGTCCTGCTAAAAAAGTGGTCAGCACATCATGATGTCCTGACCACTTTGTTTTACTTAAAGGTTAATGCTTTGTCGACATCTTGAACTCTAAGAACAGATCATTGTACGTTTGCGTCAATGTCGGACTGAGATTCTGATAAACTGTCAACTTTGAAACTTGTTGATTACTTGGATACCATTGCTTGTCATTGCGCAATGCCTTTGGCAGTAACGCAAAGGCCGCCTTGTTGGGCGTTGCATACCCAACATACTCCGCATTTTGCGCAGCATTCTTAGGCTCAGAAATGAAATTCAAAAAGGCATACGCAGCCTTCTTATTCTTGACCGTCTTTGGCATCACAATATTATCAAACCAGATATTACCATTGCCTTTAGGCACAACATAATGCAAATGTGAATCTTCATCAATCATCGTGGCTGCTTCACCAGAGTAATCAACCGCAATTTTTGCCTCATCTTGCACCATGTACATCTTGATTTCATCCGCCACAATGGCCTTCACGTTAGGCATTAATGCGTCCAATTTACCTTTAGCCGCTGCCAGCGTGGCTGTATCAGTGGCATTGACTGAATCATCATTTGATGCCAACGCCATCCCCATCATGTCACGTGATGAATCTAATAACATGATTGAGTTTTTCCATTTGGCATCCCATAGATCATTCCAAGTTTGCACTTCAGAGGCTTTCACGTACTTGTCATTATAGACAATTCCGAGCGTCCCCCAGAAGTAAGGCAGTGAGTACTTATTACCTTTATCAAATGATTGATTCAAGAAACGCTTGTCATAGTACTTGTAGTTGGTCAGTTTCGACTTATCCAAAGGGACCAACAAATGCTCTTCTTTCATCTTAGCAATCATATAATCTGACGGCACTGTCAAATCATAGTTGGTGCCACCTTGCTTGATCTTAGTGATCATCGCCTCGTTCGAATCAAATGTTTCATAATTGACGCGATACCCAGTCTGCTTTTCAAACTTCTGAATCAAACTTGGATCGATATAATCACCCCAGTTATAGATTGTCAAAGTTGAATTACCCGCTTTGCTGGCCTTGGCTGGTTCTTGGGCTTTATTTAGAATCACGTTAACCCCAAAAAGCAACGCAACAGTTGCCAGAATAATTCCTGTTAACCACACTAATCGTTTCATCGTGGCACCACCATTCTAGTCACATTTTTACGAGCATGCGTCGCATTACCACGATTGGTAATAAAGTAATAAATGACCACTAAGATTAATGAAACCAAGAACATCAAAGCTGACAAGGCGTTAATTGATAAATCAATCCCTTGCCGCGCCCGCGAGTAAATCTCCACTGATAAGGTTGAAAAACCATTACCAGTCACGAAAAAGGTGACTGCAAAATCATCCAAAGAATACGTGATCGCCATGAAGAAACCAGCTAAAATACCGGGCCAGGCAAATGGCAAGACGACTTTACTTAGCACTTGGCCTGTACTAGCCCCTAAATCACGGGCAGCATCAATCAAGGCTGGATTCATTTCCTTCAGGCGTGGCAACACCATCAACACAACAATTGGAATTGAAAAGGCAATGTGACTCAACAGAACAGACCCAAAGCCTAAACTAAGACCGGCCATCGTGAACAGGATCAAGAAAGAAGCACCGATAATCACATCGGGTGACACCATCAAGACGTTGTTGAGCGATAAAATCATATTGCGCATGCCGACAGACCGGACCCCGTAAATACCCAGGGCACCAAACGTCCCAATCAACGTTGCAATCAACGAGGACAGCAAGGCGATGATGAACGTATTCACCAAGATACTCATGAGCCGGGCATCACTAAACATGTCCCGGAAGTGTTGCAATGAAAAACCAGTAAATTGAGACATATAATCGCCCTTATTAAAGGCAAATAAAATGAGGTAGAAGATCGGTAAGTACATCAGGATAAAAACAATCACGAGGTACACAGTCCCAAGCTTCGACTTAGATTGTGTCATCTTAACGTCCTCCCTTATGCTTGCGATCACGCGTAACAAACATGGTTGCTGCCATCGCGATGATCAAAACGACTCCAATGGTTGAGCCCATCCCCCAGTTTTGCGTAACCAAGAAATGTTCTTCAATCGCCGTACCCAATGTAATCACACGATTACCACCAATCAAACGAGTAATCATGAACAAGGATAGGGTTGGAATAAAGACGGCTTGCACGCCGGCCTTGACCCCACTCATGGTCAAAGGAATGATGACCTTGGTCAAAGTTTGAAAAGCCGTTGCCCCCAAATCACGCGCGGCATTCGTCAAGCTTGGATCAAGTTCAATCAAACTATTAAAAATTGGCATAATCATAAACGGGATTTGAATGTAGGCGGCGACAATCATAAAACTGGTATCTGTAAACAATAACTGGTGCTGACCGAGACCCAAAAAGGTCGTAAAGTCATTGACTGTACCGGTTTTTGAAAATAGCCCAATAAAGGCATAGGCTTTTAACAAAAGATTGACCCAAGTTGGTAAGATCACCAACAACAACCAAAATTGGCGGTTCTTCAACTTACTCAAAAAATAAGCCATCGGGTAGCTAATAATTAACGTCACCAATGTAACCAAAAATGCATAGAACACCGAGTTAAATGTCATGCGGAGGTAGGTGCCAGAGCTAAAGAATTCAACGTAGTTATCCAAGGTGAAGTTGTGATTCAAATCTTGAACGGATTGATACAGCAAGAGCACCACGGGTAACACCACGAACAAACCTAGCCACAAGATGTACGGCACCATGTAACTAACTGTTCGATTAGCTTTCGTCATCATTCTCCCCTTCATACTTTTCCAAACGTGCGTCAAAGGCTTCTTCCGATTCGTTGAGCCGCATGATATGAATGTCTTCTGGGTCGAAGGTTACACCAAGGCGTGCCCCAATTTCCACCGGATTAGTCGCTTGAATTTGCCATTCGTTTTGATCATCGTCAAAAGCGGTAATTTCATAATAATCGCCCCGGAATGATAAATCGTCAATGGTGACGATAATCTTGCCCTCGGCTGCCGGTACCAAATCTAAATCTTCTGGTCGCAAAACAACCTCAACTTGTTCGTTGGGCTTCATACCACCGTCAATATTTTCAAACTCTTTACCATTAAAACGCACCAAAAAGTCTTCAACCATGATGCCGGGTAAAATATTTGATTCACCAATAAAGTCAGCGACAAAACGGTTAATTGGTTCATCGTAAATGTCCACGGGTGACCCATTTTGCACGATCTCACCATCATTGGTGACAAAAATCCAATCAGACATCGCCAATGCTTCTTCTTGGTCATGGGTGACAAAGATGAACGTGATGCCTAGCCGTTGCTGAATATCACGTAATTCATATTGCATTTCCTTACGTAACTTGTAATCCAAGGCTGACAATGGTTCATCGAGGAGCAGCACTTTAGGTTCATTGGCCAAAGCGCGGGCAATGGCCACACGTTGTTGTTGACCACCAGACAGTTCACTGATTTCACGGTTTTCGTAACCAGCCAACTTTACTAATTCAAGCATTTCTGAAACCTTGGTTTTGATTTCAGAATTTGATTTACCCTTGAGGCGCATACCAAACGCCACATTTTCAAACACGTTCATGTTTGGGAATAGTGCATAATTTTGGAAGACTGTGTTCACTTGACGTTGTTCTGCTGGTACGTCATTGATCCGCTTACCTTCAAACAAAATATCACCTGAAGTTGCATCCAAGAAACCAGCGATTAAACGCAAAATGGTGGTCTTTCCAGAACCAGAAGGTCCAAGCAATGTATAAAATTTACCTGCTTCGATCTCCAAATCAACAGACTTAAGCACGATGTTATCATCATAGTGCTTCGCCACCTGCTTAAATTCAATAATGGGTTGTGCCAATTATCGAGTCCTACCTTTCTTTTAAGAATGCCACGAATGCCATCCTCTGTCATCGGATCATGATTTTCGATGACTCTAATTATTCATTATACGCAAACTATCGGTATAAAAAAACAAAAAAACGCAACAGACTGTTTACGGTTGCGTTTTAATTTCATTTAAACAGATAATTCTTCAGTCTCAACATTGATTTGAATCGTTTGCCCATCTTGCTCAAAATTCAACTTACTGATTTGACCTTCATTCTCAATGATATCTTGGAGCGTCTCTAAGATATTGATCGGTGCATCTTGGGTACTATCGTATTTGAATTCATGAGTAGCGACCCGAATTTCTTGTTCATGGTCAGTCGCGGTGGGCTCAAAAGCTGTCTCAACCTCGCGATGTTGGATGCGGCCAATCCAAATTCCGATTGCCAAGCTGGCAATCACAGCAATAATAACGGTGCCAATCATATTTATGTCCCCACTTTGTATGTTACAAAATATTCTAATTGAATCAATTAGAAATGCCAAATCCAAGACCAAAACCACGTCCACCAAGCGATGTGCCAGACGGTTGTCATCAAATTACCAAAGCCCATGTATGGGTAGAAAGCGCCCATCCACATGCCACCAAACGGATAGAAAGCACCCCCATAATAGTGCGCCCGATAAAATGAATTAGAATAGTATGACCCATTGTAATAGTGGTAATTGCGTTGGGTCGCCGTCTTCTTACTGATCTGACTCGCTTTGACACCCTGCGCGGTGTTCACTTGTCGCTTGATTGTTTTTTGTGAAACGGTCTTATAACCACTCGTGACACCACGCTTGGTTGCTGTTGAATTTTTTGTCTTGGTACTATATTTTGAAGAGTTGGTTTTGTACCCATTGGTGACCCCACGGTTAGTACTATTGGTGGTCGTTTTTGGCGTGTAATGATACGCCGAACGGCCACCGTAACTCCGATAGCTCAAGGCAGCGGCTGAACTGATGCTACCGCCAAATAGTAAGACCACCGTCGCTAAGATCAGCGCCAATTTTTGATAGATATGTTTCACCCGGTTTCTCCTAAAAGTAAAAAGAGCCCCCCGATTCAATAACTAGAATTTCAACTAGTCGACTTGAAGCGAAAGGCTCATTCGAATGCTTTATTAGTTTACGAGTTAATCATAGAATACTTTCAGGTATTTGTAAATACCTTTATAGCAGCCTGACCTGCTCACCCATCAGTTGCTGCGTGTTACCACTCAGGCTGCTAGCTACTCTAATCTGCAACGATCGGAACCATTGACAAGCCAATGCGTGCACGCTGTACGTCAACTTCCTTGACCCATACTGTGACAATATCACCGACTGCCACGTAGTTATATGGATTCACGGTTTCAATATGCCGCGTTTTGCGATCAGTTTTGACCATATTCTTGATATGCACTAACCCATCTTCATGGACACCAATGTCGACAAACGCACCAAAATCGACCACATTGCGCACCGTACCCTGTAATTGCATCCCAGGCTTGAGATCCTTCACCGATAGGACATCTGTTCGTAAGATCGCCCCTTCTGTGCCATCACGTAAATCACGACCGAGGTGGGTCAGTGATTCAATGACATCAGTTAATGTCGGCAACCCGACTTGCAACCGTTCAGCTTCAGCCGGATTGGCCAATGCTTGCAAAACATTAGCGCTGCTTGGACCCGGCTGGCTACCGGTCTCCTTTAACAACGTCGACGCCAGGCCATATGACTCGGGGTGAATGTCTGTATTGTCCAAAACATTTTTGCCATCCGGAATACGGAGGAAGCCGGCTGCTTGCTCAAAGGCTTTCGGTCCAAGCTTAGGAACTTTCTTTAATTCTGTTCGGGTTGTGAATGGGCCATTTTCATCACGATAGGTCACAATATTGGCCGCAGTCGTCTTGGTTAAGCCAGCGATATGCTCCAATAATTGTGGTGACGCCGTATTGAGGTTCACCCCAACTTGGTTAACGGCTGTTTCTAGCACCGCATTTAATTCAGCGTCTAATTCTTTCGTTGGCAAATCGTGTTGATATTGCCCCACCCCAACAGCTTGGGGATCGATTTTAATCAATTCAGCCATTGGATCTTGCAAACGACGTGCAATGGAAATGGCAGACCGTTCTTCAACATGCAAATCCGGGAATTCCGCTCGCGCCACATCTGAGGCCGAATAAACTGAAGCCCCAGATTCATTAACCACCACATACTGCAAAGCTGGTAAGTCCGTCTTGATGATGTCAGCAATGAAGGTTTGTGATTCACGTGAGGCCGTCCCGTTACCGATTGCCACCAATGAAACACCATATTTCTTAACGAGGCCGATAATAACTTTTTTGGCACCCTGGGGATCGTACTTCGCCGCTTTATGCGGGTAAATCACCGCTTTTTCAAGAAAACGCCCATTTTCATCAACGACCGCCAACTTCGAGCCAGTCCGAATACCTGGATCAAATCCAAGCACCACGCGACCGCGTAAGGGTGCCCCCATCAGTAAGTGGTACAAATTCTTGCCAAACACCTTAATGGCATCTGTTGCAGCCACATCGGTCAATGACTTACGAATCTCACGTTCGATGGCTGGTGCGATGAATCGTTTATAGGCATCGTTAGCCGCTGCCGTCAGGACATCAGCGGCTGCACCGGTTCTTGAACCGACCAACCGAAACTTCAAATAACGTTCAATCGCAGCCACATCAACCCGGACATTCACCGACAAGACATTTTCTTTTTCACCACGATTCAGCGCTAACACTTGGTGATTGCGCACCCGCTTAATTTGTTGTGCAAAATCGTAGTACAGCTGATAAACGCGCGGTTGATCCTTATCTTCGGCGCCCCGCTTTTGCTTTGATTCCAATAAGCCGTTATCTAATGTATATTTACGAACCCACTCGCGCAACCCAGCATTTTCACCAATCACTTCGGCAAAAATTTCGTGGACCCCACTTAAGACGTCCTCAAGGGTGTTGATACCCTTGGCTGGATTAATGAAAGCTTCTGCACTTTCGGCTAAACTCGTTGCTGGAAATGTTTGGACGATTTGAGCCATCCCCATCAAGCCAGCTTCTTTGGCGATGGTCGCCTTGGTACGGCGCTTTTGCTTGTACGGCAGATAAATATCTTCAACGGCTTGCAAACTGGCGGCCGTCGCCAAATTTTTAGCAATGGTCGCTGTCCAAGCATTTTGTTCACGAATTGCCTTGGCAACGGATTGCTTACGGGCCTGCAGATCATCTAACCGTTTGGTCGTTACTTGAATGTCACGGATTTGGACTTCATCCAAATTACCAGTGACTTCTTTACGATAACGTGAAATAAAGGGTACCGTATTACCATCGGCCAATAGTTCAGCTGTGGCCCGCACTTTATTAAGCGGTAATGTCAATTCCTTGGCGACTGCCGCAACAATATCGATTTCTGGTAGTGTTGCTTCTGTCATGTTTTAAACCGCCAAACTCATTGCACGGCGAACATGCTTCAAGAATTCTGCCATGAGCGTGTCTTGATCATTTTCTGATTGTTCAAAATCTGCCATATTGATTGATTGATTAGCGACATCCAATGACTTCGCCATCATATCAGTGGCGGCAGCGTAGGCTGTAAATGTTTTAGCTAAGCTTGCATGGGTCCCAATTAACCGTACGGGTGCCTTCATGGCGGTAATTTTGGCAGCCGTCGCTTGATAAAACTCAACGACATCGTCAAACTCAGCGGCAATTTCTTCAAATTCAGCCTTTGGCAATTCAGCGACCTTATCTGCATCAATGGCATCGCGCAACTTTTCGAAGAAAGGTGCGACGTTTTCACCAGCTTCTTCAGTACCTTGAATTAATTCTGATAACTTGAGTGCGTAATCACGCGGATTCGCAAATTGTTTCTTAACCATTTTAATATTCTCCTAGAAATAAATAGAGGAGTGTGAAATCCCCACACTCCTCTATCAATTATAGCCTAATCGACTCGTTATTTGTAATTGTTCAATTTTATTTTGAGATTATGCTTCTGCGTCAATGACTGCGTACTTACCATCTTTACGCTTGTAAACAACGGATGGATTACCAGTTTCGGCTTCTTCAAAGACAAAGAAATCATGACCCAATAAATCCATTTGGAGGACGGCTTCTTCAGCATCCATTGGCTTCAATGATAGGTGCTTCGTCCGGACAATCTCGATAGCTGGTGCTTCATCTTCCTCGGCTTCTACTTCAGCAGTAAAGTCGAGTTGTTCGATACCCTTGAAGCCCTTTTCACGTGACTTCCGGTTGACCTTTGTCTTGTGCTTACGAATTTGACGTTCCAATTTTTCTGATACGAAATCCACGGCTTGGTAGAGATCCTTTTCAGTATCTTCAGCTCGCAGTAATAGATATGGCAATTGAATTGTTACTTCAATCTTATGTGAACCATCTTTGTATGACTTGACATTAACATGTGCATCGTACCTGTTATCGTCATTTAGATAGTGCTCCAAACGTACCAGACGCTTTTCAACGTATTCACGCATGGCCTCAGTAATTTCCAAGTTTTCACCACGTACGATAAATTCTAGCATAAGCTAAATCTCCATTCTATCTAAAGTCTAAATCGCATAATCAAATTTGAGTTACCCCTAATGCCATTCATCCTTCCTTGAAGTTGATGCGATTTTCATCCCACCCCTTCTTGGTAACTCTATTGTAACATTAAACTTTTCTAATTGAAACCGATTTCATTGTTAGTTAATACTTTAGCTATCTTGCAAGTGTCATTGACGATATGTTTTTCACGCCGGCTGCATGCAGACAATCCGCGGCGTGATACAAGGTACGACCCGTTGTATAGACATCATCGACCAAGATCACAGGCTGATCAAGAATCGCTTGAACTTCACCAGTCACTGCAAATGGTTGTTGCGTTTGCAAACGTGTCACCCGGTTCTTCTTTGATTGTGCGACCTTATCGTAGAATTTACAGCGCAAAGCTTCAACAATCCATAAATTATCATCCAAAAGCCCCAGGGTTTGATTAAACCCCCGCGTGGCCATTGTGTGCTTGGTTACTGGAATGGGAACAAGACATTTATTGGCCAATGTTTGGCTCAGTTCCGCTGCAAAAATGGTGTGTAAATGATACCCACCGTTAAATTTGTATTGCTCAAAGTACCAGCGCATCATCTCATCATAATGATAGATGGCACGGTTATGTAATAAGGCCCGGTGTTGTTGCCATGCCTGACAGTCACTACATAAACGTGGGTAATCACCACTACGCCCACACCCCGCACAGATATGTGCTGAGTTTATCCGTGTAAACTTACTATGACACGTCTCACAAATTTGTGGCGGCGTGACCGGCTTTAGCCACAACAGTTGACTTAGTTCAAGTTGTTGAGAGATATGCTGCTGACAATACTCACATTGCATGGCGTCACCTCATCCGATTTAAACGACGAATTTCCTTCGCGGCCCGATGTACTTTATGCGTTTTTTCGGTGACCACGCATAACACCAAGCCAGTTGGAAAATCCTTACTACGACCACAACGACCTGCCATCTGAATCAAGGCGGCTTCAGAATAAGATGCTTCATCGGCACCCAGGATCACCACATCAAGATTAGGAAATGTCACCCCGCGCTCTAAGATGGTCGTCGTCACCAAGCCCTGAATTTGGTGCTCACGCATCGCTTGTACTTTTGATACGCGTTGCTCATCTGCTGCAAAGACTGCTTCCGCTGCCACATAACGGACCACCCAATTTAATACATAGGGAATATCGGCGATTTCAGGGACAAAAATCAAAAACCGCTGCTTGGTAACCGCATACTGCTGTAATAATTTTTTTAGGCGGTAAGGCCACCGTTGCCGCCAGTTTTCGGCAATTAACAGTGTGAGCTCTGGTAAGGGGTGCCCGTGATAACGGAGTGGCATCATGCTCAGTCCCAGTTGCCCCTTACGACACGCGCGCAGCATCTGTTGCATTGGGGTTGCCGATAGATAAACGATGCGCCCCGTCGGTAAACGGGCTTGTGCCACGGCATTTTTTAATAAGGTATTCCCAGCATAGGGAAAGGCATCCACTTCATCAACGATGATCAAATCAAATGCCTGATAAAAATTTAGTAATTGATGCGTCGTCGCAAAAGTCAGCTGCGTATAGTGATACTCTTCTGGCGAATCGCCGTAAAGCAAGACCGAATCAATCATGAAGTCATGCCTAATCCGTTGCGAAATTTCGATCACAACGTCAATTCGCGGTGCTACATAGGCTACTCGGTGTTTGTGCTGCATGACATATTCAAGTAATGGATACAGCATTTCGGTCTTGCCAGCTCCGGTGACTGCATAAACAAGGTGACTCTGGCCAAGCTCATATGACTTAATCAGTTCGTGACTAATCTGTGCTTGCACTGGTGATAGCTTCCCGGTCCATCGCATGACCGGCTTACCTGAACTAAACATATGCGGTTCGGCTATCGTATATAAGCGATGATGTTCACTGAGACGCCCTAACTTGGCACATGCCCAACAATAGCGTTCATGTTGCCGGGTTTGCCAATGATCCAAAATTTTTGTACCACATCTAAAACAGACATTTTCTGTGATTGCTTTAAATTGTTGTGCTTGGCTGGGATGCTGATCCTGCGCATTATCGACCACTAAGCGGCCATAATATTCTTCAAGTTGCATAAAAAAGCCTCCTATCATAATAGGGAAGCAAGCTTGCCTGTTTTGTCCAAATTAAACTTCATTCAAGTTCCAGTTGATAATCTATACTCAGGAGGGAAGCCTTATGAAAGAAATGATTGATTTAAAAAACTCGCTTGTAAAAAATGTGATGGATAACCTGCTCAAGGGTATTATCACCACAACGACGGCTTTGAGCATCTTCACAGCCGTTGGTCTTACACCAGTTAATGCTGCAAGTATCACTAGTGCAACCCCAACAGAAACAACCTCAAACAAAAAAAATAATAAAGCCGCCTTTTCAACCGTCACCATGGCTGGTGAATATTCAGAAACCAATACTTCATACTATTACCGTATTTATGGCGCTTTCAATCCCGGTGAGCTCATCAGCCTCCACTTGCATGGGAGAACATACTACGGTGTGGTTGCGCAATCGGCGCAGTCTGGTATTATCCTAAAGATTGCTATTAATGATGCCCCCGACACAGCTGTGTTTACGGTGAATCAACAACACGTGATCGGCTCAAAGGTGTAACTGACCATCCTGTATCATAAACATTAATAAAACAAGGTGCTAATGATTTAGCACCTTGTTTTATTTGATGGACGCAAAAAAACAGACAACCATCACTGGTTGCCTGTTAACTGTGCATCGCGACGTCCTATCCTCGCAGGAAGCGATCCTCCAACTACTTTCGGCGCTACTGAGCTTAACTGCTGTGTTCGGTATGGGAACAGGTGTGACCTCAGTGCCATCATCACGACACGGTATTTAATTAGTGAGAGTTTAGTTCTCTCAAAACTGAATCATATCTCTGTAAATTACATTGAACTTTGAAACCACGTTATCTGTTACTACTTGGTTAAGTCCTCGAACCATTAGTACTAGTCCGCTCCATGCTTCGCAGCACTTCCACTTCTAGCCTATCTACCTCATCATCTATAAGGGGTCTTACTTCATTTCTGAATGGGAAATCTCATCTCGAGGCGAGTTTCACACTTAGATGCTTTCAGCGTTTATCTCATCCGTACATAGCTACTCAGCGATGCTCCTGGCGGAACAACTGATACACCAGAGGTACGTCCACCCCGGTCCTCTCGTACTAAGGGCAGCTCCTCTCAAATTTCCTACGCCCGCGACGGATAGGGACCGAACTGTCTCACGACGTTCTGAACCCAGCTCGCGTACCGCTTTAATGGGCGAACAGCCCAACCCTTGGGACCGACTACAGCCCCAGGATGCGATGAGCCGACATCGAGGTGCCAAACCTCCCCGTCGATGTGGACTCTTGGGGGAGATGAGCCTGTTATCCCCAGGGTAGCTTTTGTCCGTTGAGCGATGGCCCTTCCATGCGGAACCACCGGATCACTAAGTCCTACTTTCGTACCTGCTCGACTGGTAAGTCTCACAGTCAAGCTCGCTTGTGCCTTTACACTCTGCGAATGATTTCCAACCATTCTGAGCGAACCTTTGAGCGCCTCCGTTACTTTTTAGGAGGCGACCGCCCCAGTCAAACTGCCTGCCAGACACTGTCTTCCACCACGCTTAGTGGTGTGAGTTAGAGTGATCATACAACGAGGGTAGTATCCCACCATTGCCTCCATCGAAACTAGCGTTCCGACTTCTACGGCTCCTACCTATCCTGTACAAGCTGCACAAGCACTCAATATCAAGCTACAGTAAAGCTCCATGGGGTCTTTCCGTCCTGTCGCGGGTAACCCGCATCTTCACGGGTATTTAAATTTCACCGAGTCTCTCGTTGAGACAGTGCCCAGATCGTTACGCCTTTCGTGCGGGTCGGAACTTACCCGACAAGGAATTTCGCTACCTTAGGACCGTTATAGTTACGGCCGCCGTTTACTGGGGCTTCAATTCGTACCTTCGCCGAAGCTAAGCACTCCTTTTAACCTTCCAGCACCGGGCAGGCGTCAGCCCCTATACGTCATCTTACGATTTTGCAGAAACCTGTGTTTTTGATAAACAGTCGCCTGGGCCTATTCACTGCGGCTCAGCTTGCGCTGAGCACCCCTTCTCCCGAAGTTACGGGGTCATTTTGCCGAGTTCCTTAACGAGAGTTCACTCGCACACCTTAGGATGCTCTCCTCGACTACCTGTGTCGGTTTGCGGTACGGGCAGGTAAATACTAACTAGAAGCTTTTCTTGGCAGCGTGACATCACAGACTTCCCTACTTTATTTCGGTCCCCATCATCACTTGTCCTATGAGGAATAAGCATTTAACTACTTCCAAGACTTGTGATTTAGCCCAGCTTTTCCAGCTGCTGGGTTCTGTTAGCCTTCTGCGTCCCTCCATCGTTCAAACATATTCACCTGGTACAGGAATCTCAACCTGTTATCCATCGACTACGCCTCTCGGCCTCGCCTTAGGTCCCGACTAACCCTGGGAGGACGAGCCTTCCCCAGGAAACCTTAGTCATACGGTGGACAGGATTCTCACCTGTCTTTCGCTACTCATACCGGCATTCTCACTTGTAAGCGCTCCACCAGTCCTCACGGTCTGACTTCATCGCCCTTACAACGCTCTCCTATCGCGCCACTTACGTGGCACCCGCAGTTTCGGTAGTGTGTTTAGCCCCGGTACATTTTCGGCGCAGAATCACTCGACTAGTGAGCTATTACGCACTCTTTAAATGATGGCTGCTTCTGAGCCAACATCCTAGTTGTCTGTGCAACTCCACATCCTTTTCCACTTAACACACATTTAGGGACCTTAACTGGCGGTCTGGGCTGTTCCCCTTTCGACAATGGATCTTATCACTCACTGTCTGACTCCCGGACATACGTCATTGGCATTCGGAGTTTATCTTAATTTGGTAACCCGAGATGGGCCCCGCACCAAAACAGTGCTCTACCTCCAAGACGCTACATTCCGAGGCTAGCCCTAAAGCTATTTCGGAGAGAACCAGCTATCTCCAAGTTCGATTGGAATTTCACCGCTACCCACACCTCATCCTAGCATTTTTCAACATGCACAGGTTCGGGCCTCCAGTGCGTCTTACCACACCTTCACCCTGGACATGGGTAGGTCACCTGGTTTCGGGTCTACAACCACATACTATCTCGCCTATTTCAGACTCGCTTTCGCTTCGGCTCCGGTCTTTCCACCTTAACCTCGCATGGGATCGTAACTCGCCGGTTCATTCTACAAAAGGCACGCTATCACCCATTAACGGGCTCTAACTTCTTGTAGGCACATGGTTTCAGGAACTTTTTCACTCCCCTTCCGGGGTGCTTTTCACCTTTCCCTCACGGTACTGGTTCACTATCGGTCACTAGGTAGTATTTAGCCTTGGGAGATGGTCCTCCCAGATTCCGACCGGATTTCACGTGTCCGGCCGTACTCAGGATCCTGTACGGGAGATGGCTTGCTTTCGTTTACGGGGCTATCACCCTGTTTCGCGTGGCTTCCCAACCACTTCAACTAACAAACCATTTTGTAACTCCACAACGACAGTCCTACAACCCCAAGATGCAAGCATCTTGGTTTGGGCTCTTCCCGTTTCGCTCGCCGCTACTCAGGGAATCGATTTTTCTTTCTACTCCTGTTGCTAATGAGATGTTTCAGTTCACAACGTCTACCTTCAAACAGCCTATGTATTCAACTGCTGATAACTTGCATAACAAGTTGGGTTCCCCCATTCGGAAATCCCCGGATCAAAGCTTACTTACAGCTCCCCGAGGCATATCGGTGTTAGTCCCGTCCTTCATCGGCTCCTAGTGCCAAGGCATCCACCATGCGCCCTTAATAACTTAACCTATCAGCTTACGCTGATGATTCAAGTTCGAGTATGTGACCATAAAGGTCACTTGCGATTATTACTAATTAAAGTAATGAACTTGTTTTAAAACTCAAAAAAAATAACGCGGTGTATTTCTCGGTTCAATTTAATTTAAATTGAAATTTAAAAATTTACATTAATATGATTCAGTTTTCAAAGAACTAATAAGTGGTCCACTCACGTGGGCCAATGGAGAATATCGGGATCGAACCGATGACCCCCTGCTTGCAAAGCAGGTGCTCTCCCAGCTGAGCTAATTCCCCATGGGATAATATATTGTGAGTGTAAGACACTCAAAACTGAATAACGTTTCAACGCTGTGTAGGTTTCCGATTTTCCTTAGAAAGGAGGTGATCCAGCCGCAGGTTCTCCTACGGCTA
Organism: Weissella soli; assembly: GCF_001761545.1. Lineage (NCBI taxonomy): Bacteria > Bacillati > Bacillota > Bacilli > Lactobacillales > Lactobacillaceae > Weissella > Weissella soli. The sequence continues at coordinate 271,599 of NZ_CP017326.1, read as the reverse complement.
CCTTGTTACGACTTCACCCTAATCATCTGTCCCACCTTAGGCGGCTGGCTCCTATAAAGGTTACCCCACCGACTTTGGGTGTTACAAACTCTCATGGTGTGACGGGCGGTGTGTACAAGACCCGGGAACGTATTCACCGCGGCGTGCTGATCCGCGATTACTAGCGATTCCGACTTCGTGTAGGCGAGTTGCAGCCTACAGTCCGAACTGAGACATACTTTAAGAGATTAGCGCACCCTCGCGGGTTGGCGACTCGTTGTATATGCCATTGTAGCACGTGTGTAGCCCAGGTCATAAGGGGCATGATGATTTGACGTCATCCCCGCCTTCCTCCGGTTTGTCACCGGCAGTCTCGCTAGAGTGCCCAACTGAATGCTGGCAACTAACAATAAGGGTTGCGCTCGTTGCGGGACTTAACCCAACATCTCACGACACGAGCTGACGACAACCATGCACCACCTGTCACTTTGTCCCCGAAGGGAAAGCTCCATCTCTGGAGTGGTCAAAGGATGTCAAGACCTGGTAAGGTTCTTCGCGTTGCTTCGAATTAAACCACATGCTCCACCGCTTGTGCGGGTCCCCGTCAATTCCTTTGAGTTTCAACCTTGCGGTCGTACTCCCCAGGCGGAGTGCTTAATGCGTTAGCTACGCCACTCAAGGGCGGAAACCCTCGAACAGCTAGCACTCATCGTTTACGGTGTGGACTACCAGGGTATCTAATCCTGTTTGCTACCCACACTTTCGAGCCTCAACGTCAGTTACAGTCCAGAAAGCCGCCTTCGCCACTGGTGTTCTTCCATATATCTACGCATTTCACCGCTACACATGGAGTTCCACTTTCCTCTACTGCACTCAAGTCATCCAGTTTCCAAAGCAATTCCTCAGTTGAGCTGAGGGCTTTCACTTCAGACTTAAATAACCGTCTGCGCTCGCTTTACGCCCAATAAATCCGGATAACGCTTGGGACATACGTATTACCGCGGCTGCTGGCACGTATTTAGCCGTCCCTTTCTGGTAAGATACCGTCACTACTTGAACAGTTACTCTCAAGTACATTCTTCTCTTACAACAGTGCTTTACGAGCCGAAACCCTTCATCACACACGCGGCGTTGCTCCATCAGGCTTGCGCCCATTGTGGAAGATTCCCTACTGCTGCCTCCCGTAGGAGTATGGGCCGTGTCTCAGTCCCATTGTGGCCGATCAGTCTCTCAACTCGGCTATGCATCATCGTCATGGTGAGCCGTTACCTCACCATCTAACTAATGCACCGCGGGACCATCTCTTAGTGATAGCAGAACCATCTTTCAAATAAAAACCATGCGGTTTTCAGTATTATACGGTATTAGCATCTGTTTCCAAATGTTATCCCCTGCTAAGAGGTAGGTTTCCCACGTGTTACTCACCCGTTCGCCACTCCTTGCATTGTTTTAAATCATATTGTGCAAGCACGCTATTCATTAAAACCACAAGGCGTTCGACTTGCATGTATTAGGCACGCCGCCAGCGTTCATCCTGAGCCAGGATCAAACTCTCAATTTGAAAGCTTGAGTATAACTCAATCTTTGTTGTGTTTAACCAATGTTAAACGAATTTACTAGCGAATTGACTTCGCAAATGTTTTTTGCTTCAAATTCTAAAATTTGAAGACCCTACACATTTGATCATCGAAACGTTATTCAGTTTTCAATGTCCTACTTCGTTGCTTTTGACAACTTTTATATCTTACCAACATGTTGACTCAATGTCAACACCTTTTGTTGATGTTTTGTATCAATCAAGTAAGCGTTTCCGTTACAAAACTGGGTACTCAATTAATATACCGCACCTACCAATGTTCGTCAACTACTTTATTTAAGAAAACTTTTCCGAACATTGTAAACCGCAGCCACCAACGTAACCCAACCCGGTCGTACCCAACGATACGACCGCAACAAGGCCAATATATGGAAGCTCTCCCAGAGCTGATCTAGTCAGACACACCCAGACAAAAAGAGCTTGCCACAACATTTGTGGCAAGCTCTTAAAAAATTGATAGTTGATTGTAGTTAAGTTAGAACAAGGCTAACTGATTTTCATCAGGCATACCCTCTAACACACCATTAGCCTCAAAGAACGTCATCAGGGTTTGCGAGACGCCCCCGCGCTTAGCTAAATCTTCCTTTGAAAGGAATTCACCTTCAGCACGCGCCGCGATGATTTTCTTAGCAACGTTATCACCCAAACTAGGCACTGCGTTAAACGGTGCAATCAATGTATGGCCATCAATAATCCACTGTTCCGAGTCCGATTTATATAAATCGACCATGCCAAATTTGAAGCCCCGTTCCATTGCTTCATTTGCCAACTCCAAGACCGTTACTAAGTCACGATCCTTCGCTGAGGCGTCTAACCCAGCTTTATGAATTTCTTGAATACGAGCCTTAGTGGTACTCAACCCATGTGCCATCGCGACAATGTCAAAGTTACTTGCCCGCACTGAGAAGTACGCCGCATAGTATAACATTGGAAAATACACCTTGAAGTAAGCAATCCGCAACGCCATTAAGACGTACGCTGCCGCGTGGGCCCGTGGGAACATGTACTTAATCTTTAAACCTGATTCGATATACCATTCAGGAACACCCGCAGCTCGCATTTCGGCTTGGTACTCATCAGAGATGCCCTTGCCCTTACGCACTTTTTCCATGATTTGGAATGATGACTCTGGGTTAACCCCCCAGTTAATTAAGTCGGTCATGATCTTGTCACGGGTTCCGATAACTGTTGCAATCGTCGCCTTGCCTTGTTGAATCAATTCATCGGCATTCCCACGCCAAACATCCGTTCCGTGCGACAAACCTGAAATTTGCAGCAGTTCTGAATAATTCGTCGGATTAGTCTCTTGCAACATTCCCCGGACAAAGTTAGTCCCAAATTCTGGGACACCAAGGGTACCTGTTTTTGAGAAAATTTGGTCCGGCGTGACACCCAAGGCTTCAGTAGAACGGAACAAACTCATCACACCTTGATCATTCATGGGAATGGTTTGCGGATCAATACCGGACATATCCTGTAAGGCACGAATCATCGTCGGATCATCATGGCCCAGAATATCCATCTTCAAAATGTTATCGTGAATCGAATGGAAATCAAAGTGGGTGGTCCGCCAGGTAGCATGAATATCATCTGCCGGAAATTGGATTGGCGTAAAGTCAAAGATCTCCATATCATCTGGCACAATCAAAATACCAGCCGGATGCTGACCCGTAGTGCGCTTCACCCCAGTTGCCCCTTGAGCTAACCGTTCAATTTCAGGACCACGTAATTGTAATTCATGATCTCGCTCGTAGGCCTTCACGTAACCAAAGGCCGTCTTATCGGCAACTGTCGCAATCGTCCCGGCACGGAAAACGTTATTTTCCCCAAACAAAGACTTCATATAATTATGGGCGAATGGCTGATAGTCCCCTGAGAAATTCAAATCAATATCAGGCACCTTGTTCCCCAAAAAGCCCAAGAAAGTTTCAAACGGAATATTGTGACCGTCACCGAGTAACCGTGTATGGTCAATTGGCGACGCCTTTTCTGGGATATCATACCCAGACTCATAGTCACGCGGATCAACAAACTCAACATAATCACCGGTTGCACTACGATAGTGTGGCGGTAACGCATTTACTTCCGTAATGCCGGCCAGCAAAGCGGCTAATGAAGAGCCCACGGAACCACGTGATCCGACCAGATAACCATCTTTGTTTGATTTCGCCACCAAACGTTGCGCCACCAAGTAAATCACCGAGAAACCATTATTAATAATAGAATCAAGCTCACGTTCAATACGTGCTTCAATCTGGAGTGGCAGGGGCTTACCATACATCTTATAAGCCGTTTCATAAGTACGATCATGCATTTCTTGATTAGCCGTTGGCATATTAGGCGGATAGTTCCCTGACTTAATCGCCTCAACATTTTCAATCATGTCAGCAACCACATTGGTATTATGCACGACAATTTGTTGCGCAATGTCAGCGCCCAAGAAACTAAACTCGTCCAACAATTCTTGCGTCGTCCTAAAATGCAACGCGGGTAATTCATACCGGTTCAGCATGTTAGCGCCACCTTGTGAATTAATCAAAATCTTCCGGTAAATCGCATCTTCTGGATTCAGATAGTGCGCATCCCCAGTCACAACAACTGGCTTACCTAACTCCTCCCCGATCGCGATGGCTTGTTTAATCAACTCACGCAACCGGCCTTCGTCCCGGATCATTTCCCGTTGTAACTCAATCGAATAGGCTGCCAGTGGTTGGATCTCAATATAATCGTAATAAGTAGCAATTTGCTTAGCAAAAGCCTTGCCCTTACGCTCCAACCCTTCCCAGAATTCACCAGAGCTATCTCCGGTTCCAATTAATAATCCCTCCCGATATTGATTCAAGAGTGACCGTAGCACACGTGGTTGGCGGAAGAGATATTGCGTATTCGAAGCTGAAATCAGCTTATAAAGATTTTTGACCCCTTGTTGCTCTTTGACCAGCACAGTCGCATGCTTGGGCCGTTCATGTTGCCAGGAATCATTCTCGGTAATATGTTCATTTAACTGTGATGCCCGTTCAACGCCGTAACGTTCTTTGGCATCATTTAGCATTTTGAAATTAACCTGACCCGTGGCGGCGGCATCATAAATGGCATTGTGCGCCTGCTCCAAAGGCACTCCTAACCGTTTAGCCAACGTGCCTAAGGTGAATCTGCGCATCTCTGGATACAGAAAATGGGCCAGATTCAGGGTGTCAATCACCACGTTTTGGATTGGCGGCATGCCATTGCGAATATAGGCATTATTCACCATCGGCACATCAAAATCGATCACGTTGTGTCCGACCATGATGGCATCCCCAGTCCAGGCACGGAAATCGGCAAAAACTTCCGCTTCGGAACGCGATCCAACCAACATATCATCGGTAATGTGCGTGATTTCGATAATTTTATGACTTAATGGCTCACCTGGATCAAGATATTCATCAAACTCATCGATGACCATCCCACGTTCCATTTTAACCGCCGACAATTGGATAACTTTATCGTACGCAGGTGATAGACCCGTGGTTTCCACGTCGAACACGACATACTGGGCACTATCCAGCTGCACATCAGTCGTATTCAAGGCGATCTGCTGGCCATCTTCCACAAGGTTGACCTCAACGCCATAAATCATCTTAAATGGCGTCACATGTTCCTTGATATAGCCCTGAATACCGACCTGATCATCTTCGGAAATCCCACTAGCAATGGCATTCTTTTTGGCCACTGCTTGCCGCCCTTTGTTGATATCGCGCGCGGTGCTTGCCGCCTCGGGGAAGCCCTGTGCACCAGCGGTGTCTGTGATTGCCAGGCCATTCATCCCCCAACTAGCGGCTGTTTTGATGTACTGGCCAATTGAGTTAGTTGCATCCATGGTCGACATGATTGAATGGGTATGCAAATCAACTCGTTTTTCCTGTCCTTGATAAGTATCCTGACGTGATGCATGTTGTACCAGATCGATATCCCGGACCATCATTGTCAAATCATGGGAAAAGTTATCTTCTTGGATGGGACCGCGGGCTCGAACCCAAGCCCCTTTTTTCAGCCCTTCTAAGAAGGTTAATTCTTCTTCATTACGAATGAACTTCTTCAGTAAGAAGGATGATGAATAATCGGAAATCTTTAAAGTCGCCAATTTCATGTCATTTTTTAATTCTTTAATTTCAGAACCAAAAATATAACCCTCAAAAACAACTGATCGTTCTTCCATGGTCACGTCAGCCATCCGGGTAATGTCGACATTGCCATTAATTGGTTTACCCATTTGTTTTTCGGTAACGGTTGCTTTGGCTGTTTTCAGCTCATGATCTTCGCGTGCCTTCGCTTGCTCTTGAATTTGGTTTTGCGCATTTGCCGCCAATTGACGATCCTCAGCGGCGCGCTTTTCACGCATTTGTGCCATAGATTGCGCATGTAGGTCGGCATCAACGGTTATCGTAAATGGAATTTGTCGCCGGACCCCCAACTGTTGGTACGTCTGCAAAATGATTGGCAAGCCACTGTCACGCGCATATTTAGCCCAAATTTCTGAATCAAATGTCAGCCGAATTTCTGTATCAACCAACGCTGGCATGACATGATTAAAGGCATTTCGAAAGGCGCCCGATTCATTTTGATGTTGTTGTAAGACCCATGCCCAATAGTCAACGATTTGCGATAAATTAGGTTGATCAGTAAGTTCCAATTGAAAGGTTACTTGTGCAATCTGTGAGAAAGCGATTTGCAGGCGCTGAGTAAGCAATGCCAAATCTCGCACACTTGGCAGAGCTGGCATCTGAAATACAAACTGCCAGATGTGTGAAGTTTCATGGACGATAACTTCACTTAACGCGGTTTCGGTTAAAGTCGTTTGCAGCTCTTCAATCTCTAGTTGCTTTAGCAGTACTTGAAACTGCTCCTTTGCACTTAATGCCATTCTGCGCTTCCTTTCAGGTTTTGATCATCTTCTGACACTGTGGGTCACTGAACTAGTTAGGCGCTGCCCAACCGTTGCACCACTAATGTTAACAAATAATTATAACAAATTTAGGTAGCTCATGCTTAACCACAAAAAAATCGAGCCCATCACTGGCTCGATTTTTTTATCATTATAATTCGTCAGTGTGCACACGAATCGTTGCTTCAACCGCTTTGTGCAATTTAACTGAGATACTCCGGTAACCCAATGCGCGGATTGGTTCCTTCATATCCATTTTACGCTTATCAACTTTGATGCCATATTGCTTGTCGAGTGCTTCGACTACTTGCTTTGATGAGATGGCACCAAATAGGCGCCCATCAGCACCGGCCTTAGCTTTTAATTCAACTACTGTCTGGTCATCTTCTAACTTGGCCTTCAGAGCTTCGGCCGCGGCTTGTTCTTCAGCTGCTTCACGATCAGCTGCTTTCTTCTGCCCACGTAAGGCTGACACATTCGCATTCGTAGCAACTTCAGCTTTCTTACCCTTAATCAAAAAGTTATTGGCATAGCCATCGGGCACTTCTTTAATTTCACCCTTTTTACCACGGCCTTTAACATCTTCCAAAAAGATAACCTTCATAATTTCTTGCTCCGATCTAATAAACTCTATCTACTATTCTACTTCTTCACGACTTGCCGTCAATAACTCGCGTAACGTTTCAGCCACTTCAGTCGTTGTTTGATCTTTTACCTGGGTCGCGGCATTGCTCAAGTGACCACCACCACCCATCTGTTCCATAATGATTTGGACACTTTTGGTCCCAGTCGACCGGGCTGAGATCGCCACGGTTTCAGCATCACGCCGGGCAATGACAAACGAACAGGCCACCCCAATGATTTGTAGCAACGCATCGGCTGCTTGGGCCACCACCACTGAATCATAAATCACATCGTCTTCAGCAACGACAATCGCTGCATCCCCATGCATCTTGACCATTTCAATCAAATGGGACTTATCGCGATAATCCGCCATGGTGTCTTTCATAAAGTTCTGAATTAAATTACCATCAGCACCCACAGAGCGCAAATAACTGGCCGCATCAAAAGTTCGCGTCCCAGCCCGTAATGTAAATGACTTTGTATCGAGTTGAATACCGGCCAACAAAGTGGTGGCCTCAATCCGTGAGAGCCCTTGTGCTTTACGTGGCTGATATTCAAATAATTCAGTCACTAGTTCCGACGTAGATGATGCATATGACTCAATGTAAGTTAACAATGAATTTTCGGGGAACTCCTCACCTCGTCGATGATGATCAATAATCACCAACCGATCTGGCAAAAGCTCCAAGAGGGCTGGACTTTCGGTAATTGATGGTTTTGAATGATCAACTAATACAAGCAGGGTATTTGGGGTTACCAAATTCAAAGCCGCTTCTTCATTAATCAAGGCTTCGGCATCCCGTGGCTCATTCATTAGTTCTTGATGCAACTGCTGCATATCTGCATGCATCTTAGCCACATCATTATTCGTCACCACCCAAGCATCCATACCGACCATGCGTGCCAGCCGCCGGACACCCAAGGCAGCACCAATTGAATCCATATCAGCGCGTTGGTGGCCAACCACCATCACATTATCCGCTTGCGTCATCAATTCAGTTAACGCTTGAGAAATCACCCGTGCCCGAACACGGGTACGCTTAGCCATTGGATTAGTATTACCACCATAAAACCTGGCGTCGGCTTGTGACCCCTTCACGACAACTTGATCGCCACCACGACCGAGCGCCAAATCCAATTGGGTTTGGGCGCCTTGGGCAATGGCTTCAATGGTGTCTTCATGATATGAAATACCAATACTTAAGGTTAATGGCGTATTTTGTGCCGAAGTGGCTTCCCGAATTTCATTTAACAAATTAAATTTGTCATTTTCAGCTTGGCGCAAACCTTCCCGATACCCAATCATCAAAAAACGATCCGCTGCTAAGCTCCGCACATAGATATCGTGTGCCATCATCCAGTCCGTAATGGCACTGGTCGCATAAGAACGTAAGGCTGAAATTTCTGAATCAGACATCCGTTCGGTCACCTCATCGTAGTTATCCAATGAAATAATACCAATGACTAATTGACCATCTTCATATGCTTTGACCACTTTACTAGTTTCAGTCACATCCATTAAGTAGATGGCATGCAGTTCTGGTTGGACTTGCACCTCAAACTGACGACCAAGCCAAGCTAATCGTGTTTGTTGTTCCTCAGTATTCCAACCCATAACAATGCGTGCCAACACATCATTGGCGACACTCAATTGCTTGTTAACTAGATTGGTATCGGCTAAAAATTGTTGCAAATAAGGGTTAACCCAGTCAATTTCATAGTTCTCATTAAATAGTAATACCCCGACAGGCATTTGAATCACTGCTTCTTGTTCACCGCGATTAATCCGGTATGACAAACTAGCAATATAATGTTCCGTATCACGACCAATGCGGCGCAACGTATCAAAGAACACAAACATGGCAATGACAACCAGCAGTACCCATAAAACACCAACAATCCAACTCAACCAAAAGGCAATGATCGTCCCGATCAAGGCCATAAATGAGACAAAAATAGCCATCACGGCAAGCTGACGATTCTTGAAGAACGCTGGAAGTGTCCCAAATGTCATATTGTGATTAAACATAGCACCCCTCCATCAAACAAAAAGGCCAACCACTGCGATTGGCGCACCTTGTATCAATATCTTTATATTCTTAGTAAATTCTTTATTAATGTATTTATTATAACATGAACACCGTGCCATTGCGATTTTACCCAATTAAATTAAAAAAACAGACCATTCCCAAATGGAAATGGTCTGTTCTAATCACTCACAATTCATCATCACTATTATTCATAATGGTGAAGCTTTTGGGCTGCTTTACTTGGTTATCAGTATGTTGAATCATCTGGCCATGGCCAATCCCTGGCACTTTTGCCAAAAAATTAGTTGGCATCAAGGTCAACATGAAACTAATGAAGGCAAACAACCCGGTAAAGCCAACCAGCAGATGCCACATGAGGCTATTACTACTACTGTCACTCAGCCAACCACCAATCAAGCTCAAACCCCAGACTGTCCAGATAGCCCATGTCGCCAGCCCAGCATCACGGTAGCGTCGAATCTCTAAGGCTAAGCCCGGAATTAAGACTAATACGACACCCACTAAACCAATCACCATCCAAAACATTAACAGGAGGCTACTTGGCTGCATGACTAATTTGTACATCGCTGCAACCATTTTCGCAGCGGTGTCGGCATTAGCCATCGTCGCCACTTCCGTATCACCGACCAGTGCCATGATAGGTATCAAGCCAACCACCCAGACAACGGCGGCAATGATGCCCCATAATTGTACCCACCAGTATTCAGCGCGGGTTGACGCCCCGGTAAAGTTTACATAATTTTTCCAAAACAACTTAAATGCTTTGCCCATCGATACCATACAGCAGATCCCTTCTCGTCCTGATTGCCTAAGCAATGCTTTGTCTCTATTCTACACTGGAAAATAGCCCTTTACAAATGCTTATATCTTGGCGAACAAAGGACGCATGAGTAAGGGGGCAACAATCGTGGCAATCATAATCACCAATACAAATTCACTAAAGACACCGGCCGACAAAATATGGGCACCCACACCAATTTGCGCAATAATCAGAGCCATTTCACCCCGTGAGATCATGCCTGCCCCGATCGCCCGACTTTCATGCCGATTGAGTTTAACCAGCTTCGCCCCTAACCCGGCGCCCATAAATTTCGAGGCAACCGCTAGCAACGACATTACAATGATGATGGGCCAAGTCTTTTCAATCCCGTCGAAAGTCACCGCTAAGCCAATTGATCCAAAGAACAATGGGAAGACACTCCAATTCCCAATCAGCTCGGTATAGTGCAGCACTTGACCTGAGAAGACAAATTGCCGACTTAACAATCCGAGACCAAAGATGATAATGGGCATTAACGAGGTGATGCCCAAGCTACCACCACCAACGAAGAGTGAAAACACTGTCACTAAGATCAACGCCATAATATCATCTAAGACAGCCGCGCCAAGAATCACTGTGCCCACTTTAGAACCGAGTTTATTTTGTTCACTCAGGACCGCAATCGTGATTGAAATGGAGGTTGCCGCAAAGACAATTCCCCAAAAGATTGCATGGGTGAGCCCATAGCCGAGCCAAAGCGCCGCCATCGGAAACGTGATTAATGGCACCAACACCCCCATCACGGCAACCGCATTGGCCGCCCTAAAATTCTGCCGTAGTTCGCCAACATCAGTTTCCAAGCCGGCATTGTACATTAACAACCAAACTCCCGCCTCGGATAACAGGTGTAACAGGTGTGATTCATGTACGAGTCCCAACAGGGCTGGCCCAATAATCACACCAGCCAATAGCTGACCCACCACCGTTGCAAAACCCAACTTTTTAGTCACCCAACCAAGGACAATACTAATCAACAGTAAAAATATAATTTGCATAACATCTCCCATCTCTATCAAAGAACTAGGCCCATTGATAACAAAAAAGCACACTCCACGACCGACTAGTTCCCCACCTAGTCAATCTTGAAGCATGCGCCCAACCGTTTTTAATTATTTTGTTCTTTAACTATATCATGAACCTGACTAGACGTCTATTCCGTGATGGCACTTTTGCAAATTACCGTCCAATCACCAATCAATCGATTGATTTAATAGTTATTGTATGATGCAATAACGCCATTGCGGACAAAAAAACAGTTTGGAAAATACCAAACTGTTTTTGCAATACTTATAGCAAGCCCATTTCAACGGCACGCTCTTGGTACATTGGAATTTCTTCCTTTGAAGCCCAGACAAAGTGTCCTGGGACAATTTCGACCATGTCACGCTCAGCACCGTTTAATTCAGCGACTGGATCATAATCGATCGGCACGCGTGCCAATTCAATTTCAGGATCCGGTACCGGAATGGCACTCAACAATGAACGTGTGTAATCATGCAAAGGTTGATTATAAACTTCTTCAGCCGGTCCGATTTCAAGCATCTTACCCCAGTGCATCACGCCAATCCGATCAGAGATGTACTTCACCATCGACAAGTCGTGGGCGATAAACAAATACGTGAGGCCCTGATCTTTTTGCAGTTGCTTCAACAAGTTAACCACCTGCGCTTGAATCGAAACGTCCAAGGCAGAGATTGGCTCATCAGCAATGATGAATTTTGGTTGCACGGCCAAAGCACGTGCAATTCCAATACGTTGCCGTTGACCACCCGAGAACTCATGCGGATAACGGTTGATATGGTCTTTGTTTAACCCAACGAGGTCAAGCAAACGTTCAACTTGGGCCGTCCGATCTGCATCGTCCTTAGCCAAGTGGTTAACATCAATTCCTTCAGCAATGATATCTTTGACCTTCATCCGTAGATTCAATGAAGCTTGGGGATCTTGAAAAATCATTTGGACATTTTGGCGGAAGTGTGTGAGATCACTCTTCTTCTTCAGCTTCGTGATATCAGTTCCTTCAAAATCGATTTCACCGGCAACGGGATCGTAAAGTTTCATGATTGTCCGACCAATGGTCGTCTTTCCTGAACCAGACTCACCAACAAGACCAAACGTTTCACCTTCATAAATATCAAAAGATGCATTTTGAACGGCTTTCGTTTCGTTGCGACGCCCCGGATTAAAAACAATATCCAAGTTTTTAATTTGTACTAATTTCTTTGCTTCTGCCATTAGAGGTTATCCTCCGATCCTAGCACTGCGTTAAACTCAACCGCAACCGCCTTGCGACGATCAGCTTCTGGGTGCTTTGCTTGATACTTTGCCCAACGCTTACGAACTTCCAACGGAGGCTCGACTTCAGGCGCACGTTCATCCAACAACCAAGTTGCGGCGAAGTGTGTGTCTGACAACTTAAAGAAGGGTGGTTTCATCTTTTCATCAACTTCCAAGGCAAACTTATTACGAGCGGCAAAGGGATCACCCTTTGGTGGCTCCAACAAGTCCGGTGGCGTACCAGGAATTGCTTCCAATTCGCCCTTTTCAGTCTCAATGGTTGGCATTGAATTCAACAAGCCCCATGTGTATGGGTGTTGTGGGAAATTAAAGACTTCGTCAGTGGTCCCAATTTCAACAATTTGACCAGCATACATAACAGCCACTCGATTAGCAATACCCGCCACAACACCCAGGTCGTGCGTAATAAAGATAATGGATGTGTCAATTTCAGCTTGCAATTTCTTCATGATGTGCAAAATCTGTGCTTGAATAGTTACGTCCAAAGCAGTCGTTGGTTCATCAGCAATCAAGATCGTTGGATTGGCAATCAAGGCAATCGCAATCACAATACGTTGCCGCATACCACCAGAAAACTGGTGTGGGTAATCTTTGATGTGGGCTTCCGCGTTTGGAATGCCGACCAACTTCATCATATCAAGGGCCTTCGCCCAAGCTTGCTTCTTTGAAAGACCACGGTGCTTAATCAATGGTTCCGCAATCTGTTGACCAATCTTCATCGTTGGATCAAGTGAAGTCATTGGATCTTGGAAAATCATCGCAATATCAAAGCCACGAATCTTCGTCCACTCATGTTCTGTCAATCCGATCAAGTTCTGCCCCTTGAAAGTGATTGATCCTTGCTCGATTTCAGAATTGTTAGCCAACAAGCCCATAATGGCACGTGTCGTGACCGACTTACCAGAACCTGATTCACCAACAATCGCTAATGTTTCACCCTTATACAAATCAAAAGAAATGTCACGGATGGCTTGCACCTTACCGCCATAGGTATTGAAATTAATTTTTAGGTCTTTGACCTCAAGAACTTTTTCTACCACAGTTCCGACACTCCTTTCTAGTTAATCTTTAGTACGTGGGTCGAAGGCATCACGCAATCCATCACCCAACAAGTTGAAAGCAATCATGATAATTGACAAGATGATTGCGGGAATAATCAATTGGTATGGGTAAAATTGGAAGGCCTTTTGACCATCGTTCATCAATGTTCCCAATGATGCCATGGGCACTGGAATTCCCAAACCAATGAATGACAGCAAGGCTTCGAAGAAGATTGCTGATGGAATGGTGAACATCAAATTAATGATGATCGTTGAACTCACATTCGGTACTAAATGGCGGAACCCAATCTTCCAAGCTGACGCCCCTAGCGTGCGGGCAGCAAGGATATAATCTTGTTCTTTAGCAGTCAAAACTTGGGCTCGAATCAAACGCGCCATCGTTGTCCATGAAGTCAGGGCAATTCCCAAGGCAATTGAGAACATACCGGGCTTCATAATCAAGATCAACAGCACAAAGACCACCAAGTTTGGAATTGAGGAAATCACTTCGATGATCCGTTGCATAATCGTATCGATACGACCACCACGCCAGCCGGAAACCATACCATAGGTCACCCCAATGAAAATATCCATCAGTGCAGCGATCAAGGCAACTTCGAGTGAGATACGTGTACCATAAAGCACGCGCTTAAAGATATCCCGACCAAATTGATCAGTTCCAAAGTAGAATGACTGTTTAACGTCACCGTCCTTATAAGGATTACTAGTCACGCCATCCGTCTTCTGCGTCCCATCCAAACCAGGGATAAAGCTTAACGCCGGAATCTTTGGTGGCAAATTTTGGAGCGTCACATCTTGATGTGACACGACCTTAGTTGAGGTGAACGGAATTGAACCAAAGGCAGCTACCACAATGAAGATGATAATCCACATTGAGACGAACGCCCCTTTGTTCTTCTTGAGTCGACGCCAAGCATCTTGTGCGAAAGTCAGTGAAGGCTTTGCAATTCGTTCTGCTTCTTCGTGGCGATCAGCGGTAATGTATGTGAAATCAGCCGCTGTTAATTGTACTTTATCCATTTAACGAGGCCCCTTTCTATGACAAACGGATACGTGGATCGATTAATCCATATAAGATGTCCGTAATCAACAACACTACCATCAACATCATGGCGTAGACAATTGTGGTTCCCATGATAATTTGATAGTCATTCGTCAAAATTGAAGAAACGAATTGCTGTCCGATTCCAGGAATTGAGAAGATTTGCTCGATAACGATTGAACCAGTCATCAAGTTAACTGCCATTGGGCCGATCAACGTCACCACTGGAATCAATGAATTACGTAAGGCGTGTTTGAAGATAACCTCACTCTTTGACAAACCTTTAGCACGGGCCAATTCGATATAATCAGACCCCAAAACATCAACCATTTCAGTGCGAATGAAACGGGCTGAGATAGCCAATGGGCTCAAGCCCAAGGCGATGGTTGGCAAAATAGTTGAGGCGAACCCCTTCCAACCAGCAATTGGCAACCAGTTTAACTTCAACCCAACATAGTATTGTAGCAAAGCAGCCACCACGAATGAGGGAATTGAAATTCCAAGGACCGCTAAGATTGACAAAGCCGTGTCAGTCTTTGTGTTACGACGAACCGCCGCAGCTGATCCAAGGCCGATTCCAAAGATAACTCCGAAAATCAAAGCTTGCACACCTAGTTGCGCTGAAGGTCCCATCCGTTGTGCAATCAACGTTGATACTTGTTGATTAGCATATTGGAAGGAAACTCCAAAGTTGAAATGAAACGCATTCCAGAGGTAGCTCAAGTATTGCACGATCATTGGTCGATCCAGACCATACTGAGCCTCGATTAGTTTACGTTGTGAAGTTGACAAACGTTCTGCATTGGCAAGCGGTGAGCCTGGCATCAATTTCATCAAAAAGAATGTCGCCGTGATGATAATGATCAACGTTACAACGATGATTGCAAGACGTTTCAAGATATATTTGATCATATCAATGATCCTTTCCAAATTTTTCTCCACCATCAAATAATGTGAGGATATCAAGTAGCAGATGAGAGTATATGATACTTCACCTACACATGATTAGAATGTTTTTAATTTTATCACAAATATTCTAGAATAACTATACTGTTCACGCTATTATCGCTTTTTTTTACTAACTATTCCGATCAAATAGTTGAATTTTGCCACATTTTTTTGATTGAGCTGGCTAATTATTCGGTTTCTTACTATATAAATCGCCATTTTATCCCATACTCTTAGCTAAAGTAATTAATGGATTCCTAACCATTAAATATCATGGGAGCTACGCTTTAAATAACCAGCGAAAGTTCGGTTTTAAGACGCGCCGTGCTACGTGCCCAACCTCGGACCTTTAGTTACGTTTAACCATCAAGCATTAGGATGATAACACCAAAAAAACAGGTCGCATTTTCTTGCGAGCCTGCTTTTCAGGAATATTGATGAATCCAAATTACTTCTTGTAAGCGTACTTCCAGTCGAACTTAGCACCAACTGAGTGTGCGATTACACCCTTAACCTTATTGCTAGTCAAAGTTGGGTATGATTGGTAGTAAAGTGGTGCAACACCGACTTCCTTCTCAATGATTTGCTCAGCTTCCTTGTAGTCAGCATAACGAGCCTTGTCATTACCAGCGTCAGTAGTTGTTGCCTTAGTTTCTGCCTTGTCATAGGCAGCGTTTGCCCAACCACCATTGTTAAATGATGAGTCAGACTTGAACAAGTCCAAGAACGTTGATGGGTCAGCGTAGTCCGCACCCCAAGCTGAGATAACCACGTCAAACTTCTTTGATTGTGATAAGCTCAAACGTTGCTTGAATGGTACCGTCTTGATTGAGACCTTCAAGCCCTTCAAGTTGTTTTGCAATTGTGATTGTAAGAATTGTGCTGACTTCTTTGCACCATCAGTGTCATCAGTCAAAATCGTGATGTTCTTAACGCGCTTTGCTTCAGCAGTTGAAACTTGCTTCAACCCTTGCTTCCACAACTTAGCAGCCTTCTTCTTGTCATATGAGATGGCACCCTTGACACGAGCTGACTTAGCAAAGTCCTTACCAGTGTTTGGATCCTTAGCCAATCCAGCTGAAGTGAATGAGTAAGCTGCCTTTCCAGAACCAGTCAAGATCTTGTCAGCAAATGTCTGACGATCAATCGCATATGAGAAGGCTTGGCGAATCTTTAGGTTCTTGAAAGCAGACACTTGCTTACGCCCAAAGTCCAAGTAGAATGATGAAGCTTGTGGGTAGTTAACGTAGTTCTTGTTCTTCTTTGAAGCCTTCACTTGGTCTGATGACAAAGTCGTGTAATCCAACTTACCACCCTTGAACAAGTTGTAACCTGTGTTTTGATCCTTGATCGTTTGCACAGTGATCTTCTTTGACTTCACTGCTGAGGCATCCCAGTAGTTAGGATTCTTTACGAATGAGTACTTTGAGTTAGACCCGTTCCAACCCTTCAAAATGAAAGGTCCGTTTGACAATGAATACTTGGCAGCCGTGCCCAACTTCTTACCAGCTTTTTCATTGAACGTCTTTGATTGTGGGTAGAAAGGTGCCATTGTCAAAACAGAGGCCAATTGTGGCATTTGCTTTTCCAAAGTGACAACAAGAGTTGTGTCATCCTTGGCTTCAACGCCCAACTTTGACAAATCAGTTTCCTTACCAGCTTGGATAGCATCAGCATTCTTAATTCCTGAGAATAAGTATGCGTATTGTGATGCTGTCTTAGGGTTGTTCGTACGTTGCCAGCCGTAAACGAAGTCTTGGGCAGTCAATGATGAACCGTCCGCCCACTTCAAACCTGAACGCAACTTGAAAGTATAAGTCAAACCATCGTCTGACTTAGTAACAGACTTAGCCAATGCCAAAGCAGGCTTACCATTCTTACCGCTACGGTACAATCCTTCACCAGTAGCTTGCAACGCATCAAAAGCAACCGTATCTGTTGCAGCTGAAGGATCCATCGTAGTCAAATCAGCTGATTCTGACCACTTGATTGTCTTGTATGTAGCAGCAGATGCTGGTACAACAGCGAAGCTTGATCCCAAGATCACTGCTGTTGAAAGCAATGCAGATGTCTTAACCATCTTGTTCATTCCATATACCTCTTCTAAATGATGAGTGTATCCCACTCGTATCTTAAATAAACATCAAGCGAACCCTAACGTCAACTTAAATAACAATGATATAAATATACAGTCATAATGTCATAATGTCAACGCTTTCTATTTAATTATTCTCATTTGTAACTAATTTAAGGTTAAATCGCACCACCATCGCATTTTAACCGTTAATTAAGTCGATTATCCGCCGATTTCACGTGATATATTCAACTTTTATTCAAAGATAATGGCCAAATCGAATCAAAAAAGCCAGTAACTTTTAATAAAGTTACTGGCTTACTCATAATCAATTAGGCGCGCATCCGACGGTCGATCATCCGTGCTGCAATTGACAACGCATAGTTCAAAACAAAGTACAAGACGGCCAACGCTAAGAACATTGGAATAATCGCCTTTGAATTTTGGGCATAAATAATTTGGGCCCGATACGTGACTTCCGGCAAGACAATAATGGTTGCCAATGACGTGTCTTTAATCAACGAAATAAATTGTGACACAATCGGTGGAATCATTTTCTTATAGGCTTGTGGCAAAATGATATGCCACAGGGCTTGTTTGAAAGTCATTCCATTTGACAAAGCACCCTCTAATTGGCCCTTGGGTACGCCAACAATACCTGCTCGCACAATTTCGGCCAACATGGCTGACTCAAAAATCGTCAAGCCAAAGATCGCACTGGTCATAATACCCATGTGAATATTCAACTTTGGCAACGCAAAGTACGTAAAGAAGATAATCAGCAATAGCGGTAAGTTACGGACAATATCGATAAACAAACCGACGATTTTTGACAGGAACGGAATCTTCATGTAGCGGACCGTTCCCAACAGTGAACCAAAAATAAAGCTCAAAATAACGGAAACAACCGCCACTTCAATCGTGATCCAAAACCCCTTCAATAAGAAGTGGATATTGACCCATGAATAAGCATTAATAAAATCTTGCATCTTAGGCCTCCTTCGCTAACTTCTTTTCAAGGTGGGCCATGTAGTAACTAATTGGCATCGTAATAACCAAGTAGAACAAGCCCACAATGATGAATGGATTAAATGTATCGAATGTCGTTTGTGAAATCAAATTGGCTTGGTACATCAAATCGAAACCAGCCACGAACGCCAATACTGACGAATTCTTAACCAGATTGATGAATTGGTTACCTAGTGGCGGAATGACCATCTTAAACGCTTGTGGTAGCACCACTTGACGCATCGTTTGACCCCACGTCATCCCATTTGAAAGCCCTGCTTCTAATTGACCCTCAGGGATGGCTTCGATACCAGCTCGAATGGTTTCAGCAATAAAAGCTGAGGTATACAAGGTTAACCCAATCGTTCCTGAGGAAAAGCCATCTAAACTAAATGTCTTAGCGACCACGACGTAGAAAAACATGGTAATCACCAATAATGGGATATTACGCAATATTTCAACATAAACTCGTCCAATAATGTTCAGTACTTTATTTGGTATGACTTGGAAAAGAGCGAAAATCGTTCCCAAAATCAATGAACCAATTAAGGCAATGACACTTGAAAGTAAAGTCCAACCAAACCCTTCCAGGAATGCTTGGCTGTTATTTGCAAATAAACTAATCATTATTTAGCCAACTCCTTCCAATTCATGCCAGGCACGTTACCGAACCACTTCTTAACGATTTTACGGTATGTACCGTCTTCCTTAATTTCCTTCAATGCCTTGTTAGAGGCCTTCACCAACTTGGGATCGTTCTTAGCAAAGGCAATCCCGTAAGGCTCATTGGTAAACGTGCCCCCAACCAGCTTAAGCGACTTATCCTCTGCGGCCATACCTGACAAGATACCATTGTCGGTCGTCAAAGCATCCCCTTGCCCGGCCTTCAAGGCGGTCAAAGCAGTGGCATAGTCTGGCAAAGCCAAAATTTTAGCCTTTGGGGCAACTTTTTGGAAATTAGCAATTGAATTAGCACCAGCCACACCAATGACCGTCACACCCTTCTTATTCGTATCAGCAACACTCTTAATCTTTGAGCCCTTCACCACTAACAATGATTGACCAGCTTTAAAGTATGACTTTGAAAAATCCACGACCTGCGCTCGTTCAGGAGTAATGGTCATTGTTGCGATAATGGCATCAATGTTGCCGTTAATCAATAGGGGAATTCGGGTACCGGATGTCACTTGGACAAATTCAGCCTTAGCCTTGGCATCAATTTTCTTGGTCACCGCCTTAGCAATATCAATGTCAAAACCTTCGATCTGACCCGTTTTGATATTCATCAAGCCCATGAGACGCGTGTCCGCTTTAACACCCCAAGTAATTTTATGAGTGGTTTTAATACGGTTATAGACAGCGTTCTTCTTGGTGGCGGCACTGACTGTTGTACCAGCAATGGGACCAACAGCCATCACTGCTGACATCAATGCCACAACACTCATTTTTAGCATTTTATTCATTTTCATCTACCTCTACCTTCTGCAAACCTGCAATGATCATCTTATTAATTAGTGCATAATTTGTGAGAGGAATTGCTTAGCCCGTGGTTCTTTAGGATTCTCAAAGAATTCTTGCGTTGGTGAATCTTCCAGAATTTTGCCATCAGCCATGAAAATAACGCGATCAGCGACTTGCTTGGCGAAGCCCATTTCGTGCGTAACAATCATTAAAGTCATCGCATCGTTTTGCGCGATTTCTTGCATGATCTTTAACACGTCGTTAACCATTTCTGGGTCCAATGCTGACGTTGGTTCATCGAATAACAATGCCTTGGGACGCATCGCCAAAGAACGGGCAATCGCAATACGTTGCTTTTGACCACCTGACAAAGTAGATGGCATCATTTCAGCCTTATCCACTAAGCCAACTTGTTCCAATAGTTCCATGGCAATTTTATGATTTTCGGCTTCATCACGCTTCAACACCAAACGCGGTGCCAACATGATGTTTTCAATCACCGTCTTGTTTTCATATAAGTTAAAGTGTTGGAACACCATCCCAACATTCTTACGGACGCGGTTGATATCAGTATCTGGATCAGCCAAATCTTGGTCATTCACGATCAAGTCACCCTTTTGAATGGCCTCTAACCCATTAATTGTCCGAATCAAGGTTGACTTTCCTGAACCAGAAGGCCCAATCAAAACAACCGTTTCACCAGCATCGACTTCCAAGTTAATATCCTTCAACGCGTGGAAATCACCATAGTACTTCTCTACGTTCTTAAACTCGATCATTGACATACATTCATTCTCCTTCTCTGTGCAAATTTATATTTACGACTACCCTCATTCAAGTAAATATAAATTATGGTCGTGCGCCAAACTATCCAGCAAAGTGCCAATTTGGATAACGATTACGATTTTACAACTAAACCGACATTCTAATGGAATTATGATTTAGTGCATCATTTTTGTCAAAAGGGAGGGTACAGAAAAGCCCGCCAAACGAAACGTTCAGTGAGCTTTATTCGTTATTATTAAATATACATTATAAACCCGAAAAATAACAAGTTTTTCTTACACAAATTTGTGAGATTACGAACATTACAGAATAATTAGGCTTTCTTTTTAAACGCTAATTCAACCTGAATTTGATACGGATTTTGTACTTGAATGACGGATGAACGCCCGATACTGTGCCCTTTTCCACCCGTTAAAGTGACCGTAGCTGGATACAGTTCATAGGTTCGCAACGCATCTTCAATGGGCATTAACCCAACGGACATAATACGTCCTAAACGACTGGCCATCATCTCATTAACCCCACCGTAAATGGCCAAGCCATCACGCTCTTCTTTTACCGTGAAGTATGGGATTGGGGTGCCAGGATGATTTGCATAAATGGTCTCAATTTTTTCAACCCGCATCAAGGCAATCTGTTCATTACTTGAGAGACCATTATAATTTTCATGCATCAGACCCGCGACCAACAGTTGGTCCGCTAGTTTTTGCAATTCTGCCTGCATATCCGCGTCACTAATGACGGTGGTGGGCAAAACTTGATTTTGCTTGTACAAACCATTAGCTGGCACATAAACGGATTGATGGGTACCAAATTCCTTCTTTTCTTGCGTGCCAAGGTATTTTTCAACTTTCGGCGAGATATCCCACTTGACTGTTTTCTTTGTGAAATAGTACACGAAATTTAAAATTGCGAAGTACATAATGACCAGAAAAGCACCAACCAAAAGCGTACCACGCAGGAAATTTTTATTCAAATAAAACATGACTGCCAAGTAAGCAATATAAAAATCACCCACTGTCGCGAGGATCGTATAGATTTTTCCTTTCCAACGGGTATTCACATTGAAAAAACCGAGATAATGATTCAACAAATCTAAAATAGTTAACATTAGTTATTACCTCCCGTCACAGTACTCGTCGAAGTATTCGATGAATCATCGGCCGACGATGAACTATCCGTCGATGTACTTGAAGTGGTATCTGAACTAGCGCTACTAGTGCTGGTACTTGCACTACTTGTCGATGTGACAACAACCGTACTGTCCGAACTGGAAACGGCAGCTGACGAACTGGAAACACTACTTGAAGAACGTGAGAGCCTGTCAGCTGGGATTGACTTCATCTGACGTGAACTGGCGGTTGATGATGAAGATGAAACCACAGACGAAGACACTTGTGCCTTACCACCATCCGTTGTATTTGTGACATTATTGACCAACACATTCGCTGCACTCAATGCTAGAATCACTGACACAAGTGCAACTGGTGTAATGAGTGGGGGCGTTCGATATTCAGCCATAAACTCATTCCTCCTTTATTTGAACAATTACTCCAGCGAGGCGATGATAGCATCTACTTGTTGAGTTGTTTTGTTCCAATCATCATTTTTTATTATATGCGCTACCGACTTAATACCAATCGGTACTGCCAAGTCTCTAACATACTCGTCACTGGATAAACGAGCCTTAACTTCTCGGGCGTCATCCCCACGATCCACTAAGCGCATCGCGAGATTATCGATATTTGAGACTGTCAAGTAAATGATGATTGCTTGTTCACCCAATTCACGGGCATAGGTGACGGCGCCGGCGGTATCCAAGACGATCGCAATGATATGATGCTTGGACCATGCACGCTCAAGTCCCTCCCATGATGAACCATATTGGTTATTAGCATACGTGACATGCTCTAAATAATGATTTTTGGGGAAGCTGGCCACCGTTTCAAAATAATAGTCCACCCCATCAATTTCATTCGTACGGGGGGCACGCGTGGTGTGGGTAATGACCTGTGGAATATGGTAGTGTTCAGCAAGATAACTTGCAACCGTGGTTTTACCCGTTCCTGTATTACCAGTTAACACTAAAACATAATTTTTTGCCATGTCGTTCTCATCTCTATTTAACTCGCGACTGTGATCGCATATTTTTTCTATTATACAACAAAGCTAGTTTGTAACTTATCACCGCTGGAAAGCTTAGATAAATTACAAACTAGCTGAGTTGGAATAGCTACACTCGCTGCAATAATGACCGCAGTCCTTATTGCAGTGGCAGCTTCATTGAGCGTGCAATCATCACCGTCACCATGGTGACGAGGGCGACCTTAATGATGGCTGGCACGATGAAGGCGAGCATGCCGGCAGTCAAACCGGTCTGCCAGTCCATCCCCTTGGAAGCTAACACTAACCACCCAGCACCCAGCAATAATTGGATGATGGCGGCGAGTAGATTTGCCCCGATGAGGACCGGTAGACTACGCTGTTTGGCCAGTAGACTACTGATAATCAATGGAAACACCAACATCCCCCATAGATAACCACCGGTGGGCCCAAACATCACTGCTAACCCACTGGCGCCACCAGCAAAGACGGGTAACCCAATGATCCCCAATAACAAATAAACGACGATTGCGGCCAGACTAATCTTGGTATTTGCAATGGACGCCACGATTGGAATAATCAGCGTTTGCAGGGTGATGGGTACCAATGGTAATGGCAATGACCAGGGGGCCATTACGGCGATAATCGCTGCTAACAAGCCGGCTAAAATTAATTCTCGGGTCTTCATTTAAGAACCTTTCCCTCTATCTCGACAACCTTGGTCACTTCGCCGGAACGAATCGCCAAGGTTGCGCCGTTCACGTTTAGTATCAGTTCTCCTTGCTGGCCAAAATCAATCACCCGACCTGTTAATAATGTCCGGTTATAATTCAGTGTTACCGTCTTATTCAATAAGTAGCTAACTGCCTTATATGCAGATACATCTAACTGCGTCGTTTGTGTGATGGTTTCAAACCAGGCATTTAATAGCAACCCGACTAACACATTCCGGTCGATCGTCTCATCGAAGACATGGGTAATTTTATCTTGCAATGCAACTGGTACATCAAAGGCCTGCACATTTAAGCCCATGCCGATGACATATGCTTGGTCAGTTTGCTCAACTAAAATACCAGCGACCTTTTTATCATGACGATACAGATCGTTAACCCACTTAATCTCCGTCATCACCTGAAACGCCTGTGCTAAAACGCGTTGCGTGGCCAGGGCAATTAACGTTGTGATAATCCCAGGCGTTTTCGTGGCGACGACATCAAAGGGGACCACAAAAGTCAGATACAAACCCGTTTTTGGTGAATAAAAGGAACGCCCCTGGCGCCCATATCCAGCCGTTTGCTCCGTTGCGACAACCGCCGTCATGTGTGTTTGATCAACATGTTGCTGCGCATACGTATTGGTTGAACTAATCTTTTCGAATACTTCAACTTGAATGGCTGGATGAACAGCTTGAATAATTGCATTTTTATTTAACATAGCCTACGTTGCGTTGCCTTTCATGATGATCTTTTGGCGGGGTGATCTTAAACTAGGAAAACCCGCGAACTTCTACTATTTGAACACATTATTAAAAAATGTTCAACACCTTTATGCCAGCCAACTTGTCTGATGCGGACCACCCATCCCGGGAAGCTCCGCCCGTGACCCAGGCCTCTGCAAACCTGTTTGCACGCAAAAAAACCAATAACGCCAGTAAGGGCATTATTGGTTTTTTCATATTAACTATCGGTTACTTCTTGTTACGCGTAGCCTTATTCGCATCGTGCAAAGCCTTCAAAGCACGCTTACGTGTCTTGATGTTTGGGCTCTTCATCTTACGACGTGCTGAAGCAACATCCATCCGTTCTGCCATGTTCAGATACCTCACTTTTATTTTTATATTCGATAGTATTTTAATTACTAAAAGTAAGTATACACGAGGTTGTCTTTTTTGCAAACTAAAAAAGGTTATTTAGCTAAGGCAGCTTCTCGGGCACGGTCGCGAATCATAATGGTGTTTAAATATTGTCCAGTATATGATTCCGGCACCTTAACAATTTTCTCGGGGGTCCCAGCAGCCAAAATCGTACCACCACCTGCACCACCTTCAGGACCCATATCGATCACCCAGTCGGCGGTCTTAATGACATCCAGATTGTGTTCAATTACCAAGACCGTGTTGCCTCCGTCAACTAATCGTTGGAGGACCTCATTCAAGCGCGCAATATCATCGACGTGCAAGCCAGTCGTTGGTTCGTCTAAGATGTATAGCGTCTTACCTGTTGAACGACGTTGCAATTCAGAGGCTAGCTTCATCCGTTGGGCTTCACCACCTGACAAGGTCGTTGCTGATTGTCCTAGGGTAATGTATCCCAAACCGACATCCACAATCGTCTGCAACTTACGCCGAATTTTTGGAATCGCCGCGAAGAAGTCCAGAGCCGCCTCAACGGTCAAGTTCAACACTTCTGAAATATTCTTACCACGGTAAGTGACTTCCAAAGTTTCTGAATTAAAACGGGTCCCGCCACAGACCTCACAAGTGACGTAAACGTCTGGTAGGAAGTTCATTTCGATCTTGATGACCCCATCACCCTTACAGGCTTCACAGCGACCGCCTTTTGTATTAAACGAGAACCGACCCTTCTTGTAACCACGTAACTTGGCTTCATTCGTTTGGGCAAACAAATCACGAATATCATCAAAGACACCGGTGTAGGTGGCTGGATTTGAGCGCGGTGTCCGACCAATTGGGCTTTGATCAATATCAATCAACTTGTCGATATTTTCCAATCCAATCAACTTCTTATACTTACCGGGCTTTTCAGAATTACCATTCATTTCATGCTTAATCGCCCGCTTTAAAATGGTATTAATCAAGGTTGATTTACCTGAACCCGATACCCCGGTCACGGCGATAAACTTGCCCAATGGAATCTCCACGGAGACATTTTTCAAATTATTTTCTTGGGCGCCGGTGACCTTGATGCTCTGACCATTACCCTTACGGCGGGTGTGAGGCACGGGGATGAACTTCTTACCGGTCAGATACTGACCAGTCAATGAGTTAGGATTGGCTTCGATCTCCGCAGGTGTCCCAACGGCCATGATTTCACCACCACGTTCACCGGCCCCAGGACCAACATCGACAATGTAATCAGCCGCGCGCATGGTATCTTCATCGTGTTCAACC
Source organism: Weissella soli (assembly GCF_001761545.1). Lineage (NCBI taxonomy): Bacteria > Bacillati > Bacillota > Bacilli > Lactobacillales > Lactobacillaceae > Weissella > Weissella soli. The sequence continues at coordinate 245,693 of NZ_CP017326.1, read as the reverse complement.
ACGATTAGGGTATTTCCTAAATCACGCATCGCTTTTAATGACGCAATCAACCGATCATTGTCGCGTTGATGTAAGCCAATTGATGGCTCATCGAGAACATACATGACCCCAGAAAGGTTCGACCCAATTTGGGTTGCCAACCGGATGCGTTGCGCTTCACCACCTGACAAGGTCCGTGCCGAACGTGATAAGGTCAAATACTCCAACCCAACATTTTTCAAAAATGACAGGCGATCAATGATTTCTTTGACGATTGGTTTGGCAATTTCCGTGTCTTGTGGGCCAAATGACAACTCATTAAAGAAAGCCAATTCAGCGTCAACTGGCAGCTCAGAGACTTCACCAATGTGCTTCGCACCGACCTTAACCGACAAAGCCGCCTTGTTCAACCGGTAGCCACCACAAGTTTGGCAAGTTAATTCATTCATATAACTCCGCATCTGCTCGCGGGTGAAATCAGAATTTGATTCACGGTGACGCCGATCGATGTTAGTCACAACGCCTTCAAACGGAATTTCAACATCCCGCACGCCCCCAAAATCATTTTCATAGTGAAAATGGAATGTCTTTAAACGGGAACCATAGAGCACGAGGTCCTGTTGATCAGCGGACAATGCTTCGAAGGGCACATCCATGGGAATCCCAAATTGCTCGGCAAACTGCCGTAACATCTCTGGGTAGTAAGATGAAGAAATTGGATTCCAGGCTGCAATTGCCCCTTCAGCCAACGTCTTTGAACGATCAGGCACCACCATATCTTCATCAACTTCAAGGGTAATCCCTAAGCCACCACAGACTTCACAGGCCCCCAAAGGTGCATTAAATGAGAATAATTGTGGTTCAAGTTTGCCCACCCCAAAATTTTTCAAGGCACCCGTATAGTGATCTGAAAAACGAATTGGATCACCCTTAATCACATCTACAATCACGACGCCATCAGCCATGCGTAAAGCAGACTCAAAAGATTCATACAACCGGGCCCGCGCACCATTGCGCAAGACAATCCGATCGACCACAATGGCGACATCATGGTATTTATTTTTATCCAAGGCGAGATTTTCAGAGACATCATGTAACTCGCCATCAACCATGACGCGCACATACCCCTCTTTTTTGATACGATCAAAAGCCGTCGCGTGTGAACCCCGCTTGTGTTGCACAATTGGTGCCAATACTTGCATGCGCGTGCCTTCGTCCAATGTCGTTTCTAAATAGTTCAACATCTGATCAATTGAAGGCTGAACAATCGTACCATCCTCGGGCGCATCTGGCTTGCCGACACGTGCATATAACAAACGATAGTAATCATTAATCTCCGTGACCGTACCCACGGTTGAACGTGGGTTTTTTGACGTCGTCTTTTGGTCAATTGAAATGGCTGGACTGAGACCATCAATTGCATCAACATCGGGCTTATCCATCTGGCCTAGGAACTGTCGCGCATACGCTGACAAACTTTCAACGTATCGTCGCTGGCCCTCAGCATACAACGTATCAAACGCAAGCGAGCTTTTCCCCGACCCAGATAAACCAGTCATGACGACGAACTTATCGCGTGGGATGGTCACATCCACATTTTTCAAGTTGTGCGCCCGGGCGCCATGAATTGTTATCCAATCATTTGCCATGTATTATCTTCCCCTAATTATGTTAATTTACATTTATTTCTTACTAACCTTTATTATACGGTATGCGTCAAAATTCCGGTAACGTTTTGTAGTTTTAACCTAATAACCAGTTGATTTAAATTAATTTCAGGGTCTTAGCATCAGCCTGTTCATTGAAAAACTTGGCGAGAGCAGCCGTATACAAGGTAGCATCATCCGCGACCGCCTCAAACAAAGTCCATGATGCCTGCACTTTTTTTGCATCCACGCTCCCAAACAAAGCCACAGGATCATGCGTTGTGCTCGCTAACGCAATCTTGGTAACGTATTCATAACGGGCTTGCAAGGTGGGGTCTTCAATATAGGCCCGCGCTTCCTTACGATCCTTGATGCCATAAAAGACCGCCCGTTCAGAACTGCCCAAGGCACGTAATTGTGGAAATACCCACCACATCCAGTGGCTTGTTTTAACTCCGGCAGACAATTCATCTACCGCAATGTTGTAACTATTATTTTCGTCTTGAGCGACAATGAAACGCTCTAATTTATCAGCTAGTTCTGGAAACATGGTGCACCTCTTTTCGCGTATTAAGTATGTTAATTATAGCAAGGAATCAGCAAAGTTCGGCATTTTTTGCTATACTAGAGAATGTTAATTTTACCTACGAGAGGAGATATCGGTTTTGCATAGTGAAAACAAATTCATCAATGCCCTTTTGACAGGTATGACCCAAATTCTCTCAGGGTTACTCATGTTTGGTGCTGTGGCGGTTGCAAGTATCTCGTTGACTGCCCTCATCATGGCGGTCGAAGAAATTACCGTCTTCATCTGGAAACACCGCTGGATCAACACCTATCAAAATAATTATGGGAATGCCTGGGCTGTCGTCTTCTGGCATATTAGCCTGATCTTTCTGAGCATTGCCTACTGGGCGGCTCTAGATGTTTTCATTCCCAAAAATAAAAAGTCCGTCGATCCAAATGTCATTCCAGAGCAAATAATCACTGAGAAACAACAACAGCCTAAATAAAAAACAGCTTTTGCAATTAACTGCGAAAGCTGTTTTTTATTTAATAACCATTGCTGGTAGCTGTCACAATGAACCCCGCTACCGCATTTTTGCAACTGACGCCAAGAACCAATTTTCGAAGTAGCCCGCGTCAACAGCCACCGCTACATCTGCATTGGTCCGCCCATTTGACCACCTGTTCTGCGTATCTGCGACGGTTGCCCCAATTGCAGGGCCTTCAGTGACGACATCGATTTGATAGCGCTCTAACGTAAACTTCTCAGGATGCAGCAAGTAAAAGAGCGTATTCACATCATGCATCGGCTTCCCACCAGCTTCTTCATCCTGGTACGAATGCAGCAAGCTGCTCAACATTTTCCCAGAGGCATTCAACGTGGCTAACTTAGCCATTGCTGCTGGTGAAATCAACGCCTTTAACGTCACATCTAGACCAATCATCACGATCGGCACCCCTGCTTCAAATACAATCTTGGCCGCATCTGGATCCGTAAACACATTAAATTCAGCTACTGAACTGACGTTACCGCCGCTAATCGAGCCGCCCATTAATACAAAACGGTCAATCTTCACTTTCACTTCTGGGTGTTGTGTTAACAAATTGGCAATATTGGTATACGACCCCGTGGCCACGATTGTCATGGGCGCTGCCGCTGCCGTGAGCACATCGACCATCGCACTCACCGCATCCCGCTGATCAACGGGCGTGGTAACTGGTGGAAAATCATACCCTTCCATCCCGGAAACGCCATGGATGTTAGCGGCATCTTGGTAGGCTTTCTTCAAGGGCTGTTTAGCGCCCATGGCCACCGGAATATCGGTCCGCTCAAAAAACTCCAATAATTTCAGTTCGTTGGTGGTCGTCTTATCGACGGACACATTGCCAGCGACTGATGTCAACAAGCGCACCTCAAAGTCAGGATTATTCACGGCAATCGCAATCGCTGCGGCATCATCAATCCCGGGGTCCATGTCTAAAATAATCGGTAAAGTCATCTGATCCTCCTTATTTGCAAGCAAGCATGGGTAAAAAAGACGACACCAACCACAATGGTGTCGTGTTTTGCTAGACTAGTCTGTCAAAACAGCCTTCGTCAAGTCCATAAAATCACGTGTGTAACGTGCCACATCAACATTAATGGCTGCTCGTGAGCTCGTACCATCGAGCAATTTAGTATTATCACCGATCGTACGACCGTAATCACCTGATGCTTGATCCACTGTAACTTCCATATTCAGATCTAAGAAAGTGGCGTAAGTGGGCTCGATGGCAATACCAACGGCCAAAGGATCATGTAACGCTGCTCCACGGTGATCGATACCCAAACGATCGTAGGCATCAATATAGAAATCAAAGATGTCAGCGTAAATCTCACCCTTTTGGCCGAGCTCACGCCACTGCTTAGTTTCTTTCTTTGAAAGTAAGGTCCGTAGCGTGACATCCAACCCTACCATCGTTAAATTGGCTTGGTTCTTAAAGACAAAGTCAGCAGCTTCTGCATCTTGGTGGATATTAGCTTCAGTGACTGAGGTGACATTACCACGAACCGTCAAAGCACCACCCATCAACGTCACATCACCAATTAATTTGGCGATGGCTGGATCTTTTTCAATCGCCGCCGCTAGATTAGTCAAAGGACCAGTAGGCACAATAATCAAATCTTCAGCATACTGATGAGCCGCTTCGATGATAAAATCAACCCCTGACGTCGTCTCGGCTACACGTGGCGCATGGGGCAAGGTCACATCGCCCACTCCGTTATCCCCGTGAATATCCTTAGAGACTTGCATCACATCAAAATGATCAGTAGTTGAAGAATGAGGCAAGCCTTTGAAAACGGGAACATCATCTTGTCCCAATAAATGTAACAAGTCGAGCGCATTTTGCGTGGTCACCTCAAGTGTATTATTACCGTAACTTGAGACAATGCCAATCAAGTCCACTCGTGGATCGGCAACCGCATAAGCCAGAGCCAAAGCGTCGTCAATTCCCGTATCCAAGTCCAAAATCATTTTCCGTTGTGCCATTTTTCCATCCTCTTTCAGTAAATTGCTAGTTAAGTCTTTGCAACATAAATAAGTGTCGTCTGTCATGACCTAACTATCATATTCATTTCGATACATTCATTTTACCATGCAAATAGGCCAGCCATTGCTGCAGTTAGTAATGAGACCAAAATTCCTGAAACCATCATTAGTGGCACATGCTTTGAAACATAGTCAACTTTTTCCTTTGAAACCAAGCCCTTAAAAGCACCGATAATCATGCCCAAAGTACCAAAGTTTGCAAAAGATGTCAGGAACGTTGTCAAAACGGCACGAGCGTGTTCTGACACGAACAACCCTTGATGGGCCAAGACACTCTTTGAGACCTCACCCATGACCACAAATTCATTGGTAATCAACTTAGTACCCATGTACTGGGCAATTTCAAAGGCCTGATTTGGGTTAAATCCCAGTAACCAGGCAAATGGGAACATGATGACTCCCAAAATATTTTGCAAGGTCAGCCACTCAAAGCCAGTCAAACCAAACAAACCATTAATCAACGCAGCCAAAGCCACGAAGGCAATCACATTAGCCGTGATAATCAAAACCAACTTACCAGCACCTAAGATTGAATCACCCAAAAATGAGAAGAAAGGCTCTTTTTGGGCCTTCATCTCACCACTAGCAGCTTCTTCAGCTGGGTTATGAATGGTTGCCACCGTGTCTTCTTCAGGTGAAACAACGACCGGATTCAAAATGGCAGCCATGATGATGGCTGATAAGATATTCAATGGTACCGCAGTGATAACATACTCACCTGGCATCATTTGAGTATACGCCCCTAAAATCGAAGCCGTCACACATGACATTGACATCAAGGCAATCGTCAAGATACGCCGTGAATTCATCGTGTCTAATTGTGTCTTAGAAACTGCCAACACTTCAGTATTACCTAGGAACATCATTTCAACTGAAAAGAAAGCTTCAAACTTTGGTTGTCCAGTGATGATTGATAGCCCCCGGCCAATCCACTTAATAATCCAAGGTAACACGCCAATGTAAGTCAAAATATCAAACAAGGGCACGACTAACAGAATTGGTAGCAGTGCTGAAGTAATGAAGTTCATCGTTTGCGCCGTACCGCCAGCCGCACTGGTTGCTGGTACCCAGTTTGGAATCGCAAAGACGATTCCTTGGTAGGCGATATTAACCAACCAAGCAAAGCCATCCGCTGCAGCCTTAACAGCATCCCGACCAATGCTAAAACTCATAAAGAACCACGCAAAAAATAGTTCAATGGCTAAAACAATTCCCACACTTTTCCATTGGATATTCTTGCGATCATTTGAAAATAGATAAGCTACTCCAATGAAAGCAAAGATTCCAACGATATTAATTAGCAATAGCGCCATATTTTATACCCCTCACAAAAATCCTACAAAATAATTTGAAAACGTTTTCAATGATTATTATAAATAAAAACACCAGAGATATACAACGTTTCGCTGGCGTTTTTCCGAATGTTCAGGTTTTGTTAATTAATTAGGATTATATGAGTTTTTTGTTTACTAAACATCTGCATTAGCAGCTTGCACAGCAGCTAACGTCGGAATCGAATCAATCGCACCCGCGTGTGATACGGCTAGTGAACTGGCCCGTGTTGCCATCAAAATTGCCTCCTCCAGATTCGAAAAATCAGGAGTAAGATGAGCTGCTAACGTGCCGATAAAGGTATCACCGGCTGCAGTTGTATCCACCACCTGCACTTTAAATATCGCACGCACGCCAGTCACATCATCAACATCGTAGTACACACCAGCTTCACCAAGCGTGATAATCGCATTATCCATACCCTTAGCCCGTAATGATGCCATGACTGGCGCTAACTCCTCGATGTCAGTCGTTGGTGCTAGATGGGCCAATGCGGCTGCCTCCGTCTCATTCGGTACGACTAAGTCCGTTTCGGCCAAAATTGCCTCTTCAATACTAGTTCGCACTGGTGCTGGGTTTAGGATCGTCTTAGCATGATACTTATGGGCTAACCTAAATCCCGCCAAGACAGCTTCTTGGGGCACTTCAAATTGAGCGACCACAAAATCAGCATCCACAAATAACGCTTCAGCAGCTTCAATATCGGCAACAGTTACTGAGGCATTCGCACCTGGATATACTAAAATTGTGTTATGTCCATCTGGCTCCAGCATAATATAGGCGGTCCCTGTTGGTTCATGGGCAATTTCTTTAATTGTGGCGGTACTAATGCCCTCTTCTTTCAATAGCTCCTTGTAAGCCCGCCCGCCTTCATCTTGTCCCACTGATCCAATAAAGTGAACCGCAGCTCCCTGTCGAGCAGCGGCTACGGCTTGATTCGCCCCCTTACCGCCAAATGCGGTGGTTTGTTTATTGATTCCAAGCGTTTCCCCCTGTAAGGGCAATCGCTCAATTCTCTGTTGCACATCAATATTTAAACTACCAATCACAATTACCTTATTCATCGCATGACCTTTTCTATCGTTTTTAATATGATTTCCTTACTATGTCTCATCAAGTTTATCATATTACCGGCTAATTTTCTCCCACAAAAAAGCCCCCTCGCAACGTTGATGGGCTCGTGGTGCCATGCCAAATCAACGCAAAAAAACAGACAACCATCACTGGTTGCCTGCTAACTGTGCATCGCGACGTCCTATCCTCGCAGGAAGCGATCCTCCAACTACTTTCGGCGCTACTGAGCTTAACTGCTGTGTTCGGTATGGGAACAGGTGTGACCTCAGTGCCATCATCACGACACGGTATTTAATTAGTGAGAGTTTAGTTCTCTCAAAACTGAATCATATCTCTGTAAATTGCATTGAACTTTGAAACCACGTTATCTGTTACTACTTGGTTAAGTCCTCGAACCATTAGTACTAGTCCGCTCCATGCTTCGCAGCACTTCCACTTCTAGCCTATCTACCTCATCATCTATAAGGGGTCTTACTTCATTTCTGAATGGGAAATCTCATCTCGAGGCGAGTTTCACACTTAGATGCTTTCAGCGTTTATCTCATCCGTACATAGCTACTCAGCGATGCTCCTGGCGGAACAACTGATACACCAGAGGTACGTCCACCCCGGTCCTCTCGTACTAAGGGCAGCTCCTCTCAAATTTCCTACGCCCGCGACGGATAGGGACCGAACTGTCTCACGACGTTCTGAACCCAGCTCGCGTACCGCTTTAATGGGCGAACAGCCCAACCCTTGGGACCGACTACAGCCCCAGGATGCGATGAGCCGACATCGAGGTGCCAAACCTCCCCGTCGATGTGGACTCTTGGGGGAGATGAGCCTGTTATCCCCAGGGTAGCTTTTGTCCGTTGAGCGATGGCCCTTCCATGCGGAACCACCGGATCACTAAGTCCTACTTTCGTACCTGCTCGACTGGTAAGTCTCACAGTCAAGCTCGCTTGTGCCTTTACACTCTGCGAATGATTTCCAACCATTCTGAGCGAACCTTTGAGCGCCTCCGTTACTTTTTAGGAGGCGACCGCCCCAGTCAAACTGCCTGCCAGACACTGTCTTCCACCACGCTGAGTGGTGTGAGTTAGAGTGATCATACAACGAGGGTAGTATCCCACCATTGCCTCCATCGAAACTAGCGTTCCGACTTCTACGGCTCCTACCTATCCTGTACAAGCTGCACAAGCACTCAATATCAAGCTACAGTAAAGCTCCATGGGGTCTTTCCGTCCTGTCGCGGGTAACCCGCATCTTCACGGGTATTTAAATTTCACCGAGTCTCTCGTTGAGACAGTGCCCAGATCGTTACGCCTTTCGTGCGGGTCGGAACTTACCCGACAAGGAATTTCGCTACCTTAGGACCGTTATAGTTACGGCCGCCGTTTACTGGGGCTTCAATTCGTACCTTCGCCGAAGCTAAGCACTCCTTTTAACCTTCCAGCACCGGGCAGGCGTCAGCCCCTATACGTCATCTTACGATTTTGCAGAAACCTGTGTTTTTGATAAACAGTCGCCTGGGCCTATTCACTGCGGCTCAGCTTGCGCTGAGCACCCCTTCTCCCGAAGTTACGGGGTCATTTTGCCGAGTTCCTTAACGAGAGTTCACTCGCACACCTTAGGATGCTCTCCTCGACTACCTGTGTCGGTTTGCGGTACGGGCAGGTAAATACTAACTAGAAGCTTTTCTTGGCAGCGTGACATCACAGACTTCCCTACTTTATTTCGGTCCCCATCATCACTTGTCCTATGAGGAATAAGCATTTAACTACTTCCAAGACTTGTGATTTAGCCCAGCTTTTCCAGCTGCTGGGTTCTGTTAGCCTTCTGCGTCCCTCCATCGTTCAAACATATTCACCTGGTACAGGAATCTCAACCTGTTATCCATCGACTACGCCTCTCGGCCTCGCCTTAGGTCCCGACTAACCCTGGGAGGACGAGCCTTCCCCAGGAAACCTTAGTCATACGGTGGACAGGATTCTCACCTGTCTTTCGCTACTCATACCGGCATTCTCACTTGTAAGCGCTCCACCAGTCCTCACGGTCTGACTTCATCGCCCTTACAACGCTCTCCTATCGCGCCACTTACGTGGCACCCGCAGTTTCGGTAGTGTGTTTAGCCCCGGTACATTTTCGGCGCAGAATCACTCGACTAGTGAGCTATTACGCACTCTTTAAATGATGGCTGCTTCTGAGCCAACATCCTAGTTGTCTGTGCAACTCCACATCCTTTTCCACTTAACACACATTTAGGGACCTTAACTGGCGGTCTGGGCTGTTCCCCTTTCGACAATGGATCTTATCACTCACTGTCTGACTCCCGGACATACGTCATTGGCATTCGGAGTTTATCTTAATTTGGTAACCCGAGATGGGCCCCGCACCAAAACAGTGCTCTACCTCCAAGACGCTACATTCCGAGGCTAGCCCTAAAGCTATTTCGGAGAGAACCAGCTATCTCCAAGTTCGATTGGAATTTCACCGCTACCCACACCTCATCCTAGCATTTTTCAACATGCACAGGTTCGGGCCTCCAGTGCGTCTTACCACACCTTCACCCTGGACATGGGTAGGTCACCTGGTTTCGGGTCTACAACCACATACTATCTCGCCTATTTCAGACTCGCTTTCGCTTCGGCTCCGGTCTTTCCACCTTAACCTCGCATGGGATCGTAACTCGCCGGTTCATTCTACAAAAGGCACGCTATCACCCATTAACGGGCTCTAACTTCTTGTAGGCACATGGTTTCAGGAACTTTTTCACTCCCCTTCCGGGGTGCTTTTCACCTTTCCCTCACGGTACTGGTTCACTATCGGTCACTAGGTAGTATTTAGCCTTGGGAGATGGTCCTCCCAGATTCCGACCGGATTTCACGTGTCCGGCCGTACTCAGGATCCTGTACGGGAGATGGCTTGCTTTCGTTTACGGGGCTATCACCCTGTTTCGCGTGGCTTCCCAACCACTTCAACTAACAAACCATTTTGTAACTCCACAACGACAGTCCTACAACCCCAAGATGCAAGCATCTTGGTTTGGGCTCTTCCCGTTTCGCTCGCCGCTACTCAGGGAATCGATTTTTCTTTCTACTCCTGTTGCTAATGAGATGTTTCAGTTCACAACGTCTACCTTCAAACAGCCTATGTATTCAACTGCTGATAACTTGCATAACAAGTTGGGTTCCCCCATTCGGAAATCCCCGGATCAAAGCTTACTTACAGCTCCCCGAGGCATATCGGTGTTAGTCCCGTCCTTCATCGGCTCCTAGTGCCAAGGCATCCACCATGCGCCCTTAATAACTTAACCTATCAGCTTACGCTGATGATTCAAGTTCGAGTATGTGACCATAAAGGTCACTTGCGATTATTACTAATTAAAGTAATGAACTTGTTTTAAAACTCAAAAAAAATAACGCGGTGTATTTCTCGGTTCAATTTAATTTAAATTGAAATTTAAAAATTTACATTAATATGATTCAGTTTTCAAAGAACTAATAAGTGGTCCACTCACGTGGGCCAATGGAGAATATCGGGATCGAACCGATGACCCCCTGCTTGCAAAGCAGGTGCTCTCCCAGCTGAGCTAATTCCCCATGGGATAATATATTGTGAGTGTAAGACACTCAAAACTGAATAACGTTTCAACGCTGTGTAGGTTTCCGATTTTCCTTAGAAAGGAGGTGATCCAGCCGCAGGTTCTCCTACGGCTACCTTGTTACGACTTCACCCTAATCATCTGTCCCACCTTAGGCGGCTGGCTCCTATAAAGGTTACCCCACCGACTTTGGGTGTTACAAACTCTCATGGTGTGACGGGCGGTGTGTACAAGACCCGGGAACGTATTCACCGCGGCGTGCTGATCCGCGATTACTAGCGATTCCGACTTCGTGTAGGCGAGTTGCAGCCTACAGTCCGAACTGAGACATACTTTAAGAGATTAGCGCACCCTCGCGGGTTGGCGACTCGTTGTATATGCCATTGTAGCACGTGTGTAGCCCAGGTCATAAGGGGCATGATGATTTGACGTCATCCCCGCCTTCCTCCGGTTTGTCACCGGCAGTCTCGCTAGAGTGCCCAACTGAATGCTGGCAACTAACAATAAGGGTTGCGCTCGTTGCGGGACTTAACCCAACATCTCACGACACGAGCTGACGACAACCATGCACCACCTGTCACTTTGTCCCCGAAGGGAAAGCTCCATCTCTGGAGTGGTCAAAGGATGTCAAGACCTGGTAAGGTTCTTCGCGTTGCTTCGAATTAAACCACATGCTCCACCGCTTGTGCGGGTCCCCGTCAATTCCTTTGAGTTTCAACCTTGCGGTCGTACTCCCCAGGCGGAGTGCTTAATGCGTTAGCTACGCCACTCAAGGGCGGAAACCCTCGAACAGCTAGCACTCATCGTTTACGGTGTGGACTACCAGGGTATCTAATCCTGTTTGCTACCCACACTTTCGAGCCTCAACGTCAGTTACAGTCCAGAAAGCCGCCTTCGCCACTGGTGTTCTTCCATATATCTACGCATTTCACCGCTACACATGGAGTTCCACTTTCCTCTACTGCACTCAAGTCATCCAGTTTCCAAAGCAATTCCTCAGTTGAGCTGAGGGCTTTCACTTCAGACTTAAATAACCGTCTGCGCTCGCTTTACGCCCAATAAATCCGGATAACGCTTGGGACATACGTATTACCGCGGCTGCTGGCACGTATTTAGCCGTCCCTTTCTGGTAAGATACCGTCACTACTTGAACAGTTACTCTCAAGTACATTCTTCTCTTACAACAGTGCTTTACGAGCCGAAACCCTTCATCACACACGCGGCGTTGCTCCATCAGGCTTGCGCCCATTGTGGAAGATTCCCTACTGCTGCCTCCCGTAGGAGTATGGGCCGTGTCTCAGTCCCATTGTGGCCGATCAGTCTCTCAACTCGGCTATGCATCATCGTCATGGTGAGCCGTTACCTCACCATCTAACTAATGCACCGCGGGACCATCTCTTAGTGATAGCAGAACCATCTTTCAAATAAAAACCATGCGGTTTTCAGTATTATACGGTATTAGCATCTGTTTCCAAATGTTATCCCCTGCTAAGAGGTAGGTTTCCCACGTGTTACTCACCCGTTCGCCACTCCTTGCATTGTTTTAAATCATATTGTGCAAGCACGCTATTCATTAAAACCACAAGGCGTTCGACTTGCATGTATTAGGCACGCCGCCAGCGTTCATCCTGAGCCAGGATCAAACTCTCAATTTGAAAGCTTGAGTATAACTCAATCTTTGTTGTGTTTAACCAATGTTAAACGAATTTACTAGCGAATTGACTTCGCAAATGTTTTTTGCTTCAAATTCTAAAATTTGAAGACCCTACACATTTGATCATCGAAACGTTATTCAGTTTTCAATGTCCTACATTGTCTCGTTGACAACTCATATATCATATCAAATCAAAATTCATAAGTCAACAACTTATTTTAATTAGTTTTGATACACAATTGATTTATTTCCAAACCAACTCTATCTATACTAAAGAATCACACATGATTTGTCAACAACCTATTTCAATTAACTTGCATTAACTGAATCAGTCGCTGAGACAACTTATCTATCATAGCTACTTCACCCATAATACACAAGCCCTCTTAATCTTTTCTTTAAATATTCGTTGCCATACGGACCGCATAACATGATAGACTACTATATAGTTAGAAAAGATACGAGGAAAACACATGTCTAATAAAGTTGAAAAGGTTGAAGCAAAGCCCTTCTTAGCAATGCTCCTTCAGTATAGTCGCGATAATCACTATAATCACATTGTCTTTAATGTCCGTTTAAACCGTAACCCCGCCTACACGCGTCAGGTACTTAGCATCTCATTGAAGCGTATTTCAAAGAAATTTGGTAATGACGAACGAGCTTATGCGACCATGACTGCAGAAGAAGGTTCGCAGATCTTAGCCCTGATGAACACGCTTAAAGAAGAGATGTTTGCTAATACTGCTGAGAAGATTATCTGGCAAACCGATATATTAACGCGTTCGACGCAAGAGTTTGGCTATCGTCAAATCCGTGAGCGCGATCAATATAACAACCTAGAATTCGAAGTGCTACTTTAATCACTGAAGACGCATCCCCGTGGTGCGTCTTTTTTGCAACAAAAAACCACCCCATTGGAGGTGGTTTTTATATACGTGCATGATACTAATTAATTCTTATCATCATCAATAGTCATATCACCAGGCACTGGTGGCACCACGGCGTGACCAGTTTGTTGCATGATGTATTCGAAGATAATCCCTTCACGCAACCCAGCCTGTGAAAAGATGACTTGATTGGCATCAACGTATTGCAATGCAGTAATCAAGGGGAGCATCCCCCCGACAATGATATCAGCCCGGTCTTTCCCCAAACCAGGGATCTTCTTGCGTTCATCTAAATCAGCGACCAAGACCTCGGCAAAAATATCAAACAGCTCTTCTGCCGTTAAGCGATAACCATGAATCGGGAGGTCCATGACATTCCGCGCCCGCCGCGAAATTTTCGCAAACGTTCGGTTAGAACCACCTAAGGCCACAATGGGCAGGTGGCGGACATTTTGCAGCCAAGGGACATTACTAAATTGACGTTCAACGGCTAACTGGGCGGCAAACAAGGCCTTAGCTGAGATCTTATCTTTTTCAAGATAGGCTTCGGTCAGATTGACTGCGCCAATTGGTACCGAGATGGCCTGCACCATGTGTGTTCCTTGGACATAGATCAACTCGACTGAGCCACCCCCTGTATCGATAATCAAGGTATCTGTGACCTGTAATGTATTAATAATGGCCAAATAATCATAGTGGGCTTCTTCCAAACCGGTTAACACCCGTAGTTGCAACCCGGTCTCTTTGAATAACTTATCAATGAAGACTTGCTGATTGGTCGCCTGGCGCACAGCAGCCGTGGCGGTTGGCACAATCTTTTCTGCCTTGAACTCTTTGGCCGTCTCCATGAATTCTTTCATTACTTCAATTGTCCGGTCCATGGCCTTCTCTTGCAACTGCTTATCTGATTGCATGCCTTCTGACAAACGGACCATTGACTGTGAGCGTTGGAGCACTTCATAAGAGCCGTCACTACGAACTTTACTGATGGTCATGCGGGTCGAGTTTGACCCTAGATCCATAATTGCGATAACTGTCATCTAGCTTGCTCCTTTATTTTTAGAATGGATGGTTGACTGGTTCAAATTGAGATTGTTGGGCTTCATGCCGCTCTCGAGCCTGCTTTTGGGCAGCTACGCGCGCCACAGCATCGGCGATGAACACCTTTTGGGCATTGATGGGCTCTGTACTCCGCCGGTTTTGCTTCACCCAGTCATCATTACTTTGTAAGACGCGCGTTTTGACATTATCATGCCACATCGTATCAAACACATCGATGACTTGTTGGGCCAATGCTGGTTCCAAGATTGGAAACATTAGCTCGACCCGGCGCGAGAGGTTCCGGGTCATCAAGTCCGCTGATGATAAGAACACTTCCGCTTGGCCATCGATTTCAAAAATGTAAATCCGGCTATGCTCAAGCATCCGACCAACAATTGAATGGACGGCGATATTTTCGCTGACGCCAGGAATACCCGGCTTCAACATCGTAATCCCCCGAATCAACATGTCGACTGGCACCCCATCTTGGCTGGCGACAAAAATTTCATCGACCATTTCCTTGTCTGACAATGAATTAGCCTTGAAACGCACCTTCACATCATGACCTGCGCGCTTAGCTGCCCGAACCTGGTGTAACCGATCGATCAAGGCTTCGCGAATGCCATCTGGTGACATATAGAGTTGATTAAAGTAATCCGGGTCAGAATAACCCGTCAGGACATTAAAGACTGACGCGACGTCAATGCCCATTTCAGCATCTGTCGTCAACAAGCCCAAATCAGTATAAAAATTGGCCGTGACATCATTATAATTACCCGTGCCTAGGTGGACATAGCGCTTAATGTCATCCCCTTCACGCCGGACAACTAGTGCAACCTTCGCATGCACCTTCAACCCTTTCAGGCCATAAATCACGTGCACCCCTTGCCGTTCCAACTCTTGTGCCCAGTGCACATTATTTTCTTCATCAAACCGTGCTTTTACTTCGACCAGGACCGTCACCTGTTTACCAGCGTGGGCGGCGGCACTCAACGCAGCAATGATCGGCGAGTTACCGGATACCCGATAAAGCACCATTTTAATCGCTAAGACATTGGCGTCCTTGGCTGATTGCTGAATCAGGTTCACCACCGGCTTGAAACTATCATAGGGATGATGCAACAAAACATCGTGATCCGCAATGGTTTCAAAAATGCGTTCATCACTCAAACTTTCATCTAAGTATTGCGAATACTTCGGATAACGCGCGGTTGGATCACTACCAAACTTAACGAGCTTATTTAAAAAGTCTAAATCGATTGGCCCGTTGACGGCATAGACGCGACTCTCGGCCACATCCAAGACCCGCATCAAACGACCTAAAATGCGTTTTGGCATATTCTTTTCGTGGACCAGCCGAATCACGGCACCGCGTTCGCGTTCGAACAACTTCTGTTGCACTTCGACCAAGAGATTAGGACCTTCATCATCGGTCACATCTAATTCCATGTCACGTAAAATATGGAAGGCGGTGGCCGACTTGACCCTAAAGCCAGTGAACAAACCATCGATAAACAGACGAATCAAATCCTCTAATAGGATGTATTGACCAGCAAACTCCGGGATGGCAATCACCCGGGGCAAAATATCTGGAATGGGCACGATCGCCATCCGATCCTCGTTACCCTTGGCTAATGACACCACTAGGTTCAAGCTATCTGTCGCCAAAAATGGAAAGGGCCGAGTTTGGTCATCCGCCATCGGGGTGAGCACGGGGAAGACTGAGCTTTGGTAATAACCAGCCAATTCACTACGTTGTTCATCAGTAATTTGTTCAATCGAGACAATGTGTAACCCATGTTGTTCCAGGGCTGGCAAGATTGAGCGGTTCAAGACCTGATACTGTTCTTTAATTTGTTGACCCGCTAAATCTGAGACGAGCTTTAATTGCTCATGGGGTGATAAGCCCGACACATCTTGTTGTTCTTTGACATGCCGTAATTGATACAAGCTAGCCACTCGGACCTGAAACCACTCATCCATATTCGATTGGGTAATGGCTAAAAACTTGGCGCGCTCATATAGTGGGTTATTCTTATCGCGCGCTTCATCCAGCACCCGTTCATTAAAAGCTAACCAACTAACTTCCCGGTTCGTATAATACTCAGCTGTTAATGTTTTCATTATTGCAGCCCCTTTCGCTTTAAGATAATATCGCGACCAAAGACTTCGCGGAATAAATTAGCTTTATTCGCAAACGTCCACTGCTCAAGGTAAAGTTTTTCATGACTAAAACCAGTCACCACTACCCGGGCATCCTTGGTTGATACGGTAATTTTCTCGATTTTTTGCAAACGACTATCATCAAGGGCATCAGCTAAGCGCAACAAGGCGGTTAATTGGGCCACGATAATCCGTTCATGTTCATTTAATTGCTGCACCGCATGCATGCCTTCACCAGGAACCTCATGCGAATGGTAACGGGAAATAATGGCGACCATCTGGACTTCCACCGGTGATAAACCATCCATTTCGTCTGCTAAAATCACCATCTCAGAATATTCATAATGATGATACGTATTCAAATAAGAACCAACATCATGTACCAAAGCCGCTACTTGCAAAAGCAACCGTTCCCGTCCATGCAAGCCGTGTAAGGCCTTCAGTCGATCAAACAACTGTTCGGCAAATTTCAATACGGCCGCTTGGTGCTTGGGCTCAACCCCAAAACGCTGCCCCAATTCACGGGCATGCTCTAGAATTTCATGATTGTCTAATTGGCCAAGCTCTTCCAAAATCAAGCCATGCAACATGTGTTGATGTGACACACCGACTTTCTTGGTACGGGTCATGCGGGCGATTTCTTCCAGCAACAGCAGTTCTGGCATGACGGCATCAACCTGGCTGGCCGTTAACCGTAACTGATCCAACCAGCTTTGAGTAGGATCACCCAAAATTTCGTTATTTGCTGCAAAAAAACTCGTCACTGAAACGATCGGCTTTGCCAGAATTTGCTCCAATGCAAAGGAACCGCTGACCAATAACAAATCGGCGTCCTCAAATTTTGGCAACAAGGTGGTGTAATCGGCTAGTTTACTATGGATAAATTCACGTGTAATGCCCTTAATATCGACAATATCATCCGCCAGTTCATCTAATTCACTGGCTAATTTAACGGCGCCCAGATTGATGCTCCGTGAGAAGACTTGTTCATCCCCTTGATAATACCCCAGGGACAAACGCCCTGAGCTCAATGAAATTAGAAAAACATTCTTATTTTCACCCACCGGAAAGAGTGGTTCCGTGTAGCGCATCGAGATCTGGCGGTAATAAGCCTCTTGACTAGCACTCAACCACGTAATTTTGAGACCCGTGGCGGTTTGCAATTGTGCTAAGACATAAATGGCATTGTGGGCATTGGCTAAGGTCGTCGAACCAAAAACCTTAAACGCCTCAACGCCATAGTCTGCTAATAATTGTTTGAAGCCATTTAATAAATGACCCATGTTTTGAATTTGTTCTTGTGGGACAAAGCCCTCACTATATAACTCATCGCTCATAATAGTCGAACGATGGGCCCTTTCAAGCACTTTGCCTGATTTACGATTAATAATCTGCAAATCCAACGTGGTTGCCCCTACCAATATCAAGCCAAATAAAGGTTTTGTTGCCATGGTAAATTACTCCATTTCGCATATCTATTAATGTTAGTATACCATTGAAAACCGGAACATTTTTGGATGTATTTTGTAAAATCGTCTGGATATACAAAAAAAGCCTGCCACTTTGTGACAGACTGGAATAATTTCTATAATTAACTTGGTAAGGTAACAATGTAACCATGATTGCCAGCCGACCATTGACTAATGATACGGCTTTCATGAGCGTGAAATAAATCGCGCGTCCGGGTCCAAAGCTGTGGAGCTTGTGGATCATACTTCGCATATACGCCAACTTCTAAGATCACTTCATCAACTTTGAAAAGTTCATGCACCATCTTGTACATCCGTTGCATCATGCCATCATGGGCAACGACGTGCACAGGATTCTTGCGAGACCAGCCGAATGGCGCTAAGTCCATCACAGCAGCTAACACAACATCACGCGCACTCAGATAGCTAGTGTCTTGATTGTTGGCCCCATTTGTTAGCGGACCAACTGGTTGCAAGCGGTACATCAAGCTGATGTCATCGCCATACGTATCGTCAATGTATTTAAATAGTTCACCTTGTACCACAGCCACTGCATGTCCATTTTGGTGTAATGCGGTGACCACGGCTTCGGCCAGTGTCTTGTTTGCTTCGTCAGTAGACCACGCGAGTCCTAAATATATCGGGGCATCGTCGCTACTTGGTTTAATCATGATAAAAACTCCCTGTAAGTTCTCTGCTCTTTTCGTTTTTACAAGGTTTATTTTACCACAGATCAACTCTAATAAAACCCTTTAAAACGGCATAAACAAAACCTTTACAACTTTACCGGACGTTTATATCTTAAAAGAAATGATAACGTTTGATTACCGAACTAATTGTTGATTTCTTGAGCTAATATCCGTTCTGCTTCATAAAAGACACCATCAGCATTATTATCGAAGCTGGCAATTTGATAGCCCAGATCCATTAAACGTGCATCCCCATTGGGCATCACAAAGACCTGACCGGCTAGTTGCATCATTTCAACGTCGTTCATGCCATCGCCAAAGACCGTTAAGTCTTCCGGAGCGATGGCCAGCTTCGTCAGCAACTTTTCTAAACCACTGGCCTTGTTGACACCTTTAGCGAGTACATCCAAAGCACCCATCCCCGAAGTTGTGGCATGCACAATCTCACCAAGGGTTGCATTCACATATTCTCCGACCTGTTCACTGGCTTGTTCACCAAAGTTGGCGGTCACGCTAGTCACTGCTTCTTCAATATCTAATAGATGATCCACCCAGATAATGGGACCAAAGGACGCTTCGAGTAAAGCCATTGAGCCACTATCACGTTCGCCAAAACCAGCAATACCATAGAAATGGTTATCAGAAAAAGCCAGCACACTATCCGTTGGGTGAAATTTCTGAATGATTGCCTGCAAGCCGCCCAAGGCCGTTTGCGATAGATAGGCAGCTACTGACTGACTGTCAAACCGTGCCCGCATCACCGCCCCATTATTAACAACCAGGTTCAAGCGATCCAGGTAGTTGGCAAAAAGGTGATCAATCAGCTTTTCTTCACGCCCAGTCGCCAAGATAAACTCATGCCCCTGGTCTAACCACTGATTTAAAAAGGTTTCAAATCGTGCTTCATCAAATGATTGGTCACTATGTAAAAAGGTGCCATCGAGATCGACTGCAATTGCTTTTTTTACCATTTTTAAAGTCCTTTCGCACGGCATAACTTTGAACTAAACATCCTGTTAACTTAATGATACCATCTTGCTGCGATAAAAAAATACCCATATCCGCCACAGAACTAACTGACTGCTAGTCCTATGGCGGATATGGGTAAATTTATAGGTGGCTCGTACTAATATACGATCACCATTATTTTTCAGTTAGGCTCCGCTGAAACTGTCGCAACAACTCTTGCTTTGAGAGAATGTGAAATTCCGTGGCCTTTGCCAATTCATCACTAGATGTATGAGACAATAAGATTTTCAGGACATATCTGTGCTTGATAGTGATGCAACTGCTTTATCTTCTAAAATGTTTTCTAAGAGCAGACAGCCCACAAATTAGTTAGATTAAAGCCAATTAAAGGGACGATTCACCCAAATTAAAGACAATTCTATAGCTAAGTTAATACTTAGATTATTTTAATATATGAACTGAGTAAATTTACAAATTCATTTTAGACATAGTCATTTCCAAGAACTCTGAAATCTTATTAATTAATTTATTGATCCCTAGAAATTCGAATATCTTTGCTCTTACAAAATTTATTAAAATAAAAATTGTAAAAAATAATAATGAACATAGAAGTACAATTACTAGCGTAAGTATAGGGTAATGATCAATTGTAATATTTTTGAATAGATCTTTCAAAAAATAGCCATAGAACACAACTGAGGTATCCAAAATATAAACCCCAAAGGACAAAGGTGACACAAACCTCAAAATCTTTTGAATCACAACATTGTCTACTTTAATTCTGCTAATCAAAATAAATAGTGCTAACGACTCTACTATCACTAGTGGCGAGGTATAAGCTGCAAAACGAATTGCATGTGACTTAAGAATAAATTCGGCTGCAAGAGATGAAAGTGATGCCAAAATGACTACGAATACTAAAATATTACTTTTAATTTTTGAAATTTCCAGACTATATTCCCTTATTAAAATGCCTGTAATAAATAAAATGATAATCCATTCTGTTGAATATCCAATTTGTAGTACTTTGGTATCAGTGAAACCCACCGTCCCAGAGAATACTAACAATACAAGGCAAATCTTTAATAATGTATTCTTGCTGATGACTTTTATTCCGCGCCTTAATAAAGGCTCGATTATGACAAATCCGACATATGCGTTAAAATACCAAAAAACGCCGCCTGATAGAGGAAAAAATGACTTTAATATATCCAGTTTAGACGGAATGCCAATAAAACCCATATATAGCACCAAAGCCAGTACCGACAACGCCCAAACTTCAAAGTACAACCCAACTACCCGTTTTAGTTTGCTACCTTTTCCAAAGTAGAGATACCCTGTGATTAACGCAAAGAGATTTACGGCAACTATAGAAATATTAAATAATTCGTAACTGGATAAAAATCCTAGAGTTGAGATTGTATTTTTCAGTACCCCACCTTGATTTAAATTATGAATAACAACAACCATGAACATTGCAAGAACGCGAGCAACGTCAATCCCATAATTTCTCTTCACTTATCTTCTCCTTTTACATAGACAAATTATTAGCTAATGTTACTACCACTCCAACAGAGAAAATTTATACTTATCTAAATAGAATTCCTGACTAACGATCCATCTTCATAGTGTAGGCAAATTTATAAATGGTGCATAACACTAATATACAATCACCATTATTTTTTAGTTAGGGTCATCTGAAACTGATGCAAGGCTTCCTGCCATGAAGGAATCACAAAGCCCGTCGCTTTAGCCTTGGCTAAGCTCATGACTGAATGCTTCGGACGGTAGGCCTTTTGCGGGAATTCCGCACTGGTCACCGGCGCCACTTCAACGGCCACATCTTTTAGAATTTCTTTGGCAAAATCAAACCAGGTCGCCATCTCATCATTTGACAAATGATAGAAACCGTACTCAGCATCCACCGCCACCAGGTGCAACATGAACTCTGCCAATGTGCGTGTCCAGGTTGGTCGGCCAAGTTGGTCGTTAACGACCGTGAGTTTTGGATGACTCGTCGCTAGCCGTTGCATCGTGTAAACAAAATTATTACCAAACTCGCCAAATACCCAACTAGTCCGCACGATGTAGGCATCGGCACCACTTTCGGTAACGGCTAATTCACCGGCTAATTTGGCGCGTCCGTAGGCATTTTGGGGATTCACTGCATCAGTCTCCTGATACTCACCATCGTTCAAACCATCAAAGACATAGTCCGTTGACACCGCGACTAGTTTGGCCCCATATTGCTTAGCTGCATCAGCAATATTCTTCATGCCCTCAACGTTGACTTGCCAATTGATCGCGCGTCCTTCATCTTCGGCTAAATCAACCTTGGTATACGCAGCCGCGTGCAAGACAACATCTGGTTGTTCGGCTGCAAAGACAGCCATTACCGCCGTACGATCAGTAATATCTAACTGATGCGAATCAAACGCCACAAATGAAAGCTCACGTTCTTGTAACAGCTTTTGCAATTCCTGACCTAATTGGCCATGGGCCCCTGTAACTAAATATTTCATGCTTCCTCCGAAAAAAGTCAGCTTGCGCTGACTTTTTGATTATTGATTATTCTGTGCGTACTTTGCTTCAACTGCAGTTTTTTCCGCTGCCCACCATGATTGATGATCTTCATACCACTTGATTGTGTCTGCCAAGCCAGTCGCAAAGTCAGTGTACTTTGGTTCCCAACCAAGCTCTTCACGAATCTTGGTGGCATCAATCGCATAACGCAAATCATGTCCAGAACGATCTTGCACAAAGTCAAAGTCATTTTCATCTTTGCCCATGTCCTTTAAGATGGCATGGAGCACGCTGAGATTGTCTTTTTCGCCATCGGCACCCACTAGGTAGGTTTCACCGATCTTACCCTTGGTTAAAATAGCCCAAACCGCGGTGGCGTGATCATAAGTATGAATCCAATCACGGACATTTTTACCAGAACCGTATAACTTAGGCTTAATCCCTGAAATAATATTAGTTACTTGACGCGGAATGAACTTCTCAATGTGTTGGTAGGGACCGTAATTGTTTGAAGTGTTTGAGATCGTTGCTTGCAAACCGAAAGAACGCACCCAAGCACGAACCAACAAATCAGAACCAGCTTTCGTTGATGAATATGGGCTTGAAGGACGGTATTGTGATTCAGCGGTGAACTTCTCACCAACCCCTTCACCATGCCCTGGCAAATCCTCACGTAATGGCAAGTCACCGTAAACTTCATCCGTCGAAACATGATGGAAGCGCTTGTTATACTTACGCGCGGCTTCAATCAATGTGTACGTTCCAATGATATTCGTTTGTAGAAATGGTGAGGGATCTTTTAATGAATTGTCATTGTGGCTTTCTGCAGCATAGTGGATGACGGCATCTGTCTCAGATACTAACTTATCCACTAATGGTGCATCAGCGATATCACCCACAACTAACTTCACACGATCCGCTGGTAAACCAGCCAAGTTTTCCTTGTTACCCGCGTACGTTAACTTATCAAGCACTGTCACGAACACGTCGGGGTGTTCAGCGACAATATAACGGACAAAGTTGGCCCCGATAAAGCCGGCCCCACCGGTTACTAAAATGTTTTTATATTCAGTCATTAATTTTCTCCCAATTACAGTTGCTCTGGCTGCAGTGGCTGCACATCCTTTAAGAGGGGATGTTGCTTGTCCGCTTCACTAACTTCAGCATGCTCGACGTCATCCCATGTAATCCCGAGGGCGGGATCAGCATAATTGACGAAAGCATACTTAGGCTTTAACTCTAATGCCCAGTAGTCGTTCACCAGATAAGAGTATGACACCGTGTCACTCAAAACTTGAAAGCCGTTAGCCACACCACGGGGCACATAGATCCCCTTGCTGGCGTCAATGATTGTCTGGTAGACGTGCCCGAATGAATCTCCTGCGCGTAGGTCAACCCAGGCACCAAGGACGCGGCCATTGTCAGCGACAGAAATGTACTTGTCCCATGGCTCAGCATGTAGGCCCCGCAAGACACCTTGTCGTGATAGGGAAACGTTATTCTGTAGTTTGTCTGCTGCGAAGAAGGATTCTGGGAAACCGAGTGGCAGCATCTTTTCTTTTTGGAAGTTTTCCTTAAACCAACCACGATTGTCCCCGTGGACCGGAATGTCAAATTCAATCAATCCGGGGATGGCTTCAATTGGGCGGGCCGCCAATTCTTTTTCAAAAAATGTATCAGTCATCTTGCTTATCCTTCCTCTGCAACAATGCGTAGCAAATATTGTCCATAATCATTCTTTTTCAATGGTTGCGCCAATTTTGCTAGTTGATCAAGGTCGATATACCCCATCCGATAGGCAATTTCTTCCAGTGAGGCCACCTTCAAATTTTGTTGCTTCTGAATGGTTGCGATGAATGATGACGCCTCTAACAAAGAATCATGCGTGCCAGTATCTAGCCACGCATAACCACGTCCCATGACTTGAACATCCAAATCACCACGATCTAAGTACGCTTGGTTAATATCAGAAATTTCAATTTCGCCACGTGCAGATGGCTTGACGTTAGCTGCGATTTCAACAACATCATTATCATAGAAGTAAAGTCCAGTCACAGCGTAATTAGACTTTGGTTCGGCTGGCTTTTCAACGATCGATAATGCTTTACCATTTTCGTCAAATTCAACCACCCCAAACCGTTCAGGATCCTTAACTTGATAGCCAAAGACCGTTGCCCCAGATGTCTTCGCCGCAGCAGCTTGTAGTTGCTTTGAGAGGCCAGCGCCATAGAAGATGTTATCTCCAAGAACTAGTGCGACAGTGTCTTGACCAATAAAGTCAGCACCCACAATGAAGGCATCCGCTAAACCACGAGGCTCTTCTTGGATAGCATACTGAATTTCTAATCCCAGTTCATGCCCATCACCAAACAGTGCTTCAAACTGATCAATGTACTCAGGCGTTGAAATCAACAAAATATCCTTAATCCCCGCCAACATCAACACTGACAATGGATAATAAATCATTGGTTTGTCATAGATAGGGACCAGTTGCTTACTGGTGGCCTTAGTTATTGGATAAAGACGCGTACCGGATCCTCCGGCTAAGATAATGCCCTTCATTTTTGCGTATTCCTCTCTACTTAAGATACACTATTTATATGCACAATATTGTAGTTAAATTTTTCATTGATTAAGCCCATTGCCTTGTAATTTCAATGGCCCTGTTTATTTAAATGATTGCATACTCAATTTAAAACAGTTGTATAGTTAGTCGGAAACTAAAATTTATTAAATTATAGTTTTACATTGTTTTAATATTTTTAATGGCCTTACTAATATCATTTTTTTTCATCAATAAATACAAAATGAGAATAACAATATACCCGACCATGGCTTCAAATATTGGCAAATACCATGCTAATACGATGAATACTACTACCATCACTGTCTCCGAAAACATTTCTGACGAAAATTTGACGTGTAATCTATTTTTAAGATATAGTTCAGATATAGTACTTCGGATTGCCATAACAATAATAATAACAAACACTGTGGTGGTTAGATTATGTAACACAAAGACTGAAATAACTGTCAAAATGGAACTTATTACTAAGGTGGTAATATTAATGAATAGCAGCTGACGCTCCATACGAAGTACCTTCATGAAGGTATTGGATAGTATTTCAAACTTTGATTGATATGTGATCATTGGAAATAAAATTGACATATATATTAAGGTAGAGCCATATTTTGGTAACCAAAGTGGAATAAAATAGCTTATAGGAAAATAAATCAACATGCCAGTCAACACAATGGGCATTAGCAAATCCCGAATCATTGAATATATATCATTTATTTTGGTTAAGCTAATTCTTTTTAATTTTGGGAAAATCACTATGCTGATTGCATTAATAAAAACCATGAGCAAATTAGAAATAGACAGCGTTAATGACACCTTTCCAAACGTTTCTACTCCCCACCCTTGTTGAATTCCAATTCGCACAATACCAACGATCAACATTGAAGCAGCGTTTGCAACTAACAATTGGCTTCCAACACTTATGTTGTCCCATGCTTCTTTCCAAGACCAAAAAAATTTAAAATTATCTTTGTTGATAAATAGATCTTTTAAGGCAACTAGTCCATAGATCATCGCCACAAGATTACCAAAGATGAACGCTGCTATAAGAACCTGAAAGTTCCGAAAGTTAAAAATTAGCAATAATACTACAGAAAAGAAATAGATCATATTTGATAAAATCGTAAGTACACTGTATTCACTAATTCTATTAGTCATCTGCAGGACAAACTTAAAAAAAGATTGCGCAATAGAGATCAACAAATACACTGATAATGAATTTAATAAGAAACGATCATGTCCATTATTTATAAACAGATTCCCAAAAAAGATAATCAGTATCGCAAGTTCGTTTAAGGCTTTTTTTACACTTACTGAAAAGAAGGGTTTTAGAATCGTCATGATCCTAAAACCCTTCTTTAATTTTCGTCGCTAACTTGTCGTTCATGCACCGACCTTTATGTGTTTACTGTTCCTTGAAATATCTCACCCGTGACGTGAAGTCAGCTGGTTGGATTGGTGCATTATAGAAACCGATTTGCATCAATTCATCCCCACCAAACGTTGCTCCGGTGGCCGCATCAACATACGTTTTTTCAGGATCCAGATGACCCAGTTGCACCGTGTGGAAAGATGGTTGGCCAGTAGACAATACCCGATACTCAAACAGCATGGTTTCCGACTTATCAGCGCTCACGAACTGCCAAGCAACTTCATTACCCGCGAATGGTGAATTGATACGGTAAAAATCACCATATTGAATCAATTCGCGGTGTGCTTTATAGAAGGCGATTTGCTCACGCACTTGCGCCTTTTCCGCTGCTGACAACTGGCTCAAGTCAAGCTCATAACCCAATACGCCGGCCATCGCCACATCACCACGCATGGCCAAACTAGTTGCCCGCCCCGTTTGATGGTTGGGTGAGGCTGACACGTGAGCTGTCATGCTTGAAACAGGGTAAGCCAATGACGTGCCATATTGGATATTGAGGCGTTCCACGGGATCCGTATTATCAGACGTCCATGACTGTGGGAAATAGTACAACATCCCCGCATCAAAGCGGCCACCCCCGCCTGAACAACCTTCAAAGAGGATGTCTGGGTAGTTAGCCGTCAAACGTTCTGCCAGTTGGTAGACGCCCAGCATATAACGATGAGCAATCTCACCCTGTTGGTCTGCCGGCAAGGCGACTGAATACAGCTCCGTAAGATGCCGATTCATGTCCCACTTAATATAATCAATCGGCACTTCATCCAGAACAGCTGCAATTTGGTCATAAATGGCATCAACAACCTCTGGCCGTGAGAAATCTAAGACATGTTGATCACGGCTAGGCGTCATCCCACGATTTGGCACTTGGAGCGCATAGTCCGGATGCGCACGATAGAGATCCGAATCCTTTGAGACCATTTCCGGTTCAATCCAAAGTCCGAATTGCATTTCATGGTCATGCACGCGCTGCGCCAAGCCAGTCAACCCACCACCAGTTTTTAATTTATCAGTATATTCATACCAATCACCTAGTGAACTATCATCGGCATCGCGATGACCAAACCAACCATCATCGAGCACAAACATCTCAATACCTAATGGCGCCGCTTGCTCCAAAATGTCATCCAGCTTATCGGCGTCAAAATCAAAGTACGTTGCTTCCCAATTATTAATCACAATGGGCCGCGGTGCGTATTGGAAGCGCCCACGGGCTACGCGTTCACGTAACAGATGATGGTAGGCTTGCGACATACCATTTATGCCTTCATCAGAGTACACTAACAAGGCTTCTGGTGCTTGGAAGACGTCCCCCGCTGCTAATTGCCAGCTAAAGCCTTGTTCGTTAATCCCTGCCAGCACGCGTACTTGGTCGGTATAATCTTTTTCCAAGGTAAATTGGTGATTACCAGAATAAACCAACTGCACCCCAATCGCGGTTCCTTGCTCTTCCGTTGTTTCCGGTGCTACCAAGGCAACGAACGGATTCATGTGGTGTGAGCTGGTACCACGATGACTCGCAAATTCAGTCACCCCGTGCCGTAGGGCTTGGCGTTCAATTTGGCGTTCGCGCAAATGCGCTCCCGGCAATGAAATAACTTCAATTTGATCTTGAATCACATCCAATTGAACTGAGGCCAGCTTTTCAATAGTCAAATGTTGTGACCCTTGGTTAATCAATTTGACTGACCGCGCAATGACTGGGCGCTCGGCATAAATGGTGTAAGTAAGTTCCAGCTCAGCAGCTAGCGTCTCATCCACTAAATGAACGACCAGTGTTTTAGCTTCATCTGGCGCTAGTACATAGGCATGAGGCAAGCCATCTAAATCAGGCTTACCCGCGATAATTTCATGTGAGACATACCGGAAATCAGTGGCCTCAGCCCCATTTTCCGCGCGGACAATTACAGCTGGTTGCCGAAAATCGCCCGTATCAAAGCCCGAAAACTCTTGCCGTAACGTGTCTTTTGAATAACCACGGTCGACTTCACCCGGCTCACCCGGCAAATTTGGTGAGAAGCCCCGATCTAGACGCGGATAACGGCGTTGATCATGATAGGCCGTAACCTTCTTACCAAAGTACAGGTGACTTAAAATGGCACCCGTTTCAACTTGAAAAACATATGAAATCAAATCATTTTGGAGATGAAAAACTCCCGTATCGTCATCAAAAAAAATTCTTGCACTAGCCATTGGTAACCTCCAGGAAACGTTTACTAAATTACAACCATAGTTTAGCATTACTTTACTAAAATGTAAACGCTTACTACCCTTGTGTCAGTGTGTTGTTTAATGAGTAAACCAGATGGAAGTGGCGAAGCAATATCAAAGAATTAACCTTCGTTAGACCACCAGTTTGACCAGTACCGTGGCGGCAACATCCAGCCAAAATATTATCATTAGTGCCAGGGTGATTTTAAAAGTAAACTTGCTGATGGCCACGACCGTTAGCATCAGCGCTGCCAAAAGATTGGGGAACACGATCATCGCGGATAGGTAAGCGCCCCTTGTGCTTAACAACATTAAAACGATACCCACCGCTGTTGCTACGACTTTCCAAAGGGCGATATCATATGCAAAATGAAAATCCTGTTCAAAGAAGATGTCTGTTAACAACTGGCCAATTTTATATTCAATAAATGTAATACTCACCGTAGCCAGCGAACCGATAACTGACATCATCAAAATTTCCAGCCAACTACTCTGCACAACCGTATGGCCATTGGCTAAATCAGCATGGCAACGCGTGATTAACAAATAGGTGAACACAATACCCACGTTGATATAGATGAACCAGATACTAATTCGTTGTGATTTTTCATTATTCATAAATATGCCCCCATCGAGCAATAGTTTGTGCTGTTACACCCATTTGTGCATGATTTACAGAGGTTAGAATGCGCTGTGATTGCACACGACGCAACTCCGCTTGTCCGATTAGCTACATCTAAGTGCAGCTACTTTCCCTCAGATATATCATAAATTTGTGAATAAAAATCGAAAGTTTAGCCTCAAAACATGAGGTTATTGAGATTGCGTGTATTAAATTTGTAAAGAACTAAACGCACGAAAAAAAGCACCAGCAAAATGCTGGTGCTTTTTTGAGAGATGCGTGACCCCAAAGATGATAATTACTACAATATATGGTACTATTACTGCAACAGATAACTTGAGAAGGACAAACGCTGGGTCCCATAACGGGGTAAGTCATTCGACTGAGCATTCCTATGTGCCTGGGGTTATCTTTTTAATTTAGCTTTCTTCAGATTCGCAATAATATTTTGCGGATCTTTTTTATTTCTGACACAACAAATTCGGCCGCAGCTTGAGAATATGAATATCTCTCACTGTTGCCAATTACGTGCTTAAAAGCATATTTACCATCAGCTTTCATATCATAGAAATTCATAAATAAAGTCAATAGGGAAGACGTGAAGTCTCGTCTAATTCGCTCTTTGGATTGATATTCAAAATTAATTTTCTGTTTTCTAATACGGCGCATGATTTCGTTAACTAAATCGTTATGAGAATACATATGAGTCTCAGCCGGATTCTTACGCCGTGTAATAGTTTTTACTGGCACTTCCCCCTCAGCTGCGATTTTAAAAGTAAAATCCGCAGTATCTTTACCTTTAACTTGATATAGATAATGAACAATATCAATAGTAAATTTATCAGTTGGATTCAATGCCGAAGTAGTTGCAATGTCATCCTTTTGGAAAATTAAACGCTCCGCTATCTCTGGAGCATATTTAAGTTCAATTTGTTCGTCCGTAAGCGGTGCCATTGTTGCTGATAATGTTAAAAAATTTTGCGGAGTATCTTGTGTAATATCATGCTGATGGAATCTTTGAAGTTGCTCTCCAAATGACAAAACATTTGATTGAAACAATGGCGCATAAACAGTTTCATAGTCCTCGGTGATAAAATGTGTGCTGGTATTGCGCAGGACTACAATTTTTTCAAGATTCAAACGTAGTGGCTGTTTTTTATCAGGGAAAACTTTAGTAATGACTTCATTCAAGCTTAACGTCCGATCATGATTATTTTTAAAATAAATACTGACTCCATCATTTAGTAATTTTGCTTTTAGCATCAACTCCCACGCATTAGTAATAAAAAACGAAAATCCTTCAATTCGGTAACGAATCGTTGGTTTATTATAGACTTCGAGGCCCATAATAAATGCCTCTATACTTTTACTAACCAGTTGTTCGGCTAATTCACGATTCTCCATTGATATCTCCTTATTGTAGTCACTCATATAGCTAAATTATGGTACATCAGTTATTACACCACATATCGTTCCTTTTTTGATGAATATTATTCGCCCTAAACAAGTCATGCTTTAACCAAAAATCCTGAGAAATAGTCCGAAAGATAAATCACCTGATGACTTTCTGATTCCTTAGCAACGCAACTCCATAATTTTGATGTGCTCTACAGAGATGAACGCACGAAAAAAGCACCAGCAAAATGCTGGTGCTTTTAATCTTTTAGGTTTTGTATGACAGATGGTAACCGTGGTTGATCCACGATCATCATAAATCACCAATTCACAGGCATTAAATTTTGATAGAACAGCAACGCTGTTCTTAAAATTAACGCTTTGAGACGATTTTGATGATTCTCCATGACTACAGAATGCCGCTAAATCAAGGTTTCCGAGTCATATAAAGTCACCAAAAATCACTGAAAACATATCACTCGCTCCACAAATCGCTCCATGCTTTGCTTGTATACATAAATTACGCCTTTGATGGAAATTTCAAATTCAGAGCACCTAAAATTGCCGAAGATTTGACCGCTATCCCCAATTGTAAATATGTGTCACCTTTAATGTTAGTATCAGTTATTACGCCAACAAAATATAACCGATTTCCAATAGTGATTCCATCACTAGTTCCATATGATCCTTGATTGAGAACAAAAACAGGGCTACCGCTGGACCCTGGATAAACTCCCCCATCTATAAAGAACTTTGGTTCATCTTCATAATCATTCCATATTGGAGTTGATGTGATTCCCTGACGAGTTATTGGCAAATTATGTTTAGTATCTTTCAAACCAGCGGGATACCCAATAAAGGTTAATGTTTCAATCGCTTGTAACTCATCTACAATTTTTTGTTCAGGAATCATACCGCTATCAATGGTGCGAAAAAATATTTTTTCTTGTCTATCGTTGAAACTATTTAAGAATGGTGCAATATTCACCGCAGCGATATCTAGATTTTCTAATTTTGAATTAGCAAAAAACGTTGCATCAAAAGTAGCCGTAAACGTTTTCTCTAAATCCGGCTGTCCATCCTGCTCCATGGTAAATATTATTTCCCCACTCTGGATTGGCTGCACAACGTGATACGCTGTCATTAAAAACGGCTCTACCACATCTTCGTCCGGAACACGCCGGGCGAAAATAAATCCCGTTCCTGAAGTAAATCCTTTATCCGTCTGACCCGTAATTTGGACAGTCGTGAACAGTAACTGATTACCTATACTATTTAAGTTCATTTTGCTGTCCCTCCTCAATTAACGTATCTAACACAAATTCTGCAAATGCTTTAGAATCGGCAATTTCATTATTGTTTGTAAAAAACCAACCAACCATTGTAGCCACCCAACCAACAAGCATTCCTACAGTCCCAATTTGACTCATTATAGTATCATCAGAAACTAATTTCCCAATTGAAAATGCGTACCCAGCATATGCACCAAAGAAAGCACCTGACAAAGTTCCCAAAATACCATGCCAATTATGCCCTTTCTTATTTTTCACTGCTTCGGACCGTTCTCTAATTTTCTTGATCTCCGAATTTCGAATATACAAGTAATAATCATTCTGATAAGACTGCGGTTTCAATACAGGTGTATTTTCTGTCAGTGTAGTTGATCCTTTGTCACTTTTGATTTGGCCGTTAAAAAAATCATTTTCATTCAACCTATCTACCTCACAACACTTTTGTCATTAGTTAAATTACCAAGTTGTCGATTTTTCTGTTTTAATTCAATATTCTCAAGGTTGGGAGTGACTTCACCAACTCTTGAGTCTGCTTTGCTAGCTCTATTATTCGAAGCAACAAGTTAAATACGTAT
The DNA here is from genome assembly GCF_001761545.1 of Weissella soli. Taxonomy (NCBI): domain Bacteria; kingdom Bacillati; phylum Bacillota; class Bacilli; order Lactobacillales; family Lactobacillaceae; genus Weissella; species Weissella soli. The sequence goes on along the minus strand of NZ_CP017326.1, from coordinate 213,481 downwards.
TTTTCATCGTCACTATATTGGTTCGGATCATCCACTATTCCTGTAGCAGAATCAGTACCAACCTGATATTGTTCAATTATCCATTGAATTGCCGGCTTACCATTCACAACATATTCCCATGCAACATCTGGGATGTTTCTAATGTCAATATCCGCGTTAAAGTGGATTGTATCCATCCCTGTCTTCTTTTGCGGCTTCATTGAAATTACAGAATAAGAAGGATTATCCTTTTTCAAAACTATTTCTACATCAGAATTTAATGGTACGTCCTCGTACTGCAAATGTAGCCCTAATAACTTTTCTCCAATTTCAATAAATTGAACTTGCTGTTCCACTTTCGGAATTCGTGGATAATCTTTCTTTAAGTCACTAGCATACTTCTGCAAAAAATCCGGATGATGCAATAATGCATAGACATACGCTATTGCATCCTCTTCTGAGGCCATACCAATTTGTTCCAACGTAACCTCATTCAAGTTAGACAACATGCCCATAGCATCCTTGCCAACGTTTTGTGGAAAACCTTTACCATTTTGCACTAACTGGAGACTAGGTACAAGATTCGTTGCCAGAACAGAAAAATCTTTATTAGCTCCTGAACCTTGCATATAAAGAACCGTTCCCATAATGTCAGAAAGGCCTCTGTATGAACTTGGTCGCTCATTCAAGAAATCGTCCCAATACAACCACTTCTTAACAAACGGCCTATACATCCATTGAATATACTTTCCAGTTTCAGGACTTAGTCTTTGTCCTTTTTTAAATTTTGAATTCAGTCCCGTCGACCAGCTCACAAAACTATCATTATTATTTTTTTGGGTCATTCGATCATTGGCATCTAAAACATTAGTTAGTCGATCAATCTCAGAATTATAATTATCAATCAATGTGATAACGTTCTTATTAACCTGCTTTTTACTAAAGTTTGACACCCAGTTATCACGAGCTGTATAAATTCCAGTGTATTGAGATTCATACAATGAAGTTTCGGTTTTGCTGAACAGACTTGGGTAATTTTGATAATTTGCATCTCGCAAATTAATCCAATCATTATTCTCATCAGGAGTAATAGTCACCCAATCTATATCGTCAACGCCATCAAAATTTTTAATAATGTCTAATTTTTCAAGACGACTGAGATAATCCCCAATGTCGTGGTACTTAATAACGTGATTATCCGACCCGTCTTTGACAAGAATACTTATGGCGATTGGTGCTCTACTTCCAGAGTCAAATACCTTTCCACCTTCTCTACGAGACATTTCTCCTCCAGTTCGTTGGTTACCACGTAGATTAAAGATATATAAGTAATTAAATTCATCATTAAGAACTTTACGGAATCCAGCCGTAGACTTGGTATCAATAAATGAACCGTTTGTAACAAATCCAATAACACCTTGACTTCCAATTCTGTCAGTAGCCCAACGGAAAGCTTTAATGTACGTATCATAGAGTCCCTTTTTCAAGTCAGAATCTGTATATTTCGCATACGTGTTTGCAATACTTTCCTCAAGTTTTGGGTACTCGATATTCGCGTTGTCCTCGTTAACATTTTCTTGTCCAATTGAGTATGGTGGATTACCAATAATCGCAAAAATTGGATTCTCCTGTTGCGATTTCAAGCGAGCATTATTTTCACCAAGCATATCTGTTAAAAAATCATCTTTGTGTTCGGTTGTATCTGTCAAAACAATACCAGGGAATTGTTCATACCCTCTATCGTCTCCGTTGATATCATCAAATACGGCTTCAATATTGATTGCAGCAATATAGTAACTTAACAGCACGATTTCATTTGCGTGTAGTTCCTGAGTGTATTTTCTCAACACATCAGTAAAACTGACTTTTCCTTCATTCATCTGCTGCTCAAGATAATGTAGTGTTCTAGTGACAAATGTCCCTGTTCCTGTAAATGGATCCAGAATATGTACTCCTTCATCTGATAATCCTTTACCAAAATGTCTATCCAAAACTTGATCCACAGACTTCACAATAAAATCAACAATTTCGACAGGTGTAAATACAATTCCCAATCGATCTGTTGTATCTTTGAAGGCCGTTTGGAAAAATTTCTCATACAGTTCCTTAATTACAGTCTGCTTGCCTTCAGCGTTATCAATTCCCTTAGCGCGTTGAGCTACACTTGCATAAAACCCATCCAGTGATTCTTGCTCTTCTTCAAACTTATTTTGCTCCAGTACCTGGATGATATCTTCCATAGCTTGAGAAACAGGGTTAGTTTTAATAAATGAATAAGACTCAAACAATGCATCGAAAACCGGTTTTGTAATCATATGCTGCGCTAACATTTCGATAGCTGAGTCTTTGGTAATTCCTGAGTTCAATTCATAGCGAATTTCTTTTAAGAATTTTTCGAAGGCAATAGCCGGTTCAGAATTTTCATCTTCAATCATCACTCTGATACGAGTCATGTGCTGTCGAGCAATTTTTGCGACATCACCGCTCCACTGTTCCCAGTAGCGACGGTCTCCTACCTTCTGGACAATTTTCCCGTAGATGGCATTTTCAACTTCTTCAAACGTCTCCAAATTCAAAGACAACTGTTCATCTGCTGGTTTAGGCACAACACCTTCACCGCCAAATGGTCGTTCATCATCTGGTGCACCTCCTACACCAATCAATTGTACATTCTTAGGCTTATTCTTATTTAGGTCAATCTTGTTTATCATCGCATCAAAACGGCCATCCATCGAACGCAAAGCATTTAGAACTTGCCAAATTTGCTTATATGCTTTGTTATCATTCAACACATTCTCAGGTGTTGTATCCGCTGGAATACCTACTGGTAACAAGATATAACCATATTCCTTGGTATCAAACTTACGCATAATTCGACCGACAGCTTGCACAATATCAACTTGTGACTTCTTTGGTGACATGAAGATTACAGCATCTAGGTTGGGTACGTCGATTCCTTCTGTCAAGAATCGAACATTAGACAGAATTCGAGCTTCGTTCTTATCGTCTGGAATGTCGCTCTTCAACCAGTCTAAGGCGTCATTCTTTTGAAGCGCGTTCATAGATCCATCGACGTGCTTAACCTTTACGCGGTACATAGAGTCGGCAACACCGTAACCACCCAAATACTGGTTAACAACGCGCTCAAACATTGGAGCAATAATATTTTTTGAGTGATCAATTGTATCGATAAATGAAATAGCTCGACGCATTGGCAATCCATCAACTGCATCAGTGAAAGACTGGCGTTTCACCATACCGTTCCAAACACCGATAATCTTCGTAACGTCATCGAGCTTAAGTTCACCAGTCTCGGCATCTTTCATAACGCTCTGCATTGTACGTGACACTGCTGCTTCATCAACACCTAGCACTACTATCTTGTAGTCCGTTAGAACGCGATCAGTAATAGCGTCCCCGAAGCTGTAGGTGTAGAACTTTTCACCGTAAAGAGTTACATCATCCATTGCTGCCAAGACAATACTGTTTTCATCCGCCTTTTGCTTAGCTGCTGGCCCATAAATCTTTGGTGTGGCAGTTTGATACAATCTCTTCTTTCCTCGGACGTTTTCATTACTGTGAACCTTTGTAAACACTGATTCATCGTCATTCATCAAATGACTTCCAGTTGTTCGGTGAGCTTCATCAGCAATAATCAAATCAAATTCCGGCAAGTCAAAATCTTGAGCGCGCCCGATAACATCAATTGATTGGTACGTTGAAAAAACAACCATCAAATCACGTTGTGGTGATTGAGATAGTGCTTGTTTATAATTATCAACTAACTTCATCGGATCAGTCGTGGCCGGATATCCCAAATCACGCGCAGAAATGTCAGCGTTAGATTCATCCTTCTTAACTTTCGTTGCCTTTCGGTCTGAGGTAACCGCAAACGAGTGCATTAGCATCTCCGTGTCCGAATTCCACGCCTTCAGCGTTTGTGATAGAAGTTGAATTGAAGGGACCAAATATAATACGTTGAACGGCTTATTTCCTGACTTTTTCGCCAATGCCTCAGTTATTTTCAGCGACGTAAATGTTTTACCAGTACCAGGCGCCATAATTAATTGACCACGATCAGCATTTTCCAGTCCTTTGAGTACCGCATCTAATGCTCCCAATTGATGTGGGCGAAGAGTCTTCTTCTTTTTCAGTTCGACTGCATCAGGAGCTTCGAACTTGTACTTCGTCCAATCAACTTCACTGTTTCGCAACTCTGACAATCCAATACGTGTAACCGGGTTGCGAAGACCATCCAATGCTTCTTCAGCATTTTTACTCCAATTATCAACGGTAGAAACAATCAACCCTTTGGAAAATACGGCCAACTGTGATTGATTCAAAAATGAATCGATCGTACTCTTTTCAATCTTATCTTTATAAAATTTTGCTTGGACAGCAGTTAGCTCACCGGTTACTGCATCTTTCGCTACAATATCAATTCCCTTGTCTTGCTTTGAAATGCCATATTCATCAGGTACATCCGATAACATCCAAACATCGCTATATGTGGCCTTTTGAAGTGGCTCGTTTTTCAGATAAGCCACGACCATTCGTTCGAACCACGTCCCCCTGTCTCGTTGCTCATGAATATTTTCATTGGCATTCTGTACGAGGTCATCAAATGCATTCGCCATATTTACTACTCCCTTTAACCATTTATCATAGTACGATTATACAGCAAATCCACACTGAGTTTGTGAACACCTACATTATTTTTGCGGTTACCCGCGGTAGGCGTAACGCTACTCTTCAGATTTCGAATCTCTCTTATCAAGAGTGTCTAAAGCTTTGTTCAACATATCGCCCCTCAAAAATACATCAAATCTGTCGATGTAGACGACTACACCTGAAGGAACGGGCATAGCTACTGCCGATAAAGGTACATTCCTTATCAACTCAGCTCCTTTGACGAAAGCTACGTCTCTTCCAAAGTTTTGAAATCGGCTTTCGAAGTACACTCTTTTAGCTCTATACACCTCACTATACTGTAATCCAATCACCTCGTATTCCTTCTTCAACTGGTTCATCTTGATGTGAATGATCAAATGTATAAGCTAACTTAGCCGCTTCAACCCCTTTTTTTATCTCCTCCTTTAGCGACTTTTCTGAGACTTCAAAATGCGCATAATCCCACCGTTTAAATTCCATATATTCTAGAATCGTATTCAAAACTTCCATTTCAACATTTGATAAGGTAGGTGTTTTATAAACGTGATGCTTGATGAAGTCTTTGTTATTTATCTGGTTTCGTAAAATTTCTGGGTTATTTACTATTTGTTCATACGTAGAATCAACTTCTTTTTCATTTGCATATTTGTAAATACCAAACTTATAAATGGGCAACCCACTAACAATTTGATTGCGGGTTTGACTCCAAATTTTCTCAACCCGCGTAGCCCCCAGTGCCCCTAATTCAGAAGCAATGAGTACCGATAATATCCGTAATATATTGAGCACTTCATCAAATTCATCGCTTTCCGAATCACGGATTGTCTTCCCGATTGGTCGCCCGCTCCCATCTTCCTTAAGCTCATCAAATGACTGAATTTCTGGATCTGCTATTGAAATGCCACGAGCATTTGTTGCCGCTTGAATCTCTAAAATCTCAAAATTTTCGGCAAAATATAAATCATGCTTTTCCATCCACGAAATCATTCCTTCAATGACCTTGGCGTTCTTTCGAACGGTCTCCGCTTTCGAGCGGTTCATCTCATCGATTGCATCTTTTACACTGTACCTCTCATCAAGCTTACGCTTTTCGCGAAAAAAATCTGAAAACTTAATCATTTCAAACGCCATGACTTTACTTTGTAAAACCCCGTCCTCAGCAGCACTTCTTGTCGCAAAGTGCATCAATAACGCGTCAAACATCCTACGAACTTTGTTTCGGCCCTGCAGATCACGAATAGAGCTTGGATCTAACTCCTTATCCATGATTTTTTGCAATAACTCCCGAGGAAATGTTGGCTTTGACTTGCGAAACATCCAACTGTCAATCGTGTCTCGTGAAATAAAAAAACCCATCTCAAACAGATATATATCCAATTCCTGTGGAGTAACATATTCTCGCATCACCTTTTGAAATGACAACCACTTCGTCTGAATGACTTTACCAAATCGCACCTGCGCCATGATAAGCACCTCCTATGTTAATAATGACTATTATTCTCCTAAAACTAGAAATTGTATTGTAGAGAAAAGTCTGTAGAGAAAAATGTAACACACATACCTACTTTTACTTACATCAAAAAAGTCCGAAAAATTTTTTACAATAATTATGTCGAAAGGCAATTAAATTTTAGGAGGTGCTTATCATGGTACGACCAGTAAAGGGTGTAACAACAGGAAACGGTTACACTTTCGCGAAGTATGAAGAGGGGGGCTGGGATCAAATTCCAATTTTCGCACTCGTCGGACAAGGATTGATTGTCAATCCCGTCTTTGAAAAAGGAGGTGACGGAAAGCAACATCCAGTGCCTGATTCAGTCGAAAGCTTGACTCTGGAGATTTACATCAAGGTAGTTGGGGCAGACAAGGTCAAGTTGCCTGCCGACTACAAGCTTCCAAAGTTTGATGACGTGGCACAGATTAAGTTTGTGTCACCCACGGCTTATATTAACCCCTATGGTGATTACTACTTCCGCGCATCGGGGGTAGAACTTGCGTAATGGACAAGTCTGAAACAGAACGCTACATCACCATGGTAATTGATGCGGCTCTTGCCAGTGAGGACAGTTCCGTCAAACAGGCATACAAGGTCATCGCTCAAAGCGATGGCTTTCTTTTTATCCCACGCATGCCTTCAAGTTTGATTCTAGACTCATCACTTTACTACAAAATCTACGACATTGTCGCTGGATCTCTTTTCCCAGCGTACACCGTCATTCGTGCAACAACAATGCAACTTGTTCAACGAGAAGACTCATTGTCAATGGCACGCGCATTCTTCTACCCTTGGAAGGTAGGTGTTTCCGAAAGGCTTGTAGCTCCAACCTACGACAGCCTTCCAATTTCATCTGATCGGTACACAGTCACCCTTATGAAAGGTATGGAATACGACCTTCGAAAAGCTCCCCACTTCATCATTAGTGGCGGCAGCGGCTCTGGTAAGACCGTCGCAACCAAGTATTTCTTAAATACTTTCTTACGGAAGATCGGGACTAACGGCCGACTAATTCTTATTGACGTGAAGAAGAGTCATGGTGCGCGCTGGGCAAAGCAACACCCAGAGGTTGATTTGCTCGTACCAAATCCAAGTGATCGTCCAGAAGACTTCTTACCACGTGTTACTGAAAAGTTAGCTGAGGTCATTGACGAGATGAATCGTCGCCAAGATTTCATGTTTAACCAGTCAGCCGATAAGGTAACTGATTATTCAGAGTTTGGCGACCCTATTTTCGTAATCATCGAGGAAGCTCAGGCACTAACAGTGGGTTTAAAGAAGAACCTATTGGAAACATTCCAATCGCAGCTTAAGGTGCTTAGTCTACTTTCACGGGAAGCGAACATCACGCTCGGAATTATCGCACAATCAGCTATGGCCGAAATTTTTGGTGGATCACAAGTTCGTCAAAATGTGGGCTTACGCCTTCTTCTTGGTCGAATTGACAAGGAGAGTGCGAAATTCCTATTTCCAGAACTCGAATCTGGATTTCCATTGCCAATTGGAGGCAAGGGAACCGGTATTGTATCAATTAACGATGGCGAGCACATTGGTATCGAACCAATTGCTATGCCCACTGTAATGGAGGATTTTTAACAATGAATACAGTCCCAGCACAAACTCAACCTATCGATCCTTTTGCTCCTTTGGAAGCATTGGTTACAGGAGTAGTTCATTTCACAATCGCATTTGCTGTGATTCTAATCATCATGGCGGCAACGTACTGGTATCTAAGTTTCCACGGTCGTCCATTGATTCCTTCAATGCGGCTTCGTCGAACTCTGCGAATTTGGACAAACCCTGAAACAGATGGTGCAAATTCAGTTATGGCTGCTAACGTCGCAATCAGCGGTGCAACCGTTGAGCTTTCACAACGTAAGGTTATCATCCGCGTTCCTGTAAAAACCTGGTGGCAGTTTAGCCCAAGCGCAACAGTTCGCCAAGATATTCGCGAACGCCTGGAATCTAAAGGCTTTCAAGACTACTTAGAAGCTGAGTTTCCAAATTACGTCATGAGCCCAGTACGTAATCACGGCAAGTATCTAACCATTACTGGCGAACGTTAATAACAGGCTCATTGTTAATCTGACAACGCTAAAACTGTTCCATACTCGGCAGAAACCTTACAGCATAGGGAGCTGGGCTTGTTATTGCTCCCTCTCAAAAGTGTTCCAATCCGAATCCCAACCCGCATTTCCTGCGGGATACATAGCTATTCCGGCACATTCAAAAGACTGTGCCGAGTGTTCCAAAGACGTTTGGAACTCCCACATATTCCCTATTCATAACTCAGAAGGAGCAACATCATGGCAGCATCTCAAAAGAAGCGTCAATTCATGATTGCACAACAAGTGTCACATTTAGATTCTGAAATCGTAAATAGCATCCCTGAAATCGTCGAGTCGTTGAACCCAGAAATTGGTGCATGGATTATTCACGACAAGGACGTCGATGATAACGGACAGCTTATTGAGCCACACGTTCACATTGCACTGAAGTTTGCTAACCCTCGTTCAATTGCCAACACTGGTAAGGCCTTTCAAATCGAAATGCAGTACGTAGAGGTATGGTCTGGCACGTTCAACAACGCCCTTTCATACTTGACGCATCGTACAGGCAAGGCAACGGACAAGTATCAATATGAATTATCTGATGTCCACACCTCAGATAATTTTGACTACATTACCGCAATGGAGAACATCATAGCTGGTGTCTCTCGCAGTTCTGAAGCAACGGATAACGCCGTAATCAACGAGGCCTTAGACAATATTAAGGCTGGCACAATCACCTCAGAACTTGACTTGTATCATCAACTTCCTGGTCATCTGTACTCTCGATACCACACTGTGATCAATACAGCATTCACAATGAAGGCAAAAGACGACGCAGATAAGTGGCGACAAGCCAAAATCGAAAGTGGCGAAGGCATCAAAGTTCTATGGTTTTACGGAGCTGCTGGTCTTGGAAAGTCACGATTGGCCAAAATTTTAGCCGGTCAATTTTCCAAAGACGGAAGGTACTTCAAGACAGGCTCTTCCAAAGACCCGTTTCAGGGCTATTCCGGTGAAAGTTCAGTAATCATGGATGAGTTACGTCCCCGACAAAGTATGACTTATTCAGACTTACTTACGATTCTGGATCCTTTTGATGTTACATCAAGGGCACCAGCCAGGTTTAAAGACCCCAATTTGGTAGCAGATTATTTTATCGTTACCTCACCATTTGATCCGAAGACATTTTTTGAAGGTATGAAAACGGATGAAATTGATAAGTTCGATCAATTGCTTCGTCGTATTTCAAAAACCTTCTACGTCACAGCTGATTACGTTTTTGATGTCCAGTTCGATGACAAGGCTGAAACGTATCAACCAATCGAAAAGAACACTAAGCAAAATACCTGGAACTATAAGTCTAAGTTTGTACAGAGCAACGAAGATGAGGATGACCACTCTCTAGATAACATTATCCCAAGTGACGATGCTTCAACCGCTCAAGGAGAACAGTCATGAACCAAAATACGCCACACATTTTACTCACGCGAAAAGAAGCGGCCGAATTACTGGGGATTTCAGTGAACTCATTTGATCGATTCTTTCGCTCAAACCCAAACTTACGCTCAATCATGATTGGTTCTGAGATTCGTTATCCATATCAATTACTAATGGATTTTATTGAGGCGAGTGCCGAACACCATTAGCAAATTACCGGCAGTCTGCCGGATACATATTTCCAATAAGCAATCTTGATGCTACAATTTACCACGCAAGCAAAGCGTGGGGTCCCGAAAGGATTCCAAATATGGCATATTACGAAAAACTAAATAACAGTAAAATCCGAGCACGCATTTACATTGGCGAAGGCAAGTTGAAGAGCAAGTCATTTTCAAACAAGACTGACGCTAAGCGGTGGGCTATCGAGAATGAACAAGCAAAGATTAACGGTGTAAAAATTGCTAGTCGTGATGAATTATTCACTGACGTCTATGACGAATGGTTCCACGATATTCAGGCACCCGCAATCGCTGAAAGTTCATTCAAGAACTACTACAACGCCGGTCGCATCAACCATCGTTTATTTGAAGGTTATACCCTCAGTGACTTTGAGGATTTGCGCAAGATTCAAACAGTTCTGGACGAATACGTTAAAACAGTAGCCCAAAAGACAATCGAAGAGTATCTTAAAAAAATTCGTCGTGTACTGCGTTACGCATTACTACAACGAAAGATTACTCATGACATTACCCGGGCTTTGAAAGCACATGGTAAGAAGTCTAGCAAGAAGGTCAATCGGGCATTAACCATGACTGAGTTTAATAAGCTTCGATCATATCTATTCGAAAACATTGATGTTAAATTCAACGTTCTTGTCCTATTAGCTACTGAAACAGGCGCACGACGAGGTGAACTACTGGCGCTTACGCCGTCCGATTTATTAGTCGATAGCTTTGAAGTGTCATTTACAAAGTCGCTTAGTCCGGATTCTGATGATTTGAGTATGAAAACTGTTAGTTCAGAACGAACCGTCTCAATCAGCGAACGAGTTTTCAATCTGGTTAAGGCCATCCCCGCAAACGACAAAGGTCGCATCTTCGACGATGATGATTTCAAGCAAGCCGGGCTACTCCATGATTTGTTAGACCACATTGGTATTGAACAAACTACTTTTCACGGTCTACGCGATTCTCACGCGTCATACATTTTCGCCAAGTTTGGTGAAACTAACATGGATCAAGCCATCATGTACATTTCAAAACGACTTGGTCACGCGGATATTATGACCACGCAAAAGTACTATTTGGAACTGATGCCCGAGTCAAAAATGAAGCAAGACGCGCTCGCCATCGACTTTTTAAATGAAGCCCAATAGACAACAAAAAAGCACCTACTACCGAAGTAATAGATGCTTTTAATGTCGTTAAATCGCAAATTTAAATGGAACTCGCTCCATACAATTCCGAAAACGTTGATACAACGGGCTTTGTAAGCCTTTTGATTAACGCTTTGAGAATTGTGAAGCCTTACGGGCCTTCTTCAAACCTGGCTTCTTACGCTCCTTCATACGAGCGTCACGAGTCAACAATCCTGCAGCCTTCAAAGCGGCACGGAAGTCAGGGTCCACTTGCAACAAAGCACGTGAGATACCATGACGGATCGCACCAGATTGACCTGAGAATCCACCACCATTAACGTTAACCAAAACATCGTAGTTTCCTAGTGTTTCAGTGACGTTAAATGGTTGAACCATAACCTCACGCAAGTTAGCGAAAGGAATGTAGTCTTCAACAGACTTACCGTTGATAGTAATCGCACCGTTACCGGGTACTAAACGTACACGCGCAACAGAGTTCTTACGACGACCAGTTCCGTAATATTGTACAGTAGCCATAATAATACTTAATTCTCCTTTCTGCTAATTAGATGAGGTTGGTGATGTCCAACACTTCAGGCTGTTGAGCTGCTTGTTCGTGATTTGCATCAGCATAAACGTGCAACTTCAAAGCTTGCTTGCGACCAAGGGTACCCTTTGGCAACATACCTTGAACAGACAACTCAATTAAGCGTTGTGGGTTCTTTTCACGTAAGTCACCGGCTTGGCGTTGCTTCAATCCACCTGGGTGGTTTGAGTGGTGATAATAAATCTTATCAGTAGCCTTCTTACCAGTCAAAGCGACCTTACCAGCATTGATAACGATAACGTTGTCACCAGTATCGACGTTGGGTGTGAAAGTAGGCTTGTTCTTACCGCGCAAGATTGATGCGACAACCGTTGACAAACGTCCCAAAGGAACATCTGTAGCGTCAACGATATACCACTTACGATCAATCTCATTTGGCTTTGCCATATAAGTTGTACGCATGGAAATATCCTCCAAAATTCTGTTTGTTTACAATCTAAAATAAAAATATCCGTACCAGGGACTTTCCCATTAGTGATGGTAAACAATACCGATACTCATCTTACCTTTTATCAAGGGCAAAGTCAACCAAATCACGGATTAATTTATCCCACTTAATCTACTAAATCAGTCGTCAATAAGTCACGAATATCACTCTCTGACAACTTCACCGCTTCGGTTGAGTTTTGGATCACTTGGCTAAATAAATCACGCTTGCTCTCTTGTAATAGGAGGATTTTATCTTCAATGGTACCTTCTGTCACCATCCGGTAAACATCAACGTGCTTGGCTTGACCCATCCGGTGAGCCCGGCCGACCGCTTGTTCTTCAACGGCGGGATTCCACCACAAATCAAACAAAATGACCATGTCGGCACCGGTTAGATTCAACCCAGTCCCACCCGCTTTCAATGAGATCAAGAAGACATCCCCGGCCCCCTCATTAAATTGATTACTCATGGCCAGACGTTCCTGAGCTGGAGTGCCCCCCGTCAGGACAAAGGTTGTTAGGCCTTGCGCACTTAAGGCGGTATTGATGCGGTGAATCATTGAAGAAAATTGACTGAAGATCAACATGCGCCGGCCATTAGCATGGGCCGTCTGCACCATATCTAATAGTTGGTCTAGCTTGCTACTACCGCCCTGATAATTATCCAAGAAGAGACTCGCATCATCGGTTATCTGCCGTAAACGAGTAATTCCCGCCAGCACTTCAATCCGGTGCCGCTTAAACTCCTCAGAGGACATATTGGCAACTTCTTGTTGAATCCGCAATAGATAGGCCAAATAAACTTTCTTCTGCTCAGCCGTCATCACGTTATAGATCACCGCTTCAGTCTTTGCCGGCAACTCCTGCAAGACTTCCGCTTTCGTGCGACGTAGCATAAATGGCTGAATCAACTTAACGATGGTGGCGTTATCGAGCTTATTGAAGTCCCGCTTTTTAGGAAAGAGACCTGGCACCAAGATATTAAACAACGCCCAGAGTTCATCTAAGGAATTTTCAATCGGGGTACCGGTCAATGCGAACTTATGGGCAGCTTTTAGCTTAGTAATGGCCTTGGCCGTCAAAGAAGCCGCATTTTTCACCATTTGGGCTTCATCCAAGATTAACGTATCAATCGCTAGGTGCTGGTAGATCTCTTCATCGGCGCGTAATGATTGATAACTCGTGATGACGATATCCACCGCTGCTAAATCAGTGAGCATGTTAACCCGGTCTTGCTTATGACCCATGACGACGCGATAACGCAAGTCAGGGGCAAACTTCGCTAATTCCTGGGCCCAGTTATACGTCACACTCGCCGGCACCACAATCACGTTCAAGATAGGCGCTTCGGCCTGGTTCTTGATGTATTGCAAGAAGACAATCGCTTGTAGAGTCTTACCAAGACCCATTTCATCAGCCAAAATGCCCCCAAAACCATGATGGTGCAACATCGCTAGAAATTTCAGCCCCATTTTTTGATAATCACGTAAATCGGCTTTAATCTCCGTTGGGACGGTGGCGGCAAAGGCTTCCGGGTGCGCTAAGTCATTAAAGATTTGCTGAATGGTCAAATCACTCTTCGCATGGGTCGCTGTAAAATCGTCCTGCAGACGTAACGCCGCAGCTAAATTAACTGAAATCGTGCCAGCGTTAATCGCGGCACCCATCGTGCGGATTTTAGCTAGCATGGCATTCATCGGCGCATAGGCTGGTTCGTTCAGTGGTACGATGCCCCCCGATTTCAACTCAACATACTGCTCTTGGTTCAAGATGGCCGTCATCATCAAATCGACTTCCTCTTGAGAAATCCCCTTGATATCAAAGGAAATATCAAATAAAGATTGCCGTGTATTCAAAAAGACTTCGGGTAACAGATCCCGTGGATTAATGAACTGTTGCATCACGGCCGCCGCCACTTTAACCTCAGCATCTAGTTGTTGCAATTGTGGCAGATAGCGTTTGAAAAAGTCGACCTTTTGCGCGACCGTTCTAAACGCATAACCATAATGGTTCTCCGTCTCAAAAATAAACATCCCCTCGATGGCGAAAATAATCTGGTTTTCACCGCGCCAGTCATGCACTTCCAAATTGGGAATGGCCATGGTCGCGTTACCATAATCAAATTGGACAATAATTTCCAGATGATCTTGTACCAGATTAATCGTGATTATTGTATGTAACCTTGCAGCGGCGATAAATGCAGCAAGTTCGGCGGGGAGTTCAACCTCACCCACCCGCTGCAACATCGGATAGACGACTTCGATGAATTCTGTCAATTGATTTTGGCGGATAAAAATGGAGTTGCCAGAAACTGTCCGCATGATGGTGTTTAGCGTTTCCGCTAAGGCACTGTCGAATGGCCAAAAAATCAATTCATGATCATCGTGCTCGACAAAAACTTCATAGGTCGCCCAGGTTTCACCTTGTGGAATCATCAGATCTAGGCGGTAACCCTCCCCTTCTGCCTGTAAACGAAAATCAGGCTGCAGGGGGGCATCCATGTAAGTAATCGTCAGCAATTCCTCGGTGCTGCCACCATAACGTGACTTAAACTTGACCGAGACGGGGGATTGGTTACTAATTTGTTTAATAAATTTCGCCAAATAATAAGGCGTGATTTGCAGATAGCGTTGCGCGTCATCTTGCAACATATACGCCGGCACATCACGGACGTTATCACCAGATTGTGCCCAGATTTCACGTAACAACTGGGCTTGCTCATCCGATAACAGTGACCAACTTACGAACAGTGTTTTTTTAGGCGTCAAGACATGGTCGCGTCCCATATTCAAATCATCAATCAACCGTTCGACATTGCGGACGATATAGCGCTTATTACTTGAGGCGACCCCTAACTTGAAATAGACTGCCAGGGACGAGGCGTCTCGTTGGTAATAGCCTAATTCAGAAATTTGCAAATGAATCTCTAATGCCAGCGCTTCATGCGGTTCATAACTATAATTCTCAGCGTTCATGGCTGGTTCAAAAGCGTTCACCAAGCGGGACAAATCATTATATTCTTCAGCCATGTACACTCCTTTCTAATAATCAACCGATTTTAGATATAGACCACTGGCCGGCGCCGTTAAGCGGGCTTGCTGGCGATCTTTGGCGGCTAACAGCCGGGGGATATCATCGACGGGACGTGTGCCCATGCCAATTTCTAACAATACTCCCACCATAATCCGGATTTGGTTATACAAAAAACCGGTGCCGGTGAATTCAAACACAATTTCACCCTCATCACGGTGGTCTTCGATAACGGCGCGGGTGACTGTCCGGACCGTGGTCTTAGCCTGGAAACCAGCCGCCGCAAAGCTCAACCAATCATGCTCACCCAGATAATCGGGGATTGCCAGCGCCATCTTGTCATAATCCAAGCGACGGTACCAATGCCCCGTGTAGTTACGCTTAAATGGATCCCGGAATTCCGTGACTGATAAGCGATAACGGTATGTCTTGGTATGCGCACTGTACTGTGCATGAAAGGTAGTCGAAACTCTTTCGACTTGGCTGATACCAATATCAAACGGCAACATTGACGACAGCCCTTTCCGCACACTTTCGGCTTCAATATCAAACGGTAGGTCAAAGTGCACGACTTGGCCTAAAGCGTGCACCCCAGTATCAGTCCGCCCCGATCCTTGCACACGAATATGCTCGGCTGGATTCTTGGCCATTTGGTTGACCACCTTCTCCATCTCATATTGCACCGTCCGTTTTCCTGGTTGCACCTGCCAGCCAAAGAAGTTTGTGCCATCATACGAGATAATTGCGCGATAACGAGGCATAATATTTTCCTACTTTCCCATAGTTTTTACGAATGTTTTTCCCATTTAAATGTGCTTTATTCTCACTAATGAAAAACCCGCTACACGAGGGCGAGCGAGCTTTGTGTCTTAGATAATTCTAGTCAAAATTAACGCTAAGGTAAACACTGCAAAGGTAATAAAGGCAATGCCATCCCGGCGCGTCCAAACTAATTGGCGGTATTTGGTTCGGTGATCACCACCCCGATACCCCCGGGCTTCCATCGCATCCCCCAGTTCAATCGCCCGTTTAATGGCGTTAATGAACAGTGGAATCAACAATGGCACGTATGCCTTGATGCGCTTGATCAGGCTGCCTTCATTGAATTCCACACCACGGGCGCGTTGGGCATTCATAATCGATTCGGCCTCATCCAACAACGTTGGCACAAACCGTAACGCGATTGAAAGCATCAATGCCAATTCGGCCACGGGCACCCCAATCTTTTTCAAGGGCTGCATAATCGCTTCCATGGCATCAGCCACTTCCAAAGGTGGCGTTGTTAATGTCAGTACCGTAGAGAACATAATAATCAGCATAAAGCGAATGAATACCGCAGCGGCATTATAGACACCCAGGTCCGTGATTTTGATAAAATGCCACGCCCAAATCGTCTGACCCATTGGCGTAAAGAAGATCTGCAAGGCCACCGTAAATAACATCAAAAATAGCATCGGCCGCACACCACGAATGAATACGCCCAGCCCCAAGCTGGTGAGTAAAATCACCCCAAATGTAAACAGCGCGGCGATGCCATATGCGGCGACATTGTTCGCACTAAAAATGGCAAAAATAAATAATACACTAATAATTAATTTTGTGCGGGCATCTAACCGATGAATCCAGGAATCGCCAGGCATATAACGCCCAATTAAAATTTGATTAAACATGGGCCACCTCCGTCAACAAACCCGCTAACTGGTCAGCCAGGGTGTCGACATCCAGCACATCATCTAACACAATACCTTTGGTGGCCAAGGCGTCCGCAAATTCGCGGGCGATCGGCACATCTAACTGACGTGATTTGAGCCACGCGGCATCGGCAAATACTTCGCGCGGGGTGCCTTGTTTGACTGCCGTACCCCCGTCAAAGACAATCACATGATCAGCATACTGGGCGACGTATTCCATTTGGTGGGTAATTAAGACCAGGGTCATCTGCCGTTCCTTTTGGAGGGTGGCAAAGAGCTGCATTAAATCTTCTTGGCCCTTGGGATCTAGCCCGGCTGTTGGTTCATCTAAAATCAACAATTCCGGCTCCATCGCTAGCACGCCCGCAATGGCCACCCGGCGCATCTGACCACCTGATAAATCAAATGGTGAGCGTTCCGCGAAACTAGCTTCCAAGCCGACAATTTCAAGGGCATGCTCGGCCAAGACCCGGGCCTCAGCCACTGTTTTACCAAAATTCAATGGTCCAAACATGACATCCCGCATCACCGTTTGTTCAAATAATTGGGCTTCTGGAAATTGGAAAACCATCCCCACATGCCGGCGGATTTTGTTGGTCTCTTTGAGCGCCGTGGCTGGGGTAATCAGCATGTCTTTAATCGTGATCGTACCCGCAGTCGGCAGGACCAACCCATCCAAGTGTTGCACCATCGTCGATTTGCCGGAACCCGTATGGCCAATCACCGCGGTAAACTGCCCCTCTGGAATATCCAAATTGACATCATGCAAAGCAGGCGTCGCAAAAGGCGTACCCTGTTGGTACGTAAAGCCTACTTCTTTGAAATTGATTGCCATAACCAATCCACCATACTTTCTGTCGTTTGATATGTTGTCGGCACCACTACGCCTCGCTCAGCCAACTTGGCCTTAAGCACTTCAGCAAACGGGACATTCAAGCCAAATGCGCGCAATTGATCCGCGCCGGTGAAAATTTCAGCCGGTGTTCCATTTTCGGCTAACACGCCATCATTCATGACGACGACCCGGTCAGCTGAGGCCGCTTCTTCAATATCATGAGTAATTGACAACACGGTCAATTCATCCCCTAATTCAGCTTTTAACTCACGGACGACCGCAATCATTTCCCGGCGCCCCTTGGGATCAAGCATTGACGTTGCCTCATCTAGGATCAAGACCTTCGGCTCAATCGCCAAGACCGAGGCGATGGCCACCCGTTGTTTTTGACCACCCGATAAACGGGCCGGTTCACGATCGGCAAAGGCATCCATATGAACGCGTTCCAATGCCATCTGCACCCGGGGGAGCATCGCATCACGCGGGATACCTCGATTTTCCATACCAAATGCCACATCATCGGCGACCGTGGCCCCAACGAATTGATTATCTGGATTTTGAAACACCATCCCCACTAAATCACGGATGTCCCATACCGTTTCCTCACTGGCCGTTACCCCAGCAATTTTAATCTCACCAGCAGTTGGGATGAGTAAATAGTTCAACAATTTAGCCAGCGTCGACTTACCGGAACCATTATGACCAATGATGGCCACCCATTCGCCCTTTTCAATGGTCACTGAAATCGACTGCAATGCTGGTTGGGCCGCGTTGGGATATGTATATGATAAATTATTTAACTCAATCATCGCTGACATGCCGCATCCTTCTTTCTATCCTGTAAGTTTACCAAAAAGCCCCAGCCGTTGCAGTGTTTTTTACCGAATCTTTGTTATACTAAATGTACACTATTTCGTATGCAAGGAGGCCATGATGGCTGATATCGACCTATCGCGGTCAAATGATTACCGCAACGTCACCGATTACTATAAAAACATGTCCGATGAAGCGATTCGTGCTGATTTAGACACGCATCGCTCTGACGTCATTTCAATCATGCAAAACTTAACGCATGACTTCAACAAGGCCACGGCTGTGCGTAATAGCAATGCCTTTGCCGGCCGTAAATTAATTTTCATGAATCCCGTGAACGAATCTTTCCCCGACCGCAAAGAAGGGTCTAAGAAATGGGATCGTCGTGGTTCTGTTGGCACGTATAACTTCGAGCACATTGAACATCACCGTGTGACTGATTACCAAGCCGTCTTTGATCAGTTGCATGCCGAAGGTTACACCATTTATGCCGTTGATAACATTGCATCCTACCATCCACAGAGTCTGTTCGAAGTGACTTTCCCTGCTAAATCAGCTTTTGTCTTCGGTGAGGAACAAATTGGTTTGGCGGATGATTTAATTCAAGCGGCCGATGCCATGATTTACATTCCCCAAGCCGGCTCCGTCCGGTCATTGAATGTATCCGTGGCGCACGGTATCATCATGGCATTTTATGCCAGTCAACATCCAGTGGCCAAATAAGCACTGCATAAACAGGCCACGTACTTCACGGTTGAGGTGCGTGGTCTGTTTTTGTGCGCCTTTATTTTTTCAAGAAATCCATCCACCAAAACAACCAAGTCACCGCCGCCATAAATAGGAGACAGATAAAGATGGTAATCACCCAACCAAAGGGCGTGTGGGCAAACGGCAGGCTGACGTTTTGACCGAAAAAACCCGTAATAATGGTCGGCATCGTTAGCACAATCGATGAAACCGTCAAAACCTTCATTGTCCAGTTCAACCGGTTATTTGACAAATCTGAATATGAATCAGAAACACTTTTTGTCACCTTTTGTGATAACTGACCGGTATCAAGGGCTTGGACTAGTTCAACCAGCGCATCCTCAATCCGTTCCAGGTTATTTTCGGTTAACGAATAGCGGTGATTTTTCTTAAACCCACGTAACAAATCAATGTCGGTTTGCAATGAATTCAAGATATAAATCAAATCAGTTTGCAAATCCATCAAGATATCAATCTGTGCCTGGGTATTCTTCACATGCCGCATTTCTCGTTGTATCGGCATCCGGCGCCGATTAATCTCCAAAATAGCTGCTAAAAACTTGGCAGCAATCAACACGATGACATTGACCGACAGACTGATGGGGGTCACATCGTGCGCTTGCCGTTGGAGCAACTCTTCGATGATTTGGCGCAGGTAATCCGTCACATAACTGGTTTCTTCGCGCGTAAACGACAGAAAATGCTGCATGTCGTTGGTGAACATCAACCCGACTGGCTCAGTCGTCGCAATCGTTGATGTCGGCGTCACGACATCTATTATCATTAAGGTCACACCCTTAACATCATCATATTCCATCCGCGCACTCTCATATGGGTCAATGGCATAATTAATCAACTCGTTGTCAATGCCAAATTCATTATTCAATTTTTCACGGTCACCGGGCGTCATGTTATGAACCGTCGTCCAAGTAAACGTGTCTAACGGGGTAATTGTTTTTAGCATAATTACATACTTTCCGGGGGCCCTACCGTCGCTAAACTGGCCACCTACTCTCTTGTTCTGTGCTATCATTTTACACCCTTAACCGGTATTTGGCTAAGCGCAATGTCACCTTGAATGCTATAATTTTCATAATACAACGATAAAGGAGCACCACCATGGCAGATAAATATCCCACCGCTGAACTCATTGGCGTTGTAATGACTCAAAATAATTCTGGTCAGTACGAACCCCAAAACACCCCGCTCACGCCAGCCGATTATCATAGCTGGCGCATTGGCAAGCACACAAAAGGGAAGCTCGGTCAACCTGGTCAATTATTTTTAACAGAAAACAGTTTGACCGTGATGCTGGTTGCGGTGCATAAGTTGCGTTTTCAGGATCGCCACGCCATCTCACCAATGGGTCGGTTTCTCTCTGAGTCAGTCCCAGCAGCCCAAGCCACCGCGATTATCACTCATTATACCAACTAACCTTTTTCACTGCCATTTTGACCCACATCTGGCATAATGATACCAATTAATAACGCTCAGGAGGATTGCAATATGCAAACACATCACGTGTCATTGTTATCAGGGGACATTGAGAAGAATAAACTTTTCTACATGCAGATCCTCGGCTTACGGTTCATTAAAAATTCAATTAATCAGGCCAACGCCCACATGCGCCACATTTATTATGGAGACTTCATGGGGACGCCTGGTACCGTCGTCACTTTCTTCGTACATCCGAAATTAGACCGACCACGAGTTGATGGTAGGATGTTCTTCTCTGGCTTACATTTTGGGATTCCTGCCGGTACCATGCCATACTGGCAGCAACGTTTAGAGACCGCTGGTCGCCCAGTCACCATTGATGACCGCTGCCTGCTCCATACAGAAGATTTGGAGGCTATTCCGGTTGTTTTGAAGGAAGTTGAGCGGGCAGTCTTTGATTGGCATACTAACTTTATGAGCGATATCCCGGCGGAAAAGCAAATTACCGGGGTGCTGGGTGCTGAACTACACGTCCCCGATGTCGCTGCAACCGCTAATTTTTTTGAGACGATGTTCCATGATTATGGCGTGTTTGTCAAAGGTAATGTCATCAATCTCGACCATGAACAAGCCATTTATTTGCAAGCCACCGCAGCTGATACCCCTGATTCTAAATTTGGGGCCGGTTCAACCGATCACTATGCGCTCGCGGTGGCCTCAAGTGTCGATTTAGATTATCTCTGGGAACGCGCTAAAACCCTTAGTTGGCAGCGCGAACTCTATGTTGACCGGGGTTACTTCAATTCCATTTACTTAATTGAACCAGCTGGTAACCGGGTCGAGGTCGCCTCCCTAAACCCTGGGGTTACGCTGGATGAATCTATTCAAGATTTAGGTACTACCTTTGCGATACCCCCACGTTTTGAGGCATCTCGCCAGAAACTTTTGCAGTGGTATGCTGAACGCGGGGTGCATTTTGATGACGTGCAGCCTTACACAGGAACAGGTAACCCAGACGATGCACCTGTCACACCTGTCCACGCTGAACACGGTCATACCCGTAATGACTAACTAAAAGGCCAGTCCTACCGACATGCGGTGGGACTGGCCTTTTTTAGACAAAAAAGTCTCTGAAGATAAAATCTTCAGAGACTTTTAACGTAAATATTAGTCTTCAGCTACGAAAGGCAAAAGACCCATGATACGAGCACGCTTAATAGCAGTCGTAACCTTACGTTGGTTCTTTGCTGAAGTTCCAGTCACACGACGTGGCAAAATCTTACCACGTTCTGAGATGTAACGCTCCAACAATTCAGTGTTCTTGTAGTCAACATATTCAATGTGGTTGGCTGCGATAAAGTCAACCTTACGACGACGGCGAGGTCCGCCACCACGACGTTGTTGTGCCATGATTAAATTCCTCCTGATAGTTTAGATAGACAATGATTTATCCAGTAATCTAGAATGGTAGATCATCATCAGAAAGACTAACTTCCTGACCTTGACCTGCAAAAGGATCATTCTTTGGTGCTGCACTAGATTGTGCACCGCCAAAGACATTACCATTTGATGGTTCCGCACTTCCGAAAGGATTGCTTGATGGTTGTGCATTAAAGCCACCACCATTATTCCCACCAAAGCCGTTGTTGTTAGTTTGAGTTGCTCCTTGTGATGAGCGACGCGACTCTGATTCAGCGCGACTCTCAAGTAATGAGAAGTTATCGACTACAACTTCGGTCACGTAGATACGTTGACCTTGTTGGTTCTCGTAGTTACGCGTTTGCAAACGTCCTTCAACGGCTACTAATGAACCCTTTGAAGTAAATTGAGCGAAATTTTCCGCTGATTTCCGCCAGATAACGGCGTTGATAAAATCAGCTTCACGTTCACCACTTGCATTAGTAAACTGACGATTCACAGCGAGTGAGAAAGTCCCCACCGCTGCACCAGACGTCGTATAACGCAATTCAACATCACGCGTCAAACGTCCAACCAAAACGACACGATTAATCATAGGTAAATCCCCTTTCAGCATTCTAGTTACTGAAACAACTGCTCAGTAAATCAGTAATTACTTAGCTGATTCAACTGCGCGCTTAACGATCATGTGACGCAAGATGTCTTGAGAGATCTTTGCCAAACGGTCGAATTCAACGTATGCTGCATCGTTTTCAGCAGAGAAGTTCACGATGTGGTATACACCTTCGTGGTATCCTGCGATTTCGTATGCGAAGCGACGTGATGACCAGTCTTCTGACTTAGCGATCTCGGCACCGTTGTCCTTCAAGATACCGTCAAAGCGCTCTACCAAAGCCTTCTTTGCGTCTGCATCCATATCAGGGCGAATAATGTAAGTTAATTCGTACATTATGATGTTCCTCCTTTTGGTCTATGGCCGACTTTCTATTCCTGCCGGCAAGGAGCAAATCAGACACAATTCGTCTCTAATTCACAATATATTATTCTACCAGTTAACTGCCGGTAGCGCAACTGTTTTATCGACGATCTCCCAGCGGTTCTCGCCACTGCAGGCCTACATGAACTAGGCATCAACATCATCAATAAAGAGCACGTCTGCCAAAATGACCCAGTGTTGATATTCAATATCAAAGGGCGCTTTATTTTCCAGCAAATCATGGAATTGTGACCGTTTTAAATACTTTGGTCCATGTACACTCGTTTGCCAGATGTGCGTGCCACCTTGTTCATCAGTGTAACGAAATGATAAATAATGAATAAACTCTTCAGGCATACTACACCCTCCTTTTGGAATCACCAGGCTGATTTGGTTACTGCCTGGATCAATGTCTAAAAATATTAGCACCGACTACTACAAGCCTAGGAAATATTTCCCGAAAATAGCGGCTGCGATTGCCCCAACGAACGGGGCAATACCTGGTACCAAAATCCCGTATTGCCAGTCATTATCAGCTTTATTGGGGATTGGCAGCAACGCGTGTGCAATCCGTGGCCCCATATCACGGGCCAGGTTCATCGCGAAACCAGTTGGTCCACCAAGCCCCATACCGATCGCCCAGACTAATAATCCAACCGCAATCGGCACCACGCCAGGGGTCTTAATTTGCGCGATGGCCAAAATCGCTGACAAAAAGATGAAGGTTGCAAAGGCTTCAACAAAAAAATTACGGGGCAAGTTACGAATCGCTGGTGAAGTTGAAAACATGTTCCGAATGGTCACTGGGCTAACGCTACCATAAGAGGCCTTAAACTGATCTGCGTACATGACATAGACGATTAATGCCCCGATGATCCCACCTAATACTTCAGCAATGGACACCAAGAAGAAGGTTCCCCAGGTGTAGTGTCCCAAAAGCGTCTGAACCAGCGCCATCGCTGGATTAATTGACACATCCCCAAAAATGAACAGAGAAATCGTAATCCCAAAGCCCCAGGTCGTAATCGCAAATAAATGCCCTGAACCATGATACTTGGTCTTTTCCAACACTGTGTCAGCGTGCACGCCGACACCAAAGATAATCATAAGCGCCGTGCCCATGAACTCGGCTAATAATTGATGAACCAAAATCCTATACTCCTAATATACAAATAAGGTAGTCAGAAGCGGTAACAGGCTGAACCTGTCGCATCGACTAGTGGCTACCACAATAATTTCTTCAAACCATTTCATTATAGTCCTATTTAGGTCACCAAATGTTGTGATTTAGAGAAAAAGTTGTAACAAATTGCTTAAGAATACAAAAAATGTGGCTATTTTAATTATTTACCAGTCCAAAATAGCGTTTTTTGGAAAAAATAACTTACTTTTTGTTTTAAAATATCAAATTATGTTAATCACATATACATATATTTGAAGCGGACGGTTCTTAAGTAACCGCTACACAAAAAAGACGTCCACCTCTATGGTGAACGTCTTTATAAATTTAATTAGAGTGTAGACCGAAACCGTGTCTTGAATAATGGTGACACTGCTCGATTTTCATTAATACGAGTAATGGCTTCACCAATCAAGTCTGAAACCGTTACTTGTACCAGCTTAGGGAACATCTTTTCAGCTGGCAAATCGATTGAATCTGTAACAATCACTTGTTCGAAAACTGAATTTTGCAGATTCTCAACAGCCTTACCTGAGAAGACAGCGTGCGTCGCGACAACGTAGACTTCTGCAGCACCTTCATCTTTCAACTTTTGGGCACCTTGGGTAATGGTCCCACCAGTATCAATCATGTCATCAATCATGATGGCGCGCTTACCCTTGACATCCCCAATGATGTTCATAATTTGAGCAACATTGGCCTTAGGGCGCCGCTTATCGATGATGGCAATTGGTTCAGTTGAACCCAATAGTTCCGCCAACGTACGGGCACGGGTCACACCACCATGGTCTGGTGAAACAACAATAGTGTTGTCATCAGCAATGCCACTAGTTAACAAATAGTCGGCTAACTTAGCAGCACCGGCCATGTGGTCAACAGGAATATCGAAGAAGCCTTGGATCTGTGCGGCGTGCAAGTCCAAAACTAGGACACGCGTTGCGCCAACCATTTCCAACATGTTGGCAACCAACTTGGCTGAAATAGGTTCGCGTGAACGGGCCTTACGATCTTGACGAGCGTATCCGTAATAAGGAATGACAACGTTAATTGTGTTGGCGCTAGCACGACGCAGAGCATCAATCAAAATCATCAATTCCATCAAGTTATCATTGACGGGTGCTGAGGTTGATTGGATGATGTAGACGTTATCCCCACGTACTGATTCTTCGATATTAATCTTGATTTCACCGTCACTAAAACGGGCAATATCAATTGATGAAAGCTCGATACCGATTGATGCTGCAATCTTTTCCGCTAAGGGACGATTACCGCTCAATGAGAAAATTTTCAAATGCGGATCCGCATATGTCGTCATGTTGTCCTCCATTAAACAGCTCGTGTTTACTTGTTAGTTCATTACTTACTATGATAGCTTTTTTCGCAACATTTTTCAATTAGTACGATTGATAAATCGCTTTTTAGTTTCTCCAGCAGAAAAATCCTTCAGACACTGATTATGTCTAAAGGACTTTGATTAAAGTAAATTAATACATAAAAAATGGTTAACTCACCCTTGATGCTATCTGTCGGCTACTCAAGACCATCAAACTTTTCGTGCAATGGTGTCCGCTCCCAAAAGTCGAGTTTTGTCGTCTGGCGTGAACGAGCAATCCCCATCGCGTGCTTAGGCACATCATCGGTAATGGTTGAACCAGCTGCAATAAAGGCTTCATCACCAATATTTACCGGACCGATAATCTTTGAATTTGAGCCAATGAATGAACGGTTACCCACATTAGTGTGCCACTTATGCAGACCATCGTAGTTCACAAAAATGGTGCCCGCACCAATATTGACCTCATCGCCAATGGTGGCATCACCAAGGTATGAAAGATGTCCCATCTTAGAATCAACACCCAAGTATGCTTTTTTCATTTCAACGAAATTACCAGCATGAGCGCGTTCGCCTAAGACGGACTGTGGCCGCAAGTGAGCGTATGGACCTACCGTAGCAGCTGCCCGTACTTCGGCTTCTTCAAAATGGGAAGCATCAACTTGGACATCATCGCCCACCACTGAATCCACGATGCGCGTGCCCGTGGTTAACAACACACGTTGCCCGATGACTGTGTGTCCCTTGAGGTAAACATTGGGTTCAATCACAGTATCGGCGCCAATTTTGACGTCGACATCGATATACGTATTGGCTGGGTCAATCAAAGTCACCCCATTACGCATATGCATGTCATTGATACGTTGCCGCAACACCTTGTTTGCTTGTGCCAAGGCCACCCGATCATTGACCCCCATGGACTCATCAAAATCAGCCATCACATAGGCGCCAACTGTGTGTCCCGCCTGACGCAAAATTTCTAATGTGTCTGGCAAGTAATACTCACCCTGGGCGTTATCATTGGTCACCTGCTTTAAGGCCGCAAATAATAGACGATTATCAAACACGTACACGCCAGTATTGATTTCGTGCACGAGGGCTTCTTCTGGCGTCGCATCCTTTTGTTCAACAATCCGAATAACGTTGCCGTTTTCATCACGGATAATACGTCCGTAACCAACAGGATTGGGTGCTTGTGCCGTTAATACCGTCACGGCGTTGCCACTTTGTTCATGGAAGGCGAAGAGCGCTTGGTACGTATCCAAGGTGAAGAGTGGCGCATCCCCTGAAGCAATCAAGGTAACCCCCTCTTTGTCACCAAGAACTGGCTCAGCCATTTGAATGGCATGCCCCGTACCTAGTTGTTCAGCTTGCAAAACGACAGCAGAACGATCCGCCACGCGTTGCTCGACTAATTCAGCCCCATGACCTACGACGGTGACAACCTGAGCGACTTGGGCTTCCAGTACTGTATCAAGGACTAATTCAACCATTGCCTTGCCGCCAACTTCATGCAACACCTTTGGCAAATCTGATTTCATGCGGGTACCCTTACCCGCTGCTAAGATAATGACATAACGAGACATTTTCTCAAACTCTCTTTTCTATTAATCTACGTAATCGGTCACATTGCCAGCCGAGAAAATTTCTTCGGCATAGTTACCGGGGCGGACCTGAATCACGCCATCTTCTTTATTGGTATCAACATGCACCAATGATGTGTACTTATCAATCACGCGATGCTCAACACGCCCTTCGGCAACCACTGCTGCCCCAACGACCGTACCTTCAAATTCCTTAACCAATGATGCCATGCCACGAATAGTTCCACCAGCCTTCATGAAGTCATCGACGATCAACACCCGTGATCCCATTGGCAATGAACGGCGTGACAATTCCATCTTTTCCAAACGTTGTGATTGGCCAGTGACATAGTTCACTGACATCGTTGGTCCTTCAGTCACCTTGGTATCGTTACGCACAATCACAAAGGGAACATTCAAATTTTCAGCAACGGCTTGAGCAACAGGAACACCCTTGGTAGCCGCAGTCATCACGGCGTCGATTGGTTCTTTTAAGTATTGCGTGGCAATCAAACGACCGATGCGTTGTAATACCCATGGCTGCCCCAACAAATCAGACAGGTAAACATACCCACCTGGCAACACACGTGTTTCGTCATTAACTTCATTCACTAATGAAGCCACGAAATCCTGGGCATCGGCCTTGGTCATGTATGGTGTAAAGCGAGCTCCACCAGCTGCCCCAGGAATTGTTTCTAACAAACCAATCCCACGCTCATGGAAAGTGCGCTTCAAAATAGTCAAATCCTCAGAAATAGAAGACTTGGCTGATTCATACAACTCAGCAAATTGTGTCAAAGACACCAATGTACGGGGACGCTCTAACAAATAGCGCGTCATATCAACTAAACGATCACTGCGACGTGTTTTCATAATTATAATCCTCAAATGTTCGGTAATTTCATTTTAATATCTTCAATTATAACACGAACGTTCTATTTTGTTGCAATAGATATGCCGAAATGCGAAATATGCATTTAACATCAGGCATTTACAGACTGATTTGCGAATATTCGTAGTTTGTCACGATATGCGTTCAGACTATGGTGGCTAACATCAGAAAAGACATGTCCACCGCAGTGGACATGTCTTGGTTTAAACTTGGGTATTAACTACTCGCTGTTTGTACTGTTTACTTATAAATCCATTCGTTGCCATCTTCAGCCAACAAATCATCAGAGGCCTTAGGTCCCATGCTTCCTGAAACGTAGTTAGGGAACTCTTCGTGGTTCTCATCCCATACCTTTTGGATTGCATCAACAAACTTCCAGGCAATGGCGACACCGTTCCAATCAGCAAAGTTTGAACCGTTACCATCCATCGCGTCATGAATCATACGCTCGTATGGTTCTGGCGTACGTTCGACATCCAATGGAGATACTTCCCAGTGCAAAGTATTCGTACGTGTTTGGAACTCAGTCGTCGTGTCTTTAGCATTGATCTTGAAGTCAATGCCACCAACTGGGTCAATCAAAATTGACAATACTGGGTTATCTAAACCAGCTGCATCTCCAAAGATTGAAGTGCCCTTCTTAAAGACGACATCAACCCGCGTTTGCTTTGTCTTCAAGCGCTTACCAGTCCGGATATAGAATGGCACACCTTCCCAACGTGATGAACGGAATTGCAAACGACCAGCCACAAATGTATTGTTTTGTGAGTCAGCTGGCACATCGTCTTCGTCCAAGTATTTCTTTTGTGTTCCATCAGCATTTTCACCGTATTGGCCACGGACGAAGTTCTTCTTTACACCAGCTTCATCATAGATTGACAAGGCATTAAAGGCGACGTTCTTAGCAGCACGGATGTCCTTGTCAGTGAATGTAGCTGGCTTTTCCATCGCTAACCAACCAATAATTTGCATCGTGTGGTTTTGCACCATATCACGCAACGCACCGGCTGTATCATAGTAACCAGCACGTTCTTCGACACCCAAAACTTCTGACAAAGTTACTTGGATATTTTGGATGTAATCCTTGTTCCAGGCAGCATCAAACAATGGGTTACCAAAACGAACTGCTGCAATATTTTGCACCATTTCCTTACCAAGGTAGTGGTCAATACGGAAGATTTGATCTTCGTCAAACACTTCATTCAAGTCATTATTTAATTGTTCGGCTGTTTCGTATGAAGAACCAAATGGCTTTTCAATCATCAAACGATTGAATTCACCGTTTTCAGTAATCAAACCTTCTGACTTCAACAACTTAGCAATTGTAGAGAAGAAACGTGGTGCTACTGACATGTAATAGATCCGATTGCCCTTCAAATTGAACTTTGCGTCCAATTCGTTGTTCAATGCCAACATGTCCGCATAGCCGTCCTTATCAGCAACGTCTAACTTGATGTAACGGAAGTGTGCAATAAACTCCTCGGCATTGGCTTCATCTTCAATTGAGTCGTGAATTGAAGTGCGGACCATCTCGTGGAATTCTTCTTCAGTCAAATCTGCACGTGAAGTACCAACAATTGCAAAATGCTCTTGCAAGTAACCCTTCTTGAACAAGTTATAAACTGATGGATACAACTTACGCTTTGCAAGGTCACCAGTTCCACCAAAGAATGTCAACAACGTCGTAATTTCAGCTGGCATGTTAATTACTCCTTATTTTATCTCAACAACAAATTATGTTAGCGGTTTCAACTTAAACCGTTTAACTTATTATAACATTTTTTTCACAAAATCACAGTGGCGTATGTAAAAAATTTACACCTTATTTCACGACGTCATCAGGTTCATTTTCCATCGCATTGGCAAAAAAACGCGTTGCATTAATCGCATTTTTCCAGCCACGAATGAGCCGATTCCGCTTAACTGTTGCCATTTGTGGCTCAAACATCCGCCCCTGACTAGTTAAATTAGCTAAGTCATCCAATGAATGCCAAAAGCCTACTTCCAAGCCAGCTAAGAAGGCCACACCCAATGGCGTCGTATCTTCATGTACTGATCGGTCGACCGGAATATTGGTAATATCAGCTTGAAACTGCATCAAATAAGGATTACGTGACACCGTGCCGTCAGCCTTGATGACTTCAATTGGATGATCCGTCGCTCGGTCCATCATGCGTAGAATCTCCGCAGTTTGGTATGCAATCGATTGTAGGGTCGCTTTAATAAAATCATTCTTATTGGTCCCACGTGTCATCCCAAAAACCGCGCCCCGGGCATGGGGATCCCAGTATGGTGCACCTAACCCAGAAAAGGCTGGTATCACATAAACTTCATCATTGTTTTGCGAGGCTTCGGCGGCCTGCCAGGCATCGGTCATGTCAGAAATCATCCCCATTCGATCATGTAGCCATTGTACGGCTGAACCGGCCGCAAAAACAGAACCCTCCAATGCATAAACCGGTTCTTCCCCAATTTGATATGCGATCGTTGCCACCAGGTCATTGTGTGACGCCACCAGATGATTCCCTGTATTCATCATCAAGAAAGTTCCTGCGCCAATCGTCGTTTTAACCGTGCCCGGCTTGTAGCCTAATTGGCCAATCAAACCTGCATTTTGGTCACCTACCATAGCCGTAATTGGTACGCTGCCACCAAAAAATTGCATTGGGTTGGTGACAGCTAGTTCACCCGCCGATAGCACAACTTCTGGCAACATTTGTCTAGGAATATTGAATAACGCTAGTAATTCATCATCCCATTGACGCGTATGCAGGTTGAATAACATCGTTCGTGCGGCATTTGAAACATCAGTAATATGACTCTGACGGTCAGTTAAATTCCACACCAACCAAGAATCAATGGTTCCAAATAATAGATCACCCTTTTCAGCCGCTGCTTGCGCGCCACTGACATGATCCAAAATCCACCGAATTTTACTTGCTGAAAAGTAGGCACTTAAAGGCAACCCGGTTTTTTCAGTAATTAATTTTTTTTGATTAGCCTGATCGAGGGCATCAACGATGGCTTGTGATTGCGTTGACGACCAGACAATCGCATTATAGATTGGTTGACCCGTGTTTTTATCCCAAACAATCGTTGTTTCACGTTGATTAGCAATACCAATCGCTTCAATATCGTCGACATGAATCCCCGCGTTGATCATCGTTTCAGCGACTGCCGTTTGTACGGTGCGCCAGATGTCGATCGGTTGTTGTTCAAACCAGCCTGTTTCTGGCGTCACTGCAGTAATCGGAACCGATGTAGAAGTGACACGGCGGGCATTATGATTAAACAACACCACCCGCGTACTCGTCGTTCCTTGATCCACTGCCATAATATATTTGGGTCGTGTAATCGCCATTTGTTACTCCTTTGTACCGCGTTAAACTGATGTATCCGTTTTCATCTACTTCATAGTATATCAAGAATTCGCTTTATGCTAAACTATTACCAACAATTCATATTTAACAATAGCGAGAGTTGCTTTGACTCTCAGGAGGTATTTATGCAAATTCATCCCACGACGGACGATGAAGCATCCAAACCGTACCACGTCGAAGTTGAGCCACGTGTTTTATATATCGCCACGCTCATCCAAAGTACCGGGGCTTCACTTCTTTGGCCGATCACGACCTTGTATATGCATGACGAACTACATGAAACTATGACGACGACAGGCATCGTCTTGATGGGTATGTCCCTAATGATGATGCTTGGTAGTTGGCTGGGTGGTCAATTATTTGATCGTTGGCACCCCTATAAGGCAATTGTCACCGCGGTAATATTCGCTACCGCCATCCTAACTACGCTCACTTTACAGCATAGCTGGCCCGCTTTTGCTGGGCTACTCATGCTGACCGGTCTGGCAGATGGGGCGATTTATACGTTATTAAATGCCTATACGGCCACCGTCACTTCCCGTGATTCCCGTCAAGTTTTCAATATGCAATACCTCTTCATGAATGTTGGGGTGGTTCTCGGTACCCTGACCGTGGGCTTCTTATTCGACCATGGTGCAAAACTTGTCTTTGGAACCGCCACGGCCATGTACGTCATTTTCTCAGTTTTAGTCATCCTAACATTTAACGTGCCAGGCATGACTAAACAGGCCGCGCGCTCGGCTGCCAAAGCGGCGCGCAGTACCTTTAAGCCCCCCTTCCTAATATACATCTTATTAGGCTTAACGTTTTCACTGTACCTCGGCTACATCCTGTGGGAAACGGTCATTGCTACGCATATGATCGCATTAGGTTTAACTACCCAGGACTACTCGATGCTTTGGACAATTAACGGCATTGTGATCATTATTGGTCAAGTTATTTTAAATCGTTTTTTGGCTGATGTTTCCTTTAAACTGACTGTCTTGGGTGGTACAACACTCTTCGCCATTTCATTTATTTTTTTGATGTTTGCGCGAACTTACACAGATTTTTTGGTCGCCTTCCTGATTCTAACCGTTGGTGAACTACTGGCTTCACCACAAATTCCTGCCTGGATTGACGCGATTGGTAATCCAAATGCTAAAGGGCAAGAACAAGGTTACGTCACAATGATGATATCATTTGGTCGCGCGCTCGGCCCCTTCTATGGCGGGGTGATGATTGATCATGGTTCTTATAAATTATTATTCTTTTCAATTTTTGGTTTATTAATGGGCTTCTCAATCCTATCCTGGCTAGTTGATAACCGCCTGAAAATGGCTCACAAAAAAGCACGTTCGTCACAATGACGAACGTGCTTTTTAAGTACAAAATTACAAAGTCGTGAAATCAATGACCTTACGACCAGTGATTTTACCTTCCTTCATTTCTTCGATGACATCATTAATATCACGAATATCAACCTTTTCAACAATTGGCTTAACCTTACCTTCAGCCCCAAATTGAAAGGCCTCTGCTAAATCATTACGCGTTCCAACCAGTGAACCACGGACTTCGATACCATCCAAAACTGTCTTGGCGATGTTCAATGACATATCCCCTTGTGGCAAGGCCATGGCGACTAACTTACCCATTGGCCGGAGCACACTCACAGCTTGACTGAACGCAGCATCGTTAACCGCTGTAACTTGCGCATTATGCACCCCACCAGTCAATTCAAGCACCTTAGCAACGACATCATCGGTATGCCGGTTAACCAGGACTTCAGCCCCATTTGACTGCGCGGCGGCCAACTTGTCTTCGTTACCATCGATCACTGCAACATGGGCGCCAAAGACATTATGCGCGTATTGAACAGCTAAATTACCTAAACCACCGGCACCATGCACTGATACCCACTGACCTGGCTTCGTCTCACCGACCTTCAAGCCCTTGTAAACAGTGACCCCGGCACAGGTAATCGATGAGGCTTCAACAGGATCCAAACCTTCTGGTACTGGTACGGCGTACTTAGCATTCACAACTACTTGTTGGGCCATCGCACCATCAACTGTATAACCAGAGTTACGAACTTTACGACAGAAAGTTTCGTTACCGGAAACACAGAATTCACATGTGCCACAAGCATCATAGAACCAGGCGATTGAGACGCGATCACCCACCTTTAAGTAATCAGAGGCGCCCTCACCCAACTTAGCAACCCGGCCGATACCTTCATGACCGACCACCCGTCGGAAGCTCCCATTACGCATACCCAACTCATTTGGGTTACCAAAATCACCGCTGGCAACGTGCAAATCGGTGTGGCATAAGCCTGAATATTCAACATCTACCAACGCTTCACCAAATGCCAATGGCTTTGGTGACCAATTATCAATCAAGTCCAAGAATCCATCTAATGTTTCACGTACTACTGCAGCCTTCATTGGTCTGTCTCCTTTAATTTCAAAAACATTTGTTAACTATTTCACAAATACATTATACCGTATCAACACTTCAGTTTCAACCAATTATGTGATTTTTTGCACAATTATTTTTGAAGTTTTTTAGAACCAAAAAAACACCCTCATCACTGAGGGTGTTACGTTATAAATTGATAATCTTTTTGGCACTGAAGGAATAGATTGATTTCCGAACCACATTTTTGCCCATCGCGGTCAATGCCTGGGCATAGACATTAATCTGACCAGCATAACGCTCTTTTATTTTTTCTAAATCAGCTGTAGTTTTCGCATAATCTGTTTTGTAATCAAACAACCAGATGCCCCCGTCAACTTCAAAGTAACCATCGATGATTCCGTGAATCAATACCCGTTCATCCCCAATAAAGCCTTTGTAGAGTTGCTCTGCCTGCATTAACATTGAAAAAGGAACTTCACGTTGCAACGTCGCAGCATTTGTAACCATGGCTCGACCTAGTTCTGAATGACTAAAAAACTCTGCCAAGCTGGCCGCTTGATTACGTACCATCATCGCGACCGGCGGGTCAAGCAACTGACTCGTGGTCAATTCCTCAATCAAAGCTAACACATCCGCCGTAGTGGGTGCACCATCTTTCAAGGACAAACGTTGCATCACCAGATGAACACCTGTACCAATAGCTGTCGCCGTTGGGCGCGAATGTTGGGCTTGCATAAAGGCTGGTACTGCAAACTCTGGTTTAGTGTAGCGCATTCCCTGGGAATCACCCACAGCCATGCGCAAATCAACAACATCCCGTCCGACCGCTAAATCGGGATCTTCAAATAAGCGTTTGATTTCTGATACCGATTGATAAGCTGTCGCGCGCGTAGCCATTTCATATTGATAGTTGAAAGCAAGGATTTGCTGCCAATCACGAGTGGCATCCACGTCAATATCTGCCGGGGTAGTCGTTGGCTGTAGTGGTTGCTCAGGATTAGCAGGCGCACTTTTAGCCACCAACTCTGCTAACTCAGCACCGTTGGCAACTTGAATATCAAAGTCAAATTCACCACTCAAATTTCCAATGTTGCCCGTGGCATAATCTTTCTTTTGATATGTCGCCGGCGCCTTTACAGGAACATCCCCAAAGTCAAATTCACCATATTGCGCTAATGACTGAGCCATGTTGCTAAATTGGGGATGGCGTACCATAGCCATACCTACCAAATCCATATATGACTTAGCTTGGAGTCGAATCGATTCGTCTAAAATCCAATCAGCACTTGATTGACTAGCCAAGCCCCACTTTTTGGCGATTTCCGCTACATTCTTGTAGGTACCCACCAAATAAAGTTGTTGCTCTGCCCGGGTCAAGGCAACATAGAGCACTCGAAAAGCCTCGGCATACATGGCGCGTTTGATGGCATCCCGAACGGCAGTCACCTGCGGCGCTTGCAAGGCCAGATTATGGTCAGTATCAACATACTCGACCCCAACGCCTGCCTGTGAATCCAGAATCATTTTACCGTTCAGGTCCCGCGTGTTGAATTGATTAGTGGCGTTTAACAGAAAGACTACCGGAAATTCCAAGCCCTTCGAGCCATGAATGGTCATGACTTGAATAGTATCAGTGGCTAGATTAGCATCAGCTTCACTCAAGTCTTTATCGACTGCCTGTAGTTCATTGACATAGTTAATGAACTGATACAAACCGACAAAACTACTTGCTTGGTAAGCCGCCGCGCGTTCATATAGCGCGTGCAAATTAGCTTGCCGTTGCGCGCCGGATGGCAAACCGCCAACATAATCCAGCCAGCCTGTTGTATCATAAATTTGCCAGAGCAACGTGACAATTTGATTTTGGACGGCTGTTTCACGAAACTGTTGCAAATCAAGTAAGAAACGCTTGACCGCATCCTTAGTCGTTTCGACCAATTCAGTCGAAACACCATCAATCGCAATCGTTAATTGATTGTTAGCAAATGCTTGCACCGCATCATAAAAATCACCCTTCTGATGTTGGGCCCGAATCAAGGCCAGCCCGTTTTCCCTAATACCATAAATTGGGGAACGTAACACAGCCACAAGGGGAATATCTTGGTGCGGATTATCAACCACCTGCAACAAAGCTAAGATGATGGCAATTTCAGTGGTTTGGAAATAATTGGCCGACCCATTAATTGTCACTGGCAGATTAAATTGTTTGAAAACATCGACCAAATCCAAGTTTAAGTTACGTGAGGGTACCAAAATCGCAATATCACTATATCGAATGGCCCGCTTAACTTGCTCTTCACGATCATAAATTTCAAAACCTTCTGCCAGCATCGTTTGGATTTTATGCGCCATCAACGTTAGCTGCCCAGTCCGTGGTGTGAACCCATCTGTCACGATAAATTCACTCGGTTCCTCGTCGTCATCCTGATCGTCGTTGACACCATCATTGAGATAAATTAATAATTCAGCCTCATGGGGAATGTCAGTCGGATAGTAATCGGCACCTGCCACCAACTTAGCATCCCCGGTGTACTCTACATCTCCCAAATTTTGGCTCATTAACTGCATAAATAAGTAGTTGATGAAATTAGTGACATTTGCTTGGGAACGGAAATTTTCTGCCAACGTGATGACTTCAGATTGAGCATCGTTAGGGTAGGTATCAGTTAATTTGTCACCAAATAACTTGGGCTCAGCTTGACGGAACTTATAGATCGATTGTTTAATATCCCCAACTTGAAAGACATTATTATCCCGGGCAATCGCTTGCAGAATGTATTCTTGCAAATAGTTGGTATCCTGGTATTCGTCGACCATAATCTCTACATAATGTTCACGGAGATTTGCTGCAATTTCAGCGTTTGAAACGATTGCTAACGCAAAATGTTCCAAGTCATTGAAATCATAAGTCCGGCGGCGCGTTTTTTCTGCAAAATAGGCCTCCCGGAAGTCACGTACTAATTGTACTAAGCCAGCAACGACTTCACGGGCACCCGCAATCGCCACGCGTAAGGTTTGATTATCATAGGCAAAATAGTCTTGCAAGAGGTTTTCATAATCTTCTTTAATCGCCTTACGAGTCTCCTTAACCTGCTCCCATTCTTGCGCTTCAAGTTCATCAAGGCCACGGGGTTTACTAAGACCCTTTTTTGTCCAAGCTGTCCACACGTAGCCCCGCGCAGCCTGACGTAAACTGTCCCATGAAGTGGTACTTTTTAACTGTGCTAAAAGCCACTCCAGCTGCTCAACCGTTGTTTGCACATCTTCTTGACGCACAGGCTGGTCGTTAATTGTATTCACTAATTGTTCTGCCCGTTTTAAAAGGCCTTCAATCCGCACTTGTAAGTTACGCTGCATCTGCTGCTGATAAAAAACTGATGCTGTGTACTCATCTCCTATTTCATAGGCGTTAACCAAGCTCTGTAACCAGTCATCTGTATCTGGCCGTGCCATGGCAAAGTCAAACAGCTTAAACACATTTTGGCGCAAGGCATCATCACGACCACCATTTGAAACAAATTGGCGTGCTAAATTGTTAAAAGATGCATCCCCGCTGGCATACTTTTCTTCAATCAAATCCTGGAAAACAGCTAACATCAGGAGCTGCTTTTCCGCATCATCGGCAATCAAGCGAAAGACGGGATCTAAATCAATCGCATAATGATATTGTTCAATCAAGCGCAGGGCGAAAGCATGTAGGGTTGAGATATTAGCAATTTTTAGGAGCCGCAATTGTTTCAACAGATGCTGTTGCTTAGCCAATGTAGTTTGCTTGTTAATTTCAGCTTGAATCGCTTTCTCCAAACGCTCACGCATTTCAGCAGCGGCCGCTTCTGTGAAAGTTACAATCAAAAACCGGTTGATATCCTCGCCATCAAGTAACCGTTGTAAAACACGTTCAACCAACACACGCGTCTTGCCGGAACCAGCTGAAGCTGACACTAAGATGTTTTTCCCTTTATCAACAATCGCTTGGCGTTGCGTATCTGTAAATTGAATAGCCATTAGTTCTGCGCTCCTTTCTGTAAGAAATCATGCATGGCTGCTAAGATGTCCTCTTTTTGCCATTTAGGTAAGTCATGGTACTGATCCCCCATCATCGCGTCAAAGCGCATAATGCTTGTGAAATCAGAATACTGCAAGCCAGTGCTTTGGTTATCACGATATGGCGCTAGTTCAAACTGACCAGCCAAAATTTTAGCCGCAATTTCTTGAATTTTGGCCTCATTGAAGGCCACTAAGGTATCAATGACCTCAGGTTCGGTGACATCTGAACCCTTCTTAGCGACACTACCGTTTTTATTGAACTTAATCTTATATGGTGATTTAACCGCTTCATTAACCATCTGTTGTAAGAAGTCATCATCATGCAAAATAATGCCACTGTAAGTCCCTTGTGTCTGCCGTTTTTCATCCGCTTGACGCAATAGATCTTCATAGGGGGCTGGTTCTAGTTGTTGCCCCACTTTGAGTACCTCATTTTTCAATGACCAAAAAGCAACAGAACCCATCGTCGTATCCGCGGGTAACTGATCAAGATTGGCCAACATAGCAGACCAATAAGTCATTAATTGCAGCTCTAGACCAGCAAAAGCCTTTCGATAATCGAAACTGCGATTACCAGACTTATAATCAACAATTGACAAGAAATTTTTAGGCGTCGTCGTGACATGCACCTTATCAAAACGATCGATTTTTCCACGGACAGTCACCGCTTTACCATCACCCAAGTCAAAGGTCATTGATTTAAAGGAACCATTAGCAATACCAAAGCCGGTTTCGGTTCCCATCGTTTGAATGCCTGCATTAGGTAATTGGCCCCGCCGCATGTTAAGCAATGCCACATGGACTTGTTCAATCAAAGTTTGCGTTAAAAATTGCATTCGACTCGATGATTGTAAGACATCGAACATCGTATTACCTGCTTGCAAAATTTCTTGTGCAGCTTGCGTCTCCAATTGAACTAATTCAGCATTGGAAACTGATCCTAACTCACGCCCCATCATTTTTTGGAAAACATTTTCTAAAATGGCATGCATAAATGAACCCATTTCAGCAGGCGTGACATCAAATGCTTGTCGTGGCTGCAAACCTAGTCCATAACGAAGGAAATACTCGAAGGGGTTACGAGAATACGTTTCGAGACGGGAAATCGAGGCTTTTAAATCATTACCAAATAACGCCGTCACCAACGCGGGTTTAATCTGTTCAACCGTATTTCGGTAGTTAAGGGCCGCCATAATGCGGGCGTAATAATCAGGTTGTAGGCGAGTTAGTAAGTGAGTCAGTTGCTGCCAGGCACCCGAGAGTTTGGTATTTTGCATGGCTGCTTGGCGATTCACAACGACCAGATTTGCCAGCGTACTCTGCACTGAGCCGAGTCGCCAAAGAATGGCATCAGACTGGTCATCAGGTGCTGGTAATGCTGGAATGACTGTCACAGTGATACCCATTCCCCGCACAAAAGTTTTAACATATGAGGCAGCTTGCGTACTATTATCACCGTCACTAGTAGCATATACCCAGATTAATTTTTCACGACCACTCATCATGGCGTTATAAATTAACATCGCATCCTGGGCCATTTCAGCATCCGCGGTTTCACGTAAGCTCACCCCGTCTGGCAATAAGGTTTGTAAAATCAGGCGATCATCATCTTGTAGGAGGGCATGCTGCCTGATCGTAACTGGCAAATTCTTGTTTGTTGCCCCAAAAATGAAACCGTATTTAGCCGTTTGCATCTGAACAATACCTGATTCAGATACTGTTACCTGATCCATGGTCGATGGAACTGCACTATACTTAGCTGTTTCAAAAGCGGTTTGGAGAGCGACTTGCAAATCACTAATCGCCATATCATGTTGTTCATCAAAAATTGCCACAAAATCATCCAGCACGGCCATCAACTGTGTCCAAACTTGTTCAGGTTGTTTAGCCGCAAATAAGTCACCACGATCCATCGCTGCATCCCGCCACTGGAGCAACCTTTGCTCCACGCCAGCATCATGCAAAAATTGATACAGTTTCGTAGCCAGTTCACGGGCTGTCTTAGCTGTCGCCAAATTTTGCAGAAATGGGTTCAGTAGTTCACTGACCTGTGTATGAATTAATTCTAATTGCGCATCGCGCTCAGCCATACGTGCCTTGACAACTTCATCTTCGTCAACTGCGAGATTAACCTCAAAATGCCAAGGCTCTGTACTTTGCCATTTCCAACCAGGTACATTTTTAGCCAACGCATAGTTTTCAGTCAAGGCTAACGCTTCACGGTAAGCACCCACTTCAACACCTGTTGGAATCAACAGTTCCGTCTTCAAAATAAGCATAATCGCCTTAAGATCAAAGTGTGGCGCAAGACTTAATAATTCTTGTAACATGGCTACCAGGGGATGGGCACTCATCGACCGGTCAACATCCATGAAAAATGGTAGCTCAAACCGGTTAAAAATCGCCGGCAACATATTTTGATACTGTTTTAAATCTGGTGTGAGCAACAAGAAATCACGATAACGTGCCGTCCCATGGGCTACCATTTGCCGAATATAGCGAGCCATCTGTTCAACCTCTTGATAACGGGAACTTGTTTCCCAAACTGCAACCCCGGGCGCGGTTTGGTTTGACGTGATCCCGTTTTGCGCTGTTTCAATCCAAAACTTAGAAACAGCCTGCATCGTTGGTGATAGTTGACGCATTGCCTGGGCCTGACTAATAGTCACCGTGACCCCGACCTGGTTGGCAAAATCACGTAATTGTTGGGCTAGGTGCTTGGGCCGGTAAAATAAATCTGTTTCGGCCACATCGTCAGCCAGCGTTTTCGCCGCTTCATCGGCCGGTAGCGCAATCGTTAAACTAGCCCCTTTTTCAATCAGGGCTTCAATCACCCCCCGTTCTTGGTTCGTCATCTGTGCGTAACCAAAAACATAGAAGTGATGCTGCGCTAAATCAGCACCATCATTGAATAAGAAGCGTTCGAAAATGCCCAATAAATTACTGGTTAAATATTGATCACGCTTGCCCAAAGTAGCACTGAATTGACGGCCAATAAGCGCTAAATCGTGCAATTTGCGTGACAAAACCACCCGTGTTGCTTGTAAGTCTGTGCTCAATTGCGCAACGTCATCCCAACTCAAGCCCGATTGTTGCAATTCAAGTAACTGCGCAGAAAATTGCGCGATAAAGCCTGGTTTTTCCACCAATGAACCATATAGTTGTAAGTCATCCCGCGCCGCATTTAATAAAGCCGTCATGATCATAGTCATCGCGTTATCAGACAAATTAGCTTTCCGGTACAGGGGATCTTCATTCATGTAAAACCACGCCAGCCGACTCAGTGAAAAGACCTGCACTTGCTGGGCAGCGATGACCGCACCGGTACGCTGATGCAACATAGCTAATCGCTCTAAGACACTGATTTCTGATTGGAACTTGATGTGATTTGGCACGAGATAGAATAACCGTGCTTTTGCATCGTGTTGTATCGTCGTTTGCATTTTCTGCAACAGCTCAAGTTCTAAGTCCTTGGTACCATCGCCAAAGATAATTGATAACGCCATGCTCGACTCCTATTCTGGTAACTTAATTAAGTTTATTCTAATATAAAAGACCACCACATTCTAGTGGTGATCGATTAAAGTGCTGTTTTATAACCCGGTTACTTAGGACCGCGAACAAATGTAACAGCAATCATTTTTTCGCTGACTTCGGATTACCCAACAAGGTCAATGCCTCGGCAAAGATGGCCATTGAGCGTGTTAAGTTAGTTACCGGTGTGCTTTCATTCGCTTGGTGGCTTGAAACTGGAACATCCGGGAACTGCCCACCAAAGGCGACCCCCCGTTTTAGCAATCGGGCATATGAGCCACCGTTAGAAGTACGGGGACGCCTGTAAAAACCGGTTTGCCCAGCATACACTAAGGACAAGGTACTTACCAATTCATCGTCTTCAGGAACATAATGTGGTGCCATGCCAACACTCTCTGGCTCAAGGGTCATTTTGTCAGTAGGTAGATGGGTGGTCAAAGTGGCAAATATTTCCGGTACGGTGATCCCCGTGGGATAGCGAATGTTGAGCACGATACTTCCTTGCCCATGATTGGAATAACGGACAATGCCAATATTCAGTGTCAAATCCCCCGTCAGTTCATCAGTATAACGAAGACCAACCTGGGTGGCGTAGGGATCATCATGCAGCGTCTGACCGACGAAGTGCAAGAACGGCGCAGCATCGCCACCGAACGGATATTGACTCAAAAAATTTGCCAAATAAGTAGCCGCATTTTCACCATCTTGCGGATATGCGCCATGGACCTGAACACCATAAAGGACCAGCGTAACTGTCTGCTTACGGATGCGCGTCGTACCATGTAAAAAGGGATACTGTTGTAAATAATTTTCAAATGCATCGGCTAAGGTAGTTTGATCAGGCACCCGTACCCGGGCACGCGCTTCACCCGGCAAAACATTGGCACGATCCCCAGAAATAAATCGTTGTAACTCAAAGGCCCCCGTTGAATCACTTGGAAACCGCACGCGAATTGTTTGAAATCCCTTTTCAGCGTTCACCACTGGAAATGCGCCATCGGGTGAAAAAGCCATGGTCGGCTGACCCTCTTCAGCAAAATACTGGGGCATATCTCGCCAACCATTCTCTTCATCGGTGCCAATAATCAACCGGATTTTACGTGTCACTGGGAAATGATTGTCCTGCAAATATTTCAAAGCATAATAGGAGCTCATTAAATCTGCTTTCATATCATGCGCACCGCGACCAAAATATAGCCCATTCAACACTTCCGGTTTGAACGGATCACGAATCCAGCCCTCCCCAGCCGGCACAACATCAATGTGTGTCAGAATGCCAACGGTTTCAGGTGCATCAGCTGGTCCATACTCGATCCAGGTGACCTGATTATTCACCCGACCATACCGCAAGCCATCACGACGGGCCAATTCCTCCATCTTCGCCAAGGCGCGGACCATATCAGAACCATAGGGGGTTTGTTCAGTCATCGTTTTAGGATCAAGCACAGATGGAATTCTGACGATTTGATTTAAATCTTTAATTAACGCCGCTTCATATGGTTTAGTTCGTTCAGCCCATGTCACCATCATGTCATCCTACTTTACTCGAGAAATATCAATAACCTATTCTAACAATATTAGACTTTTAGGTAAACGAATCAAGGAAGAAAAATTAAAACTTTTTAATCAAAAAAAGCGTGCACTACTGCACGCTTCTTGTTTTATATTATTTAAATCGACGGCGCTTTTGGGCGCGTTCAACGACCACTGAAGCCACGATTGACAAAGTTAACAAACCAACCACCACAACTAATGAGGTCATATTTGAGATGTGCACATGCCATCCGAGCATCGCAGCACCTTCGTTGATCAACATCTTGGCACCGATAAAGGCCAAAATGATCGCCAAGGCATACTTGATGTAGCGGAACATCGGTAAGATACCTGACAAGGCAAAGTAGAGTGACCGCAAGCCCATAATCGCGAAAATATTTGAAGTCACGACAATAAACTCATCTTGAGTCACCGCTAACACGGCTGGAATTGAGTCCACCGCGAAAATCAAATCAGATGCCTCGATGAACAGCAGCGCCAATAAGAATTGGGTGGCCAAGAGTTTACCATTCACCCTAACGAAAAAGTGCGGTTCTGTCGCATCTTCTTTTAACGGTAAAATTTTACGCAGGCTCTTGATAATAGGGGACTCATTCAAGTCCTGTTCGCCTTCTTTTTCAAAGAGCATCCGGATACCCGTGATCACCAAGAAGGCGCCAAAGACATACATTAACCACTCGAAACGGTGTAACAAAGCTGCCCCACCAAAAATGAAGAGCACCCGCATGATCAAGGCGCCAAAGACACCCCAGAACAATAAACGGTGTTGATATTTCACATCAATGTTGAAAAATCCGAAAACCAAGATAAAGATAAACAGGTTGTCGATACTCAACGACTTTTCCAATAGATATGCGGTGATAAAGTCAACGGCATATTCCGGCTTAGCAAATATCGCAACACCGACGGCAAAGACTAGGGCCAACCCAATCCAGAAAGCACTCCACAAAAGGGAAGATTTGATAGTAGGGGCTTCATTTTTGCGGTGAAATACGCCTAAATCCAGCGCCAACATCACCACAACGAAGGCAAAAAATGCGATCCAATAACCTAAACTAACTTCCAATGATTTTCTCCTTTTCCTTACAATAAATAACTACGTTCTGTCTATATTAAGTGTAACA
This sequence comes from Weissella soli, assembly GCF_001761545.1. NCBI lineage: Bacteria > Bacillati > Bacillota > Bacilli > Lactobacillales > Lactobacillaceae > Weissella > Weissella soli. The sequence continues at coordinate 169,477 of NZ_CP017326.1, read as the reverse complement.
GATAAACGTCTGTGGCGGTGGGGTGTCCTGCGATTGCGCCCAAATTACATTTATCAGTTTTAATAACACTAAAAAAAGACCGCCATTTGCATGACGGTCGATCGGATATTGACTTAATTAATTTTATAATACCCACCCATATCAGCATTGCAGCCCTGATTGGAGTTGACCTTATCAGCTAAGTGGCCAATCTAACCAAAAAATAATTTGATTAAACTAGAAAAATATCAACAGCATGCGAACGCTTACATGAGGAAATTATTAATTAAAATTTTTCTTAAACTTACTTTTTCAAGTCGTTATAGTGTGATGCCATCTTACCATTGAACGTCTTACCAAGGAAATCATTCAACATTGGTGTTACCCAGTGGTCCAATCCAAAGGCGCGTCCGGCACCGTTCATCAAGGCCAATGAAGCAAATGGAATCAATAACAAGGTCGTTGATGGCTCCATGAACAACAAGATCAATGACACGATAAATGTCAAGAAAGCAGCAATCGAAGTCAACAAGCCCAGGAAGATTAACCCACCATAGATCACTAACAACAAACCAAGCGTGCCACTCAAATTAGTACCAACCATCACCAAGATGACACCCAAAGCCAAACGCAATGGGACTGCCCACAAGGCATTACCCATACGTGACGTGTTACCAAAGAATGGTGTCCGACCGTTTGGTGTACGGAAGAATTCATCGAGTGTGTAATGGAAGAGGTGGTAACCTGACATCAATTGCAAGAAGAAGTAGTAGTTGATGATGTGCTTCATCATGTTTGCCAAGAAGCCGGTCAAAGCAATCTTGTTGTACAAGTAGGCGACCGTGTAGTGGGCACCAACTGAAACCGCAAATCCTTGGTAGTGGCCCTTAAAGACCTTACGCGTACCCTTACCCGTCAAATCAAAGACGATGTTTGGCACCACGGTGTTTGCGGCTGACTCCCCACCTTCAACCGTTTGGGGTGTCCAACCTGAACGAGGGTTATCAGGATTCGTCAAAGCTGGTTCTTGATAGGCAGCCACGTCACCGGCGACATAGATATCCTCTTCACCCACGGCACGTGAGTATTCATCGGCCATGAAACGGCCGGCAGGACCAGTTTGCAAGCCCCACTTTGAGCCTTGTTCCTTTGCCTTCACACCCGCAGTCCAAACCAAAGTTTCCGTTGGAATTTCAGAACCATCAGCCAAAACAGCTGCGTGTTCCTTAACTGCAGTCACACCAGTTGCCTTCAACAAATGGATACCATGCTTAGTCATATAAGCTTCAGCCTTATCAGCCAACTTACGATCTGACAACATGTTCAAGATTGTTGGTGCAGCTTCAACCACGTACAACTTGATCTCTGATTCGTCCAAGAAGTTAGCCGCAGCCAGTTCCTTACGTTGTTCGATCAATTCACCAGCTAATTCAACACCAGTAAAGCCAGATCCAACCACGACGATGCTTAACTTAGCAGCACGCTTGACAGGGTCCAACTCACGGGCACCTTCACCAATGATGCGCTCAATTTGTTCGCGCAAACGTAAAGCTTCTTCAAATGACCACAAGGTGAAGCCATATTCTTCAACACCTGGTGTACCAAATGTGTTTGTCGTCCCACCAGTTGCCAAAACCAACTTCTCGTATGGAATGACGTTTTCGGCAGTAGTCACTGTCTTAGCTTCCTTATCGAAAGCAAGAACCTCAGCAGTAACGACCTTCACATTCTTTTGGTGAACAAATAGTTGACGCAAATCGAATTGAATGTGCTTTGGCTCGACACGCTTAGTGGCCACCTCATGCAATTCAGTCATATAAGTCATGAATGAATGCTTATCAATCAATACAATTTGGTACTCAGCGTTGTTAGCGAATTGCTTTGACAACTTGCGCGCTGCAAAGACTCCTGAATAACCTGCGCCGACGATGACAATATTCTTCGTCATAATACACTCCTTAAAAATTTTATCGATAAAATACTGAAATACTCCCGGCATGTTGTAAAATTCACAAACGAATGTCCAGTTTAGTAAATTTCGTATACCAATCAATTTACTATTCTACACTGATTGGAGCAAAATTAAAGCCCTATACTGACTTTTTGTCAGCATGATTTTTCACAAATTTAATAATTTGGCGCAGAAATGCCATCTCCTTTATTAAACATTGAAAAATAGTGGCAAACGAGTAGACTTAACAGTGCACTATACGAAAGGAATCACTTATGCTTATAGACCTCCTATCACCCTTTTTTGATGCTCATAATTGGCATCAAGCTATCATGACAGCCGATGGTTGGACCATTATCATCTCTATTGTGATATTAGAAAGTCTACTGTCAGTCGACAATGCCGTGGTATTAGCAGCTAAAACCAGCACGCTGAATGATCCCAAGAAACAACAGCATGCTCTATTTGCCGGTCTGTGGAGTGCCTTTATTTTACGCCTCCTTGTGATTGTTTTTGCCACCTATTTCATTAAAATCTGGCAAATCAAAGTACTTGGGGCCCTTTATCTCGTGTATTTGAGCATTGACTACTTTTACAAGCGCAAACATCCAAAGCAAGCTATCAAAAAATCCAAGCAAAACCAAACGCCGCATTCATTTGTCCTCATCGTGCTTGAACTAGAGATGATCAATTTTTTCTTCTCGATCGATTCAGTGTTAGCTAGTGTGGCTATTTCACCTAATCCGGTGATTGTTCTGATTGGAGGTATCGTGGGTATCTTGGCAGTGCGTTTTATCGCCAACGCCCTCATGAAACTCATCCATATCATGCCAGAAATTGAGCCAATGGCTTATATCCTGATTATATTGATTGCGATTAAACTATTTATGGAAATCCCGGCTATTAATATTAAAATTTCAAGCAGCTTATTTGCTTTAATGATGGGAGTCGTTGCACTAGTAACGTATCTATTTCATCGTTACCGTCATTTGTAAAAGAGATGCATCCAACAGGGTGCATCTCTTTTGTTTGCCCTAAGGAGATTATTTGACTGGGATTAAGGTTAATTTTAATAAGACTTGCTAACCTTGATGACAATCAAGCAATTCAGCAACACCCCGGTCAATGAAGAAGGAGGCAGAAAATGCTAACTCTATTATTATCGTTATCAATGATCTTACCACTGGTTGCGATTTATTTTGTACTCCGAACCATGAACGTCGTGGTTATCAATGACATTGATGCCACTAATCGTGACTACTTAGATTAAAATATAGCAGGTGTCACAACGAATAAAACCCCATAGGTTGGATTTTCTCCAACCTATGGGGTTTTATTATGTTCTCAATTAACTGGAAAAACTACGGTTCCGTACCGAACTCTTTCCGCCCAGTTGGCCACTTAAATCATGCCGATTTTTGGCGTTTGATTCACAATTGTTATGGCACCTACTTTATTTTGTTAAATGACCGTGTTGTATAACACAGGGAACTCACTCAAATCAACATCAAAGTCTTCTTTAGACACAATATCAACGGTACTATCTTCTTCACCCAAAATTTTGACGAAGCCAGCGGCGAATTCAGGGAACAACGCCATAACCGATTCCTTTTCGGGGCCATCAACAACTAGCAAGAAGTTTGCTTTTGTATTATCAGTGCTAGCCAGCCACAACAAGTACATTTGTGAAACAATCCCGGCATGGTCATCGGCCACCCCCATCAACTCATATTGTAGGGCAATCGGCACATTTTCAGGGACTGAAATCTCCAAATCTTGATCCGTATCATCTGCGCTCGTTGGTGCCATTTCGTCATCATCTTCGTCATCACTCAACTCGTTGGTGGCGGCAATCACGGCTGCCAAATATTCCAAGTTTTCACGCGTAATGGGCATGCCATTCGTAAATGGATTCAAGGCCAATGAACCCAAAGTGGCATCGTTCTCGAATAGGGGGACATATTCTTCGATGGTCATTGGCCAAATTTGGGTGTTCGCTTCATTAGGGAATTCACCAGCAGCCATCGACTCAGCATCTGTGAAGATTGGGAAGATAGTTGACCCATCTTCATCTTCAAACGTCAGCAATTGCATTGTATCCGGTGCGACTTCAAGGGCACCATCTTCCAATACAGTTGGTTCCTCCGTGAACAATACTGGTGCCAAGAAAACGGCATTCAGCAATGCGACAGTAAAATTCTGTTCTGTCTTTTCATTTTGTTCTTCACGGAAGGCTGCCAACGCATCCAACAGTTCTTCATTGTTAAATTCTTCTTCAGGAGTCAAATCTTGGTCTGCCATTTGGGAGCCTCATTTCATTTTGCTTATTGCCTTTAGTGTATCTTAATTTTAATCACAAAAAAAGAGTGAATATTGACATCACCCTTTAATTTATTAATCAACATTATTGTAAATTGGTGTATACACCGCAAGCCGTGGATAACCAATTTGAGACACATTCAAAACATTAGAGAATTCAGGGGTCTGATCACTAACTTGTGCGTAAGCAAAAAATTGGGCATTGGCATCTTCTGCATCGGCATCCAACACATAAACCAACGTGCGCTCATCGCCCCGTACCAAATCAACCGCCCAGACCGTACGAATATCGGGCAAATTACCTGGCAAATCACGCGCTAATAGCGCCGCAAATGCCGTTTGGTCGGTGGTCGTCTCATCAAGTGAGATCGTGGCATTTTGATTCATTTGAATCAAAGCATCAACCATATACTGCAAATTCGTCTTATTCAAAACGATGTTTTGGCCGAATGGATTGATCACAACCCCCGCAATTTGATCATTGGGTATAGTCAAGGAGCTGAATTGATCAAATGACAATAACGATGTCACTAACCCTTGGGCCGTCGACGTTTTTGCCCACTTATCGTATTCGACTTGACTAGTGAATGCAGGGAAGAATAACTCATCATTGCCGTTTTTAATGACTTGATATTGGACTTCAATGCCATCTTCATATTCAGCCGAAAGTGAACCGTCAGCTTCTGATGTAAACTCAGCACCCAGGATTTGCACCGGTGCGTACAGCCGAGAAACCCCAATCATTTTGATGAAGTCATGTTCCGTATCCGGGTTAACGTCTTGCAAATAACTGTTGAAGGCTTGTTCCAAGTCTTCATTATCGACTACTTCGTTAAAATAAATACGTGTTGCCATATCGCTATACCTCGAAAATTATTATCTACCATTGAGTATAGCAAGGTCTCATTTAGAGCGGGCATAAAAAGGACCAAAGTGCCTACTAAAAGGGGGTGTACATGCTGTACACCCCCTTGGTTAGGCTTCTTTTGCAACTTGCCATTCATCTGACCAATTATGAATAGCTTCCATCATTTCACGCATTGATTGTCCACGCTCTGTTAAAACGTACTCAATCAATGATGAATCTGCATACGTGCGTCGTTCAACAATGCCTTCTGCCTCTAGTTCCTTCAAGCGTTCAACCAAGACACGGTCTGAACATTTCGTGACTGCCTGTGCCAAATCTTTGAATCGACAAGAACCTTCCGTCAACAGCACTTCGATAATTAACCCGTTCCATTTACGACCTAAAATATCAAAAGTGGCCGTGAATTTCTCGCAAATATGTACTGGTTTCACTTCAGCTTGTGTATGTGCCATATGATCACACTCCTATCTAAATAAAATTACTTGCCGCACTTGCTGGCGTACCAAGGTGATTGCTTGCATTGGTGACATCAACGAAAAAATGTCGTTATTTATTATTTATACTCTCACTAAACACTTACAATTATACACCCAAACCACTAATACACTTATGAACATTCCATGACTAAATATTGTTTGCAATGTTAACATTACTGCATAATATAATGCTCAAAATCGCGTGGCGACCCTTAAAAATTATTTGTGGAAGATACGATACTCACCACTAGGAATATCAGCTAATTTGTACGGACCAATTTGCGTTCGAATCAAACGCAGTGTAGGAAATCCAACAGCCGCCGTCATACGTCGCACTTGTCGATTACGACCTTCTTTAATTGATAGACTTATCCAACTCGTTGGAATATTAGCTCGGAAACGTACGGCTGGCGTACGCTCCCATAACCAATCCGGTTCACTGATTTTCTTTGCCAGTGCGGGTTTAGTGAGGCCATCCTTTAATGACACCCCTGCTTCTAAAGCCGTCAAAGCCGCCTCATCGATATCACCTTCAACTTGCACGTAGTAGGTTTTGTATTCTTTATTTTTAGGATCAGTGAGTTGATGATTAAGCTGACCATCGTCAGTCAACAATAACAATCCCTCACTATCCTTATCTAACCGACCGGCGGCATAGACCTTAGGAATATCAATATAATCTTTGAGCGTTGGTCGCCCTTGCTCATCAGTAAATTTTGTTAAAACGTTAAATGGTTTATTAAATAGAACTATCATAGGGTCTATTATACAAGAAAACGTCAAGCCTAGATAGGACCCACCTATCCTGGATCGGGGTTACCTTACTTTTTGATCAACTACCGGCGCCCTGCAGCCAACAAAAAAAATGGCAGAACCAGACTGGTTCTGCCATTTCTATGCATGATGTGCCACCCATTGACGCAAAGGAGTAAAGAACTCCCGCATCGCTAAGTAATCATCTACTAAGTCGACCAAGTAACTTTCACGATAGTGGGGTAACGCCGAAGTGGCCCCCCACATATGCTTCAGAATGATGTCCTTTTCCATTTCAGAGAGTGGTGTTAACTTTTCAGCATTACGTAATGCCACCCGTGGATGAATAAAGGCATGCGTGCCTAGTTCGAACTTAGTGACGCGCCAATCATAGTAAAACATGTCATGCAATATACCTGCCCGTGCCACCGCAGTAGCGTTTAAGCCAAGGCGTAACGCCAACCGATAGCTCGTATACGAGACATCGATGACATGCGTTAACCGATCTGAATGGTGGTGTTGGGTATAGTTGCTAAGCGCTTGTATCTCAGGATGTGCTAATAGATCATCCACAATTGCTCGATACGTACGGTCTGTTTGCCATGTTTGCATTCATTTTCCTCCACTAATTGAAACAATTAACAGATTAACGGGCCTTCAAAGCGAACATCGCGATACCTGCCGCGACCCCTACATTCAATGACTCGGCTTGCCCAGTCAATGGAATGTATAAGTTTTGGGATGTCGCTGCAGCCAATTCAGCGTCCATGCCTTGACCTTCATTACCCATAATCAAACCAAATTGCGTTTGTGGCTCAACCATGAACAAATCAGCGGCTTCTGGATCTAATTGGGTACCGTAAACGTTGATACCGTTGTCAACAAAGGCTGTGGTCCACTCCTTCAAATCACCAGTGGTGGTTTGCACGTGGAACTGAGAACCTTGCATTGCACGCAAGGCCTTTGGTGAGTACATGTCAACTGATCCTTCACCAAAAACAACCCCCGCAAAGCCCGCAGCATCTGCTGTACGAACCATGGTACCGACATTACCAGGATCTTGAATGCCATCCAAGAATAACCAGGCACCATCATGAATGAAGTGTGGGTCACGTGTCGCTGATGGCATCGTCACTTCGGCAAAAATGCCTTGTGGCGTCACTAAATCAGACAACTTCTTCGCAATGTCGTCGGTAATTTGAAAGATTGGAACACCATGTGGCACATCGGCCATGTGGGCTTCCAATTGCTCTGCTGTTGCCATTACAGCATGCAACTTCCCGTCGTGATTAATTGCTTCTTGTACTAAGTGCCAACCGTCTAACAAATAAGTTTGGCTTGCTTGACGGCCTTTTTTCGTTTGTAACTTTGCCCAGCTTTTCACCCGGGCGTTTTGAGCTGATGTAATATTTTCCATATCTCCATTATACGATAGAAACCTACAAATTACCTTACTTATGTTTAATATCGCAAAAAGCTTGCTAAGTCGTCGATGACTCAGCAAGCTTTTGCAAACAGGGTACCTGCTCGTAATTTATAAAATCTCTTTGTTAAATGACTGGTTAAAATTGATCAATGAACAATTGACGCAATTCTTCCAAACGAGGCTGCCGTGGGTTAGCCGGTGTTGTTTGGTCATCGTAGGCCAACTCAGTAATCTCATCCAGTGCAGCATCAAAGTCCTTCTTTGAGACACCATTTCCAGACAAAGTGGTATCGATGTCCAAAGCGGCTGCCAAAGCGGCAATCTTCTTAGTCAACGCATCGACTAAGGCTGCATCATCCTTACCTTGCAAGCCCAAGAAACGTGCAATGTCAGCGTAATCTGCTTGGGCAGTATAAGTCTCATAACGAGGGAACGGTGTCCGCTTCACATTACCAGTAACAGCGTTGAACTTGATCACATGATTCATCGCAATGGTAATGGCCAAACCGTGTGGCAAGCCGAAGGCACCACCTGTTTTGTGGGCCAAAGCATGGTTAATGCCCAAGAAGGCATTGGCAAATGACATCCCTGCTAAGGTAGCGGCGTAATGCATCTTTGAACGTGCTTCTTGACCTTCTTTGGTTGGGTTCTTTGGATCGTACTTGTATGAGGTCTCCAAGTTTTCAAAGACCAACTTGATGGCTTGCAAAGCCCAGGGACGGGTAAATTCTGAGTTCATCACGGAAACATATGATTCCAAGGCGTGTGACAAGGCATCCATTCCTGAGAAAGCAACTGTCCGCTTAGGCACGGTCATCACGAATTCAGGATCAATGATTGCCACTTGCGGTGTCAATTCATAGTCAGCCAATGGGTACTTAATGTGTGTTTCATCGTCAGTGATCACCGCAAACGGTGTCACTTCTGAACCAGTCCCTGAAGTCGTTGGGATCGCAACCATTTGGGTCAGGCTCTGGTGTTCAAACTTGACAATTCGCTTACGGATGTCCATGAACTTTTGTGCCAATTCTTTGAACAAATCCTTCAAAGCAGCATCATCTTGCAAGATACCCTCATGACTCGCTGAGTACTCATAGATGAAGCGTGCAATCTTACCCGCGTCCAGAGCAGAACCACCACCGATCAAAACAACTGTATCAGGCTTAAATTCCGCCATTTGACGAGCAATGTCAATGGCTTGACCAATGGTTGGATCAGGCTTAACAGAGCCGTAGATGGATGTTTTCACTTGATCTTCACGCAAAGCAAATTGATTCAAAATCTTATCGACAAAACCAAATTGCACCATTCCTGGATCAGCCACGATAAATGCGCGGTCGACATTTGGTAATTCCTGTAAGTAAGTAATAGCATTTGACTCGTAGTAAATGTCCTTAGGCAAACGAACCCATTGTGGACGTGAACGGCGACGGGCAACCGTCTTAATGTTCAACAAGTCATAAGTTGAAAGATTGTGTGACAATGAATTCTTCCCCCATGATCCAGTTCCCAGCGTCAATGATGGACGCATTGCATCAGTGTAAATATCACCAACACCACCAATTGAGTCAGGTTGGTTCACCAAGATACGTGATGCTTCAACGGCATCAGCATATTCCTTAACGAATGGGTCATCTTGCGCACCAATTTGGATGGCAGCGTTGTGCCCAGCACCTTGGTAATTGAGCAACGCCCGTACCACTTCGATACCTTCTTCACGTGATGCCACTTTGTAAACTGACAACAATGGGCTTAACTTTTCTGATGATAAGGCTTCACCAATGTTCTTCTTATCCAATTCGAACAACAAAACATCCTTATCTGCTGGTAACTTGATACCAGCACGATCAGCAATCCATGCACCTGACATACCAGCAACGGGGCCTTGCACTCCAAAACCTTCTGCATTTGGTTGGAAAACAGCATCGGCTACCTTAGGAAAATCCTTGTTAGCAACCCTAAAGGCGCCCTGGTCTTCCATCTTCTTCATCCACTCATCGTAAATGGCAGCATGCACCACAGCCGAGTTTTCAGTGGCACAAATCATACCGTTATCAAAACGCTTTGATAGCAGCAAATCTTCAACCGCCCGATCGACATTAGCAGTCGCATCAATAAACACAGCGCCATTACCGGCACCGACACCCATTGATGGGTTACCTGATGTCAACGCAGCGTGGACCATGGCGGGACCACCTGTTGCTAAGATTGAAGCGATATGTGGATTTTGCATCAAAGCCGTTGTGGCTTCAATTGAACCCTTTTCAATCCACTGAATGAAATTCTTGGGTGCACCAGCGGCAACGGCTGCATCATAGACGATCTTAGCCGCATGAATCGATGAACGTTGTGCTTGTGGGTGGAATGAGAAAATAATCGTGTTACGCGTCTTGGCCGTCAACATTGACTTGAAAATAGCGGTTGACGTTGGATTGGTCGTTGGCACAATTCCTGCCAAAATCCCAAGCGGTGCAGCTAATTCGACCTTGCCAGTGATCTTATCTTCGCTAATCACACCAACTGTCTTATCGTTTTTAATTGCATTATAAACAGATTCTGAAGCGAAGCGATTCTTGGTATCCTTGTCTTCAACAACCCCACGACCAGTTTCATCATGCGCTTCGTGTGCTAACAATAATGAATTTTCTGATCCGGCTAAGGCCATGGCGGCAACAATCTTATCAACTTGTGCTTGGTTTAACTGTGAGAACTCTTCCAAAGCCACTTGTGCCTTGGTAACAAGTTCTTGAATCATAATTTCAGCCGCTTCCTTACGAGCAGCACGCTCTTCGGGCGTCAAAACTTTCTTAACCTTCTTTAGAGGTGTAGCAGTAGTACCTTCAGTCATGTCGGTAATCTCCTAATTCTTTAAATTTCTATAGTGAGTCTATAACCAATATTTTCGTTTGCTCATCTTTGAACAATATTAGTATAACACTTCACAAAGTCATGTCAATACTTTTTTATCTAAAAATTTTTTATCGTCACAAAGACTATAATAATGGCTTTTTAAACCACTTTGATCATCTTGTGATTATATGAACTTAAAACCTGAAAAACCTAATAAATAAGCAATGAAAGCGGATACAATTAAGGTGTCGTCTATTTGGATCGAACCAGCAAAATTCCTGCCATTTTACAAAAAACGCTATCACTCCATCTCGTGAGCAATAGCGTTAATCATTTATGCATTAATGTACGATCATGTTTAGCAGCAAAACAATAATCAAACCAACTACGGAAATCACTGTTTCTAGAACAGTCCAGATCTTAAGTGTTTGCTTAACATCCAAATCAAAGTATTCCTTAAACATCCAGAAACCAGCGTCGTTGACGTGGGATGCGGCCAATGAACCGGCCCCGATTACCAAAACCATCAAAGCAGGATCGATACCAGCGGCGGCCATCAATGGTTGTACCAACCCGGCAGCTGTCAAGGCAGCAACCGTAGCTGAACCCAAAGCGATTCGCAGGATTACTGTAATAATCCATGCCAAGATCAATGGTGAAATACTTGAGTGGGCAAACATTTGTGCGATTTGGTTAGAAATACCACCATCAATCAAGATTTGCTTAAAGGCAGCACCACCACCAATAATCAACAACAACATCGCAATTGACTTAGTGGCATCTTCAACTGTTTCGGCAATTTCTTTTGAAGTACGGCGTTGCTTCCAACCCATTGACCATAGAGCAAATAGCAATGACAAAATCATCGCGGCCACGGGGTTGGCAAAGAAGGCAACGAGTGACTCCATGAACCCTTGTGGCTTAGCATATGGTTGACCGTCATTGAAGATGACGGTGTAAACTGTCGCAATTCCCATCAAAATAACTGGGAACAAGCTTGTCAAAATTGACAATCCAAATGATGGTGTCTCTTCTGTCTTGAATTGCTTAACTTCACCAAAGGCCGTCAACTTGGTCTTAACTGTAAAGGCCTCTGGGGCAAATTTCTGAGCTAACTTAGAAAACAATGGTCCGGCGATGATGGCTGCTGGAATCGCAACGATCAAACCGTAAAGCAAAACCTTACCCGTGTTAGCCCCCAACGCACCTGCAATAGCAGTTGGCGCTGGGTGTGGTGGCAAGAAACCGTGCGTTACTGACAACGCAGCGGCCATTGGAATTCCCAAAGTTAGCAAAGGCACACCCAATTCCAGCGCGATTGCAAAGACAATCGGAATCAAGATAACCATACCCACTTCAAAGAACAACGCAATACCAATGATGAATGAAGCTACCATCACGGCAATTTGGACGCGCTTCTTACCAAAAATATTAATTAACGTATTTGCGATACGGTGTGCACCACCGGCATCAGCAACCAAACGTCCAAGCATCGCTCCAAAACCGAAGACAATCGCCAACTCACCAAGTGAGTTACCGATTCCCGTTTGGATGGATACTGGAATTTGTTCTAGCTTCATTCCTAATCCCAAACCTACGAGTGAAGCTGTCAAAATCAAAGCGATGAATGTATTCATCTTGACCTTGATAATCAAAAATAGCAGCAATAATATGCCGGCAAATAGAACTAATAGTGATCCCATTTTACTCTCCCCAAAAAACCCCCAATATGTAAGTTTAAAAGCTCTCAACTACAAAACTTACCAATCAACTTATTAATAGTAACATGAAACCGCTTTCATGTGTATTAAAAAAATTACATTGTTTTTTTAAAACTCTAAAAAAATTAGTAAATAAACCATTTTTGCTAAAATTTGCCGGCCCATAGGCACCTGTAACTATTAATATTTCATCATTGTGTGATATTTTTCTATCGAAACAGTGCCCCTTTTTTACATTTTTTTCTTGAAAACGAATAGAAAAAGCCTGACATATATCGTCAGACTCATCCGTCGTGCTATGAAATTCAGCATTAAATTGTGTTGTGCTTACTTTTTAACTGCGTACTTGAAATTGTATGGCGCACCGGTCGGATTAAAGATCACACCTTTGACCTTAGTGTTCTTCAAAGCTGCCGTTGAACGATAGTACATTGGGACCACACCCATATCCTTTTCAAGGGTTTGTTCAGCCTTCTTAAAGTCGGCATAACGGGCTTTGGCGTTGTTGGCATCCTTGTCCTTAGTATCTGCCATCACACTGTCAAAGGTTGTGTTCTTCCAGCTACCATAGTTATATGAAGCATCAGAAGTGTACAAATCCAAGAATGATGAGGCGTCAGGATAATCAGCTAGCCAACCAAAGTTAACCATATCGAAGTCCTTGGCAGTACTCAAAGCCAAACGTTGCTTCTTAGGAACTGACTTAATAGTCACCGTCAGTCCCTTCAAGTGGTCTTCCAATTGTTGTTGCAAGAATTGTGCCACGCGCTTTGATGAATCATCGTCATCTGTCAGCAAGGTAATCTTCAACTTTGAGATACCGACTTCTTTCAAACCAGCCTTAAACAACTTAGCGGCCTTCTTCTTGTCATATGAGATGGCACCCTTGACTGCGGCACCCTTGGCAAAATCCTTACCTGTGTTTGGATCCTTGGCTAGGCCAGTTGGTGTGTAACTCTTGGCCGGTACAGCTGCACCAGTCACGATGTTATTAGCCAAAGTCTTACGGTCAATGGCATATGAGATGGCCTGACGTACTTTGAGGTTCTTGAAGGCCTTGACCTTTGCTTCATTCAACTGCAACATTTGTGTTGCACCTTGCTTGATTTGCGTATAAGCCTTCTTTGTCTTTGAACTCTTCACTTGATCTGGTGATAAAGTCGTGAAGTCTAATTTTTTACCTTGATACAAGTTATAACCAGTGTTTTGGTCCTTGATGATCTGCACATTAATCTTCTTCGTCTTCACATCTTGCTTATCCCAATAGTTAGTATTCTTAACATAGGCATACTTTTGGTTTGAACCATTCCAACCAGTCAACTTATATGGACCAGCTGATAAGTAAGTTGCGGCGGAAGTCCCGTACTTATCACCCTGCTTTTCCACAAAGGTTTGACTTTGTGGGAAGAAGACAGGCATCGTGATGACTTGTAAGAAGTATGGCACAGCCTTTTCCAAAGTCACCTTCAATGTATAATCATCAGTCGCTGAAATACCCAAATCAGCTACTTTGGCTGTCCCCGCTTGAATGGCATTGGCGTTCTTCACCCCGTCAAACAAGTAGGCATATTCTGAAGCAGTTTTTGGATTAATTGAGCGTTGCCAGCCATAGACGAAATCCTTGGCCGTCAACTTGTCGCCATTAGCCCACTTCAAGTTCTTACGCAAGTGGAAGGTATAGGTCAACCCATCCTTTGATTTCTCATAACTCTTCGCTGCTTCAAATTCAATCTTATTATTCTTACCGAATTGTACCAGTGGCAAGCTCGTCGCTGCCAGTGCGTCTGCAGAAACTGTATCTGTCGACTTTGAAGGATCCATCGTTGGCAAATCGGCAATTTCTGACCAATTAATTGTCTTACCAGCTGCTGATGCCGTCGTCGCAGGCACCGCTACACTCCCAAGCATCGCAACCGATGCCAGCAATACAGCTGTTTTCCCCAATTGCTTCATACACTTCATCTCCTGAATTTCTATATCTTATTATTTTTAAAATTCGTTGAGAGTATCTTAACATAACCATAAATCATTTGTCTAATTGTTTTTTAATTTTAGATGCATTTTACTCATTTTGTTATTAGTAAATAAGCGGTTAGTCAAAAAAAAAGTTTATTGAGTCATCCCCAATAAACTGTTCCAAGACTTATAATTCAACGTTTTGACTTGGTAATTCGCCATTATAAAAGGCGACACCGGCATCTAATGATTGATTAACCATTTCTGAGACCGCCGTTTCGGTGTAGAATGCAATGTGCGGTGTGACTAATACATCTGGTCGTGCTAGCAACTGCTCCAAGCGGGCATCAGGCAATTTTTTATCGCGCCAATCGGCATTGAATATCCCAAATTCACCTTCATAGGTATCCAAGGCGTAAAATGCTAATTTGCCGTCGGCTAGTGCTGTTAAGACAGCGTCAACATCAACTAAGCCACCCCGTGAGACATTCACTAAAATCGTCCGAGGGCGCATCTTGGCCAGCGTTGCTGCATTAATTATATGATGATTGGCTGCCGTTTCTGGCATATGCAACGTGATGATATCAGCCTGGGCATATAATTCATCTAACGTATCAACATACAGGCCCTGGGCCTCAAGATCAGCGTTGCTGCGGTGTAAATCATACACGATCACCTTCGCACCAAAGCCTTGCAAGATGTCAATCACCACCCGACCGATACGACCAGTACCAATGACACCGACGGTTTGCATCCTTAATTCACGGGCAATGGTTGGGGCCCAACGAAAATCATGGGCGGCAATTCGTGCATCTGATTCAGGCGTCCGGCGCAAGGCCCGCATCATCAACATCACCGCATGTTCTGCAATCGCGTTAGGTGAATAACTAGGGACATTTGATACTTGAAAGCCAAACTCCTTGGCCGCAGCCAAATCCAAATTATCAATCCCGACATTCCGTAAATTCATAATGTGGATGCCTTTATTAGCTAAGGCGCCAAAGACATCCGTTGAAATCTGGTTCAATTGCAAAATATTAACGGCATCAAAGCCATCTAATTTTTGAATCGTTTCTAGGGTTAACATGTCAGTTGTGTAGGCAACTTCATGTTCTCCATGCGCTTCTTGCCATGCATTAATAAATTGCACTTCATCTTCACGAACATTCGTTACATAAATTTTCATGGAAAACTCCTTGTGTGTCGTTCATTCATTGTCATCTTCTATTTTAACGTATTTCGGTCGCGATTTTTCAGGATCTTCTTTGAATACAGTCTTCAACATTCACCGGCAAAAAAAGAGAGGTATCACTACCTCTCATGTGACCTTGCTATAAACTCATTTGATACTCACGTAAAATACCTTCACGCACACCTGAAGATGAAAAGACAACCTTTGGTGATTTAGTACGCTCAATTAAATTCACAATCGGTAACAAACCGCTAATCATGATGTCCGCACGATTGGCTTCCGGTCCCATTAGCGTTGCCCGCTCAGCTAAACTCATCTGCGCCATCTCGTTAAAGGTTGCCAACACGGTCGCAGCCTCCATTTCATAGCCATGAAAATCGGCGTCAGCTGACAGGCCATGTTGGACACGATCAAGCCGTGCCAATGAACGATTAGCACCACCTAATAAAATAATTGGCAAATCATCATGATCCCCATCTAACCAAGGTAAATGGCTATATTGCTCGGAGACATATTGACTAGCTGCTGCGATCTGATCGGCACCCAAGACACCCGCTTTATTCAAGTGGAATTTTTCCGATAGGTTGACCGCGCCGAAGGGCAAACTGATGAAATTTGCCGCCATACGCTCTTCAATCCCAACTAATTCGACACTTGCGCCGCCGGTATCGAGTAACCAAGCATCCGAAAAATCTAACGCTGAGACCGCACCAAGGTAGTCATAATATGCTTCTTGGTCACCGGTCAATACGCGCAGCTCAACTCCGACCGCGGCGAAGACCCGGTCCACAAAATCAGCTTGATTCGTCGCCTCACGCACGGCTGCGGTCGCGATTCCCATGACCTCAATATCTGCAAACTGTTGATAATCCTTTTGAAACTCTAAGAGGGCGTCAATCACCCGTTGCATCGCCACTTCAGTTAAGGCGCTGAGGTTATCATCCATCCCCTCAGCCAAGCGCGTGTCCAACTTGCGCCGCACCAGCTCCTTGATATTGCCTTCTTCAGTAAACTCTTCCACAACCATGCGGGTCGAATTCGACCCTAGGTCAATGACTGCTAAATAACTCATAGCTTATCCCCAATAAGCGATTCCCATCGCCTCACGTACTGCATGCATCGTCTTTTGTGCTTCTGCACGGGCCTTTTCTGACCCATCCTTTAGCATCTGCAAAACCCCTTCACGATCTTGAGCAAATTCCGCACGACGCTCACGGATTGGCTGCAATTCGTTATTCAATACTTCAAACAAGTACTTCTTAATCTTCATGTCACCCAAACCACCAGCCTGATATTGGGCCTTTAATGCGGCAACTTTTTCAGTATCGGTATCGAAAATGTCCAAGTAGGTGAAGACCATGTTACCTTCAATATGCCCTGGATCCTCCACACGAATGTGCGCTGGGTCAGTGTACATTGACTTGATCTTTTGCCACAAGTCATCTTCTGTATCACTCAAATAGATGGCATTACCCAATGACTTTGACATTTTAACCCCATCAAGCCCAGGAATCCGTCCCTGACCCTTTGGTGGGAATACGCCTTCTGGTTCAACCAAGATATCGGTGTTGTAGTAACGGTTAAAAGTCCGCACAATTTCACGTGTCTGTTCTAGCATGGGCTCTTGGTCTTCACCAACCGGCACCACTTGCCCCTTGAACAAGGCAATGTCCGCTGCTTGTGACACTGGATAGACAAAAAAACCAGCTGGGATTGATTCACCAAACCCTTTTTGTTGAATTTCAGTTTTAACTGTTGGATTGCGTTGCAAGCGCGCAACGGAAACTAGATTCAAAAAATATTCCGTTAACTCAGATAATTCTGGTACCGCTGTTTGCACAAAAATCGTTGACTTCGCTGGATCAATACCCACTGCCAAGTAGTCCAAAGCTACTTCTAACAGTGAATTGTGGATTTTTTCAGGATCCCGTGCATTATCCGTAAAGGCTTGCTTGTCGGCAATCATAATATATGGATCGTACGTACCAGCATTTTGCATGGCTACCCGATTTTTCAATGAACCGACGTAATGTCCAATATGTAGTTTACCAGTTGGACGGTCACCCGTTAACAACACTTTCTTTTCGCTCATTTTTCATACACTTTCTAAGCCGAAGCCTACTTAATTTTGACAATTATCATTGTACGGGTTTTCCGAGGGACGTTCAAGTTAGGATCGCCGGGGATTCAACAATCTGGACGGTTTCGGCGACGGCTTCAATCAGTCGTGGCAGCGTGCCATCAATGCTAATCAATGCCAACGCATGCATCGCTCGTGATGCCAAGGTATACAACAAGCCCGTTGCTAGGTGATCTGGGTAGTTGGTTTGTGACACGTCATACCCAATCACGGCATCAAATTCGAGCCCTTTAGCCAAATAAATGGGCATCACCAAAATGGGCGCCGTGCGTTTACGGTCATTAGCATGGAGCAGTTGCACCGCTAACTTAGACGACCGTAAGTGACGCATCGCTACCTCGGCTTGTGCCTGTGTTTTGGTCAGTACAGCAACCGTCCCATATTGCTCATGTAACTGGTGCACGATGCCCTGTAAATCCTGCCCAATTTTTTGTGGATCACTGAGCACCATTTGCGGTAAAGCACCATGTCGTGTAAAAGCAATGATTTGATCACCATCCGGCAACAAGGCCTTGGCAAAATTCATAATTTCTTGCGTTGAGCGGTAGGCTTTATTCAAGATAACCATATTGGGGCGTTTGGCCGTAAAGGCTTCACTGTATTTTTGCAAGAGGACTGTCGGTGCCTCCACTGGACGGAACAGCGCCTGTTCAGCATCCCCCAAAACCGTAAATTTAGCCATCGGAAAGGCGTGCTTGAGATATAATAGCTGCGCCATCGAATAATCTTGCATTTCATCCACAAAGACATACATCATTTGCGAATTCGTCCCACCATTTGTCATCAGATCACGTAGATACATCAAGGGCACCGCATCTTCTAAATCGATTTGATGTAACTCCAACGCCCACATAAACCGATCACGCTTCGCTTGCCATAAATCTGCCAACTCGGCGTCTTGCCGCCCTAGCCACTGCAAAAAGTCAGCATATTGGCGATAAATGTCAAAATAGTGGTTATTATAGATGGCATCATCGACTGCTTGCAGTTCTCGGGCCACATACTTATGGGCGGCTGATTGCAGCAAATCATTCATATTTTCCTCATCCGCCAGATCCTCTTCATAATCTGAGCCGAGCAAAGTTTGAAATTCTAAGTCCGTTAAATTATCTAACCCTTCTTGGACCCAATCTAAATCCAACGATGCTTCAATCCGTTTAGCTAATTGTTTTTGAAGCGCTTTTTGCGTCATTTGGAGCCGTTCTTTAATGCTAAATTGCGTGCTAAAGCCGGCAAAAATCGTCTGAATTTCACTGGCAGTAAAGTAAGTTTGATTTTGATAATAAATGTTATCAAACGCAATGTCACTGACCGTTAAGGTATCCCGATATGCCAGCAACCGTTGCATGATGGTGGCATCTTCCAGCTTAGCGCGGATCAACAGCGCTACTTGCAAAGCGTCCGTCTGACCTTGTTCATACCGGTCAAAGAGAGTCTGCACGGTCAATCCTTCTAAACGTGCGCTGATAAACTCAGCTAATGTTACCTGCCGCATGTTGCGTTCACCTAACGAAGGCAAGACGTCCGCGATGTAACTCGAAAATAACCGGTTCGGTGAGAAGAGCACAATTTGATCACTATTCAAGTTTTCACGAGCGTGGAAGAGTAAAAAGGCAATGCGTTGTAAAATCGCTGATGTCTTGCCCGAGCCAGCGACCCCCTGCACGACGAGCAAGTCACTCTTCGTATCACGAATAATCGCATTTTGCTCTTGTTGAATGGTGGCCACAATATTGCGCATCGTCGTATCATTTTGCTGGCCGAGAGCATACTGCAACAACTCATCACCGACAGTTTCATTCGTGTCAAACATGTTGACAATCTGATCGTTGGCGATCGTATACTGGCGTTTCTTTAATAATTCCGCGTGCATCTCCCCGATAGGTGTCGGATAGGTCACATCCCCCAACGTCCCGTTATAGTAAATACCACTAATCGGCGCCCGCCAATCATAGATTAAGAACTCACCCTGATCGTCCTGCAACGATGCCAAGCCAATGTATAAAGTGTCTTGATCACCAGCCTCATCAATGTCAATCCGGCCAAAATATGGTGCCTGACGTAAAGTTGTCAGTGTTGCGACTTTTTGCCGGGCGATGGCTTCGGTTTCGTTGACCCGAGCGACAATATTTCGTTGCTGTTGAATTTCGGCATTTGTTTCCATGGCATCATCGACTTCAAGGGTGTTAATTGAAGTATTCGCGGCGTAGTTTCCTTCAACGGCACGTGTTTCACTATGCGCTGCCGCATGGGCCTCATTAGCCGCCACAATCTGTTGCTCAATTTCAACGACCACATCATCTAAACGGGCTTGCTCACTGATTAATTCATTATCCATGGTCGTGCTCCGTTCTCTTGTCTTTTGATTCTATTATACGGCAAAAAACTGACCCAACCTTAGTTGAGTCAGTCCGATGTTGCCTTAATTTATTAATCTGCACGCTGCGTTAGAAGGCATGGCCCCCAAAGGC
Organism: Weissella soli; assembly: GCF_001761545.1. Classification (NCBI taxonomy): domain Bacteria; kingdom Bacillati; phylum Bacillota; class Bacilli; order Lactobacillales; family Lactobacillaceae; genus Weissella; species Weissella soli. The sequence continues at coordinate 149,375 of NZ_CP017326.1, read as the reverse complement.
GGTCGCATCATTTGATCCTGAATAGTAGAAACTCATATCTGAACCAAGTGATGGGTAAGCATACAAGTTATGCTTAATAGCTTGCTTATCTTGTTTGGTATTAATGGCCACTGTGAAATAATTAATCAATTCATCAGCACTACCTGATAGGACAGTCGCACCCACGATATACCCTTCGTGATCAAAAATAACCTTGGCTTTGGCAACAGGTTCCTTCAAACGCCAGTACTCTAACCAGTTGGTCATATCAAATTCTTCCACTGCATAACCCTGGCGAGCAGCTTCTTCGGCACTCATCCCCACCGTGCCTAATTTTGGTGAACCATATACCATAACTGGTACAGCTGGGTAGCTGAGCTCCGCTGGTTCAGTGCCGTTCAACAAACCCGCCACATAACGGGCTTCAAAGGCCCCCGTTGACGTTAATTTGGCCACTGGTGAATCTGCGACGTCGCCGACCGCAAAGATATGCGGGACATTCGTCCGCAAATCCTTACCGACCTTGATGCCATTGTGTCCCAGTTCGACACCCGCAGCGGCGAGATTCAACCGATCAGTATTGCCTACCCGACCGATCGCCACGAAGGCACGATTAACTGTGACGGTCCGGCCGTCCGCAGCAATAACGGTATACTCGGTATTGGACTGCTTAGTCACCTCGACCGTTTCAAAATCCCATTCGATACGCACCCCTTTGGCCTCGAGTTGCCGGATGATATCTTGGGTCAAGTCTTGGTCAAATTCATGGAGCAGGTGGTGCTTATGGGCAATCAAATGCACCTTAGCACCAGCGGCGGCCGCAATATTCGCAAATTCGACAGCAATAAAACCACTACCAATCAGGGCGATTTCATCCGGCATATCAGCCAGATTCAAGAAACCTTCATTATCAAATAAGTAGGCTTCCCCGGGCACGTCTGTTAAACGAGCTGGCCGGGCACCGGTAGCGATGACCCATGTATCAGCAGTGATCCGTTGACCATTGACATCAATCGTATGGGCGTCGACAAAGAACGCATGCCCATAACGGTGCGCAACGCCAGTTTCATCCAAATTCATCACTTTCCGCGCTGGAACCGGGTCAGTGTAGGCATTTTTGTGGGCCATTAAGGCATGCCAATCAATTTCTTCATGTCCCCGCAGACCGAACCCCTTCATCCACTCGGCGCGTTCTTTAGCTTCAACCGCTGCTAGCAGCACTTTTTTAGGATCGCAACCGTAATTTGGGCAGGTGCCTCCCCAAAGGTATTCTTCGATAATCACCGTACTTTTACCGGCTGCTTGCATTGGATGCGCCACGGATAGACCCGCGGGACCAGCCCCAATGACACCAACCTCAAAATGTTCTGTCATAGTCTCCTCCTTATGGAATGACATCACTGTCGTTATCTTATTATACCTGATACAGTCAATCTGAGATGAGTATAAAGTTACCCTGAAAAAAGGTATTATTATGTATATAACAATTTTAAACAAGTGCAACCTACTAAAATAAAGGAGGACAAATGATGACTAGTCTTGAACGCCAAGCTGCCATTCGGGCAGCGCTATCCAATCCAGAAACCCCCACCATTAGCGCAAATACATTTGCCCAACAATTTGGTGTTTCACGCCAGACCATTGTCGGCGATATTGCTTTAATTCGGGCCACGGGTGACCAAATTATTGCCACTCCACAAGGTTACCAGTATGCTAAAGCGTTCACCCATGAAACAATTTTAGTGATGCAGCACACCTTTGAAGAGATCGAACCAGAATTAACAATCATGGTTGAAACTGGCTTAACTGTGACTGATGTCCAAGTTGAACATCCACTCTATGGTCTCTTACGGGGCGAATTATCCATTGCATCCATTGGGGATGTCAAACAATTTGTTTACCAATTATCACGTACAAATAGCCAACCGTTGTCAGCGTTAACGAATGGCATTCATATGCATCGCGTGACCTACAATCATGCCGCTGAGCTCCAGAATGCCCGGGTAAAATTACGTGAAATTGGCTTCTTGTTCGAAAATTAGGTTGACAAGACACCCCCTAAATCGCTATACTCTTCGCATACGCTAAGGTGTCAAGACACCCCAGCGTAATATTGAGGAGGGGTATGATGAGTCGTACTAATAAATTACTAACTGTGACCGGACTCGCCTGGCTATTTGATGCCATGGATGTCGGTCTCTTATCTTTTCTGCTCGTTGCTGTTAAACAAGAATGGGGCTTGTCTCAAGTACAAGTGGGTTGGATTGGCTCAGTCAATTCAATCGGTTTGGCCCTCGGTGCCCTAACTTTTGGTGCTTTAGCGGACCAAAAGGGGCGTAAACCCATTCTAATCTTTACATTACTGATTTTTTCAATTGCCTCTGGTTTATCCGCCTTCGCAACAGGGTATGCTATTTTCTTAGTATTACGTTTCTTTATTGGCCTTGGTTTGGGTGGTGAGTTACCAGTTGCTTCAACGTTGGTCGCGGAAAACGTCCCCGCCAACACCCGGGCGCGAACTATCGTGCTCCTTGAAAGTTTCTGGGCGGTCGGCTGGTTAGTAGCCAGTTTACTTTCTTACTTTGTCATTCCCAATTTTGGTTGGCGGATTACATTGTTAATTACGGCCATGGCAGCCTTCTATGGTTTGGTGATTCGTCGCCATGTACCGGCCAACACGATCGCTGAAGCCAACATCGTAAAAAAGCCCAGCATTGGCGAACGCTATCGGCTGATTTTTAGTCGGCTCTACCGTCGTCAAACCACGATGCTTTGGATTGTTTGGTTCATGGTCATGTTTTCATACTATGGCATCTTCCTCTGGCTGCCATCAGTCCTCGTCGAAAAGGGCTTTAGCATGGTCAATAGTTTTGGCTACGTGGTGATCATGACTTTGGCCCAGCTGCCCGGCTATTTCACAGCCGCCTGGTTAATCGAAAAATGGGGCCGTAAAGCGGTCTTGACAACTTTCTTATTTGGGACGGCGTTGAGCTCCGTTGCCTTTGGATTTGCATCAAACATCACGTTAATTCTGATTGCGGGGATGCTGCTGTCATTCTTTAACTTAGGTGCTTGGGGTGCGCTATATGCCTACACCCCCGAATTATATCCTACCCAAGTACGGGCCACGGCTAATGGTGCCGCCGAAGCATTCGGTCGTCTTGGTGGTATCTTGGGGCCATTGCTCCTCGGTATTTTCTTAGCACACGGTTACTCATTTGAACTCATTTTTGGTATTTTTGGGCTCGCTGTCATTATTGCGATCATTGCCATTTTGACTTTGGGCCACGAAACCATTGGTACCGATATTGATTAACATCAAAAAGGATCTGTCACTGATGTGATAGATCCTTTTTGATGCCATATGAATTTTATCTTAATCGAGTGCTAGTTTATACCAGACCCAATGAAATGACCAATGCTTGATCGATTTTGGGGATCAACGTATCCGGTACGCGTCCGATCTTATCTTGGATGCGTTTTTTATCAACGGTCCGGATTTGTTCAGCCAAAATCACCGAATCCCGTTGAATGCCCGTCTCCTCATATTCGGCTGGCAGGCCAATATGGGTCGGTAACTTTGGCTTCGTTAGTTTAGCTGTAATTGGCATCACAATCGTCGTTGGTGAATGTGTATTCCCCACGTCGTTTTGCACGATTACCACTGGCCGCTGCCCTCCTTGTTCAGAGCCAATCACTGGTGAAAGGTCTGCGAAAAAGATATCCCCACGACTAATTTTCGTCTTATTGTCCATGATATGTGTTCACTTAAAAGTGACATCCCTTCTTGTTCTATGTGTTTAATTTACTATACGACGTGGTAACCGTGGTGACAAGCCCGTGGCGACTTCATAGGGAATTGTGGCCAATCGATCTGCCAGGTCAACCAAGGTAATTTCTTCCTGACCAACTTGGCCGATTAACGTGATCACGGTCCCAACCGGATATTCAGTCGGTAATGCAATCAATAATTGATCCATCGTCACCCGACCAATGATGGGAGCTCGTTGACCATCTGGCAAGAGGACATCCGCTCCTTGTAGCAGCCGTGCGTACCCATCGGCATACCCAACAGGCACCGTACCAATCCAGGTTGGTTCAGTGGTTGTGTAAGTTGCGCCATACGAAATTGACTCACCCGCGGCGACTTGCTTCACATGGACCAATTCAGCTTTGAGCGAAAGGACCGGTTGGGTCGCCCGCGCTTCTAAGACGCCTGAAGAAGCATCGAAGCCATACATACCGGCACCAACACGCACCATATCATGTGCAATCACTTGATCATGCCACAGAGCTGACGCTGAATTGGCTTGATGTTTAATCACGGTTGCTGGTAAATCCAGGGGATCTACTAATGCATGCCAACGTGCCATTTGCTTTTCAAAATAGGCCTGGTCGCTGCCAGCACCATCGGCCGTCGCAAAGTGCATCCCGATTGCCTGAAAGTCAACCTTATCAACCGCCGCCTGAAGCGTTTGCACAGTTGCCAACAATTCAGCTTCATCGCGAATCCCGATACGCCCCATCCCCGTATCAACGCCAATTGAAACGGGTAATTTCTGGGCAACGGTTAGTGCCGCTAAAGCCTCATTGAGCCAGTTCAAAGACGGCACAATCGCGGTTAACTGCTGATCTGCTAAGATGTTAGCTTGGTTAGCCGGTGTCACACCTAAAATATAAATTGGTAAGGTTACGCCAAAATGACGCAACCACACCCCTTCGTCTAGGGTCGCCACGGCAAACCCGTCAACTTGCGCGGCCAATGCCACCGTCACAATTTCTGGTAACCCATGGCCATAGGCGTTCGCTTTGACAACCGCCATAAAGCGCTCCGCATGTGCTAATTCCTTGATGTAAGCCACATTGTGCGCCAAGGCACTCGCCGAAATCTCTAACCAAGCAGGTCGGTGACTACTCACCGGCTGGGTTAGTGAAGCCATATCTTCTAAAATGACTGATGTATGTACCGAATCACCTGTATGTGAAATCGAAATATGTGCCTGATACTGCTTATCATAGGGGTGCTTTACCAATACTGGCGCACCTTGTGCTGTATAATCTGTCTCTAAGTCATGCCAATGAACCGCCGAACCAATTCCGGTTCCAATGGCTTTACTGTAAGCTTCTTTGAGAGAAAAACGACCAGCTAAATATTCCCACTGATGTTTTCCTTTGCGTTCATCAAAAACTGCTCGCTCGTTCGCGGTTAAAATCACATCCACAAACCGTGGCCGTCGTTCAACTAACTTTTGCACCGCTGAAATCTCTTGCGCATCAATCCCCGTTCCAAAAATCATCCACTAGTTCCTCCAAATATAAATATTATTATACTATTTGCTGTTATAAATACCGCATTATAAATCTTCTCAGTTTTAACGATTGTATCAGCCGCTAATAATGCTATGATTTAAATACATAAGCACAGCCTTGCCAAAATACAATTGTTCGTATTAAACAAGAGTTAAGTACATAAAATTTACTTTAGTTCGTATTTATATTAACAATAGGGTTGACTTGTTACTTTAAGTTCGTATAATTAATATCAATCGCTACGTTACTACATGGTTTACAAAAGGAGAAGGAATATCACGATGGCTAAGACCCAATTTGATACTGTTGAAGATGCATTGGAAATTTTGAAGAATGGTGGCGCAATCTTGCTTGCCGATGACGAATCTCGTGAAAACGAGGGTGACTTGGTGGCCTTGGCAGAAAACATTAAGCCAGAATTGGTTTACAGCATGTTGAAGACCGCTGCTGGATTGATGTGTGTGCCAGTGAGCCCAGCCGTTGCTGAACGTCTAGGATTCCACGACATGGTGGAGTTTTCAACCGATCCTCACCAAACACCATTTACATTTACAGTTGATGGTACACTAGCTGCAACTGGTGTTACTACCGGTGTTTCAGCTTTTGATCGCGCTGCCACAATTAGTCAAATTGCTAAGGCTTCAGCTGTTGAAAGTGATTTCAACCGTCCTGGTCACATCCAACCTTTGATTGCCAAAGAACATGGCTTGCGTGATCGTATCGGCCACACCGAGGCTGCTGTTGATTTGGCAAAGTTGGCTGGTTCAGCCGAAGCTGCCGTCATTATTGAAGTTTTGAAGGCCGACGGTACGATGGCACGTCGTGATGATCTTTTCGAATTATCAGAAGAAATCAACGCCCCATTTATTACAATCGATCAAATTACTGCATACATGGACGCCCATGATTTGGTGCACGCCTAATATTTAAATTTAACGACATAGAAAAAACGGTAATTCACCCCTCTGAATTACCGTTTTTTATTGTGTCGATCTAGTTTAAGTGGCCCCGATTATAACTCAGTCCCATTTGAATGAACTAACTTTTGGTACCAGTAATATGAATCCTTCTTATAACGCTTGCCGCTGCCCTGACCGGCGTCATCCAAATCAACAAAGATGAAGCCATAGCGCTTCAGCATTTCCCCAGTTGAAGCAGAAATCATATCAATGCCTGACCATGGCAAGTAACCCATCACTGGAATACCATCAATGACCACCGCCCGTTCCATATTCAGTACATGATCTTGGTGATACTTAATCCGGTAATCATCATGAATGCTGTTATCAGACTCTAATTGATCATAGGCACCAAAGCCATTTTCAACAATCATCATTTCTTTGTCCCAACGATCATACATCCAGTTCAAGGCCCATCGTAGACCGACTGGATCGATTTGCCAGCCCCAATCTGACTTTTCCAAGAACTCGTTGTCAAAATGATTCTTATCCAGCCGGAAATCAATCCATGGATTATCATCGGCCCCGATGACATTACTCATATAGTATGAGAAAGCAACATAATCAACAGTATTTTCAGCTAAAATTTGCTTGTCTTCTTCAGTAATATCGATCTTAAAATTGTGATGTTCAAAATAATTTAACAGCCACTTTGGATACTCACCGCGTGCAGCCACATCACCCCACCAATAGGTTTGTTCCATTGCACGATAAGCCGCCATTTGATCCGCTGGGTTAGAAGTATGGGGATAAATTGGATTCATGGCAATCATATTAGCCATTTGCAACTTAGGATTGCCCACTTTTTCTTTTACTTCGTGAGCAATCTTCACTGCCAAGGCACTTGCCACTAACTCATGATGTGATGCCAGATACATTAGTTCTTCTGCATCACTCTCGTCATAATCTTTTAACCCAGAATTCTGCAACATGAGATGATCGCTGAAATATTGCGCCTGGTTGTTAATCTCATTATGCGTCATCCAATATGACACCCTATCACCATAACGTTCCAATACAACCCGCGTATACTTAGTAAAAAAATCAATGAGTTTACGGTTCCGCCAACCACCATACTCCGTCACCAAATGATAAGGCATTTCAAAATGATTTAAAGTCACAACGGGTTCGATACCCAATGCCAACATCTTGTCAAAGAACCGATCATAGTAGGCTAACCCAGCCTCATTAGGTTCAGCCTCATCCCCATTCGGAAAAATACGGGTCCATGCGATGGATGTACGGAAGGCGTTCATCCCCATTTCTTTCATCAATGCAAAATCTTCTGGATAGGTATGGTAGAAGTCAATGCCCCGATGATTGGGGTAATTACCACCTTCTTCAACTTGATCAGTCACTAAGCGATGCTTCGTTGCCAAACCGGCGGCGGTTGCGTTGGCATATTTTGCCGGTGCTTGGCCATTTAACCAAGGCTTTGTGCCGGCCAACATGACATCAGCAATTGAAATCCCCTTACCATCGACATCCCACGCACCTTCAAATTGGTGTGCCGCATTTGCAGCCCCCCAAAGAAATCCATCTGGCATCCGGTAACTTTCTTTTGTCATGATGCTGTCTCCGCTAACTTCTTATACAAGGCAACCATTTCAACTGCTAAATCACGGGTTGCCAGACCAGTCATCACATGGTCCTGTGCATGAACCATATAGATATCAATTGCAACTTTTTCACCTTGTGCCGCAGCCGTCAGCATCGACGTTTGTGCATCATGGGCACTTTTGGCTTCGTCAGCCGATTGCGCCAGGAAATCATCAGCCTGGGCAAAATCACCTTCACGAGCAGCCTTAATGGCCTGTAAGGCAAAGCCCTTAATTGAACCACCATGCATGATCAAGCCCATCACAACTTGCATGCGCTCGTCGTCACCCATTGGGTTTTCTTCTAATTTTTCCATTTTAGCTGTCAATTCAGCCACTTGTGTTTGCAATGCATCCAAATCCATGATTATCACCTACTATTATTTATTTTGAGTTTAAATGGAAAAGGGTAACGGAGAATGCATGAACATTTCCCGCTACCCCCATTTCCGTTACTTTATTTGAAAGTATTCTACTGACTAGGCCATCAAAGCTTCGGCTGTCTTTAGAACATTTTCACCCTTCATCATGCCGTAATCCATCATGTTGATGACATCCATTGGTACACCAGCAGCATCCGTCTTCTTTTGTACTTCAGCCTTAAGGTATGAAACTTGAGGACCAAGCAAGATAACATCTGGCTTATGGTTCTTCAACTGATCATCGATATCAGATGTTGACTTCGCAAAAATTTCATAATCCTTACCAGAAGCTGCGGCTGCATCTTGCATACGCTTTACTAACATTGATGTCGACATACCTGCCGCACATGCTAACATAATTGTCTTTTCTACCATGACTTTATCTCCAATTGAATCTCAATAATTTTCTTTTACAGATACAGTGTAAACCATTTTGTCGAAACTGTAAACGCTTACATTTATGTTTAAAATAATTACACGCTACTTATGACGCTGCTTCTTGATCTTGCAAGACCTTGTCGTACTTCATAGCAAACGGCCAGTACAATAGTCCCGTGACTACCAGCATCAAGCCTTGCCACAGCGCACCTTGCCAACCACCAACAATCAATCCTGAGATAATGGCTGGTGTCGTCCAAGGAACATACAAGCCGTTAAATGGGGCAATCACACCTAATGCAATCGCGCCGTATGTCAAGAATCCTGAAACCAATGGGGCCAAGATGAACGGCACTGCCATCAATGGATTCAAAACTAATGGTAATCCAAAGAGAATTGGCTCGTTAATATTGAACAACGCCGGTACAATTTCCAACTTACCCAAGGTCTTCATTTGTACCGAACGTGCCCGAATCAACATAAAGATAACTAACCCAATCGTCATTCCTGAACCAGTTACCGTGATAAATTGATCCATAAAGGCCTGCGTCACAATGTGGGCACCATGTGCTACATCTAAGTTTCCAGCCTTGTACAAGGCCAAGTTATCTGCATTATTAGCCAACAACAATGGGGTCATAATACCACCAACGATGGTAGCACCGTGGACACCGAAGAACCACAAGAATACTGGAATAAACGCAACTACAACCACTCCCAATGGTCCATCAGTAGCATGTTGCAATGGTGTTTGGATCACCGTGTAAATCCACTCGACAATCGTAGTTTGGAAGCCCAACTTGAAGATCCCATAGATAATCGTAGCAACAGTGACAATCGCTGCACCTGGAATCAGAGCCGTAAACGATGCTGCGACATTTGCAGGTACCTGTTCAGGCATCTTAATTGTAATGTTCCTCTTCAAGAACCATGAGTATGACCACCCAACAAACAAACCAACTAGGATGGCAACAATCATGCCCTTACCACCAAGCCAAGCCTTATCGATAACACCTGAGGCTTGCCAAGCAGTTGAAACCTTGGTTGGGTCAGCAATATTGGTCACTGACTTAACCGTGTCAGGTTGCAACAAGATGTCAACAACTACGGCCAACATTCCAGCTGGTACGGCATCGTATCCTTCATCATGCACCCACGAGTAGGCGATACCGAAAACCGCGAAGAAGGCCATAATTCCGAATGACGCATTATTAGCTTGGGCAAAGATTGGGCTCAAACCGATATCGCTCAAATAATTCGCGATGGGCGTATAAGGGAAAGAACTCAAAATCAAGAAAATAGCTCCAATAACGATAAATGGAATGGGATAAAGCATACCATTCTTAATCGCGGTAATCGCCTTCGTGTTTACGAATTTCATTACTGGAGGTAACAACTTCTCATTAATGAATGTATTCATAACAATTTCTCCTAAAAAGTATACTTAAAATATAAAAATCAAATCTTATTTGTAAATTTTATATTTGATTTATAAATATCGTATTTGATTTATAAGTCAAGTATAGTCCCTAAATAAAAAAATGTAAACGCTTTCATTTAATAAATTAAATTTATTTATCCATGAATTCTCATAAATATCATTTAATTAACTAAATTCAAACGCTTACATTTCGGCTCACTGATCATTAATCAAGTGATTGCCCTTGTGATTGAATCACTTTTTGATACCAGTCGAACGAATCTTTCTTATAACGTTCGCCTGATCCTTCACCAAAATCATCCAAATCAACATAGATGTAGCCATACCGCTTCTTCATTTCACCAGTACCAGCGGAAACGATATCAATTGGGCCCCATGACAGATAACCGATGACTGGGATACCATCTTCAATGATAGCCTCTTCCATTGCCCGAATATGCTCGCGCAAATAGGCAATTCGGTATGGATCATGAATCTTCTTGACCCCATCCTCTTCAACGACATCATCATAGGCACCAAAGCCATTCTCCACGACCATGATTGGCAGATGTGGATACAAATCGTTAAGCTCGTTCAAGGTGTAACGGAAACCTTCTGGATCGATCAACCAACCCCAATCTGACGCTTTGATCGTGTTATTGTCAGTAACTTCAATTGAAGTTGGGTCATCCAAACTCGGCGTCTTACCTTCAGCTGCCTTCACCACATGTGAGGCATAGTAGGACATTGATAGGTAGTCTACGGTTCCAGTTTTAAGTTCTTCGAAGTCTTGCTCACTCACATCTGTCCGCCAGTTATGGCGGGCCAAAAGGGCCTCAATATCAGCCGGATATTCACCACGAATGTGCACATCACTAAACCAATCGCGCATTTGACGGGCTTTTTGTACCGCCAATTGATCAGCTGGTTTCATCGAGGCTGGGTACATGACGTCACAATTTAGCATGGCACCGATTTGAAAATTAGGATTAATTTTTTTACCATTGATGACCACACGTGCTGAGGCGACTAGTTCATTATGCCCAGCTTGGAACATTTTAGGCATACGTTCTGCAAAGGTGGTACCCTCTGGGAACTTTAACCCGGAATTCGTCCAGATCAAAAATTGATCGGTGGTATCGCCCATGGCCATTGCTGCTTGGTTAGCAATTTCGTTATGGACAATCCAATACGTCACCTTATCCTTGTAGCGTTCCATCACTGTACTAGCGTAATTCTCAAAGAGATCAATTAACTTTCGATTTGTCCAACCACCATATTCAGTGACCAAATGATAGGGCATTTCGAAGTGATTCAAGGTAATGACTGGTTCGATGTGCAAACGGCGCATTTCATCGAATAAATCATCATAAAATTGCAACCCAGCTTCATTTGGTTCAGCATCATCCCCATTTGGGAAAATACGAGTCCAAGCAATCGAAGTACGGAAGGCCTTGAAGCCCATCTCGGCCATCAACTCTAAATCTTCTTTATAGGTTTTATAGAAGTAAATACCATGATGATTAGGATAATTTTCACCAGCCACGACCCCATCAGTAATGCGTCGCCGCTCTGTCGCTGAGCCCGCCGTCAAAATATCCGCGATGGATGTGCCCTTACCGTCGGCATCCCAATAACCTTCTGCTTGATGCGCTGCAATGGCACCACCCCACAAAAAATTCTCTGGTAGTTGATAACTCTTCGCCATGTATTCATCCCCCTTTTGGATAATTCAATTCGTGAAAACGCTTCCATTTTAACACTTTAAATGACACGGCGCCATTGGTTTTTTAAATGTTCGTTGTTCCTTCACAAAAAGACCATCGACTAAAAAAATCGACGGTCACCGGATCTATTTACTTACGCAACTTTAACAGCCGTTTACCAGCGACCCGAATGCGTTGCATCTGTTGTAACTGATGCCGGGCACGATCCATCGCTTTAACACGCTTAGGAAATTTCTTATAGAAATCCTGATGAAAATTTTCAGCTGGATAAAAAGTCGTTGCGGCCAATACTTTCGTCACAATTGGTTTGTCATATTGATTAGATTCAATCAATGCTTGTTTACTATCTTCAGCAATTGCATGCTGTGCGTCATTGGTGTAAAAAATCACCGATTGGTACTGGGGACCCCGGTCCAAGAATTGACCATCCGCATCGGTTGGATCGGTCAATTGCCAGAAAGTAGCGACCAAGTCTTGGTAAGACTTCACTGCGGGATCATAAACGATGGCCACAGCTTCAACATGCCCAGTATTACCCACAAGGACTTGGTCATAGGTCGGATTGGCAGTTGTTCCGCCAGTGTAACCTGATGTCACTGAAATAATTCCTGGTTGTGTATCAAATGGCTCCACCAGACACCAAAAGCATCCCCCTGCAAAGATCGCGGTTTGCAAATGTTCCGCGTGTTCGGCCGTAACTTTGTTTGCCGTTACCACTGGCGCTGCTCCCGTAATCATTAAATAGAAGTCCATGACATCAGGGGTTAGATTCCCGCGTGCGCCAAGCGGACGTAAATCGCCGATGAGTTTGTCTAACACACCACCCAAGCGCTGACTGGCTTCCAAAGCTTGCTTCGCCACCAATAAGTTAGCTCGTTCAAAATCGCGCGTCGCTGGATTCAAGATTAGATTATACAACTGTGCTAAAATTACTTGCTGATCCATATAGTACCTACTTTCTATAAGTTGTTTGCTCTTAGCGTACTACAATAAACTAAATAAGCAATCAACTTTTGTGATCAGCACCTACCTTCTGACTATCGGCCACAAAAAAACCGCTATATCAGCCAATGCCGATATAGCGGTTTTAATAAGTCATTACTGACTCAAACTAGCACAATCAAATTACTTAACAGTAATTGATGCTCCAGTCTCTTCCAACTTAGCCTTCAATTCGTTAGCTTCGTCTTCTGAGATACCTTCCTTAACGTTTGAAGGTGCGTTGTCAACCAATGCCTTAGCTTCCTTCAATCCCAAACCAGTTACTTCACGAACTGCCTTGATAACTTGAACCTTAGCGTTTCCAACTGAAGTCAATTCAACATCGAATTCAGTTTGAGCAGCTTCTGCACCAGCAGCGGCACCAGCAACTGCAACAGGGGCAGCAGCTGAAACACCAAATTCTTCTTCAATAGCTGAAACCAAGTCAGCCAAGTCCAAAATCGTTGCTTCCTTCAATGAAGCGATGATTGAATCCTTATCAAATGCCATGATAATTAATCTCCTCTAATAGTTGCCATATCGGCTAATTTTTATTGTTGTGGGACAAAGCCCGAAAGTAGTCGAACACCTAAGTAAAACTTAGGCTTCAGCTGCTTCTTCCTTTGCTTCAGATACAGCCTTAACTGCATAAGCAAAGTTGCGGACAGGTGCTTGCAATGTTGATAGCAACATTGACAACAAACCATCCTTATCAGGCAAGGCAGCGTACTTGTTGATTTGCTCAACGTCGACAACCTTACCATCGATAACACCACCCTTGATTTCCAAGGCTTCGATTTCATCGGCAAACTTCTTCAAAACACGAGAAGGTGCGATGGCATCGTCAGCTGAAAATGCAACGGCTGAAGGACCAACGAACAAGTCGTTCAAGTCTGACAATTCTGCAGCGTCTGCAGCGCGTGACAAGATCTTGTTCTTGATAACCTTCAATTCAACACCTTCTTCACGCAAAGCCTTACGTAAATTAGTTGCTTGTTCAACAGTTAATCCACGCAAGTCAGCGATAACAGATGATGCAGAATTCTTGAACTTATCAGAAACGACAGTAACTTGTTCTGCCTTCAAAGCAATAGTTGCTTCACTCATGGTAATAATTCCTCCTTCGTAGATTTGATTCTAACTAAGAACCCTCGACACAATCGTGCCGAGGGTCCAAAGGAGCATAAAGCTCTTTTTAACACTTCCTCGGCAGGATATTAAGGTCAAATGACCACCGGCGTCTTAGGTAGAATCTGTTTATTACTTAGTCTATACTACATGCTTCATCGCATTGCGTCAACTACTAATTTAACTTGTGGTGCCATCATCCGTTGAACTCGAGCTGCTGCTACTGCTGCTACTACTTGAATTCCCACCAGGACCACCTTGGAAGCCACCACCAAAATTCGAATTAGTACTGTTAGATGGCATATTTGTATTATTGGCCGTCTGGGTGGCGCCTAAACCGAAAGGATGAAAGACGGCAATAATACTGAAGGCTAGTGATAATGTGGCCATCAATAATGTCGTGTATTGTAACCAAGGTTGCTTTTTTAATTTCTCTTGCATCGCAATTTCCTCCAATTCTGCTTATAGTTTAAAAGCATGCGCTTAGTTTAGACTTAAAGCAGCGGTCATGGGAATTGGAACAACCTACAAAAAAACTGAGCAAAGTCAATTTAAGCATCGACTTTGCTCAGTGGATTGTTTACGGTAAAAGATTACCCGCAGCAAGATAAATATCGTACCATTCTTGATTGGTTAACTCAAATCCGTCAATGGCCATCATTTCAGCCGCACGGTCAACCGTCATTGAACCGATGACAACTTGCATATTAGCTGGATGTTTGGTGATAAAGGCCACCGCAATGGTGTTCTTAGTAACGCCGTATTTATCAGCTAAGTCTTGCAACTTAGCATTCACATCGGCAAATTCTGGATTGTCGATAAACGGTCCCTGGAAGACACCATATTGGAATGGTGACCAGGCTTGAATCGTCATGTGCTTTACTCGTGAATAGGCCAAGATGCCACCGTCACGATTAGTCGCGGCCGCATCGGTCATGTTCACATGTAAGTCGGCATCAATCATACCAGTGTGCATGATGCCAAATTGTAACTGATTAGCCACTAACTGTTCATCAAGGGCTGCTTGGACCAGCTCAACTTGCCAGGGGTTCATGTTTGAGACCCCAAAGTGTTTGACCTTGCCAGCATCCTTTAATTCACGAAAGGCCGCTGCGACCTGTTCTGGATCCATCAAAGTATCTGGCCGATGTAACAAGAAGACATCTAGGTAATCGGTTTGCAAACGCTTGAGTTCTGCCTCAGCCGCAGCAATCAGATGTGACTTTGAAAAGTCATAACGTGGTCCTTGCCAGCCATCCCCATCAACCTGTCCATTCGCCAAAATAATGCCACCTTTTGACTGAATAAAAATCTTATCACGTTCGACCCCAGCATCTTGCAATGCCTGTCCTAATTTAATTGAACTACGACCTTGTGCATAGATATCAGCAGTATCAAAGAAATTTACATCGTGCGCCAATGCGTTCTCAACGACAGCTTGTGCCTGGGCCGCTGGCTTATCGCCAAGCCGCATCACACCGACAGCAACAGCTGGGACGAACGTATCCGTATTTCCTAAACGTACTTGTTTCATTAACTTGTCCTCTTTGTCTGTGAATTACATCTAGTATACCGCTATCACATGACAATGAAAACGTTTCCAATATTTAGAAGAAGTATTCCAAATCAGACGCAATGGTTGGATAGGCGTACAAGCGGTCACGGATTTCTTGATAACCATCACCGTTATTGATGGCCTCAGTAAAGTAGTTAATCAATTCATCAGCGTGACTACCCAACACAGTCGCCCCGACCAAATGCTTTTGTGCATCTAAGACAACCTTGGTGCGCGCCACGGGTTCACCAGTACGGTAATAGCTAAACCAACTCGTCATATCTAGTTCAGTAACTGTGTAGCCGTAATTAGCTGCAATTTCAGTAGGAACACCCACCGTCGCTAACTTTGGCGTTGCATAGACGACGACGGGAATTGCTGGATAACGAATTGGTTGGTCTGTTTGTCCCAAAATAACCGAAACGGCATACCGAGCCTCAAAATAGCCAGCCGTGGTAATGCGTGGTACTGGTGTATTAGCCACGTCACCTGCAGCGTAGATGTGCGGATTATCCGTACGTAGGAAGTTATCGACATTAATACCGCGCCGATCCGTCTCCACACCCGCATTTTCCAAGGCCAACGTATCACTATTACCAACCCGGCCAATTGCCAAAACAACTAAATCAGTTGTTAATGGTTGCCCGAAAGATAGATCAAGTGTTAATGATTTGTCAGCATTTTCTGTGATTGCGGTCACTTCAGTATTGTAATAAAACTTAATCCCCCGCTTCTCCAACTCTTTGGTCAAGATATCAACGTATTGCGAATCAAAATCCTTTAACAATTCAGAATCACGGATAATCAAGGTGACTTCAGCCCCCGCACCAGCGGCAATCCCAGCGAATTCAATCGCAATGTACCCACCACCAACAATGGTGACGTGTTGTGGCATCTCTGGCAAGCTTAAGAATGCTTCTGAATCAATACTTAACTCAGCTCCTGGAATGTCCAACGTGGCTGGCCGTTGACCAACTGACACAACCCAGTCGGTTGCTTGGACCTCGAGGTCGCCAGCCACACCATGAACGACGACTGTATCTTTATTAATGAAATGCGCTGGACCATACAAGGTAGTAATCCCAACACTCTCAAGTTGTGATTGCGTCCGCTCAGGGATTGATTCGGTAAAGTGCGTCTTACGCGCCATCAATGCTGGCCATTCAATCTTAACGTCACCAAGTAACCCATCCCCGGCCAAAAAATCAAAGGATTCCTTGGCTTCAATACCGGCCAACAGAATCTTCTTGGGATCACAGCCATAATTAGGGCAAGTACCACCCCACAAATATTTTTCAATGACGACCACTGACTTACCAGCCCGCTTGACATCATCGGCCGCAGCCAAGCCAGCTGGTCCAGCACCGATAATTGCCACATCATAATGTTTTGTTTCAGTCATAATACTCCCCATTTCTAAAGTAATTAAGCCAAGTCCAGAAGTTCTGGGCTTGGCTTAATTATACTATTTTCAGCTCATTATTAATTATACAAAGGCCACTAGGGTCTTGACGAAGTCTTCCAAGTCAGCGACATCCTTACCACCAAAGCGATTAAAGGCGGTTGAATCGATATCTAACACGCCCAGCTTGGTACCATCTGCACGGGTAATAGGGACCACGATTTCCGCATTTGAGGCGGGGTCGCAGGCGATGTGCCCAGAAAACGCATGTACGTCACCAACAACCGTCGTCTGTTGGCTGTCAAAAGTCTTACCGACTACCCCAGCCCCAGGCTTAATGCGCACCACCGCTGGCTTACCCAAGAATGGTCCTAAAATGAGTTCATCTACCTTTTCATCATAGAAGTAGAAGCCGGCCCAGTTAACCGCCTTGAGATTTTCAAACAGGATAGCTGCAGCATTGGCATAGTTGGCCAGCGCAAACGCTTCTGATTCCTCACCGTGAATTTGCGTTGTGAGCAAACGACTGATTAGGGGGGTGTTGTTTAGTGTTTCAAGTTCTGTTTCGGCCAGTGTTACCCCACCGTTTTGTGCCGGATTCAATGCCCATTGGGGGTCTTTTGACCAATCAAATGTTGCCATACTGTTATACCTCATTATTATTTATTGCAAAGATTTATCACATAAATCAAAAAAGTCCCTGGATAAAAAATTATCCAGGGACGATGTAAAACCGTGGTACCACCCTTGTTCGCACAATTACTGTGCCTCAATCAGATTGCGAGTAATAGACCAGCAACCGACAGGAAGGTAACGGTTCCACCCGTGAATACAGCTTGCACCACATTCATTGCTCTGAGTTCATCTTCAATAAATCCCAATGGTAACTTCTCATTCGACGTTACTCTCTGTGCATTGGTAATTTATCTACTCTTCTCATTCGTAAAAATTTGATTTATTTAATGATTGACTATGAGTTTACTCACTTTCATAAAACAAGTCAACTATTTTCGCGCAATCCCTGTTATTTTTTGTCATCGCTGCAGGTACCCCAGCTGATCGGCCCGGCGTGCTGCGTCGATTTCAATTTGACCAAGCATGCAAAAAAGAGTGCGCACCGAGATGCACACTCTTTGATTTAATTACAATGAAGTAATATCGATGTTGATTGAAGGTCCAAATGTAGAAGCAATTGAAATGTGCTTTACGTAAGTTCCCTTAACGGCTGCTGGACGTGCCTTAATAACAACGTCAGCAATTGACTTGATGTTACCAACAAGCTTGTCAGCATCAAATGAAACCTTACCAACTGGTACAGCAACGTTACCATCACGGTCTGTACGGTAAGTAACCTTTCCAGACTTTGATTCTTCAACGGCCTTAGCAACGTCGAAAGTAACAGTTCCAGTCTTAGGGTTAGGCATCAATCCCTTAGGTCCCAAGGCACGACCAACACGACCAACTTGCGCCATCATGTCAGGCGTTGCAATGGCAACGTCGAAATCCATCCAACCATCAGCGATACGTTGAACCAAATCAGCAGCACCAACAACGTCAGCACCAGCTGCTTCGGCTTCCTTAGCCTTATCACCTTGAGCGAAAACAACAACAGTTTGATCCTTACCAGTTCCGTTAGGCAAAACAACGGCCCCACGTAATTGTTGATCAGCTTGACGAGTATCAACGTTCAAATTGAAAGCAATTTCAACAGTTGAGTCAAACTTGGCAAAGTCGATATCCTTTACCAACGCAGCTGCTTCATCAACCGTGTACAACTTCTCACGGTCAACCTTTTCAGCGGCTGCTAAATACTTCTTACCATACTTCTTAGCCATGGTAGCTATTCCTCCTTGCAAATGCGGTCAAACGATTAATAATCTCCCGCTTGATCATGCTTAGTTTCCTATGCGATCCGACAGTAACGTTCGGAACGGTGAAAAATATTAAAAGAGCTAAAGCTCAATTAATTATCCTTCCACAACGAATCCCATTGAACGTGCAGTACCTTCGATCATGCGAACAGCTGCTTCAACATCAGCTGCGTTTAGATCTTGCATCTTAGTTTCAGCGATTTCCTTCACTTGAGCGGCAGTAACAGTTGCTACCTTCTTAGTGTTAGGCTCTCCTGAACCCTTCTCGATACCAGCGGCCTTCTTTAAAAGAACAGCTGCTGGAGGAGTCTTAGTGATGAAGGTGAATGAACGATCTTCATACACAGTAATAACAACAGGGATCAATAGACCACCTTGATCTGCAGTACGAGCGTTAAACTCCTTAGCAAATCCCATGATGTTAACACCAGCTTGTCCCAAAGCAGGACCAACTGGAGGTGCAGGTGTAGCCTTTCCGGCTGGAATCTGCAACTTAACAATACTTGAAACTTTCTTAGCCACGATTGTTTCCTCCTTCGTGCTTGTGGTATAAATGGCGAGTTTCGATTTCCGCCTCCCACATATACGTGTCACCACGGCATACTTGAATATATTAACATTCAACCATCAATTATTCAAGTAAATATTCCATATAAACAAAAACCGCTGGCTTATCAGAAATTGTTTTGCTTCTTAAATTAACTCAACAATGGCTTGACGTCACCGAACTCCAAAGTAGTTGGTGTTTCACGGCCAAGGAAGTCAACCAAGACAGTCAATTCAGCCTTAGTGTTATCAATTTCAGTGATTGGTCCTTGCATACCAATGAACGATCCCGCAATAATTTCAACGGTCTCCCCAACTTCAGCATCCAAAACCTTAGGCTTCTTGATAGGCTCTTCATCTGGGTTACCAAACTTACGCAAGAAATCATCGGCTTCTTCTGGTGTCAAAGAAACTGGCTTTGATCCACCACCGTGGGAACCCAAGAAACCAGTTACGCCTGGGGTGTTACGAACGACATACCAAGCTTCGTCTGTCATGACCATCTCAACCAAAGCATAGCCAGGAAATTCATTTTCCTTAACAATCTTAGTTTTACCGTCTTTTTCGACAGCAACTTCTTGTTCAGGCACAATCACACGGTAAATGAAGTTTTGCATGTTCATTGTTTCGATACGTGACTCAAGGTTTTGCTTAACCTTATTTTCGTATCCAGAGTACGTGTGCAAAACGTACCATTGCTTATCAATTGACTCAACCATGATGGCCTCCCGTTTTTTTGAAAAAATGTAAATTAAAAACCCCCACAGTTGGGGGCTTTATTTCGCTTCTCTATATGGCAATTATAATCTAAAAAAACTACTTAGACAACCATGTAATCCCTTGTTCGAACACCCAATCGGCCGCACCAAACAATAAAGCAAAGATCAATGATGTTGTCAAAACAATGGCCGTGTCACGAATATTTTGTGACAATGTTGGCCATGTAACCTTATGCATTTCGTCAACGACGCTGCTCAAGAACTTCATTTTACCCTTACCTACCTTACATACTCTCTTTGTGTAGCGTGTGCTTGCCACAAATCTTGCAGAACTTTTTTACTTCAAGGCGGACCGTACGATCAGCCTTCTTGGCAATCATATAATTACGTGTACCACAAATCGTACAAGCCAAGGAAACTTTTTTAACTGCCATTTTGTTCTCCTCACTTAGACTGCTGTCTAATCTAACTGAGATATAGTGTATCATACGCCCGCTGTTTCAACCAGTCTGCAGTATTTTAACCCATCATGACAACAAATTTTTCAGGCTAGCTGTTACCGGCTTGGACACGGCGTCGAATCCACATAATGCGACTACGGACGGTTGAGGGTACCGTATCAAAGATACCGGCTATTTCGTTGGTACTATAGCCGGCAGCATACATCATAATGACTTTTTGCTCATTCTCCGTCAGCGTAGCAATAATGTCATTGACGTTCATTAATTGAGTGATGGTTGGCCGATCCTGACCGATGCGTTGGATACTTTCACCATAACTAGCAATATTACAAGTTAACTCGCGGCGCTGTTCGTTTTCCCGCCAATACTTCCACATTTGGCGCTGAATTGAGATACAAAAATAATTAGTAAAAGCACCAAAGGATTCAGTTGTTAACCCCTGTGCTGCGTTATACAACGCAATCCGACAGTCTTGGGACCACTCATCGGCTGCTAACCATACGGGATGGGCCCGATAGATTTTCCAAATAATCGGTGCATACCGTTCCAGCGCTAATTCTAACATTTCAGTCTCACCATCACGGATACCCTTAAAAAATTCCGGCGTCATCTTTTGCATTATCATCACCTCGTGTGCCTAGTATGCCTCAGATGATGCGCTATGGGGGGATTATGAATAAAGCATGCTAACAAATCAATGTTGGCATGCTTTATTTGCATATTATACGAGGGGATGACGTGAATTATATGCACCATAAATTAACAATGAAGCGGCCACGGACGCATTCAAGGACTGCACATGTCCAACCATTGGAATGGTCAGCGTTTCATCGACCGTCTTTTTCAACAATGGGGCAATGCCCTTACCTTCATTACCAATAATCAGTGCCGTGGGTCCCTGCGCATCCCATTGACGATAATCCTTACCGTCCATGTCCGTACCAAAGATCCATAGGCCACGTTCCTTCAATTCCTTAACGGTATTCACTAAATTAGTGACCCGGGCAACTGGGACGTGTTCAATGGCACCCGTTGATGTTTTAGCCACCGTGGCTGTTAATTGCACCGCGCGGCGCTTTGGAATAATCACCCCATGCACACCAGCCGCATCAGCTGTACGCAAAATTGAGCCTAAGTTATGGGGGTCTTCAATTGAATCCAAAATCAAGAAGAAGGGTGCTTCCTCTTTTTCAGCGGCCTTGGCAAACAAATCATCAATTGTCGCGTAGGCGTACGCCGCAATGGAAAGCACCACCCCTTGGTGACTTTCGCCATCAACCAACTCATCGAGCTTAGCCTTAGGGGCTTCTTGGATCACCAGACTGCGTTTCTTAGCTAACGCCGTGATTTCATGACGGATTTGATCTTGCACCCCAGTTTGTAACCAAACCTTATTGATTTCGGTCTCACCCTTCAGTGCTTCCACTGCGGCGTGGCGCCCAAAAATAAATTCTGGTGCATCGACAACCATTTCCTCTTCACGTCGATGATCCTGTGACTTGCGTCGATCGTTATGTTTAGCATCATCGCGCTTAAAATTGCGCTTTTTATTATCAGTGGGTCGTTGTGCCATTGTCTCGTGTCCGTCCATTCTCTACTTGTTCAAAAATCCAAACGATTAGTTCTTCTAAGCGCTCAATCTGTTCGCTGGCGTGCAGATAGCCAATCATCGCCTCAAATCCGGTGGAAATGCGGTAAGTCACCGTATCGGTGTTTTTTGCCTTCGTATGGGATTTTGCATTACGGCCACGTCGGAAAAACTCCTCTTCCTCATCAGTCAGCATATTTTCCGCTACCATTAAGTTATACAAAGCTGCGTGTGCCTTGGCAGAAACATATTCCTTAGCCGTGTGTTGCAACTTAGCCGGCTTCGTAATACCCAGTGCTAATAGATGCTGGCGAATGTATGTTTCATAGGCTGCATCCCCAAGATACGCCAAATCTAAGCCATTTAATTGTCGGTAATTTATTTTTTCTATCATGCTTTCATTGTACCGTATTTTATGCCATTCGGGTATTGTGGTTTAGCAAGATACTATGGTTTAACCATTCACAAAAAACGACACACACTGATTTGCATCAATGTATGTCGTCCAAATTAGCAATATATTAGTTAATTATGCACGGTGCCAACGCACACCTTGGGGCGTATCTTCCAATACAATGCCTTGGGTCGTCAATGTGTCACGAATTTCATCAGCTCGACTAAAGTTTTTCACTGCGCGCGCTGCTTCACGCTCGCTGATCAATGCCTCAACGTCGGCATCCAGGATATCATCTTGTGCCATACCATCAACCCCGAAAACATTCATCAATTCAGCAATTTGGCGCAGGATAAATTGCGCCGTGTCCGTCTTGACATCAGCCGCTATGGCATAGGTGTTCGCCAAGTTCACTAAGTTGTAAACCGCAGTCACCCCGTCTTGCACATTGAAGTCATCATCCATCACCGCCACAAATGTATCAACAAAAGCCTGGGCCTTTTCCTCAATCGCTGCATCAGATCCAACCGTTGCAGTTGCTAACCGGAATTGCAAGTTACGGTAACCGGTACGGATGCGTTCCAAATTACGGGCTGCTTGGTCGAGATTTCGTTGTGAATAGGCCACTGGGCGCCGATATTGCGTCGTCGCCATGAAGAAGCGAATAATCATTGGATCATCAACTTGCTTTAACAATTCATGGACAGTGACGAAATTGCCCAAAGATTTTGACATCTTTTCGTGTTCATCCCCCACAGTTACGAACCCGTTGTGCAACCACTTTTCAACAAATTTCTCACCAGTATGGGCTTCAGTTTGTGCGATTTCATTAGTATGGTGGGGAAAGGCCAAGTCAATTCCACCACCATGAATATCCAAATGGTTACCCAAGTATTTCGTAGCCATGACAGAGCATTCAATGTGCCAACCGGGACGTCCCTGCCCCCATGGTGAGCGCCATGAAATTGCGCCATCATTAGCGCCCTTCCAAACAGCAAAGTCCATTGGATCTTCCTTACGCGCCATTTCACCATCATCTAAACGACCGGCAGCGTTTGATTCCATTTCTGCTAAATCCTGATGGGCTAAAATACCATAACCCTTAAATTTCTTCGCGCGGAAATAGACATCACCTTCAACTTCATAGGCATACCCTTTGGCAATTAAATCTTGTACAAATTCAATAATTTCAGGAATATGCTCAGTTGCACGGGGCCGAACCGTTGCAGGCATGATGTTCAATGGCAATGTGTCTTCATTGAACGCAGCAATATACTTATCAGCCAGTTCAGGAACTGTAATTCCCTGCTCCGCAGCAGCCTTAATCATCTTGTCATCAACATCAGTAAAATTAGAAACATAGTTAACATCATAACCACGATACAAAAAGTACCGGCGGATAGTGTCAAAGGCAATCGCTGAGCGTGCATTACCAACGTGGATGTAATTGTACACCGTTGGTCCGCAAACATACATGTTAATAATACCTTCATGGAGTGGCTTGAAGGTTTCCTTCTCAAGGGACATGGTATTGTAGACTTGCATAATGCTCCCACCTTTATAATTATTTCCTTAATCATATCACACTTGTAAAGGTTTTCAGGCGCTAAAAGTCAGACTTGTCAAGCGCTAAAAAAGCGCCGGATTTCCATATTGGATCACCAGCGCTGCGCTATTTATTTTGTTGTCTTGCATCAAAAAGGGCTATGCTCAGCATGCCAACAATGCCACTTTTACTGCCACCACTCGTCAAAGACCGTTACCGGTGTTTGTCGCTTGTGCTCAGTGGTCGTATACAATTTTTCGATTTGGATGGCGTCCTTTTCAGAGACTTCCTTACCTTCTAGGTAGTCATCGATGGCATCATATGAGACACCCAATGCAACTTCATCGGGTAAGGCTGGTCGATCTTCTTCCAGATCAGCCGTGGGGGTCTTCTCATACAAGTGCTTGGGTGCCTGTAAGAACGCCAAGATTTGACGACCTTGCCTCTTATTTAAACGGTACAAAGGCGTAATATCGGCTGCACCGTCACCAAACTTCGTGTAAAAGCCAGCCAACGCCTCCGCCGCATGGTCAGTTCCAATGACCACGCCCCGGTTCGCAGCAGCTACCCCATATTGGGCAATCATACGTTGCCGGGCCTTGATATTCCCCTTATTGAAGTCCGAAACCGTGACCCCAGCGGCCTCCAGTTCATTGACGATACCTTCAGTAGCTGCTTGAATATTGACCCGAATCGTTTCATCAGCGCCTTGCCAGGCAATTGAAGCTAATGCATCCGCTTCGTCAGCTTGCTCGTTAAATGGTAACCGCATCGCAATGAACTTATAGGCTGCATCCCCAGTCTCAGCACGTAACTCAGTAACCGCCATTTCTGCTAAGCGCCCCGCCAAGGTTGAATCTTGGCCACCCGAGATACCCAGGACATACGTCTTCAAACCAGTCTTCAACAAATATGCCTTCAGTAAGTCCACAGAACGACGAATTTCAGTTTCGGGATCAATCGTTGGTTGCACACCTAGTGTTTTAATAATTTGCTTTTGTAATTCACGCATGTTTTCTCCCTCATCGATCAATTTTCTTCTGAGTATTCGCGATCTACCTCATCAACATATGCTCGCATTTCTTTAATGAGCGCCATTTTGTGATCCCAGGCCTTTTGTGATAAATCAACGGGATATTCTTGCGGATTCAAATTACGACGGTATTCTGACCACAAGGCCCCTAACTTAGCCATTGAATATGTCCGCACCTCATTCAAAGTCGGCGTTTCATAGACCTGTTGCCCATCCACAATCACCGCTTGCAAGATTGGGGTAGCCGTAAAGTCCGTCACCATCTTATTTAAATATGGATATGCTGGGTGGAACATGTATAGGCCGTCTTGTTGGTCAGCAGGGTTCTCGCTCCACAAAGAGACATAATCACCCTGTGACTTACCATCAGAATTACGCGTGATACGCCATACCTGCTTTTGACCAGGATTTGAAATTTTAGCAGCCGAACTCGAAATCTTAATGGTATCAACCATTGCACCGTCTTCATTTTCAATGGCCACTACCTTATAAACAGCGCCCAAAGCAGGTTGGTCATAGGCTGTAATTAATTTAGTACCAACACCCCAAACATCAATCTTGGCACCCTGTAACTTCAATGAGGTAATTGTATCCTCATCCAAATCATTAGAAGCATAAATCAGGGCATCCGGGAAGCCAGCGGCATCCAACATCTTGCGGACACCCTTTGAAAGATACGCCATGTCGCCTGAGTCGATCCGCACCCCTAAGAAGTTAATCTTGTCACCAAATTCTTTAGCTACCCGGATGGCGCTTGGCACACCCGAACGTAACGTATCATACGTATCTACCAAGAAAACAACATCTTTATGTGTCTCTGCATAGGCCTTAAAGGCTTCATAATCATTCCGATAAACTTGCACCAAACTATGCGCATGGGTGCCACTGATTGGAATATTAAATAGCTTACCCGCACGGACATTTGACGTCGCATCAAAGCCACCAATATATGCAGCACGTGTGCCCCACAGCGCTGCATCCATTTCTTGAGCGCGCCGGGTACCAAACTCTAACAGTCCTTGATCACCAACGATTGCCCGAATACGTGAAGCCTTGGTAGCAATCAACGTTTGGTAGTTAATGATGTTGAGCAATGGGGTTTCAACCAATTGCGCATCAAAAACCGTTCCTTCCACTTGTAAAATAGGTTCATTACTGAAGACTACTTCACCTTCATGTGGTGCACGAACCGTCGCCTTAAAGCGCCAATTTTCTAGATAATCAATGAAATCATCATCAAAAGTACCCGTTGAACGTAGGTATGCGATATCACTCTTTGAAAACTTCAAATCACGTAAGAAATCTAGAATGCGCTCTAAGCCTGCAAAAATAGCATAGCCATTTTTAAATGGAATATCACGGAAATACACTTCATACACTGCTCGCCGTTCATGAATGTTTTTTTGGAAATACGTCTGCATCATCGTTAATTGATAGGCATCCGTATGCAAGGTCAAACTATCATCAGGATATGCGTAACTCATAATCTTAATCGTCCTTTATCTCTCAGGATTTCCTCCTGAATAATATGTGTATATTTTAACATACGAAAAACTATTTGACGTTTTACTTAGGTTATTTTATCTACAAAGTCTGTAATTCACCCTAAAAAATGTGCTATGATTCTTGTTTTAGAGAGTGATTGAGGTAGGTTTTATTCAAATGGCAAGTACACAGAAGATTTATAAAGAATCTATCCGGGTGGGCGTCTTGCTCGCTGGCACGGCTGGATTTATCGATTCATATACATTTGCATTTCATAATATGCGTTTTGCATCTTTTCAGAGTGGTAATTTATTGCAATTTTCCGTTAACTTGGCTGCCGGTAAATTAGCTGCCGCTTTAACGTTTTTCTTCCCAATTTTCTTTTTCATCATTGGCGCGGGTCTGAATCAAATTATCAAACGGTATAAATTCATTAACACCATTCAATGGGAAGAACAATCCGTTTTGATTGAGGCTTTTGGGGTCTTGTTGGCCGCCATTATGGAAGTGCTCAACTTCCCCACAGAGGTTATCCTAGCTTGCTTAGCCATGTTTATGTCAATGCAAGCTGATACCTTTGGTAAGCTCCGCGGTGCGCCCTACGCCACTATTATGAGTACAGGGAATTTAAAGACCTTTGGGGCAATGTTTGCGAGCTATTTTTTGACAAAGGAACCCGAATATTTACGTAAAGGACGAAATATTTCGTTTGTGCTAGGTGGTTTTGTGGCGGGGGCCTTACTGGCACATTTCCTTGGTCAATTCGTCGGGGGCTGGGCAATGTTCACACCGGTGCTCTTCTTGTTCATCGTGTGGAGCTTTGTGCGTCTTGATCGGCAAGATGACTAACTCGCATCGTCCTCTAATATTTAAACTGCATAAATGTGCTTGACATGTTTTTAAAAAGCCGTTAGCATAGCTATCATAGATAAAGGTTAAACAAGTTGAACAGAAGAGTACGAGTTATTATTCGGCAAAGAGAGACGATGGTTGGTGTGAATCGTTACGAAGACTTTCTTGGAAAATGATCTGTGATTGGCAGCGGTGAGCAGCAAGTCTGTAAGCCGGTGACGGGTTGGTCTACGTTACAAGACACACGAATCGGCAAGGCATCATTTCGCTGTAGCCCGCTCGTTGTCAAGGTCTTTCAGTGCAAACTGATTGATAAAGTAGAATGGTAACACGTGAACTCGTTTCTATCTTGGGGATAAATCCTCAGATGGAAACGAGTTTTTTTGTTCAACTGTAAAATTAACTTTATCCAGTAGGTAGTAGGTTTATATAGTACAGATATTAGGAGATGAATATGATGAAGAATGTATTTAAGTCAGGGCTTGTTATGGCTGCAGCTGGTCTGATTGGATCAGTTGCTTTACCATCAGCTGTCGCTTCGGCTGATACAGTGGTTAAAGTTGGTTTAGTGGGTACCTCTGATGCTAAGTTGTGGAAAAGTGTCGCTAAGACAGCTAAAAATAAGTATGGTATCACCATCAAGGTGAAGGTCTTTACTGACTACAACCAGCCTAACCAAGCGTTGAAAGACGGCTCACTAGACCTGAACGCCTTCCAACACTACTACTTCTTGAACAATTGGAACGCTAAGAATGGTAAGGCCTTGAAGGCAATCGGTAAGACGTTTATTACGCCAATCCGTTTGTACTCGACTGACGCCAAGAAGGTTTCTCAAATCAAGAAGGGCGCAACGATTGCGGTACCAAATGATGCAACCAACGAAGCGCGTGCTTTGATGTTGTTGCAAACAGCCGGTTTGATTACTTTGAAGAAGAACGTTGATTTGCCAACCGTTAAAGATATCAAGCAAAACAAGAAGAATTTGAAGATTAAAGAAGTTGCTGCTGATCAGACACCCGCTGCCTTGAAGTCTGAAGGGGCTGCTGTCATCAACACCAACTACGCTTCAGAAGCCAAGATTAAGCTAAGCTCTGCAATCTACGTAGAACCAGTTAACAAGGACTCAAAGCAATGGATTAATGTCATTGCAGCTAAGAAGTCAAAGGCTCACAAAAAGGCCTACAAGGAAGTTGTTAAGGCTTACCAAACAGCCAAGACAAAGAAGGTTATTGCTAAGACTTGGGGCGAAGCAGAAATTCCTGCTTGGGATATCAAGTTGAAGTAAACGTAACCACTGCTTGGCTGTGGTAAAGGAGATGTTAAACAACCTTGTTTCAATGAGGTTGTGGCATGAGAGTCGTCGCTTATGCCACTCCCCCTCTCATCTCCGGGGGATACATATCATCAAAGGGTAAGGACGACTTTGCCGTTTGAATTTAGTTATATGTCAGAGAATTGTGTATAGGAGATGATTACATGCCTGTTATTAAACTTACTGATGTGAATGTCACATTTAAACAAAAAAGCCGCGATATTGTGGCGGTACAAAACGAATCACTTGAAATTGAACGCGGTGATATTTATGGTATTGTGGGCTATTCGGGAGCCGGTAAGTCTACGTTAGTGCGTACGATCAACTTGCTACAAAAGCCGACTGCCGGCTCAGTCCTCGTAGATATCGAAAACAATGACCATCCCGTCGAAATGACGACACTCAACGCTGCTGCCTTACGTGACAAACGTAAGAAGATTGGGATGATTTTCCAACACTTTAATCTGATGGATGAATTAACGGTCTTTGGTAACGTCGCTCAGCCCCTAAAGCACTCATCTTTATCAAGGGCCGATAAGCGTGCCAAAATCACTGAGTTACTGGCCTTAGTTGGCTTGGGTGATCGGGCTGACAACTATCCCTCACAACTATCAGGTGGTCAAAAGCAACGTGTCGCCATTGCCCGTGCTTTAGCAAATGATCCTGAGATTCTAATTTCCGATGAAGCCACGTCCGCACTGGATCCACGTACTACTAACCAAATTTTGGCCTTATTGAAGAAATTGAATCAGGAGCTTGGTTTGACGATTGTATTAATCACCCACGAAATGCAAGCCGTGAAGGAAATTGCTAATAAAGTTGCGGTGATGGAAAACGGCCATATTATCGAACGTGGCTCACTGCTTGAGATTTTCACTAACCCCCAAGCGCAACTAACAAAGGACTTCATTAACACAGCAACCAACCGTGAAGAAGCCCTCGTCAAGGTGAAAGAATTACTAGTTCTCAAGCCCTTGGCCGCGGATGAAATTCTCGTCCAAATTGACTATGTTGGTGAAGAAACAGCCCAGCCATTACTATCAACCATTTTTGCTGATTTTGCGGTGACAACCAATATTTTGTACTCTAATATGGAAATCTTGACGAACACCCCAGTTGGTACGGCACTAGCAGTCTTCAAGGGGGACGCTGCACAACTTAACGCCGTACTGTTAGCCTTTGAAGATCACAATGTCAAAATTAATCAAATTGAAATCCAAGGAGGAATCGCCTAATGATACATTGGATTGAACAAAACTTACCTAATGTTTACTCACTCGGTTGGGGTGAAGATTATGGTTGGGGAACTTCTCTGTTCCAAACACTCTACATGACCGTTGGCGCTGCCATTTTTGGTGGGATCCTGGGTTTGATTTTCGGCACAATTTTAGTGTTGACGGCCGAAGACGGCATCACACCAAATCGACTCCTTTTCCAAATTTTTGATAAGGTTGTCTCGATTGGACGAGCCATTCCTTTCATTATCATGGTCGTGGTTATCTCACCTTTGACCCAAGTCATCGTTGGGACGACCATCGGTTCAACAGCCGCTTTGGTGCCCTTGGCTTTGGGTGTCTTTCCCTTCTATGCCCGTCAAGTCCAAGTGGCTTTGTTGGGCGTTAGTTCAGGTAAGATTGAAGCTGCACGTTCCTTTGGGGCCACTAATTGGGACGTCATCAAAGACGTTTACTTACTTGAAGGCCGGTCTGAATTGATTCGGGTTTCAACCGTGACTTTGATTTCATTGGTTGGTTTGACGGCCATGGCCGGTGCCATCGGTGCTGGTGGTCTGGGTACGACAGCCATCGTGACTGGATACCAACGTTTCCAAAATGATGTCATGTGGTTAGCAACAATTCTTGTCTTGTTAATCATTGTTGTGATTCAATTCATTGGTGATTTTGCAGCTAAGAAAGCACATCACGGCTAATATTTTAGATAATAAAACCCCTGCATTTTAGCTAAAGTGCAGGGGTTTTATGTTATTACTGGCGGTGCCTGGCAACTGTTTCAATCCAAGCAATGGTATCATATGGTACCAATTGGTGACTAACGTACACACCCTCTTCATTAAACCCATTCACGATACCAGCGACCACATCAGCTCTAACAATTGTGGCATCCTTTACGGTTAATTGATTCAACCAGATCCTTAACTGTTGTTGGGTCACGTAAGCCTGTTCGAGTAGTTTAAAAATTTCGGTGAGTGCCATTTGCTGTGGTTGCTGCCGATTTTCCATTTCAGTTACTTGGTTAACCGCCGCTTTAAACTTTGCCGTGTGATCCGATAAATAGAATCCCCGCCACTTCATCATACCCCGGTCCTGGTACTGCTTGAAAAACTGGCTTGGCCAATCATCAGAATAGTTATCACTCATATGCATTACCTCCATTATGACCGCCAACTAAACTAGCACGTTCAATGGCAGTCCCCCCATCCAATAGCGACGAAGCTTTGACTAATTTAGTAAAACCAAATTGACGCTGAATAGCACTGATTGTGTGATCTAACTTATGGGCCAGCACCTGCGTTTCGGGAGCTACGAAAATATCTAGCTGTTCAAATTTGTCCGGTATCAATTTGCTGGTGTAGACCGCGACATTGCGAACGACCGTTCCTTGATAATTATCTGTCAACAAAAACAAGGCCGCTTGGACCAGATTCGTCGATAAATTGGTTGGGACGAAGGTCGCTTGCTTACTAAATCCCTCACCATACCCATAAGATATGGTCAATGACAATACTTGAGCCTGCTTATGTTGAAACCGTAACCGGGCAGCGACTTGTTCAGTAATTTCACGCACAACAATACGCAAATCAGTCAAATTATCATAGTCCCGTGGGAGCACTTGTGAATTGCCAATGCTTTGTTCTTTCACTGCCGTTTTTTGACTAACAATGGCCCGATCCACGCCCCAACTTAAAGCATATAATTGTTCGCCGATCACCCCAAACAATTCCTTTAGTCTATTTGGATTATAGTGTGCTAAATCATACAAGGTCCGAATCCCTAGCCGCTGTAATTTACGGGCAGTCCGATGGCCAATCGACCAGACTTGTTCCAGATCATTTAATGGCCAAATCATATTTGGTACCGTCTCATATGAAATAATTCCAATCATATTCGCAGCCCGCTTGGCATAATTATCTAGCGCTAACTTTGCCTGCATCGGATTATTACCAATACCAATCGTTAAGTACAGCCCAGTCGCTTCATAAACACGACGTTGCATGCGTTGAGCAACTTCAACAGGGCTTTGTCCAAATAGATGCCACGAATGCGTGACATCGACAATTGATTCATCAATCGAATATGGTTGAATATCTTCAGGCGCTGCGAATTCTTGAAAAAGACGATTGATCTCCAAATTTTTCTTGATATAGAGATTCATACGTGGCGGATAGATTTTTAAACGCTGGTCTTCGGGTAGATCATAACGACGACTCACATTCGTTTTCAAACCGAACATCTTTTTAGCCATAGGAGACGTCGCCAAAACTAACCCGCCACCACCAACATTTGGTCCCTGCGACAATACAACTAATGGGACTTGTAACGGATCATACCCATGGTCAACCGCTTCCACACTCGCATAAAAGGACTTTGCATCAATCATAAAGACAACGCCATAACGTTCATTTCGATAATCATACATACGCACACCTCACTTGAATAAATTAAGTATAACCTAATATAAATAATTTACAACTAGTGATCGTTCGTTTTTAATTAATGTTAGCGGCTGATACTGATTAAAAATAACAAAAAAGTCATCACCGCAGTGATGACTTTTAATTAATTAAACTTACTTAACTTCAATATCATTGTTTAAAAAAGCAAATTTTGATCGCAAGAATGGCGTTACCCAACGGTCCAAACCAATACGTGCTGAGTTATACCCACCGATTAAAATCATAAATTCAATAAAGATGTAAGTTGGGTTAACTGAAACGACCCCAGCTCCTAAATACGAGAAGTTCATGAGCAAACCGAAGAAGGCAGCTGCTAGAGTCAACGTACCAAAAATTAAGCCCAAGCCAACGAGAAGCTCACCCCATGACACTGCAAATGAAAATGCGTTCAGGGCAGCGTGTGACTTACCGTTACCAGTGGTCAATTGCAAGAAAGTATCATACCAAGGGAATGCCTTGGTCTTCGCTGGTGTCATTACGGGGGCCTTTAAAGCAGCCATAATCATACCATCGGCATGGAAGCCACCTTTAGCTGTTACCTTTTCAAAACCATCCACGGCCCAGTTATATCCCAACCATACCCGTAATACCGTCAAAACCCACATTGCTACTTTGTTGTTACGCAAAAATACAATCATCATCCAATACCTACCTAAATCTAATAATTAATTTCGACTATAAATCCATTTGTGAACTTATTAACATACCTTATTATACCCGACTTACAAATTATTAGCAATACTTTGTGCACATTTTCTTTAATTATTAATACTAATCAACCGTCATTGTGGTCTGTTTGACGCGCTTTAATGTAAAATTTCTAATATTTAGATTGAAATAATGAATATATTGTGATTTTTATTTCATATGTGTGCTGCGCACCCATCACTGGCTTTTAGCTAAAAAACAACCATGTCCCATGGCCACCTTAAATAGCGAAAAACTGTTTAGAGAGCTGAAAGTGCGACTGACTGGTGCAAATCGCGACCTTCACTCGGTTAATTGGACCACCACCACGCCGATTAAACTAGATACTTAGGGTTTGTGTTTGCAGATCATTAGTTAATATATTATACGTGTTTATGGCGTTAAATGATGACGTACGCTAACATCTTTAATTATCAGATACAAAAAAACGACAAAACTATTGAGACATTACGGGATGTTTAATTACTTTTTGTACTCAACCCTAAAATAACATGTTACAATTTACACATGGATATACAGATTAATAAAAAAATAAATATTCTACGTGCGATTGTGATGGGCGCAAACGACGGTATTATTTCAATTGCTGGCGTTGTTTTTGGTGTTTACGGGGCCTCAATGAATACTTGGACAATTTTTCTGGCTGGTCTGACAGCAACGATCGCCGGCACTTTTTCCATGGCCACGGGGGAATATGTATCCGTAAATGCGCAATTAGATTCAGAACGTTCAGCCAAAGATGCACAAAAAATGGCGCTAACTAATAATTTTTCACAAGAAGCGCAGTTTCTGATACAGCACTATCAAACAGATGGCATCAGTGCGGAAAACGCACAATTACTTGCGCAACAAAGCATGCAAAAAGATGCATTGAAAGAAACTTTGAATGCGCGCTATGGCATAAACGAAGACGATTTCATCTCACCAACTGACGCTGCCATTGCATCAATGGTGGCTTTTCCAATTGGCGCCTTCTTACCAATGATCAGTATGACCTTTGTACCAGTAGCATACCGTGTCATCACAACGATAGTTTTTGTAATTGGCGCCTTAATTTTAACCGGCTATTTCTCAGCTGTCTATGGCAATACACCAAAAAAAACAATGATTTTACGAAATGTGATGATGGGACTATTAACCATGTTCATGACATATTTAATTGGATTATTAATGGCTTTATAATATGGACTATAAAAAATTGGCTTTATCAGAAAAATTGAATATTATTCGTGCTGGAGTATTGGGCGCTAATGACGGTATTATCGGTGGCGCTGGGGTCATTCTTGGGATGACTGGAGCTACTACCAATAATGCCGTCGTCTTTGTAGCTGGTATTGCTGAAATGCTGGCTGTTGCTTTTTCTATGGCATCAGGAGAGTTTGTTTCGGTTTCGTCACAAAAAGATACCGAAAAAGCAGTAGTTGCAAAAGCTGAGACTCTTTTGGCCACCCAACCTAGCACTGTGCATGATGAAATAGCTATACACTATGAAAAGCGGGGTGCTGATCCTAGATTAGCCGCACGTGTGGCAGATGATCTTATGAAAAAGGATGCTTTGGTCCACTATGTACAAATTAAGTACGGCATTGTAGTTGGAAAATATTTAAGTCCTGCGCATGCCTTAATAGCGTCATTTATCGCGTCGATATCCGGTGGCATCTGGCCGTTATTATCTGTGATATTACTACCCGAAAGTCTCAAAGTGATAGGGACCATTTTAGCAACACTTTGGGCCCTGTTTTTAACCGGTTGGCTAAGCTCTTGGGCAGGGCGGGCACCAAGAATGCCAGCTATTTTGCGCAACATAGTCACAGGGGTACTGACAATGGCCTTCACTTATTGGCTTGGTACCTTATTGCAGTAGCAAAATGAAGCTAGGGTAACCATTTACCAACGATACAGTCCCAACTATAAATAAGAACTTCTCCCATAGTAAACTAAAGTCGTCCCATGAAGCGTAGTTTACTATTATCAAAACCACACCATACGAACCATAGCGAAAGCTTTCATGTTTCCCCTAGAACACTACAATATATTAAAAAATTCCAAATTAACCCCGACACTAAAAACGATAAGATAAAGTCAAAATTTATCTATTAAACGCAAACCAACATCAAAAATAAGTGTGTCACCAAAACATAACAAAACCCCATAAGTTGGCGTAAATCCAACCGATGGGGTTTTGTTATGTTTTTAAAGGAAACGCCAATTTCTACTGTGACGGAATGCCGATCTGATGTTCCGCAAAGTGAAATTTGGCTAAAAAAAATCCCACACGCTACACTGCGCGACTCGTTAACGAGCCATTCAACCTAGACTTGGGTTAAACCCAGCATCGTAACAGTTTATGCAGTATAGCATGGAGATTTAAAAGATGATTATTTAAATTGAATTAACTAACGTATTAGTCAACCAATTCCAAGATAACCATTTGTGCAGCGTCACCACGACGTTGTACAGTCTTCAAAATACGAGTGTAACCACCCGCGCGGCCTTCGAAACGAGGTGCAACATCGTTAAACAAATGTTGCAATGCCGTTTCAACCTTAACCTTGTTGTCTTCAGTAGTTTCTACGTCAGCAACAATGTTACGCAAGAAAGCAGCAGCCTTACGACGTGAAGCCAAATCACCATGCTTACCCAAAGTGATCATCTTCTCGGCAGTGCGGCGAACTTCCTTAGCGCGTGCTTCAGTAGTTTCAATACGACCATTTACTAACAATGCAGTAGTCAAGTCGCGCAACAAAGCCTTACGTTGTGAGCTAGTGCGTCCCAACTTACGGTATGACATGAGTCAATCCTCCTTTTTCTGGTATTCTATCGGTAGTTTGTAAGGATCTCAACACCCTTCAAACTATTTTAATTCTAATCTTCCTTGCGGAATCCCAATCCAAGCAACGCAAGCTTTTCTTGGATTTCGTCAAGTGATTTCCGACCGAGGTTGCGAACCGCCATCATTTGAGATTCTGTACGATCCGTCAACTCTTGAACAGAGTTGATTCCGGCCCTTTTGAGACAATTATAAGAACGAACTGACAAGTCCAATTCTTCAATTGGGCTATCGGCATGCTTAGGTGCCTCAGCTTCTTCCTTCTCTGCCATCACTTGTGTAGTTACCGCGCGCTCTGACAATTCAACAAATTGAGTCAAATGATCTGAAAGGATACGAGCACCCAATGAAATTGCTTCCGTTGGCGTCAATGATCCATCAGTCCAGATGTCCAAAGTCAACTTATCAAAGTCGTCACGTTGTCCGACACGCGTGTTTTCAACTTGGTAGTTGACGCGCTCGATTGGGGTAAAGATTGAATCAATTGCTAGAACGCCAATTGGCATTTCATCATGCAATTCCTTATTCTGGTCACCTGACACATAACCACGTCCACGTACAGCAGACAAAGTCATGTGCAATGTAGCCCCAGCCGCAACCGTAGCAATGTACAAATCTTTATTCAAGATCTCAACATCACTATCTCCAGCAATGTCACCGGCCGTTACCGTAGCAGGACCAGTCACATTGATTTCGAGCGTTTTCTCTTCATCACTGTCGATGCGCATTGAAACCTTTTTTAGGTTCAAAATAATTTGCGTGACGTCTTCAACAACACCTTCGATCGTTGAAAATTCATGCAAAACTGTATCAATTTGAACAGAATTAATAGCAGCACCTGGCAATGATGACAACAATACACGGCGTAGTGAGTTACCAAGCGTAGTTCCGTAACCGCGCTCAAGTGGCTCAACTACAAACTTGCCGTAATTACTATCTTCTTCAACCAGTGTGATCTTTGGGTTTTCGAATTCAAGCATACTGTTTGTTACCCCTTTCAAAGCATTGTAAGTGACCTATTTGCAACAATGCAAATTAGACACGACGACGCTTTGGTGGACGTGAACCGTTGTGTGGTACTGGAGTAACATCCTTGATAGCTGTTACATCCAAACCAGCAGCGGCCAACGCACGGATAGCAGATTCACGACCTGAACCAGGTCCCTTAACAGTTACTTCAACTGTCTTCATTCCGTTATCCATAGCTCCCTTAGCAGCAGCCTCAGCAGCCATTTGCGCAGCAAATGGTGTTGACTTACGGCTACCCTTGAATCCAAGAGAACCAGCTGATGACCAGGCAACAGCGTTACCTTGTACATCAGTGATCATTACAATCGTGTTGTTGAATGTAGCATGGATGTGTGCAACACCAGCTTCAATATTCTTTTTTAC
Organism: Weissella soli; assembly: GCF_001761545.1. Classification (NCBI taxonomy): domain Bacteria; kingdom Bacillati; phylum Bacillota; class Bacilli; order Lactobacillales; family Lactobacillaceae; genus Weissella; species Weissella soli. The sequence goes on along the minus strand of NZ_CP017326.1, from coordinate 112,085 downwards.
ACGACGCTTACGATTAGTACGACCTGCCATGATTAAAGTAATCTCCTTTCTATTTAGAGTTTAATTACTTCTTCTTACCTGCAATCGCAACAGCTGGGCCTTTGCGCGTACGAGCATTGTTCTTCGTGTTTTGACCACGAACAGGCAAGCTCTTACGGTGACGAATGCCGCGGTATGATGCGATTTCTTGCAACTTCTTAATGTTCAATGAGACTTCACGACGCAAGTCACCTTCCACCTTGATACCATCAACGATGGCACGGATGGCGTCTTCTTGGTCAGGAGTCAAATCACGAACACGGACGTCTTCAGAAACGTTCGCTTCTGCCAAAACCTTCTTAGCAGTAGTGTTACCGATTCCGTATACGTATGTCAATGCGATCACGATACGCTTATCGCGAGGCAAATCAATACCAGCAATACGAGCCATTACTATTACCTCCTATAGTAAATTTAAGTTATGGCAACATGTACATGTTGCCATGTTTAATTCAAGGTACTAATTAGGCACCTTGACGTTGCTTGTGCTTGGGATTTGAGCAAATCACCATCACACGACCGTTGCGACGAATAACCTTACAGTTATCACACATTGGCTTAACAGATGGACGAACCTTCATGGTATTTACCTCCTTGAATTAATTAAAAAACGATTGATTACTTGAAACGATAAGTAATACGTCCCTTTGTCAAATCGTAAGGCGACATTTCTACTGTCACGCGATCTCCAGGCAGAATACGAATAAAATTCTTTCGGATCTTCCCAGAAACGTGAGCAAGAATGGCGGCGCCGTTTTCCAATTCAACGGTAAACATGGCATTTGGCAAAGTTTCCTTTACCACACCAGAAATTTCAATAACATCGTTGGCCACGTTTATGCCTCCTTCGTGTTACACCAGAGAACGCAACAATACATTATAACATGGCCTGCTATATTTCTACAACAAACCATTGATATAAATATTAAGCGTTCTTCAAACTATCGAGCAGTTCTTTTACATCAGCGAAGATTGCGTTAAGTTCACCGGCACCATCGATTTTGTGAAGAATACCCTTCTTCTCATAAAAATCGGCAATTGGTTCAGTTAGCTTACCGTTGACTTCCAAACGATTCTTAATTACTTCGGGTGTGTCGTCTGCACGACCACGTGCCATCATCCGCTCAACCAATACGTCTTCTGATGCAGTAAAGTATAATACACCATCCAACTTACGGTCTTGCTTTGATAACATCTCATCCAAAGCAACTGCTTGATCCAAGTTACGGGGGAATCCATCAAGAATGAATCCAGCCTTAGTATCGTCTTCAGCTAAACGCTCCTCAACAATACCGTTCGTAACTTCATCAGGAACTAAGTTTCCGGCGTCCATAAATGACTTAGCCTTCAATCCCAATTCCGTTTCGTTTGCCATTGCGGCACGGAACATATCTCCCGTACTGATGTGTGGCAAAGCGTAAGTTTCAACAATCTTTGCAGCCTGGGTACCCTTACCAACACCTGGTAAGCCCAACAACATGATATTCAAACTCATTTTGTTTTTGCTCCTTCTTGAATGAAACCGACGTATTGCCGTTTCATCATTAATCCTTCTAGTTGACGAATCAAATCAATAGCAACACCGATAACAATCAATAATGAAGTACCAGACATGCCAAGATTACTATCCAACCCAAAGTAATGAGTGGCTAAGATTGGTGCCAAGGCAACAAACCCTAAAAACAGTGCGCCGACCACAGATAAACGGACAAGCAAGCCAGATAGCCACTTTTCAGTCGCTGGTCCGGGCCAAACGCCGACAATATAACTTCCTTGCTTTTGTAAGTTCTCGGCAACCTTTTCAGGATTAACCTGAACGAAGGCATAGAAGAACGTAAACAAAACAATGAGAAGCGTGTACAACAACCCACCTTGGATTGTTTGCATAGACAACCAATCCATCAAAGTTGTGTACCAATTAGTCGTACCATACTTACTTGAAAAAGCTTGCAAGATGGTTTGTGGTGTCACCAAAAGTGATGACGCGAAGATCACTGGAATAACTCCAGCAACGTTAATCTTCAATGGTAAGTACGATGAATCACCAGATCCGACTGAACGACGCGTATATTGCATTGGAATCTTTCGAATAGCTTGGTTAAACCAAGTAACAAAAGCGATGACAATCAAGAAGATTAACATCAAACCAATCACTAACGCCCATCCACGTGTTTGATCAGAGCTTTGGAACACATTTTCTTTGACTAATTGAACGACCCCTGCTGGAACACGCGCAATAATTCCAGCAAAAATCAACATTGAGACACCTTGGCCGAGGCCTCGTTCAGTGATCATCTCACCCAACCAAACCGCGAACATCGTCCCTGATGTCAAAAGAAATCCAATCAAGAGATACGTTTGCCAATTTGGTGTTGAAACCAATTGGACTTGACTCAATTGATTGAACCCAGCTGTAATACCGATTGACTGTACAAAAGCTAGGACGATGGTCAAGTAACGAGTGACTTGGTTTAACTTACGTCGTCCCACTTCACCTTGTTTCGACCATTCGACAAATCGTGGCACAATGTCCATTTGGAGAAGTTGTACCACGATTTGAGCAGTAACGTATGGTGAGACACCCATTGCGAACAATGAGTAATTCGTCAAGCCACCACCGCTAAACATATTCAAAATGCTGCCGAGCCCAGAATTTGCAACCTCACTAAGTGCGGCAGGATTAATTCCTGGTACAGTAATGTACGCACCTAGACGGTAGACAATCAAAATCATTAAAGTAAAGAATAATTTCTTACGAATATCCTTTTCCTTAAGTGAATTGAGCACGGTTGTTAGCATTAGATTTCCTCGATCTTTCCACCAGCAGCTTCGACAGCTGTCTTTGCTGATGCTGAAAACTTGTGGGCCTTGATAGTCAATGACTTCTCAAGTTGGCCATTAGCCAAAATCTTAACGCCTGACAATTCCTTCTTGATGATACCAGCTTCAACCAATACGGTTGGAGTCACTTCAGTACCATTGTCGAATTGGTTCAATTGGTCCAAGTTCACAACTGCATATTCCTTGCGGTTGATGTTAGTAAATCCACGCTTTGGCTTACGACGGAACAAAGGCATTTGTCCACCTTCGAACCCCAAACGTACTTTACCACGAGCCTTTTGACCCTTTTGACCACGACCAGCAGTCTTTCCATTACCTGAAGACTCACCACGTCCAACACGGTTGCGAACGTGACGTGCGCCTTCGGCAATTGTAAGCTCATTAAGCTTCATTGGGTTTTTCCTCCTTCAAAGCAATTTTGTGCTTACTTGACGATTTCAACTTCAATCAAGTGAGCAATCTTGAAAATAGCGCCACGCGTTGCTGCGTTGTCAGGCAACACAACTGATGAAGAAACCTTGTTCAATCCAAGGCTCTTAACAATTGCACGTTGCTTTGGCAAACGGTGGGCAGCACTCTTTACAAGTGTAACTTTAACTTGTTCAGCCATGATTCTGCCTCCTTACTCTGCCAAGTGCTCTAATGAGACCTGACGCAAATCAGCAACTTCTTCAGCGTTCTTCAATTGGTTGATTGCTTCGAAAGTTGCACGTACAACGTTGATAGGTGTTGATGAACCAAGTGACTTAGCAGTCACGTCGGCAACACCGGCCAATTCCAAAACGGCACGAGCAGCACCACCGGCAGCTACTCCAGATCCTTCTGTGGCAGGCTTAACCAAAATGCGGCCACCACCGAAGATACCCAATGCAGAGTGAGGAAGAGTTGTACCAACAGTTGGAACAGCAATGATGTTGCGCTTTGCAGCTTCAACAGCCTTACGGATAGCCTCAGGAACTTCTTGAGCTTTACCTGTACCAAAACCAACGTGACCATTACGGTCTCCAACTACAACCAAAGCGGCGAAACGCAAGCGGCGTCCACCCTTAACAACCTTAGTAACACGGTTGATGGCTACGACGTTTTCTTCGAGCTCACCAAGTGTCTTAGGATCGATATATGCCATGATTATTTTTCCTCCTTCCCTTAGAACTTCAAGCCAGCTTCACGAGCAGCTTCGGCCAAAGCCAAAACACGTCCGTGATATAGGTAACCACCACGATCGAAGACAACGTCTTCAATACCAGCAGCTTTAGCACGATCAGCGATCAATGCTCCTACTTTAGCAGCTTGCTCAGTCTTTGGTGCAGTTTCAACTGCTGCATCCAAAGTTGAGGCACTAGCAAGCGTCACACCCGCTACGTCATCAATTAATTGCGCGTAGATGTTCTTGTTAGAACGGTAAACGTTCAAGCGTGGGCGCTCTGCAGTACCGGAAATCTTTCCACGAACGCGCGCGTGTCGACGTTGACGCGCCTTGTTCTTGTCTGACTTCGTAATCATTGTTCGTAACCTCTTTTTTTAAAATCCGAAAGATATACTAAATAAGTAAATACGAGACGTTGCGTCCTCGCTTATCAGAACAGGCATACGATATGAGTCCACTTTGGGAATTGTGCTTCACGATCCTCAAAGTGGGCCCACATCGTAATGTGATGCTTGAGATGAATACTCAAGCACTTTGCCTGCCACACCCTGATAAATTACTTACCAGTCTTACCTTCCTTACGTGCAACGTATTCATTTTCGTAACGGATACCCTTACCCTTATAAGGTTCTGGGGCACGTACGGCACGGATCTCAGCAGATAAATCTCCAACCTTTTGCTTTGAAATTCCTGAAACAATGATAGTCAATGAATCAGGTACTTCAACAGTCAAACCATCACGGTCTTCGAATTCAACTGGGTGTGAGTAACCAACGTTCAAAACAAGCTTATCGCCTTGCTTTGCAGCACGGTAACCAACACCAACTAGCTTCAAAGTCTTCTTGAAGCCTTCTGAGACACCCTCGACCATGTTAGCAACATTGGCACGCGTAGTACCATGCAAAGCCTTGATACGACCATCATCGGATGGACGCTCAAACTTTACGTCAGCACCGTCAACAGAGAAAGTAATCTCTGGTGCGATTTCGCGTGACAATTCACCCTTAGGTCCCTTAACAGTAACAACGTCACCTTCACGCTTTAATTCAACGTTGGCAGGCAAAGTCAAAATCTTGTTACCAATACGACTCATCGTAGGATACCTCCTTTTTTAGTTTTTTTATTACCAAACGTAAGCCAATACCTCGCCACCAATTTGCTTGGCGCGAGCTTCCTTATCGGTGATAACACCTTCAGAAGTTGAGATGATAGCAATTCCCAAACCGTTCAAAACCTTTGGCAATGAATCGGCTTTTACGTATGAACGCAATCCTGGCTTTGAAATACGCTTCAAACCAGTGATGACACGTTGCTTATCAGCACCATACTTAAGGAAGACGCGGATAACGCCTTGCTTATCATCATCAATGTATTCAACGTCACGAACAAAGCCTTCGTTCTTCAAGATCTCGGCGATGTCCTTCTTGATCTTTGATGCAGGTACCTCAACAGAATCGTGACGAACCATGTTGGCGTTACGAATGCGAGTCAAAAAATCTGCAATTGGGTCAGTCATTGACATTGATGTTGCCTCCTTTATAAATTTCTACTGATCAACAGTTTTGTTTTCTATTACTTTGCGAAAGGCATACCCAATTGAGTAAGCATTTCACGTCCCTCTTCGTCTGAGTTAGCAGTCGTTACAATAACGATGTCCAACCCGCGAACACGATTAACTTGATCGTAATCGATTTCTGGGAAAATAAGTTGCTCACGAATTCCCAATGTGTAGTTTCCACGACCATCAAAGGCCTTTGGTGAAACTCCACGGAAGTCACGAACACGTGGCAATGAAACGTTGATCAACTTATTCAAGAAGTCATACATACGCTCACCACGCAAAGTAACTTTAGTACCGATTGCCATACCCTCACGCAAACGGAAGCCAGCGATTGACTTCTTGGCGCGAGTGATAACTGGCTTTTGACCAGCAATCAATTCTAATTCAGCAACAGCTTCATCTAAGTTCTTTGAGTTTGATACGGCGTCACCAACACCCATGTTCAAAACGATCTTTTCGATCTTAGGAACTTGCATTGGTGATGTGTAGTTGAACTTTTCAATCAATGAAGGTTGAACTTCATTAACGTACTTTTCTTTTAGCAAACTTGCCATGATAATGATTTCCTCCTTTCACCGATAAATTACAAAGTCGTTCCAGACTTCTTTGAAACACGTACCTTCTTACCATCTTCAATCTTGAAGCCAACACGAGTTGGTTCATTAGTTGAAGGGTCAAGCAATTGTACGTTTGATACGTGGATAGGAGCTTCTAGCTCGATAATTCCACCTTGTGGGTATTGGTTATTAGGCTTTTGGTGCTTCTTAATCATGTTCACACCCTCAACAACAACACGGTCCTTTGCAGCGATAGTCTTTACGATAACGCCTTCTTTGCCCTTGTCCTTGCCGGCGATAACCTTAACCTTGTCACCAGTCTTCACAAACATGCGAGGCTTCCTCCTTGATTTATTGATGGTAATTACAATACTTCAGGTGCCAAAGACACGATACGCATGTAATCATTGTCACGCAACTCACGCGCAACAGGTCCGAAGATACGAGTTCCTACTGGACTCTTATCATCTTTAACGATAACGGCAGCGTTCTCATCAAACTTGATGTATGAACCATCTGCACGGTGCATTCCTGAAACAGTACGAACGATAACAGCCTTTACGACGTCACCCTTCTTTACAGTACCACCAGGAATGGCTTGCTTAACGGTTGCCACGATCATGTCACCAATGTTGGCAAACTTACGACCTGAACCACCCAAAACCTTGATAGTCAAGATTTCACGTGCTCCTGAATTGTCAGCAACTTTCAAACGACTCTCTTGTTGAATCACGATTATGTCCTCCTTCCGCTATTGGTAAAATGCGAGATTAAACGATTAGATAATAACGGCCTTCTCGACGATTTCTACCAAACGGAAGCGCTTTGTAGCTGATGTTGGACGCGTCTCCATGATGCGTACAATATCACCTTGCTTAGCTTCGTTGTTTTCATCGTGAGCCTTAAACTTCTTCGTGTACTTAACACGCTTACCATAAACTGGGTGGTTCTTGTATGTTTCGATAGCGACAGTAATTGTCTTTTCCATCTTATCTGAAACCACGCGGCCTTGGTAAACCTTACGTGTATTACGAGCTTCAGTCATCTTGGTCTCCTCTCTTCTAACTACTTGTTCAATTCTTGTTGACGAATCACTGTCTTAATACGGGCAAGTTGCTTACGCACTTCAGACAAACGAGCCGTGTTCTCAAGTTGACCTGTAGCTAATTGGAAACGCAAGTTGAACAATTCTTCCTTGTAGCTCTTTTCCTTGGCCACCAACTCAGCTGCGCTGAGGCCCATGATTTCGTTTTGTAAATCCTTGGTCTTCATTATTCACCCTCCACTTGGCGAGTTAAGATCTTAGTCTTAACTGGCAACTTGTTAGATGCAAGGCGCAAGGCTTCGCGGGCAACTTCTTCAGTAACTCCGCCAACTTCAAACATAACCTTACCGCGCTTAACAGGTGCAACCCAACCTTCTGGAGTACCTTTACCGTTACCCATTCGAACTCCGACACCCTTAGAAGTGTAAGCCAAGTGTGGGAAAATCTTAATCCAAACTTGACCACCACGCTTCATGTAACGTGTCATAGCGACACGAGCGGCTTCGATTTGACGGTTAGTAATCCAGCTTGAAGTTGTAGCTTGCAAACCGAATTCACCGAATGTAACTGTCTTACCACCCTTAGCTTCACCACGCATGTGGCCACGGTGTGGACGACGGTACTTTACACGCTTAGGAACTAGCATGTTACTCGCCTCCTTGCTTCTTGTTCTTCTTCTCAGGCAAGATATCACCGCGGTAAATCCAAGTCTTTACACCTAGTTGACCGTAAGTAGTAGTTGCCTCATCCCATGAGTAGTCAATGTCCGCACGCAATGTGTGCAAAGGAACAGTACCCTCAGTATATTGCTCGATACGAGCAATATCAGCTCCATTCAAACGTCCAGCAACTTGTGTCTTGATACCCTTGGCACCAGCACGCATTGCACGTTGAATAGCACCACGCATTGCACGACGGAACGCAACACGGCGCTCCAAGTCAGCTGCAATTTGTGCACCAACCAAGTGGGCGTCCAAATCAGGCTTCTTGATCTCGATGATGTTGATGTGTACACGTTCACCAGCAGCCACTAAACGTGACAACTCGCTACGCAATGCATCAACTTCTGATCCACCCTTACCGATTACCATACCTGGCTTTGCAGTGTGGATTGAGATGTTTACGCGGTTAGCAGTACGCTCGATTTCGATGCGTGAAACTGATGCGTCAGCCAACTTTGTATTGATATAATTACGCAACTTTAAATCTTCATGCAAAGCAGTTGCGTAGTCCTTCTTGTTTGCGTACCACTTGGCATCCCAGTCGCGGATGATGCCGACACGCATACCAGTTGGGTTAATCTTTTGACCCATGACTCAATCCTCCTTACTTTTCTGTTACCACAATAGAAATGTGGCTTGTACGCTTATTGATTGGTGATGCTGATCCCTTGGCACGTGGACGGAAACGCTTTAGCGTTGGTCCTTCGTTGGCAAAGGCTTCGGCAACTACCAAATCTTCGCGATCTAATGAGAAGTTGTTCTCAGCATTTGCTACTGCTGAGTTCAACACCTTGTATACATCTACTGAAGCGTGGTTTGGCAAAAATTGCAAAATTGCAAATGCCTCAGCAACACGCTTACCACGAATTTGGTCAAGCACTAGGCGGACCTTACGTGGTGCGACACGAACAATCTTTGCTGTGGCGCGTGCTGACGTAATTTGTTCAGCCATTGTTTAGTCCTCCTTTATTACTTACGCTTGCTCTTTTTATCATCCGCTGCGTGACCATGGAAAGTACGCGTAGGGACAAATTCACCAAGCTTGTGACCGACCATGTCTTCTTGTACCAAAACTGGTACGTGCTTACGACCATCGTAAACGGCAAAAGTCAATCCAATGAAGCTTGGGAAAATCGTTGAACGACGTGACCATGTCTTGATGACTACTTGCTTTTCTGAAGCGTTGGCTTCTTCAACCTTCTTCAACAAGTGAGCGTCAGCAAATGGTCCCTTCTTCAGGCTGCGACCCATAATGAAGTCTCCTCTCGTATGCTTTGTTTCTTAATTAGGCTAATAATCAGGAGATTACTTGCTCTTGCGACCACGAACGATAAACTTGTTTGAACGAGCATTAACGTTACGTGTCTTCTTACCAGCAGTCTTCTTACCCCATGGTGACATTGGACTTGGGCGTCCGACAGGAGCCTTTCCTTCACCACCACCGTGTGGGTGATCGTTAGGGTTCATAACTGATCCACGAACGTGTGGACGTTGACCCTTCCAACGCTTACGACCGGCCTTACCCCAGTTGATCAATGAGTGTTGTTCGTTTCCAACAACTCCAACTGTGGCACGGGCAGTAGCCAAAACCATACGAACTTCGCCTGAAGTCAAACGAAGCAAAACGTACTTTCCTTCTTTACCCAACAATTGTGCAGATGCACCAGCTGAACGGGCCAATTGGCCACCCTTACCAGGCTTCAACTCGATGTTGTGCACTTGAGTTCCATCAGGAATGTTTGCCAATGGCAAAGCGTTACCGATCTTGATATCGGCTTCAGGACCAGATTGAACAGTCATACCGACTTCCAATCCCTTAGGCGCCAAGATATATGCTTTAGTACCATCAGTATATTGCAACAAAGCAATGTTAGCAGTACGGTTTGGATCGTATTCGATCGCAACAACCTTAGCTGCAACGTTGTCCTTTGTACGCTTAAAGTCGATGATACGGTATTGACGCTTGTGTCCACCACCGCGGTGGCGAACTGTCATGTGTCCGTATGAATTACGAGCACCAGTGTTTGACTTTGATTCCAACAAGCTCTTTTCGGGCGTCGTCTTTGTGATCTCAGCAAAGTCTGAGCTAGTCATGTTACGACGACCGTTAGAGGTTGGCTTGTACTTCTTGATAGCCACGCTAATTTCCTCCTACTTAGTTTTCGTTGAACAATTGAATGTCCTTAGAAGCTGCAGTCAACTTAACAGTTGCCTTCTTACGCTTCTTAGTGTATCCAGCGAAACGTCCTTGACGCTTCAACTTACCACGTACGTTTGCAGTGTTGATCTTTTCAACCTTAACGTCAAAAATTTCTTCAACTGCGCGCTTGATTTGTGGCTTAGTAGCACGAACATCAACTTCAAACGTGTAACGCTTTTCATCCAAAACGTTCATCGTTTGTTCAGTGATGACCGGGCGCAAAATGATATCGCGTGCGTCCATTATGCCAAGACCTCCTCAACTTGTGACAAAGCTGATTCTACAATAACCAGCTTATCGTTGTTAATAACGTCAAGAACATTAACACCCTTAGCAGTCATGATAGTAACATTTTCCAAGTTACGTGCTGCCAATGCGGCGTTAGTGTTGTTATCGTCAACAACTACCAATGTCTTTTCGTTTACGTTCAAGTTGTTCAAAACAGCCTTGAATTCCTTAGTCTTAGGTGCGTCGAATGACAATGCATCAACAACTACCAAAGCTGAATCCAATACCTTTTGTGACAACACTGACTTCAATGCCAAACGGTAAACCTTCTTAGGCAACTTGTAGGCATATGAACGTGGCGTAGGACCGAAGACGATTCCACCACCACGCCATTGTGGAGAACGGATTGAACCTTGACGGGCACGTCCAGTTCCCTTTTGACGCCAAGGCTTCCTTCCACCACCACGAACAGCTGAACGGTTCTTAACGGCGTGAGTTCCTTGACGCAATGATGCACGTTGCATCAAAACAGCGTCTGTAATGACATTATTGTTTGGTTCGATTCCGAAAACTGAATCATTCAATTCAACTTCACCGGCATTTGAACCATCTTGCTTAAACAAAGCAACCTTAGTCATGTTTATATCCTCCCTTCGTCCTTATTACTTAGCTTTAATTGAGTTCTTAACAGTAACAAGTGACTTATTGGCACCAGGAATATTTCCCTTAACCAAGATTACGTTGTTTTCAACGTCAACACGTACAACTTGCAAGTTTTGAACAGTGCGCTTGTGGTTACCCATGCGTCCTGGCAACTTCTTACCCTTGAAGACGCGGTTGATAACGGCACCCATTGAACCTGGACGACGGTGGTAACGAGAACCGTGCGCCATAGGACCACGAGATTGGCCGTCCTTCTTGATGTTACCTTGGTAACCATGACCCTTTGTGATTCCAGTAACGTCGACTGTTTCGCCTGCAGCGAATGCATCAACCTTTACTTCATCCCCAACGTTAAATTCTCCTTCAGCGTCGCGAATTTCACGAATGTAGCGCTTAGGGGTCGTGTTTGCTTTAGCAACGTGACCTTGCTCAGGCTTGTTTGACAGAACAACACGCTTGTCTTGGAAACCTAATTGAATGGCGCTGTATCCGTCGTTTTCAAGTGTTTTAACTTGCAAAACAACGTTTGGCGTAGCTTCAATTACAGTAACTGGGATAAGCTCACCGTTGTCTGTGAATACCTGAGTCATGCCGATCTTGCGGCCTAAGATACCCTTAGTAGTCATGACTATCTCCTTTGTAATAGTAAATATAATTTTTTCGATCAGTTAAATGCTTAATCAGGCAAGTTTGTTGTTGCTGTTGTTGCAGTCGTAATCGAGATTACAACTTGATTTCGATGTCGACACCGCTTGGTAATTCAAGCTTTGACAAGGCATCAACTGTCTTAGCAGTTGGGTTAACAATATCGATCAAACGCTTGTGAGTGCGCATTTCGAATTGTTCACGTGAATCCTTGTGCTTGTGTGGTGAACGCAAAACAGTGTACAAAGTACGTTCTGTTGGCAAAGGAATAGGACCTGAAATTTCAGCACCTGTGCGCTTTGCTGTCTCGACGATCTTTTCTGCGGATGCGTCGATGATCTTGTGTTCGTATGCCTTCAAGCGGATACGGATCTTCTTATTTGCCATGATTGACTCCTTCCTTCGTCCATATTGGAATATGAGACTAACTCCGTAAGAAAACCGACGTGCTCCCAAGGATCCATGGCAGTGGTCCCCGTGACAATGCCACCGGGCGTGTCGCAACCTCTTACATCATTGCTCTAAAAATTCCAGTCTCCACCGTAGACACAATTATCCCGGTTGGAACTGAACTTATTAATAGTACCCTATGTGTCAGACCAATGCAAGCCTTTTATTCACATTTATCCAATTTTATGTAACCGCACGTTGCGGTTATTAAATTGCCGGGATGTTTTTAAATCCACCACTGACATTTTAGTCATTTTGCCTTAAAATAGATATATTGAATTTAAGTTCACAATTTTAATTAATTATAGTAGAAAACATGTAGGTATCATTATGAGTCAGCCAACTGTCACGCTTCATCCCATGTGGCATAACTACCCCAATATTCAAATCCAACTTGAGGCCGTACTCGATCGTATCACACAAAACATCCAAACCTCTGATGACGCAGTACAACGTGCACTAGTTGAAACTTTTCAATCTGGTGGTAAATTATTGCGACCAGCCTTTACGATTTTGATTGCTTCATTTAATGAAGTAAAAGATCATGAGGCACTCATTCAACTCGCTGCAACCGTTGAGATGTTGCACGCGGCCTCATTGATTCACGATGACATCATTGATGATTCACCCACCCGACGACATGTGCCATCTTTCCAAGCGCGTTTTGGTAAAGATGTGGCCGTCTATGCTGGTGATATTTTGTTTGCCCTGACCTTCCGTGCCTTAGCAGACTATACCGATGATATTCAGATGATTCGTAAAATGACGCGCTATCTCGAAACAATCTTAAATGGTGAATTGACACAACGGGTTAATCACTATAATTTAGCCATGACCATCGACAACTATAAGGAACAAATTGCCGGTAAAACCGCCGCTTTGTTTGAGTTGTCTGCACAGCTTGGTTTATCTGCCTCACGGCCAACCGCTGATTTTGCCAATAAGGCTTTGTCTTTTGCCAACAATGTGGGCATGGCTTTCCAGATTTTAGACGATATCCTAGACTACACGTCTGACGATACCAAATTAGGGAAACCCGCCCTGCATGATATCCGTGAAGGTGTTTACACAGCCCCCCTCATTCTAACCATGCAAAATCACCAAGGCATTAGTGAACTACTGGCCAAACGTGAAACGATCACAGACGATGAGTTACGTACCATCAAAACACTCGTTGTCGCCGATGGTGGCGTTGAAAAAGCCCAGAGCCTAGCTCTTCAGTATACTGAGCAAGCGATGAGCGATCTAGATAACTTACCAGATCATGAATCAAAGGATATTCTGATTGGCATCAGTCAATTGTTATTGGCTCGTGAAGATTAATATCATAAAACATAAAAAGAGGTTGCTGATGTCAGCAACCTCTTTTTTACATCGGTGTGTGGAATTCCATATCAGGTTCCAAATAGGCAAACTCTTCACCTGGTTTAGCATTCAGATCCCAACCAGCCCGAGCCCCATGACGATAAGCAATATCACCAGCTGCACCAATCATAGCCGCATTGTCGCCCGCTAATTTTAGTGGTACCGGTATATACGTGATTTCAGGATGACTAGCTAGTAACGCTTGCAGACCTTCGCGTAACCCATGATTGGCGGCCACGCCCCCGGCGACAATAAATGATTTAACCGGATAACGCTTCAGGGCAGTTGCCGTCTTAGTGAGCAACATATCTAACACGGCATCTTGAAAGCTAGCGGCTAAATTATCCAAATCCAACGCTTCCCCTCGCTGGTCAGCATTGTGTTTCAGATTAATGACGGCGCTCTTCAAGCCGGAAAAACTAAAGTCGAGCAGCCCATCATTCATCAAGGCTCGTGGCAATTGATAGGTCACCGCACCGCGATGGGCCATTTCATCAATCAACTTGCCAGCCGGATATTGTAATCCCATGGTGCGGCCAACTTTATCATAAGATTCTCCAGCGGCATCATCTCGCGTATCACCGACGACAATGTACTCATACTCATTCGGCATCAGGACAAATTCAGTGTGTCCGCCAGAGACCATGAGTGCCATTGCTGGGTACACAATTGGGGCCACAAATTGGGCAGCACTAATATGGCCAGCCATATGGACCACTGGTACTAATGGTAGGTTGTGGGCCCAAGCAATGGTTTTGGCGGCAGTCACGCCAATCAACAACGCACCGACTAACCCTGGCCCAAACGTGACTGCAATCGCCGTCAAATCTGAATAGGTTAGGCCTGCGTCTGTCAGAGCAGCATCGGCCAAAATGGTGACTTGTTCAATATGATGTCGACTGGCCACTTCTGGTACAATGCCACCAAATCGCTGGTGACTCTTAATTTGAGTCGCTGTTTCTAAACTAAGAATGTCATTACCATTTTTAACAATAGCCACACTCGTCTCATCAGCACTTGATTCAAACGCCATAATTATGCGATCACTCATCAACTCAACTCCTTCTCACCCAATGTTAAATCCATCAAGTACGCATCCTCGACGGGATCACGATAATAGTCTTCACGAATATTGTATACCTGAAAGCCCATCCGCTCATATAATCGCATGGCACGCTGGTTACCATAGCGGACTTCCAACAAGACTCGGGTGCCCGCCTCAAACTGTTCAAACCATTTTAACAATAATTTTTCACCTAAGTGGGCCCCTTGAAATTTCGGTACGATGGCAACATTACTGATGGATAATTCATCCGCGACTAACGTACCGCCAACAAACCCCGCTGGTTCATGATCAACCTCAAGGACTAAATAACGAACTAAGCGACTCCGCAAATCATTTTTAAATAATTGCTTGGTCCAAGGTGACCCTTTATAAGCTGCTTTCGCAATTGTATAAATTTCATCAGCCGTGGTTGTTTCACGATAATTCAATTCCACTACTAAATCCTCCGACTAAAATTTGGGCCATATCATAGCCATCTTCGCCATCTTCATAATAGGCGCGCTTGGTTCGAATTTTTTGAAAGCCCAACTCTTCATACAAGGCCTGCGCACGCACGTTTGACTTGCGCACTTCAAGCGACATGCGCTGGAAGTTCACCTGCTGGGCAATCGTCATCGCATAGATCATCAGAAAACGGCCAATACCACGCGATTGCCAAATTGGATCAACCGCGAGATTAGTGACATGCGCTTCTTTGACACCCGGCCGAAACGCAATGCCCACATAGCCGATCACGGTATTAGTTCCTGGCATGCACACCATGACATACAGTCGATAACGGGCATGGCTGATTTCATTGCGAAATACCTCAACGGGCCATGGCGCACCACCTGCGTATGCTGCTTGTTCCACCCGAAATAGCGCCGAAGCATCGGCAATGGTTGCCGGTGAAATAGTGTATTCACTATTACCCAACACAACATTTTGTCTAAATTCATGTAATTCTTTTGGTAACGGGTGCGTCCACCAATAGAACCAATTACTTAACTTGTTCAACATAGGTTTCATGATTAGCCTCTGGGTGCGCCTTTAGCCAATCTGCTTCAGCTTGTGTCACACGTAAATAGTTTGGTACAAATTGGTGAATCTCATCCATATCATCTAAAACAGCACTCGTTGACGCCAAGGCTAACATGTTAGCCGCATGTGGTTTATTATCCGCCCCTGCTGCAATTTCAGCATTTGGCACATGTGCTAACAATTGCGCTTGATAAACCGCCCCATCTCCCACATAGACAACCCGCGCATAGTCGGCCGCAATGGCAGTGGGCATGCCCACCACCGCGGTATGTTGATCTGGTACAACATTGACCAACTGGCCATCAAGCCACGTATATTGACCAGCATAGACATTATCATTACGGGCATCCATCATGGGGATAATTAAGGTATCGGTCGCTTGAATGTTCATCGCCAACAATGCCAAACTTGAAACACCGACTAACTCGATGCCTAAAGTGAAGGCCAGTGTCTTGGCGGTGGTAACCGCCAGCCGTAGTCCCGTGTACGAGCCCGGTCCTTGACTAACGATGATCCGTTCTAAGTCAGCCGGTTGCCAACCAGCATCGCGCACCACTGTATCAATGATTGGTAGTAATTGTTCAGAGTGATTCTTCGCAATATCGGTTTCTTTTTGGGCCACTAATTGGCCACCATCAAATAATGCCACCGATAGTGGTTGATTTGAGGTGTCGAATGCTAGTATTTTCATATCTATCCCCTTAACTGGTTTTACACTAGTAATCATTCTACCATCTACGCCCACAATTTTCTGCATGATATTCACTGACAGCTCAACGACCTGCCGCTGCGTGCGCCAACATACCGAAACCGCCAAAAAGATCGCGTATGCAGTCACAAAAAAAGAGCTTGGATTACTCCAACCTCTGTTGTCAGCTTACTTAGCGTCATCATATCCCTTGGGGTGCAATTGATGCCAAGTCCAGGCTGTCTTGATAATTTCTTTAACATCGTCAAATTGAGGAGCCCAGCCCAAAACTTTACGGGCTTTAGTTGATGAAGCCACCAATGAATCGGGATCACCAGCCCGGCGTGGCGCTACTTCAGCTGGAATTGCTTGCCCAGTTGCAACTCGCGCGGCTTCAACCATTTCCTTAACTGAGAAACCAGTTGCAGAGCCCAAGTTAAACTGATTAGACTCACTACCCTTAGCTAAGTAATCCAAAGCCAAAATGTGCGCATCAGCGAGATCTTGGACGTGGACGTAGTCTCGGACGTTAAAGCCGTCAGGGGTGTTATAGTCATCCCCAAACATCATAATCTTGTCACGCAACCCAAGCGCTGTTTCCAAAATAATTGGTACCAAGTGTGTTTCAACAGGATGATCTTCACCAATTGAACCATCTGGCTTAGCACCAGCAACATTGAAGTAACGTAAAGCCACCCACTTCAAACCATAGGCCTGGTCCGCCCACTTCATAATGTGTTCCATTTGAAGCTTAGACTCTCCATATGGGTTAATGGGGTTTTGGGGGGTTGTTTCTTTGATTGGTGATTCTTCTGGCGTACCATAAGTCGCTGCTGTTGATGAGAAAACAATTTGCTTCACATCATGTTTCAACATGACTTCTAACAACGCAATCATACCAAAGGTATTGTTGTCGAAGTACTTCAACGGATCAGCCATTGATTCTGGCACAATTGATGAAGCAGCAAAGTGCACAACCTGGTCAATGTTTTCCTTTGTAAAAACGTCATCCAAGGCAGCCTTATCTCGAATATCGACTTCGTAAAAGGGTACTTTTGCCGGTACCGAAGCCCGATGACCAGTCAACAAATTATCAACTACGACCACTTCACGATTTGCAGCTAATAAACGATCAACCATATGTGATCCGATATAACCTGCGCCGCCCAATACTAATATTGCCATGCTAATGTCTCCTCAAAATCGAATTACCTGTCTGTTCTATGACAATTATATGCTTTTAGTCCGCAACTGTCCAAGTTGCTGAAGCTTCAGCCGCCACGATATCGCCATTCATAATCCGATGAACCGTCTGTGCATCCCCAATTGTCGCCGTTGAGGAGATCACGTCGCCCATTCGAACTTCTTGTTCAAATTTGATATTAACTTGAACTGGCTCGTGCGTCTGTAAGAATGTCTCACCCAATACATCCTGCAACCAATCGAAATATTTTGAATTATTGACATGCTTATTAGAGTCAATATCCGTATAACGGACACGATAATCTAAACTAAGTGCCGATTCATCGGCACTAATCTTCGTTGGCTCTGGTAACCGTGGAATTTTCTTCACCACATCAGCACCATACAACGCAACATATTCAGCTGGAATGCGGGCCATTTTGCGTTTTTCCATATCTAACATGGCATAAAGTGATTCGATAGAAACCAATTCATTGCGGTCAGTATCAAAAATTTTATAAATACGGGTAGCAAAATAGGGATTAACTTCGCGCGCATACGTCTGCAAAATAACTGTCTCATCAATGTTTGGCCGGCGTTTGATATCCATAACGTGTTGCAACACAATCCACCCCAAGCCACGGGTGTGCGTCTCATCAGGACCGATGCCATATGCCACACTTTGCATGGTTGAGCTCAAAATGGCTAAATTCAAGATGTATGGCAAACTCAATTTCCCCGTTTCATCCGCTTCGTAATACAAAACATCGTGGGTCATTTCATAAATATTAGCCATTACTTTGGTACTCCTTGATACTCCAAATACAATTTCTGCCGATCTAGCTCACGTTCCTTGGCAATTTTTTTCACTGCCGCCGTGCCTTTCATCCCGTGTGCAACTAAGGCTGCCACCGCTTCAAGTGCGGTTAAATCAGCAAGGGGATCTTCTTCATGTGGATTGACAACGTGTTCATTGCCACCAATCATCAAGACAAATTCCCCACGCACTTCATTGTTGGCCGCCCAATCAGCCAACTCCTGGGCTGATCCGCGCAAAAACTCTTCATAACGTTTCGTCAATTCGCGAGCTAAGACAACCGGATGCGCATCACCAAACACTTCTGCAATGTTGGCCAACGTCTTAGCTAAACGATGCGGTGATTCGTAGAAAATCATCGTTTCAGTATGGGTCAAGAGCCCCTGCAATTCGGCGATTTGGTCTTTAGGCCGCCGTTCCAAAAAACCGTAGAACATAAAGGGTTGGGGGGCAAGACCAGAGGCGATCAAGGCAGTAATGCCGGCTGAAGCGCCCGGAATCGGCACCACTGGAATATCTGCTTCCAAGGCCGCTTTTACCAATTCATGACCAGGATCTGAAATAGAGGGCATGCCAGCATCTGAAACCTGCGCAATATCCTCACCAGCCACTAAACGAGCGACCAATTCAGGTATCCGTGATTCTTTATTATGTTCATGGAAGGAAATTTGCTTAGTTGTGATTTCGAACTGATTTAATAGTTGCTGCGTATGCCGTGTGTCTTCTGCAGCAATCACAGCCACGGCTTTTAATGTTTCAATTGATCGCACGGTCATATCACCTAAATTACCAATTGGCGTTGGGACTAGGTATAATGTGCCGGTCGTATGCGTTGCAAAACTTTTCTGTGATTGCATCTTACTTTCCACCTAACTCAAATTGACTCTCAAGAATAACCGACTCCATGGTCGTTTGCAGATTAACATTCATCGCTAACGTTTCGTTAGCGGTGAAGATAATCCGTTGCACAGCCAGTAACTTCGCCATCGGATAGCGTTGCGCATACTGTCCCCACTCATGGCTTTGCTTAAAGTGCGGCGTGTCTAACGCATTGCTTGCTGACAAGATAACATCACGCCACGCGGCTGCTAGCATATGGACCAAGAGCTGATGACTACTAGTGCCACTACTCAATTTCATGATGTCTGTTTGCACTAAATTAAATGCCTCAACATCCAATTGGAGCAGTTTACCCGTGATCTCGCTAATCGTAATCACACTTTGATTGAACCAATCATCTGCCAGCCACGTTTCTGCTACTGGCAAACTATCTGTTAATTCAGCCGCTAACGCAATGTTGGTATCAGTATAACCAAGTTCCTGTAATTGCCGCGTGTACATTTCTTGACCCAAGTTGGGGAAATCTACCACCTGTGTTCGTGAAATAACAGTTGGTAAAATTTGCTGGCGATTTTCAGCTAACAAAATTGCGGTTTGCTCACCCACTGGTTCTTCGATAAATTTCAACAGGCCGTTGGCAGCACTAGCCGTCATGGTATCGGCACCTTCAATCACGAAAATCTTACGCCGACCTTCAACAGCCGTTTTGGTAAATTCATCCTTCAAAAAACGGACTTGATCAATTTTGATACTGTGACCATCTGGTTTTAGGTCAATCACATCAGGATGGTTGCCATTCGCTATCCGTAAACACTGTGAGCAGACACCATCTGGTTCACCATCAGCGGTTGGATGCTCACACATCAGCCGCATCGCTAACCAATCAGCCACTAACTTTTGACCGCGCCCTTGTGGACCAACAAATAAAAAAGCATGTGCTAGTTGATCACTAACCACAGCTTGTTTGAATTGGCGAATCAATTGAGGCTGCTGCGTATTTGCTTGTGCAATTATCTCGGTAGCTTCCATGCGCACCCCCCTGTTTTGATTGCCGACGATTAAAAGTGGTAAAACTCTTCAACGTTTTGGACGAAGACCGTTGCACCACCAACTTGCACCTCAATGGGCATTGAGGCGGTTGATTCTAATGAGACATCCATGCTAGCAGCTGGTGTCATAAACTGTCGCCGAGAATGCGAGGTTGCCTTAATGATTTCAAGCACTTCTGGTACCCGGTCGTCTTCAATACCAATTGAGAACGTCGTGTTACCTGAACGTAAGAAGCCACCTGTTGATGCCATCCGTGTTGCCCGTACATCGGCTTTAATTAACGCAGTTCCCAAGCTATTTGCATCTTTATCTTGTACAATTGCCGTTACTAATTTCATAGTTCCACCTCCCGCGGTGTGATATTGAGATAACTAACAAGCGCTTGCCAGGTATCTTCAATAACATCTTCCAATGCTTGTTCAGCATTAATTATAATGTATCGTGCCGGATTTTGTGCCGCTAATTCATGATATTGCGCACTGACCCGTTGGTGAAAGGCCAAGGCGTCCATATCTAAACGATTCACTTCATCCGGACGTGTCGTTTGGATGCGTTCGAGGCCAATTTCTGGGCGGACATCCAAATAGATCGTTTTGTCAGGTAAGAAACCATCAATCGCAAACTGATTCACCGCAGTAACTGCCGGTACCCCAATTTGACGACCTGCGCCTTGATAGGCAATCGAACTATCCACATAGCGATCGGAAATGACCAGTTTACCAGCCGCTAAAGCTGGTTTAATCGTCTGCACAATGTGTTGCCGTCGCGATGCCGCAAACAGCAAGACTTCCGTACGCGCATCCATTTCTGGATGGGCCGGGCTTAATACCAAATCACGAATTTGTTCAGCGATTGGATTATCAGTGCCCCCCGGTTCACGCGTCAGTAATAAGTCCTTGCCATAAACGGTCGTCAATTTGGCTACAATCGCTTTAAGTACACTTGTCTTACCAGCACCATCCGGTCCTTCAAATGTAATAAACTTTCCTGCCATACTTGCCAACTTTCCTGGAGCCACTCCTCCTAATTTGTTTTAATTATATAAGAAATCAACTGAAATCGCAGTAAATTTGCGTAACCTTTAACAGAACTGCTACAATTTAGAAGACAAAATTAGAAAACTGAGGATGGAAACATGCAAGCTATTGCCATTGAACCCCAACAATTAATCGACGTGATGATTGGTCAAAAGACCAATGATATTCGCCTAGAAGGAACCGATTACCGTGGTGAATTAGTGATTGCATCACAAGCCCTAAAGCAAGTCGGTCTGCCATCAAATATGGCTGGCGTGTTAGTTAACTTAACCAACGTGGTGGCCTTAGATAACGGTAGTTTCGACTGGCAATTTGAATTAATAGCCTTACTACGCCCCTTTAAGGTGCACGGGACAATGTCCTTATTTGAAGTGGACGATGCAGCTATTTTACGCGAACCTGCCAATTGGTTCAACAACGCTGAAGAAGATGCGGCCCATGAGAAAATTGGTTTGTGGATTAACAGCTACATTGAACAACATCCTGAACTAGATCGCATTCCCCGTCAAGACATCCCCGAGGATATTGCTACTTTAGCGCTATCCTTTGACCAATGGCGCCTGGCTTACTTTGACTTTATCTACAAGCCAACTAAGCAACAAAAAATACAATTCCGCAAAGTTCGTTACGACGTTGAACCATTAACAAAATAATCACATAAAAACACTGGTCGTACGGCATTCAACCGTACGACCAGTGTTTTTAAATTGAGATCTTACAAAACGATATTAACCATGCGTCCTGGCACAGCGATGACCTTTTTAGGTTCAACACCATCCAAGAACTTTTGCACGTTGGTATCAGCCAACGCGGCTGCAATCATCGCATCCTTTGACGCATCAGCTGCAATCACTGCGCGACCACGGAGCCGACCGTTCACTTGGACCGGAATTTCAACTGTGTCTTCCACTAACGCAGCTTCATCATATGTTGGCCATGATTCATACGTGATTGATTCTGCATGATTCAACTTAGACCAGAGCTCTTCGGTGATGTGCGGTGCAACCGGATTTAATACCTTCAAGAAACCTTCAAGATATTCAACTGGCAATGCATCAACCTTGTAGGCTTCATTCACAAAAATCATCATCTGTGAAATGGCCGTATTAAAGCGCAAGTTTTCATAGTCATCGGTGACCTTCTTGATCGTTTCATTGTAGACCTTATCTAACTTATGATCATTGATAGTTGTGATATGATCACGTAACTTATCCTCATCATCAATGAACAAGCGCCAAACACGATCCAACCAACGTCGTGATCCTGACAAACCATCCGCTGACCACGCAATTGATTGTTCCAATGGACCCATAAACATTTCGTAAATACGCAAAGTGTCGGCACCAAATTCTTCAACAACGTCATCTGGATTCACGACGTTGCCCTTTGACTTAGACATTTTTTCATGATTCTCACCAAGAATCATGCCTTGATTGGCCAACTTTTGGAAAGGTTCTTTCGTTGAAACGATGCCCAAGTCATACAACACCTTGTGCCAGAAACGCGCATATAACAGGTGCAAGACCGCATGTTCGGCCCCACCAATGTACAAGTCAACGTTTGACCAGTATGCTTCCTTAGCTGGGTCAACCAAAGCCTTGTCATTGTGTGGATCCATATAGCGCAAGTAATACCATGAAGATCCTGCCCATTGTGGCATCGTGTTGGTCTCACGCATCCCATGGCGTCCATCCTTATCGGTCACGTTGAGCCATTCAGTCGCATTCACCAATGGTGATTCACCCGTGCCAGATGGCACGATATTATCCACCTCAGGCAAGCGTAATGGCAACTCATCCTTTGGAACCAATGACTTAGTCCCATCATCCCAGTTAATCACCGGGATGGGTTCACCCCAGTAGCGTTGGCGAGAAAAGATCCAATCACGCAAACGATAGTTCACTTGCTTATGACCGATACCCTTTTCTTCAATGTAAGCCAGCGCTTTTTCAACGCCATCTGCTTTGCCCAAACCGTTCAAGAAATCAGAATTGATGTGCTCGCCTTCACCAGTGAAAGCTGCCTCTGCTACGTCACCACCAGCCACAACTTGGCGAATTTGTAGATCGTATTTCTTAGCAAAATCCCAGTCACGTTGGTCATGTGCTGGCACCGCCATAATCGCACCAGTACCGTAAGAAGCCAAAACATAGTCACCAATCCAGATTGGCACTGCTTCACCATTGATTGGGTTCACAGCATAGGCCCCAGTGAAGATACCTGACTTATCCTTGTTCAAGTCGGTCCGTTCCAAATCAGACTTTGAGGCGATTGACTGCTTGAAAGCAGCCACCGCTTCTTTTTGATCCGCAGTAACGATCTCATCCACTAATGCATGTTCCGGTGACAACACCAGATAGGTTGCCCCAAACAAGGTGTCAGCACGTGTTGTAAAGACTTCAACGTTCGCCTCGTGTCCTTTGACAGGGAAGTTGATTGCAGCTCCAATTGAACGGCCAATCCAGTGGCGTTGCTGTTCCTTAATGGCTTCTGGCCAATCAACCTCTTCTAAGTCTTCTAACAAACGATCAGCGTAGGCCGTGATCTTCAAGACCCATTGACGCATTGGTACACGATAAACAGGGTACCCACCACGTTCAGTCTTACCATCAACGATCTCTTCGTTAGCTACAACCGTCCCACCATTATAGTCTGGTGCCCAGTTAACCATGATTTCATCTTCATAAGCCAAACCTTGCTTATATAATTGTTCAAAAATCCATTGGGTCCACTTGTAGTACTTAGGATCAGTAGTGTTAACTTCACGTGACCAGTCATATGACAAACCTAACGCCTTCATTTGACGGCGGAAGTTCTTAACATTGGTTGCTGTGACTTCCTTAGGATCAGCACCTGTCTTAATGGCGTAGTCTTCAGTTGGCAAACCAAACGCGTCAAAGCCCATTGGGTGCAAGACGTTGAACCCTTGCATGCGTTTCATACGCGCAACGATGTCCGTTGCTGTGTAGCCTTCTGGGTGTCCCACGTGTAATCCTTGCCCTGATGGGAACGGGAACATATCCAAAACATAATACTTGGGCAAAGTTGTCTCTGACTTTGTCTTGAATTCTTGGTGTTCTTCCCAATAGTGTTGCCACTTCTTCTCAATTGTCTTGTGTTGATAGGCCATCTTAAAAACCTCTTCCGTGTGCTTTTCAGCGATTTGTTGTATATTTTTCATGTGGTCTGCACATGTCTACTAATAGTTGAATTCTATCAGAAATATGGACCTTTTTCAATTTACCCCGGTCCTTATGCTACAATATTCACTAGATTGTAGAACGTTTATCAAAAAGGAGGTGCGATTATGCGGAAACCCATGCGAACATTTGATTATTTTCAACTTGGTTTAGCCCTTTTTGGATTAACTATTTTTCTATGCTTAATGCTTGGTGTGCTTTATGATTTGCCTTACTTGCATTGGATTGATCAGCTTGGCTTGCACCAGATTCGTGAGCCGTTAACCGCTGAACGATCATGGTTTTTCCGTAACGTCACTCGGGCTGGTAATACCCGCTGGACGGCGGTAGTGATGGCTGCCACCATTGCTGTCTCACTCATCGTTAAAAAATACGATATCGCCGTCTTTATGTTTGTGAATGTGGCGATCTTTGCCCTTGGTGGAATGGTTGTGCTCAAACATACGTTTAACCGACCACGGCCCGATATTTTGCACCTAGTATCAGCTAGTGGCACTTCTTTCCCATCCGGGCATGCCTTGAATTCCATACTATTATATGGTTCGTTAATTGTTCTAACGCATTACTATGTGCACAATATTTATCTGCGCTACGCGTTTACCACGCTGCTCGCAACGCTAATCATTGCCATTCCCATGAGTCGTGTGTACTTAGGTGTCCATTATCTATCAGACGTTTTGGCTGGCATGTCCCTGGGTACCTTTTTCCTAATCATGTCTAAAGAATTTATTTTCAAATATCGTACAAGGGAGTTCTTCGAAAATGAAGAAAACACATAATCTAGCACAACTTACCATTGACGAAATTCTACATGTCGGTGACACGGTGATCGATGCGACCATCAAAGAGGGCGATGTTACTCGTTTTCTAGCTAGCCGCGTCGGTGAAAATGGCCATGTTATGTCCTTCTCCGCTAAAAAGAGCGAGATTGATAATATGGCCACATCACTCTTTTTAAGCGGCTTAACGGCGCGGGTGGAACCCATTGAGCGGGACTTCACCGAGATACCTAAATACTTGGATCCCACTGAACCCATCAGTGTCGTCCTCTTTCAAATTGATGACGATACCGATGCCGATGCAGTCGTAGCCACGATTAAGCAAGTGTTATTATATCTTCGCACATACGGCCTGATTGTTTTAGACGGTTATACCAACCAACCAGCTGTCCGTGCCGTGGCAGAATACGTCAGCAAATTAACTGATGATCAATATGATGTGCGTGCCCTGAATGATTTGCTTTCGGGGGAAACGGCGCTCATTATCCAACGCCATTAATCCTGCAAAAAAGCACAACCCCTGACCGGTGGTTGTGCTTTTTTGGCTATACTAGGATTACTTTGTCGCCATTGCTTGTGGTACAAACAGCGCGACGGCTTCAATATGCGCCGTTTGGGGAAATTGATCTAACGGTTGAATAGCCCCTTTGAGGGCATAACCATGCTCAAGCATATAGGTGGTATCACGCGCCATAGTGACGGGATTGCATGACACGTAAACAAACCGATCCGGTTTCATGTACGTCACAGCGTCCATTAATTCTTCGGTTAACCCCCGGCGTGGCGGATCAACAAAGACGACATCCGGCTTTAATCCAGCATCCTTCCAAGCTTGCATTTGGGTGGGTGCATCAGCGGCCACGAATTCAGCATTTTTAATCTGATTCGCGACCATATTGATCTTAGCATCGGCAACTGCCCGTTCAACCACTTCAACCCCTAAGACCCGTTGAACCTTATCCGCCACTGATAGGCCAATTGTGCCAATACCGGAATAGGCATCGATAATAGTATCGGATCCCTGTAACTCACCCTTTTGCGCAGCTAATTCATATAACACTTCGGTGGTTTCGGGATTCACTTGATAGAACGAATTTGGACCAATTACGAAATCGCGCCCAAGCAAAGTATCATGAATCGCATCGGCACCCCAAAGCGTACGATTATCACCAGTCAATTGCTGATTAGTTTGGCGGGGATTGTGATTCAAAATGATACTCTGAATCCCAGGCACCTTGGCAGCAATCTCTTGGGCAATGGGTTCCTCATCAGCCAACGCTGGACTATGGCTCACAAGTACGACCATGACTTCTTGCGAATAATAGCCCCGGCGCACCATGATATAACGCATGTCGCCCTTTTGGGTCGCATCATCATATACCGTGACCTGATGCGCATCCAAAATATCACGAACCATGCCAATCGCGGCATCGATTTCACGATCATTCACAAAATAGTCTTCCATTGGGACAATCGTCACTTTATCTTTTCGATCAAAGAAGCCGGTCGTCAACTTGCCATTTTGGTACTTCATCGGCACCACCGTCTTATTACGATAATGCGTTGGATGTGTCGTACCAATCGTATCGGCAACCGCAATCGTATCTAACCCCACCGCCGCAAATGCTTTTTCGACTTGCCACTTCTTCAAACGCAATTGACCCTGGTATGACAAATTGACATATGGGGCCACACCCGCTTCCAGTAAGTAATCTTTGTTAGCTTGAATACGTTCGGGGGATGGCTCTAGTACCTGCAATACCTGCCCGAAAGCTGATAGTCGATCAACCTGCGTTAATTCATATTTAATTTTTTCCCCTAAAAAGGCATCCACCAGCTTCACAGGGTAGTCGTCCACGAGAATGACGCCCATGCCATTGTGCATGACATCGGTTACCACACCTTCACGAATTTCATGCAATTTTACCGGCAAAATGTTCTTTGGCATAATTGCCTCCTTTGTTATTTAGATAGCTGTATCTATTGTACCCTACTTTATATCCTGGTTAAATCAACGTACCGATACTAAAAAGCTACGCATCATGATGATACGTAGCTTTGTAATTAGTTAAAAAGGGCGTATACCGCAGCTTGTTCAGCCGCAATCAAAGCGACACGCGCCGCAATGACATTGGTGTCCATTTCAATTTCGCGTGTTAACCCTGGTTGGGCTAACTTTGGCTCAAAGAATTCCTTGAATTCTGCCAAACGTACTGGTGTCTTGAAGGTCCGGGCCAGCATGGTGATGTATGACGTAAATGACATGTCACCACCCAAAGTGTCTTCAATCCAAGCCCATTCCGTACGCAACCAATCCCAAATTGGTTGTTCACCAACTGGATTATTCAACAAACCGGTTGCCCAACCCCGCAAGTCTTGGGGCTTGATGACGGTATTATCCTTAAAGACTGTCAGCAGTTCAGCGATGGCGGTTGGATCTTCAACACTCGTCAACCCAGCGCGCAAATGCATTTGATAGCTAGTATCCGGAGTAGCCTGGTACGCTTGTAACAGCTTATCAAACAAGGCCTTAGAATAATATTGTTTAACTTCATTTTTCAATACCAGACCACGGACATCAGCTGGCAAAGCTTGCAAATTATCAGCATATCGTTCATACAAGGCATGGGCTTGAGCTTGTTCAGCTGGTACTTCTGCCAACAAGGCCGCACTCAATACCTCTGGTCGCAACAACACATCATCATTGGAATCAGTCGCTTGCTTTTCCCAACCCAAACGTGCCACATTGAATGCCGTCAATTTCGCAACCAAGGCTTGGAAACGCCCATACTCTGGGGTACCTGGCGTGAAGAACACCTTGAGTGCATCCACAATCTCTAACAAGGCTTCGTTCACAATCCGTGAGCTGTCCGTTGCAAAACGTTCCAACAAGGGCACCACTTCAGCATACGAAATCCGTTGTGCTTGTGCCAAGTACCGCAAGTCTTTCAAAATTTGCAACTTATCACCGGTGAGCAATTCCTCAGGGTGCGCCAAAATATCATGCAAAATCCGCTTGTCATACTGGACAACCACGTGCGTGGCATCATCCACGTTAACGCGGAATGGTACGGCTGCTTGATCACGCAATTGGGTATAATTTGGGATCTTTAATTCGGTCGTAGCCAAAATTTCGGGAACCGCCATGTAATTTGAGTTCAATGGTACCTGCCACAAACGATGCTGATCGACATGGTCGCCAATGAAAAATTGTTCTTGACGGATCACCAATTGATTGGCTTCCTCGGCCACGGAAAGCACTGGGTAGCCTGGTTGATCAAGCCATGTTTGCATGATCGCAGTAACATCATAATCAGTTACCGCACCAAGTTCTGCCCATAAATCAGCCCCCTGTGCATTGCCATATTGGTGCTTAGCAAAGTAATTCTTCAATCCCTTACGTAAGGCGGCATCCCCAATCAACTTACGCAACATCACCAATAACCGGGCACCCTTGGCGTAGACGATCGCTGCATCAAACAATGTATCGATTTCTTCAGGATAGTTAACCGCAACGTGGACTGACTGCACCCCATCAGTGGCATCCCGTGACAATGACATCGGAATTTCCGTCGTCCGGAAACTATCCCAGATGTGCCAATCCGGCTCCAAAGCGTCAATCGCAACATACTCCATCATGTTGGCAAATGATTCATTCAACCACAAATCATCCCACCATTGCATGGTCACTAAGTCACCAAACCACTGGTGGGCTAATTCATGGGCGATCACAGTGGCGACCCCTTGTTGCATACTCAATGGTGTACTTTCTGAATCAACCAGGAGATATACTTCACGATAAGTCACTAAGCCCCAGTTTTCCATCGCACCGGCCGAAAAATCTGGTAAGGCCAACTGCCAAGAGTGTGGCAATGGATAGGGTGTTTGATAATAATCTTCATAAAATTCAATTGAGCGCTTCGCAATATCAAGTGCAAAGTCTAATTCTGCTGGTTGATGCGCCTTAGTACTATAGACCCCCACCTCAACCCCCGATGTGGTTTTGGTCCGCTTCGCTTGCAAATCACCAAAGGCAAACGCAACCAAATAAGTTGACATACGGCGCGTCT
This sequence comes from Weissella soli, assembly GCF_001761545.1. Classification (NCBI taxonomy): domain Bacteria; kingdom Bacillati; phylum Bacillota; class Bacilli; order Lactobacillales; family Lactobacillaceae; genus Weissella; species Weissella soli. The sequence continues at coordinate 82,873 of NZ_CP017326.1, read as the reverse complement.
CTTCAAAGTAGTGCACACCCGCCTCAACTTTCACTTCGGGCATGTTACCTAAGACTGTTTCACCGGGCTCCTCATCAAAACTCAAAGCCAACGTGAAGGTTGCCTTCGCCTCTGGCTCATCCACACTTGGGAAGGCCTGACGAGCAAAATTAGTTTCAAATTGGGTACCAATAATTGACTTTCGTTCACCGTTCAACTCGTAAAATGATGGGTAAATACCCATCATTTTATCTGTTAAGGGTGCTGTATAATCCAAAACAATCGCCACCCGTCCAGTAGCTGGTACAGTGATGGCAATTTCATCATTGGCTGGTGTCACGACAAATTCAGCGGGTGTCAAAACACCGGTACCTTCGTCTAATAGTTGGACGGCACTGACTGTCAAGTCATGCTCGTGCACTTTCACAGTGGTGTTCTTTGCTTCACCGTAAATTGTCGTCGTCCCAGCAATCACCTTTGTTTCACGATTAATATCAATCCGTAAATCGTAATGTGCTGGCACAAATGTTTCAATAAATCGTGCTACCCCTGCCATGTATCTGTCTCCGCTTCTATTTTCATTCGATGTTAATAATTATACACCAATATTAAAAAAAAATTAGAGCCACAAAAAGGCAGCCTGGTGTAAACCACCAAACTGCCCAGTGTTCTCATCATATCAACATTGACTTTTAAACATGCGGTTACTGATACCGGTTTATTTAACGCACCCTCAACCGATGCTTAGATGACAATACCGTTAGTGTGATCAATTTCATGTTGAATAATTTCTGCCATAAAACCAGTGAATTTGGCCCGTTGCGCCTTGAATTGAGGATCTTGCCACGTGACTTCAATCTGTCGAAAACGTTGCACTTCGCGCGTCCCATCCAACGATAAACAGCCCTCTTCAGTACTATATTTACCGGACATTTTTGTAATCACTGGATTGTACATCAGCAGCGTCTGACCAACGTCACTGGCTACAATGATCCGCTTATTCTGGCCAATCATGTTGGCTGCCAACCCCACGGCTGACTGCGCATGACTTATCAATGTATCCAGTAGATTTTGACCAACTGCACTATCTAAAATAGTCGCGTCAGTCGCAGGTGTAAAAATAGCCGTGCCCCGCACAATTTGCTGTTCCATCTGAAGCACCCCAATTAAGCAAAGTAGGCTTTGAGCGCGTCCACCTTATCCAAACGCTCCCATGGTAAGTCCAACTCTGGTCGACCAAAGTGACCATATACCGCGGTGGCTTCATAACGTGGCTTACGCAGGTCAAGATCGCGAATAATACCAGCTGGCCGCAATTCAAAGAGTTCACGAATCGCAGTCACTAAATCAGCTTCTGGTACCTTGCCTGTCCCAAACGTTTCAACATTAATTGAAACAGGGGCGGCCACGCCAATCGCATACGCCACTTGGATTTCAACACGGTCAGCCAAGCCAGCAGCGACGATGTTTTTAGCAATGTATCGCGTTGCATATGCTGCGGAACGATCGACCTTAGTCGCATCCTTACCAGAGAACGCACCACCACCATGGCGCGCATAACCACCATAGGTATCAACGATAATTTTACGGCCAGTCATCCCAGCATCACCCTTGGGTCCGCCAATCACGAAGCGACCCGTTGGATTGATATAGTAACGTGTATTTTCATCGACCAGTGCTTGTGGTAACACTTGATCAATAATTTCGCGTTGCACATCCGACCGCAGTTGTTCCAAAGTGATTGTATCTCGGTGCTGTGTTGACAAGACGACTGCATCAATCCGGGTGGCCCGATCATGTTCATCCAATTCGACCGTCACTTGGGCCTTAGCATCTGGCAATAGGTAATTCAGGGTACCTGCACGTCGGACCTCAGCTTGTTTTTTCATCAATCGATGTGACAGGACAACTGACAATGGCAAATATTCTGATGTTTCGTTAGTTGCAAAACCAAACATCAGACCTTGATCACCAGCACCAATCTCATCAAGCGGATCGGCACCACCAACTTCACGTTGCTCAATGGCTGAATCAACCCCCTGCGCAATGTCAGGTGATTGTTCATCAATGGTCACCGCCACATGAATATCGTCAGCTAAGAAGCCAGCATCTGGATCGTCATAACCGATGCGCTTCAAAGTGTTCCGCACAATCTGGTTGATATTAATGTAAGCCGTGGTTGATAATTCTCCAAAGACGTTAACATATCCTGTGGTCACCGAAGTTTCAATCGCTGTCCGGGCCTGTGGATCTTGCGCTAAGATAGCATCCAACAAGGCATCTGAAATTTGGTCAGAGACCTTATCTGGGTGTCCCTCGGAAACTGATTCTGATGTAAATAGACGTTTTTCTGACATAGCTCGCTCCTCGTGTAATAAAAATATTAAGCAAAAAAACAGACCGACATACTTAATAGGCAGCATGTCGGTCTGTTTGACGCAATTAGTGCCTATCTGCTAGAAGTTACCACATCGCCCAATTTGGGTACGCTGGCGTCAGATCATCGGGTCTAGTCCCTCCCTGAACTCTTGATAGGATATCGATTTAATTTTAACATCTATTAGTATAGAGGTGATTCTACAGATGTGCAAGTGAATTCTTCTATATTTTGCTTAAGTTATCCTCGCAGTATCTTGTACGACTGGTGACAATGCTATAATATGCAAGAATAATTCAATAGAAAAGCAAAGGACCTCCCTTATGAATTCAGAACAATATACTTCACGCAGTCATCGTACGACGTTCAAACCCAAGAAGTCGCACAGCACTTTGAAAACGGTGCTGACCACTCTGGGGGTACTCCTCGCTGTGGTCGCAATCGCTCTGGGTGCCCTTGGTTTCAAGGTATACAGCGATGCTAAGACGGCCGTTAACGCTGCCCAAGATCCTAAGGCGAGCTCCATTTCAGTCACCACAGCTGACTTTGCGAACAAAGATCCGTTTACAACCCTGATCGTCGGTACTGACACAGTTGCCGGTCAGAAAGTAGCCACGACCATTGTCTTAGCGGCTATCAACCCAACAACGAAAAAAACCACCTTCTTAAATATCGCGCCGGACATTATCATGAGTGATGAAAAAACAACTTTTGCCCAATTCTATCGTGAGCAAGGGTTGCAAGCAACCATCAATAAATTGCAATCCCTGTTTAATGTCAAAATTAATAAATACGCGCTGCTTGATATGAATATGTTAGGTAGCTTGACACAAGCAACTGGCGGAGTTGCAGTGGAAAATGCTACGACATTTTCAGCTGATGGCTACTCATTTAATGTGGGTACTTTAAACCTGAAGACAACAGCCAAAACAAACGCCTATCTTGATTATCGTGAGACGGATACGGAAGACAGTTTCTTGACCCGTCAGCAGGGTGTGGGGATGGCATTGCTGGATAATTTGAAGCAACCTAAAATCTTAGTGACCCATTACTCAGCCATCTTAGACACTCTGAGTGCCAATGTGAAGACCAATATTACGTTTGCTGATAGCCGAACAATTGCTCGAAATTACTATCAAGCACTGCAAACGACGACTAAAATCAATCTTCACACCAACACTGATAAGAGTACCGGTGTGGCGATTAAGTCGTTAAATACCACTAAAGCTGCCAAAGCCGGTCAGACATTTAACGAAGCGCTAGCCAATTAGTACAACCCTAATTGCCCAAATAAAAAACACGTTCCATGTGCTGTCCCCAAAGTTACGCTAACTTGGGAGCCAGTACAAAACCGAACGTGTTTTTTATTTTAGTACGATGAAATCGGGTACTGATCGATCATCTTCACTCGCCCACTTCTCATCACCATTATATGATAATTGCGATGAGCCACCACCATCCATGATGATCAAGTTTTGTAGATTTAAATCCGCTAATTGCGCCATTACTTTTGGATAGGTAACTGCATGTAAGGTCACAATCAAATAAATATTATTATTCAAATCCGTACCAATCAAACTATGATACTTCCAGTTCAAACTACCATCATTCGCGTAAGTTTTACCATTTTTAATAACAATCGACCCAAAACTAAAACTCATTTCACCACCATTGTTAATAATGGTTTGGGCAGAAGTTGCATCACTATAGAGCTTAGTTGAGCCATCTTTGTTGACCACAAAGGCATTACGTCCATAGCTGCCCGATGACCAATCACTGATTAGCGTGCCACGATTAATTTGCAACCCGATCGGCGCATAGGTTTGCATGTTGAACCCAGACGTATTCATAATCAATGACTTAGGATACTTAGCCATCATTGTATCCATACTCTGCGGTGCGGTCGTCAGCGATGTCACGGTCTTTAAAATTTTAGGATTGTGAATGCGGTAGATAACCAAATCTGCCGTCGACAAGTCCTGCACTTTCTTGTTAACCTTACCAGTTGAAACAACTTGTACCCACTCGGTACCGTCATTGTTCAAGGTAATGCCAGCTTTTGCATCTGCCGTCTTACTTTTTGTTTTAATCGCATTAGTACTATTAGCAGATTCTGCGGTTGTACCAAAGAACTTGTTGTAGGCGTAATAACCACCTGCGCCAATGATTCCTAGAAAAACCACGATCGTTACGATAACTGTCATCGCACGCTTCATATTCTATAACTCCTCTTTTATCCATTAGTCTAAAGTATATCAAAAAACAGCGTGACGTGTCGATCATAGCCATGCCGCAGTGGAATTTGACTACTAACTAGCCGAACAGACTAAAGATGAAATTCATGACCAATACTATTAGTGTTACCCCGATCACAACGGCATGCCCCCGCCGATACATATTAAGCATGGCAACATATTCACGAATAAACGCGTTAAACCTGAAATGCCGTGGGGTATAACTGCCATAGCCGTGCGCGTCAATCTGCAAAAAATGCGCTTGGATGACGGCCCGGAAAACATGATATTCACTCGTAAAGAAGACAAAATGGTGCACCCTACCTTGGCTATGTGCCTGAATTTTCTGAATACTAAACCGCATATTCTCGCGGGTCGTCGTACTTTGATCTTCAAGCATAGTAAATTCGACTGGATAACCAAATTTTTCAACCGCATAGGCCTGCATTGCCTGAGCTTCAGAAGGGCGATCGTTACCCCCTTTACCACCAGAAAAGATAATGATAGGGTAACGTTGATGGCGCACAACGTAAGCTTTCGCTGCATCAACCGCTAACTTGATCCGGTTGCCTAACTGTTTGCTAACTTTATGGCCGCCAATTAATCCCGCACCAAGCACCACATAGTAGGCACTATCTAACTGTCTAGTTAGATGGTCATAGACAATTGCGCCCACGAGGAAAATAAGAAACAGCGTGAAAAAATAGTTTGCTAAAAAGATAATCCCCAAGTTCATCAGGTTTACGGGACCGTTTTTGATAAAGAAGGGCCCATAAAACTGCAACAAACCAAACACTACCATAAATATTGGCAATAATAAATTAGCAAGTGTATGGTATCGCTTACGCCAAAGTTGCCATGAATAATAGGCTCCATACAGATTGAAAAGGAGTGAGAACAGTAAAAACAAACCGGCTATGGCGGCGCCCGCAATCAGTATCCCGTTTGTAAGCCACGACCAAGCTAATTCTTTAGCCAGTATGAACAACAAACTATTAGCTAATAACACACTCATCAATGCCACTGCAAGGGTCCAAAATCCTAGCCAAATGGTTCGTGGTTCAATTTTTATTGTCCGATAAAGCATGCCCACGGCGAGCACTTCAACCGGTAATATGATTAATAGACTGATCATAATGAATGCCTCCTCACAAATCATTGCGATGGTTAGCTTTTCAAGGTTAATCGGACCTGCCATCAAAAAAGTTCAATCACGTGAGATCGAACTTGATTCATACTGTATCATGGTTGCCTTAAATAACGTCACACTAAAAATGATGCAACCACGGAAACAGCTAACGTGATACTCATGATAGTATCTAGATTATCTCGATAATATCGATTTTCCCTAATCTTGTCAATTAAGCAACAAAAAGAGCTACCTCCATACGGAAGTAGCTCTTTAAGTTCAAAAAACTAATCTTACAAGTTCATTGAGTTTTCAATATCAGCGATTGAAGGGATCTTTGAACCTTCTTCAGTTGCAACTACCACAGGGTCAGCTACAACTTCTGGCTTAACTTGACGGTATTCCGTCATACCAGTACCGGCAGGAATCAACTTACCGATAATAACGTTCTCCTTCAAACCAACCAATGGATCGTTCTTTCCACGGATCGCAGCATCGGTCAAGACACGTGTCGTCTCTTGGAAGGATGCGGCTGACAAGAATGAATTCGTCTCCAATGAAGCCTTAGTGATACCAAGCAAAACTGGACGTGCCGTTGCAGGCAAACCACCGTTCAACAAAGTTTCCTTATTGGCGTCACGGAATTGCGCGATATCCATCAAAGTACCAGGCAACAAATCAGTCTCACCTGGATCCATGACACGAACCTTACGCAACATTTGACGAGCCATAACTTCGATGTGCTTGTCAGAAATTTCAATACCTTGTAAACGGTAAACTTGTTGTACTGAACGCACAATGTAGTTTTCAGTTGCCAAAGTATCACGCACTTGAATCAATTCCTTAGGATCGATAGAACCATCGTTAATTTCAGTTCCACGGTGAATGTGATCACCTTCAGCAACCTTCATACGAGAATTGATTGGTAGTGTGTAAACTTCTTCATCACCATTACCAACAATCTTAACTTCCTTAGTACGATCAGCTGGGTTTTCTTCGATAGAAACAACTTCACCTGTGACCTTAGAAATTTCAGCACGTCCCTTAGGGTTACGAGCTTCAAAGATTTCCTGGACACGAGGAAGACCCATCGTGATGTCAGCACCACCGGCAACACCACCCGTGTGGAAGTTACGCATTGTCAATTGTGTACCAGGTTCACCGATTGATTGAGCAGCAACAGTTCCGACAGCTTCACCAACTTCAACGATGTCACCAGTGGCCAAGTTACGACCATAGTCAAACACACAGACACCGTGTTCAGTATTACAAGTAAAGGCTGAACGAATATTAACCGTTGTAATGCCGGCAGCGATGATCCGCTTTGCTGTATCTTCATCGATCATGCCGTTGTGTGCAACGATAACTTCACCAGTAGTTGGGTCGATAACTGCCTTTTGAGCATAACGTCCCAAGATACGGTCGTACAATGATTCGATCACTTCATTACCGTTCATGATTGCGGAAACATCCAAACCACGATCAGTACCACAGTCAATCTCACGAATGATAACGTCTTGCGCAACGTCAACCAAACGACGCGTCAAGTAACCTGAGTCGGCCGTCTTCAAGGCCGTGTCAGTCATACCCTTACGAGCTCCGTGAGTTGAGAAGAACATTTCCAACACTGACAAACCTTCACGGAAGTTAGCGATGATAGGCAATTCCATGATCTTACCATTAGGCGCAGCCATCAAGCCACGCATACCAGCAAGTTGGGTAAAGTTAGAGATGTTACCACGAGCCCCTGAGTCAGACATCATGAAGATGTTATTGTCAGGTTCAAATGACTTGATCAATTCGTCAGTTACATCATCCTTAGCCTTGTTCCAGATGTCGATAACACGGGCATAACGCTCGTCATCAGTAATCAATCCACGACGGAATTGCTTTGCGACAGCTGCAACTTGCTTGTGTGCTTCGGTGACAATCATTGTCTTTGTCTCACCCAAGTCAGTCACGTCGGCAACACCGACGGTCAAACCTGACTTAGTTGATTCGTCATATCCCAAGTCCTTCATCCGGTCCAATAGCAATGACGTTTCAGTAACTTTATATTGCTTGTAGACTTCAGCGATGATATCTGAGAGATAACCCTTCTTAAATGGCGCCACGATGCTATTGTTAGCTAGATACTCGCGGATGTCTTGTCCGGGCTCCAAGAAGAACTTGTCGTCAGTACCATGTAAATTAGCTTCAGTTGGTTCATTCAAGTATGGGAACCCGATTGGCAAGATGTCGTTAAAGAACAACTTACCAACTGTTGTTACCATAATGCGGTTACGTTGTTCAGGTGTGAATGGCTTTGTATCAGGGAATGATGATGTTTGAACACCCACACGTGTGTGCAAGTGCACATACTTGTTTTGGAACGCAGTCCGCGCTTCGTTGATGTCCTTAAAGATCATGCCTTCACCTTCACGGCCGGCTTCTTCAGTAGTTAGGTAGTAGTTACCGATAACCATGTCTTGAGAAGGGGCAACGATTGGTGTTCCATCCTTAGGTGCCAAGATGTGACCTGCAGCAAGCATCAGCAAACGTGCTTCGGCTTGAGCTTCATCTGACAAAGGCACGTGAATGGCCATTTGGTCACCGTCGAAATCGGCGTTATAGGCTTCTGTAACCAGTGGGTGCAAACGCATCGCCTTACCTGAAACCAAGACAGGCTCAAACGCTTGAATTCCCAAACGGTGCAACGTTGGCGCACGGTTCAAAAGAACTGGGTGCTCCTTGATAACGTCTTCCAAAACGTCCATAACATCTTCGTCACGGTCATCGATCTTACGCTTAGCCGCACGGATATTGGCAGCCAAATCACGCTTGATCAACTCACGCATCAAGAATGGCTTGAATAACTCCAAAGCCATTGGACGTGGCAAGCCCATTTGGTTCATCTTCAAGAATGGACCAACGTCGATAACTGAACGACCTGAATAGTCAACACGCTTACCAAGCAAGTTTTGACGGAAACGTCCTTGCTTACCCTTCAACATGTGTGACAATGACTTCAATGGCCGGTTACCTGGACCAGTAACTGGACGGCCACGACGACCGTTATCAATCAAAGCGTCAACCGCTTCTTGCAACATACGCTTTTCGTTTTGCACGATGATACCAGGTGCATTCAACTCTAACAAACGTTTCAAACGGTTGTTACGGTTGATTACTCGACGGTACAAGTCGTTCAAATCTGAAGTTGCAAAACGGCCACCTTCTAATTGCACCATAGGACGCAAATCAGGAGGAATAATTGGGATAACATCCAAAACCATCCATTCTGGTTTGTTACCAGAAACAACGAAGGCTTCAATGATGTCCAAACGACGTACTGAACGCACACGCTTTTGGCCAGTGGCCTCGCGCAATTGTGCTTTAAGTTCTTCAACTTCCTTTTCAAGGTCAACATTTGCCAACAACGTTTGGACAGCTTCTGCACCCATACCAGCTTCAAAGGCAGTACCATATTGGGCCTTCAACTCACGGTATTCACGTTCTGACAATAATTGCTTTTCTTGAAGTGGTGTGTCACCTGACTTAGTAACCACGTATGATGCGAAGTAGATAACTTCTTCCAATGAACGTGGTGACATGTCCAAGACCAATCCCATACGTGATGGGATTCCCTTGAAGTACCAGATATGTGAAACGGGAGCGGCCAACTCGATGTGACCCATACGCTCACGGCGTACCTTAGATGAAGTTACTTCGACTCCACAACGGTCACAAACGATACCCTTATAACGGATACGCTTGTACTTACCACACGCACATTCGTAGTCTTTTGTTGGACCAAAAATGCGTTCATCAAACAAACCGTCTTTTTCGGGCTTGAGTGTACGGTAGTTGATTGTCTCAGGCTTCTTAACTTCACCATACGACCAGCTGCGAATCTTGTCTGGCGATGCTAGACCGATTTGCATGCTTTCAAACTTATTGACATCAATCAATGGTTTGACCCCTTTCCATAGGTTCCTATATTCCAAATAACGGTTCCCCGTTACATAACAACAAAGAAGTCCAGTAGGACACTTCTTCCACACCACTAGTTCACTAGGACTAGCGTTAAGTACCCTTGATCGAACTGATCCGTTGCACTTAACGCTAACCTAGCAAACTAGATTAGTGTTTAATTTTTATTTTTCAACTGAACCAGTCGTTGGGGCTGATTCATCAGTGTTGTTGAATTCTTCTGCCAAACGTTGCGCTTGTGCAGTAGCGGCTTCGATATTGATAACTGAGTCATCTTCATCCATGTCGCGCAATTCAATTTCACGATCGTCAATATCCAAGACCTTCATGTCCAAACCAAGCGCTTGCAATTCCTTCACAAGCACACGGAATGACTCAGGTACCCCTGGCTTAGGAATTTGTTCACCCTTAACAATCGCCTCAAATGTCTTCGTACGTCCGACAACGTCATCTGACTTATAAGTCAGAATTTCTTGCAACGTATGTGCGGCACCATAGGCTTCAAGGGCCCAAACTTCCATTTCACCGAAACGTTGACCACCGAATTGAGCCTTACCACCCAATGGTTGTTGTGTAACCAATGAGTAAGGTCCAATTGAACGGGCGTGCATCTTGTCGTCAACCATGTGGGCCAACTTCATGTAATGCATAATACCCACGGCAACACGCTTATCGAAGGCTTCACCAGTACGACCATCATACAAGACAGACTTTCCATCAGCTGGCAAACCAGCTTCCTTCAAGGCTGCCCAGATATCCGTGTCACGAGCACCGTCAAAGACTGGAGATGAAATGTGAATGCCCAGCTCACGCGCAGCCATTCCCAAGTGCAATTCCAAAACTTGACCGATGTTCATACGTGATGGCACACCCATTGGTGACAACATAATGTCGATAGGTGTTCCATCTGGCATGAATGGCATGTCTTCTGAAGGAACAATGACAGAAACGGTACCCTTGTTACCATGACGACCGGCCATCTTGTCACCGACTTGAATCTTACGACGTTGTGCAATGTAGACACGAACCATCATGTTAACACCTGGAGACAATTCATCACCATTTTCACGAGTGAAGATACGGACGTCTTGAACGACACCGCCACCACCGTGAGGAACACGCAATGACGTGTCACGAACTTCACGCGCCTTCTCACCAAAGATGGCATGTAGCAAACGCTCTTCAGCTGATAGTTCGGTTACTCCCTTAGGGGTTACCTTACCAACCAAAATGTCACCATCTTCAACTTCAGCACCGATGCGGATGATACCGCGCTCGTCCAAATCCTTCAATTGCTTCTCACCAGTGTTTGGCAATTCGCGAGTGAATTCTTCAGGGCCAAGCTTTGTATCACGCGCCTCCGATTCATATTCCTCAATGTGAATTGAAGTATAAACGTCATCACGGATCAAACGTTCATTGATGATGATGGCATCTTCGAAGTTATATCCTTGCCAAGTCATGAAGGCAATTAATGGGTTTTGACCCAAGGCCAATTCACCTTGTTCCATTGCTGGTCCATCAGCCAAAACTTCATCTTCATCAACAGCATCCCCAACCTTAACGATTGGCCGTTGGTTATAGTTCTTACCAGCGTTTGAACGACGGAACTTCATCAACTTGTAGTTATCCAAAGAACCATCTTCACGACGAACGCGAATTTCACGACCGTCAACGTATTCAACCGTACCTGGGTGGGCAGCGATGATCGCAACACCCGCGTCGTGGGCAGCCTTATATTCGATACCAGTACCAATCAATGGTGCATGTGGATCAACCAAAGGAACCGCTTGACGTTGCATGTTAGCACCCATCAAGGCACGATTTGAGTCGTCGTTTTCCAAGAAAGGAATCGCAGCCGTGGCAACGGCAACCATTTGCTTAGGCGAAACGTCCATGTAGTCAACCTTATCGATTGAAACTTCGATGTTTTCTTCACCTTCACGAGCCAAAACAGTCTCGGTAGCAAAAGAACCATCGTCATTCAAAACTGAGTTACCTTGCGCAACGATGTAGTTATCTTCTTCATCGGCGGTTAGGTAATCAATCTTGTTGGTAACTTTATGATCTTCCCATGAAACACGACGGTATGGTGTCTCAATGAAACCGTACTTGTTAACACGGCCATAAGTTGCCAATGAATTAATCAACCCGATGTTAGGTCCTTCAGGCGTTTCGATTGGATCCATACGACCATAGTGCGTATAGTGAACATCTCGAACTTCGAATCCGGCACGATCACGAGTCAATCCACCAGGTCCAAGGGCTGAAAGACGACGCTTGTTCGTCAATTCTCCCAAAGGATTCGTTTGGTCCATGAATTGTGACAATTGTGATGAACCGAAGAATTCCTTAACAGCCGCCACAACCGGACGGATGTTAATTAATTGTTGTGGTGTGATAGTGTCCGAATCGTTGGTCGTCATACGATCACGAACAACACGCTCCATTCGGCTCAAACCAATCCGGAATGTGTTTTGCAACAATTCACCGACACGACGGATACGACGATTACCCAAGTGGTCGATATCATCAGCTGAACCAATGCCCAATGGCAAGTTCAAGAAGTAATTCATACCAGCGATGATGTCAGCAGGTTGGATTGTCCGTTCCTTCGCATCAATGTGGCCATTACCAATGATTGGCAAAGCCTTTTCTGGGTCTTCAGGAGACTCAACTAAGATAGTCTGCAAAGTCATTGGTGTTGTAACAACACCTTCTTCAACTGGTGTATAAGTAGTTGTCTTGAAATCTTTGCGATCCAAATATGGTGCCAAGATGGCCATGTTCTTTTTATCAAGCACAGCGCCCTTTTCCAAGACAATTTCACCAGTTTCAGGATCAGCCAAGGTTTCAGCCAACGTCAAATCCTTCAAACGCGTCTTCAATGACAACTTCTTGTTCATCTTATAACGACCAACTGGTGCCAAATCATAACGCTTTGGATCGAAGAAACGAGCAGTCAAGAGGGAACGTGATGAATCAGCTGTCTTAGGCTCACCTGGACGCAACTTTTCGTAGATGTCCTTCAAAGCTTCTTCAACTCGTGAATCATTCGTATCCTTGTGCACGTCTTTTTCCAAAGTTAAGGCAATTGAATCATAGGCTTCTCCACCCAAGATTTGCATCACTTCTGAATCTGAACCGTATCCCAAGGCACGTACCAATTCGGTGATTGGCAACTTACGCGTACGATCGATACGAACGTAGCTTAAGCCCTTGGCATCAGTTTCATATTCCAACCATGCACCACGGTTTGGAATAAAAGTCGTGCCAAATTGTGGCCGACCATTCTTGTCCAACTCTTCGTGGTAGTACACACCAGGTGAACGAACCAATTGTGAAACGATAACACGCTCGGCTCCGTTAATGATGAAAGTTCCACCAGGAGTCATTAATGGAAAATCACCGAAGAACACATCTTGGTCTTTGATTTCACCAGTTTCATTATTAGTCAAACGTAACGTAACGTGCAGCGGAGCAGAGTAGTTTGCATCATGGTTACGTGCTTCTTCTACCGTATATTTAGGCTCCAACAACTTATAATCAACGAATTCCAATGACAACTTGCCTTGGTAATCATCGATTGGCAAAATGTCCAAGAACATTTCACGCAATCCTTCATCCAAGAACCAATTGTATGAGTCCGTTTGAATTTCAATCAAGTTAGGCAAATCAAGGACTTCCTTGATGCGCGCGTAACTACGACGAACACGGTGCTTACCGTACTTAACTAGTGTTCCTACCAAGTTTTCCACCTCACTTCGATTTGGCAAACTGTGCATCCAGGAGACAACGTTCATTTGTTACAAAATGGTTAAAAAAGGCCATTCTTGCACAAAATACCTGGTTTTTAAGTGCAAAAAAGACAACGGCAATCCCAAAAATTTTGTCATCCCGATGTCCTTTATAAAGGCTTTCGGGGACAATATTTCCCGATTACCGTTGTCTATACACAATTCAACTAACTTACATTATATGACATAAATCGCGTTATTACAACAGTTTAGCGCAGTTGATTGACTATACCAACTGTGTGATATTTAAATTTACTCGGTGACAACCGTTTTTTCTTCATTAGTGTTCTTTGGCTTGATATTAATCGTAATTTCGCCTTTTTTCGCACCAATGGTCACAATATCGTTCGTAGTAATTTTACCTGCCAACAATTCTTCACTTAACCGATCTTCAACCTTCGTCTGCAAGGCACGGCGAATTGGACGTGCCCCATACTCAGGATCAAAGCCAGCATCAGCCACTACATCAATCGCAGCGGCGGTAATTTTCACTTCGAATCCTTGGTCGGCAATTCGCTTAAGCACAGATGTCGCCATCAATTTTACAATTTGATGCAATTCTGGCTTCGTTAAACTACGGAAGACCACGACTTCATCAATTCGATTAATGAATTCTGGGCGGAAGCTTTCCTTCAACGTCTTACGCACAGTAGCATTCATGGCTTCGTAATCATCCGCATTATTCTTGGCACCGAAACCAACCGACTTCTCATCGCGAAGCCGCGTAGCCCCTAAATTCGAAGTCATGATAATAATCGTGTTCCGAAAATCAATCTTACGACCCTTAGCATCTGTCAAATAACCATCATCAAACACCTGTAACATCAAGTTATAGACATCTGGATGTGCTTTTTCCGCCTCATCCAAAAGAATGACAGAATATGGGTGACGCCGAACCTTTTCTGTTAATTGACCACCTTCATCATAGCCAACATAACCAGGCGCTGAACCAATCAAACGACTGGTTGAATATGATTCCATGTATTCTGACATATCGACACGAATCATGTTATCCTCTGAACCAAACATCGATTCAGCCAATGCCTTAGCTAGCTCAGTTTTACCAGTTCCAGTTGGTCCCAAGAACATAAAGGTTCCGATGGGCCGTGATGGATCCTTCAACCCTGAACGTGCCCGTCGAATTGAACGTGCAATGGCTGAAATTGCCTCATCTTGACCAATCACACGCTTGTGCAACTCTTTCTCAAGATTCAACAAACGTTCTTGTTCATTCTTTTCCAATTGTGTCAGTGGAATACCGGTTTGGGCAGCTACTACTTCAGTAATATCCTCAGTAGTTACTTCTAAGTCATAATGACCAGTACCGGGATTCTTTTCAACGTCTTGTAGTGCGACAAACCGATCTAACTTCTTCTTTTGCGCCATTTCCTTCTTACGAATTTGGGCTGCTAATTCAAAGTCCAATGCTTCAATCGCCGCATCCTTTTCAGCTCGTAAAGCTTGTAGCTTCTCTTCAAGTTTTGCCTTCGGTGTCTTGTGTCCAGTCTGATCAATGCGGACCTTAGCGGCAGCTTCATCCATCAAATCAATCGCCTTATCAGGCAAGAAACGATCTGCCACATAGCGCATTGAAAGCTTAACTGCTTCAATCACCGCTTCATCAGAGATGGCAACTTGATGATGTTGCTCATAGCGTGACTTCAGACCCTTTAAAATTTCGATGGCATCAGCTTCATTGGGTTCATTCACCTGCACTTGGGCAAAACGACGTTCCAAAGCTGCATCTGATTCAATATACTTTTGGTACTCATCCAGTGTTGTCGCACCAATAGTTTGCAACTCCCCACGCGCTAAGGCTGGCTTCAAAATATTTGAGGCATCAATCGCCCCTTCTGCGCCACCCGCACCGATCAAGGTATGCAACTCATCAATGAACAAAATGACTTCACCATCAGCCTGAATTTCATCAATAACTTTCTTCAACCGGTCTTCAAACTCACCACGATACTTGGTACCAGCTACTAGCGAACCCATATCAAGCATCATCAACCGCTTTTTAGCTAAATCTGCGGGGACATCCCCAGCCACAATCTTTTGGGCTAAACCTTCCGCAATCGCCGTTTTACCGACACCAGGTTCACCAACCAACACGGGGTTGTTCTTGGTACGACGCGACAAAATCTGAATTACGCGCTTCACTTCAGCCGTACGCCCAATCACTGGATCCATGTGATTTTCCCGCGCTTGTTGCGTTAAATCGCGGGCCAGACCGTCCAAGGTTGGAGTGCCTTCAACGGCTTGCTTCTTGTTACGTGTATTCTTTTCATTGCGCCGTGGATCAGCCACGCCCAATTTGCGCAAAGTGACCCGACGCATCTCTACTGGACTGGCACCTAACGCCAATAAAATACGTGATGACAAAATTGTCTCGTCCGCCAACAGAGCTAATAAGATATGCTCCGTTCCGATCCGACCATTCTTCAATTCACGGGCTTCCAGAGCTGTTTGTTCAAGAATCTCACCAGCTTTGGGCGAGTAAGGTAAGTAAGCATCCTTACCGGTACGCGCCAAGGTACCATAACCCGTGAAGCGTTCGATTTCCTCACGAATATCATCATCAGCGATATTGAATTGTTGGAGAACTTTACTGGCGATCCCATCGCGTTCAATGGCTAGCGCTAGCAATAAATGCTCAGTACCGACGGCTTGATGCCGGAATGTTTTCGCTTGTTCTTGTGCTAACACTAAAACATTTTTAGCACTTGGAGTGTATTGGTTATCCATAATCATCACTCACTTTCTACGAGGCTATCCTCATTAAATCTCATGCAAAATCTACAAACTAACTGCCGCTAGCTCATAAGTTATGTTCATTATAGCGATTGTTTCATATGATTACCATTAATTCATGGCAAAAATCTCATCATCCAAATCAATCATGACAGATAATGAAAGAAAACCATCAAGATTACTCTTGACGGTTTTCTATGAAATGCACCTAGTAGGACTCGAACCTACAACCTTCTGATTCGTAGTCAGACACTCTATCCAATTGCGCTATAGGTGCATATATTAACTTTACAACTTTCACAACTAAAAGTCGAATGCCGAGTACTGGATTCGAACCAGCGACCCCTTCATTACTAGTGAAGTGCTCTGCCAACTGAGCTAACTCGGCGACACCAAAAATAATATTTGTTGTCAAATGCGGATGACAGGAATCGAACCTGCACGCCACTAGGACACAGGAACCTAAATCCTGCGCGTCTGCCAGTTCCGCCACATCCGCATGCTTTGTCATTTCCGCTTTCGCTTTAAACAACTTTTATATCATAACAAGCTAAGAATAAAGTGTCAACACTTTTTGCCAATATATTTTTAAAAAAAATGACAACGGCACCAGACACAAGAAAACGCATACCACAAATACTGTTGGTACGCGTTTTCTGCATCATTAAATTATAGTTGATCTTCAGCAATAATTTTATCTGCGCCAAAGTAAGGACGCAAAACTTCTGGAATGGTCACCGTGCCATCCGCATTTTGGTAATTTTCCAAAATGGCGGCGACCGTACGACCGACCGCTAAGCCAGATCCGTTCAATGTGTGCACATATTGCAACTTGCCATTCTCGTCACGATACTGAATACGCGCGCGCCGTGCTTGGAAATCCTCGGTATTAGATACTGACGAAATTTCGCGATACTTATCTTGTTCGGGCATCCAAACTTCCAAATCGTGCGTTTCTGCAGCAGAAAAGCCCATGTCACCAGTCGATAACGTTAATACATGGTACGCCAAACCTAGCTTTTGCAAAATGTTTTCCGCGTGTTGCGTCATCGCTTCCAAAACTTGGTATGACTGCTCTGGTTTCGTAAATTGGACCATTTCCACCTTATTGAATTGGTGCATACGAATCAAACCACGGGTATCACGGCCAGCAGAACCAGCTTCTTCACGGAATGAAGGTGACAACGCCGTAACCGCATATGGCAACTTTTCAGCATCGATCACTTCTTCACGGAAGTAGTTTGTCAAAGGGACTTCTGCGGTCGGAATCAAGGTCATGTTTTCACCATTTCCAACGCGGTAGGCATCTTCTTCAAACTTAGGGTATTGGCCGGTACCATACATTGCTTCATATTTAACCATGTATGGCGTAATCATTTCCTTATAACCCTCTTTTTGGTGTTCATCCAACATAAAGTTATAAACGGCACGCTCTAACCGTGCGCCTTGACCAACATAGTATACGAAACGAGCACCAGAAACTTTTGCAGCGCGCTCCCAATCAAGAATTCCCAAATCTTCACCAATTTCATAGTGGGCTTTGGGCTCAAAATCAAAGGTTGGGATGTCACCCCAAACGCGCTCTTCGCGGTTTGAGTCTTCATCAGGACCTACTGGAATACCAGGGTTTGGTAAATTAGGAAAGTGAGATGCGCGTGCTTCAATGGCTGCATCGACTGTAGCAATTTGCTCATCCAAGGACTTGATGTCAGCTGAGACTTGTTGCATTTCAGCGATTACGGCTGAGGCATCCTCTTTAGCACGCTTCTTGGCACCAATTTCATCTGAAACCGTGTTACGCCGTGCTTTTAATTCTTCAGCAGCTACTAACAACTCACGCCGCTTTGCATCATCAGCTAATAAGGCTGTGACTTCTGCGGGATCCAACCCACGCGTTGCCAAGCGTTCTTTAGCTTCGTTCGCATTATTACGTAAATACTTAATGTCTAACATCATCTCACCTCTTTATTTATCACGTAACCGAAGTTCGTTAACTTTCACGTCAATTTGGGCCAAAACTGCCTGCAAATCATCTTCATTGGAAACAAAGTCATACTTGTCACCATCGATCGCCAACTTAGGTGATTTTGAATAATCCTCAAACCATGCTTTGTAACGTTGATTTAATTCCTTATAGTAATTAAACAGGGATGGATCATGATCAATTTGCTCAAAATCACGGCCCCGCTTTTGAATACGTTCAAGCATGCGGTCAAATGAGACATGAATGTAAATTAACAAATCCGGTGTTTTGACGACTGCATTTTCGGAAAAATCGACTTGTTCCATCATGTTAGACAACAGGTCACCATAAATATCAACTTCAGTCTGCGTCGTACGCTCCAAATCCGCATTTAATTGGAACAGCAACAAATCCTCATAGATTGAACGATCAATAATATTTAGCGGATTGCCTTGCGCATCCTTAATGTTTTCGATGCGCTTATTTAAAAAGTAGTTTTGCAGGAGAAAACCGTACTTCTTTGGATTCTCGTAAAACAATGGCAATACCGGATTGTCATCAACACTTTCATAATAGGCTTGTGAACCAAGGTGCTCTGCCAACAACGTAGTTAAACTCGTTTTTCCAGCGCCGATTGTTCCTGATAGTACAATCATATTTTATTCTCCGTAACTTTATTTATATCTACTATATCTTATCAAAAATCGCCGGCAGACGCTAACTGGGATTATCTAACATCAATTCTCATAGCACACATAAAAAAGGTGTTCGAAAAAATTCGAACACCTTTGGTAAACAGGCTACTTCTGTCCGGTAGCAGCTTGAATACGATTTATCGCACGCAATAGTGCTGCTTGGTTACGTTGAATCTCACGAGCATCCTGTCGATCCTTCGCCTGCTTCAAAGCCTCTTCGGCACGCTTACGAGCAGATTCAGCACGACGCACATCGATATCACCGCTCTTCTCAGCAGAGTCCGCCACAATTGTGAGCATGTTCTGTGAGAATTCAGCAAAACCACCATTGACAGCAATCAATTCGGTCATATTATTTGATTCTGACTCATCCACAACCTTCACTTCGCTAATTTCCAAAGCTGAGATTAGTGGCACGTGGTTCGCCATGATACCGACTTCACCGCCAGTTGTGTGCAACACAACTAACGTGGCAGTTTCATATTCGAAGACCACGCCATCGGGAGTCACAATTGACACCTTAATGCTGTGTTCATTCATGGCAATACCTCATTATTGAGCCAAAGTTTTGGCCTTTTCAACGACTTGTTCAATGACACCAACGTTACGGAAAGCATCTTCTGGCAAGTTATCATACTTACCTTCCAAGATTTCCTTGAATGAGCGTACCGTTTCGGCAACGGGGACATACTCACCCTGCAAACCAGTAAACGTTTCGGCAACTGAGAATGGTTGTGACAAGAAGAATTGAATACGACGTGCACGGTTAACCGTCGTCTTCTCTTCATCGGACAATTCATCCATTCCTAGAATTGAAATGATATCTTGCAGTTCACGATAACGTTGCAAAGTACGTTGGACTTCAGTCGCTACTTCATAGTGCTCAAGTCCAACAATTTCAGGTGTCAAAGCAGTTGATGTTGAAGCCAACGGGTCAACGGCTGGATAGATACCTTGTTGTGTCAAAGAACGCTCCAAGTTAGTAGTTGCGTCCAAGTGGGCGAAAGTCGTCGCTGGAGCAGGGTCAGTATAGTCATCGGCAGGCACGTAAACGGCTTGGATTGATGTAACTGAACCCTTTTGCGTTGAAGTGATCCGCTCTTGCAATTGTCCCATTTCAGTGGCCAATGTTGGTTGATACCCAACGGCTGATGGAATACGACCAAGCAAAGCTGAAACTTCTGAACCAGCTTGTGTGAAACGGAAGATGTTGTCAATGAACAACAAAACATCTTGACCATTTACATCACGGAAATGTTCCGCGATAGTCAAACCAGTTAAGGCTACACGCATTCGTGCGCCAGGTGGCTCATTCATTTGTCCATAAACCATGGCGGTTTGCTTCAAAACGCCTGAATCCATCATTTCATGGTACATGTCGTTACCTTCACGGGTACGTTCCCCGACACCAGTAAAGACTGAAATACCATTATGTCCTTGCGCAATGTTGTGAATCAATTCTTGAATCAAAACTGTCTTACCAACACCCGCACCACCGAACAAACCAATCTTTCCACCACGCACATATGGCGCCAGCAAATCGATAACTTTGATTCCAGTTTCCAGGATTTCAGTAGATGTAGCTAGTTGATCAAAAGCAGGTGCTTCACGATGGATGGGGTCTCGTGGAGCATCATCTCCAAAGGCCTCACCACCATCAATTGTTTCACCCAAAACGTTAAAGACACGACCCAACGTAGCTTCACCAACTGGCACTGAGATAGGTCCCTCAGTGTCGGTTACTTCCATACCACGTTGTAAGCCGTCAGTTGAGTCCATGGCAATCGTACGAACAACACCATCTCCCAAGGCCAACGAAACTTCGACAGTCAACTTACCCGCATCGCCCTTATCGACGACTAAAGCATTGTTGATATCAGGAATTTGGCCATCCAATGGGAATTGAACGTCAACGACTGGGCCAATGACTTGTACAACTCGTCCGGTACTCATTGTCGTTATCCTTCCTTAGTTAAAACATTTTTGTGATTGGATGACTACTCAAGGGCAGCCATACCACCAGTAATTTCTGTGATTTCAGTCGTAATTGCACTCTGACGCGCCCGGTTGTACTGTAAGCCCAACCGGTCAATCACGTCCTTCGCATTATCAGTAGCTGAACGCATCGCATTTGATGAAGCCGCGTGTTCGGCGGTCTTGGCGTCCAAAATGGCACCATAGACCAGACTTTCCGCGTACTGTGGTAACACGACAGCTAAGATTGACTCAACTGAAGGTTCCATTTCATAATCTGCATGCAAGCCAGAATCCGTCTTTTTCTCGAAACTGTCAGTCGAAACTGGCAACATCTTCTCGGCACGGAATTCATTTGAAATACGTGAAACGAAGTGATTATAAATGACCGTTAATTCGTCAAAGACTTCATTATCATACATTGATGTCACAGCCTTAACGATATCACGAACTTCTTCAAACGTTGGCACATCTGAAACACCACGATACTCGTATGCGATGTTATAACCCAACTTTTTCATGAAGTCTGCACCATTTCCACCAATTGCCAAAATCACAACTTGTTCTTTTGACAACTGATGCTCCTCAATCCGTGCTAATAATTCCTTTAGCAAGATTGAGTTATAACCACCAACCAAACCACGATCAGAAGTAATTAGTAGAAAACCAATCTTCTTAACTGGGCGTTGCTCAAGCAATGTCCCAGCAACGTTTGTGATGTGGGCCTCAGCTAAGTGGGCCACAACATCATGCAAACGATCAGCATACACATGATATTGTCCACCTTGACGTTGAATTTGACTCAACTTCGAAGTCGAAACCATTTGCATAGCTGACGTGATTTGACGCGTCTTTTTTGTAGAGGTAATACGGCGTGAGATATCTTGCAAAGAAGCTCCCATTCTGCCCCTCCTTTAATTATTCGGCGCTAGAAGGTGCAAAGGTAGCCTTGAATTCTTCAATCGTGGCATCCAATACATCTGTATCTGGCAAATTCTTTGTATCAACGATTGTCGTCAACAATTCATTGTGTGAGGCACGTAATGCTTCGATCATTTCTGATTCAAAACGCAAAATATCATCAACGGCAACATCATCTAAGTAACCATGTGTCAAAGCATACAATGACACAACTTGCTCTTCAACCGGCAATGGCTTGTGCAAAGGTTGCTTCAATAACTCGACCGTCCGTCGTCCACGAGCCAACTTAGCTTGCGTAGCTGCATCCAAATCAGATCCAAATTGAGCAAATGATTCCAACTCACGGTATGAAGCCAAGTCTAGCCGCAATGTACCGGCAACTTTCTTCATAGCCTTAATTTGGGCATCCCCACCGACACGTGAAACAGAAGTTCCAGCGTCAATGGCAGGACGAACACCTGAATAGAACTGGTCAGCATCCAAGAAGATTTGACCATCAGTGATTGAGATAACGTTGGTTGGGATATACGCAGAAACATCGCCTGCTTGTGTTTCGATAACTGGCAAAGCAGTCATTGAACCACCACCTAACTCATCACTCAACTTAGCAGCTCGTTCTAGCAAACGTGAATGCAAGTAGAAGACGTCACCAGGATAGGCTTCACGGCCTGGTGGACGACGAAGAATCAATGACAGCTCACGATAAGCCGTTGCTTGCTTTGACAAATCATCATAGATAATCAACACGTGCTTACCATTGTACATAAACTCTTCACCCATTGCTGCACCAGCATAAGGTGCCAAGTACAACATTGGGGCTGGTTCTGATGGACCAGCTGAAACAACAATGGTGTAGTCCAAAGCACCATATTGGCGCAATGTTTCAACCGTTGTACGGACAGTTGAGTCCTTTTGACCGATGGCAACATACACCACGATCATGTCTTGATCCTTTTGGTTCAAGATTGTATCAAGGGCAACTGAAGTCTTACCAGTCTTACGGTCACCGATAATCAATTCACGTTGACCACGGCCGATGGGTACAAGGGCGTCAATGGCCTTTAACCCAGTTTGTAATGGTTCGAAAACTGACTTTCGTTCCATGACCCCGGGTGCCTTCACTTCAACAGGGCGTGTCTTATCGGTCTTGATTTCTCCAAGCCCATCAATTGGATGACCCAATGCATTAACAACTCGACCAATCAATTCCTCACCAACTGGCACTTCCATGATGCGACCTGTACGCTTAACCAAGTCACCTTCACGAATTTCATCATACCTACCTAAAACAACGATACCAACATCGTTAGATTCAAGGTTTTGTGCCATACCCATAACGCCATTAGCAAATTCAACCAATTCACCTGACATAGCGTTTTCTAACCCAGTAACACGGGCAACACCGTCACCAACATAGGTAACAGTTCCAGTTTCTTGAACTGTCAACTCGTCTTCATAGTTAGCAAGCTGGGCTTTGATGAGTGAACTGATTTCTTCAGCTTTGATGCTCATTTCAGCAGTTTCTCTTTTTCTTGTACTAAATATTATTTAAAGCATTATGTGGTGCATATAGCGAGCTAAATCTTAGCCACTGATGATGCTTGAGCGAATAGCTGACAACTTGGTAGCTAATGACCCATCCACAATTTGGTTGTCGGCATGAACAATCACGCCACCAATCAATGATTCATCAACCGTTTGCTTAATTTCAACTGTTTTAACGCCAAACCGTTGCGCAATTGAAGCAGACAAACGTGATGCTTGATCATCATCCAATGCGACAGCCGTCGTAACATCTGCTACTAAACGGCCCTCCGCATCATCAACTAATGATTCATAGGCATTGATAATAGCTGGCAAGATGGCAAAACGACGATAATCATACGTCATCTTGACCAAGTTTGTAACCAATTGAGAAGCATCTTTAATAATGACTTCAACCAACTCCTTCTTGGTCGAATCAGCCATACCAGCTGACTCAATCGCCTTAACCAAATCAGGATTTTCTAGGATCACTTTACGAATCTCAGCTAATTCAGCGAGAGTCTCAGTGTCACTATTTTGGTCATGAGATAGTTCAAACAAAGCAACAGCATAACGCTTAGCAATCGTTGCAACGTCTACTGCCATTACTTCTCTCCTAACCCCTCGATATAGGCATCAATCAATGCCTTTTGATCTTCAAGCTTCAGTTCTTTTTGAATAATCTTTTGCGCGATCATCACTGACATTTCAGCAACATCATTTTTAACACCATTCATTGCTTCGGTACGCTCTTGTTCAATAGAAACAGTCGCGCGTTCCTTCAATGCTTGTGCGGTGGCATTGGCTTCGGTAACGATTTGATCACGTTGCTTAGCACCAGCCTCCTTGGCATCACTAATGATAGTTGTTGCTTCACCCCGTGCAGATTGCAACTGTGCTTGACGCTCAGCAGCCAGCTTTTCAGCGGTTACCTTAGCATCTTCAGCAGAATCTAAGTCACGGGTAATTTTATCAGCACGGTCTTGCATCATCTTTGTAACTGGCTTCCAAGCAACTTTCTTCAATAATAGAAGAAGTACTAAGAATGAAAGCAGTACAAAGAGCATGTTACCCAAAGCCAACTGATTTCCTCCGCTAGCACCAACTAGCAAAAATTCGTTCAACATGTTGTTGGCTCCTCTCTAAAGTAACAGTCGTGATGAAATTACTTACTGATCAACAACAATGAAATAACGAATGACAAAATTGGAACGGCTTCGACCAAACCAACACCAATGAACATGTTAGTACGCAACTTGCCTTCCAATTCAGGTTGGCGAGCAGTACCTTCAATCATTGAAGCGATAACGTGGCCGTTACCAATTCCGGCACCAATAGCGGCACCTGCAGCAGCGATACCTGCACCAATAGTAGCGATGTGTCCTTGCATGATACAAATTTCCTCCGATAGAATAGAAATTAAGAAAAATATTGGGAGCTCTAAGAACAATTATTCTGTAGTTAGATACCCGGTTACTCAGCAGTTTCAGTCTTTTCTGAAATATAAACCATCGTCAATGTCACAAAGACAAAGGCTTGGACTGAACCGATAAACAATGAGAACGCTTGCCAAATCATTGACAAGATAAATGCTGGAATAATTGTGACAATTCCAGCGGACTGTCCGAATTGGGCAATCAACGTGAGCAACATTTCACCGGCATAGATATTACCAAATAGTCGAAGACCCAGAGTTAAGAAACTCGTGAATTGTTCGAATATATTAATAGGTAGCAATGCTGGGAATGGGCTCATGTAGACATTCTTGAAATACCCCTTGAACCCTTGTTTTGCAACACCTAAGAAGTGCGACAAGCCAATAGATAGTAAGGCGAGTGCCAATGTCACCATTGGATTGGCTGTGGCACTCTTCAAGTATGTGATATCACCGAAGCCGACTTGGAAAGCCAAACCGAGTTGATTGGCAACGAAAACGAACAAAAATAGCACAAAGGCAAATAATTTCAGTTCGGTACCAGTTCGATTTGGCAAGGCACTATCAACGATACCATTGGTAAAGTCGATGATGGATTCCAACAGATTTTGTTTTCCCTTAGGCTTCAACGCTAAATTACGTGATAGGAAGAATACCAAGAAGAAAACAATGGCTGCAGCAACCAAAGTCGAAACAATGACTGTCCAATCGAAAGTCAGCCCCAATAACTGGAATGTAGCAGACTTTTCGTCCACAGAGCTCACCTCTTTTCCTTTCTTAGATTGGTGGTGATGCGTAACGCGCGCAAGACCTGTTTTTCATTACCCGATTATTGTACTCTTTTGTGAATTATTATCAAGCAAAAGGAAAAGAATTGCTTTCTTTGAATAAAATTAAGATACCCAGGCATGCCAAGGCGACATGTCCGGGTATCTTTTACTTATTAAAAATTAATATAAGGGCGATAAACACGATAGTACAAGGCGTCAACCATTATTGAAAAAATGTTACTTTTCAGATGCCGCTGTTTTTGGCAAGATGATATTCAATGTGATTCCCAAGATTGTCGCAATTGCAACCCCAGAAAATTGTACAATATTCGTTCCTTGCCCAATTTGTAAATAAGCATTACCAATTCCAATGACCAGAACTGATGACGCAATCATTAAATTACGCTTATCATTGAAATCCAACTGGTTTTCAACCACAATCCGCAACCCTGATACAGCAATCACACCGAAAAGCAGGAAGGAAATTCCGCCCGTAACCGCTCCCGGAATTGATTGGATCAACGCTGACAATTTACCAATAAAGGCAAACAAAATCGCAAAGATGGCAGCTCCAATCAAAACATACACTGAATGTACTTTTGTGATGGCCATCACACCAATGTTCTCACCATAGGATGTGACAGAAGGTCCACCGACCAAACCGGCAAAAACAGACGCCGCACCATCACCAGCCAACGTACGATTCAAGCCGGGGTTCTTAAAGTAATCCCGACCAGTCAATTCACCCAACACCATCAAGTGCCCCAAGTGCTCTGTAATTGTAACTAGGGCTAACGGAGCCATCACAATGACTGCGTTCCAATACATCACTGGCTTGTAGGTCACAAAGGGTAATTCAAATTTAGGCAAAGCAAACCAAGCAGCGTCCGCAACTGGCTTTAGGTCTACCAACCCAAAGGCAATGGCCACGATATACCCTGCTATAATACCTAGCAAGATTGGAATCATTCCCAGGAAGCCCTTCAAGTACATATTGAAGAAAATAGTTAATCCAAGCGTGATCATCGCAACCGCAAAGACCCGCAAATCATACTTGCCAGCTAATAAAGTGGCTGATGAAGCAGCTGAACCTGCTAATGATAATCCGATGACCATCACAATCGGCCCAACCACAATCGGTGGTAATAGCTGTTCAATCCAGGCTGACCCAAACTTTGCCACAATCCCAGCAACCAGCAAATAAATCACACCAACAGAAATGACACCAGCTGCGACGCCGGGATAACCAGTCGTCTTCATTAACGCAGTCATTGGCAGAATAAAGGCAAATGATGACCCCATGTAGGCCGGAATTTGCTTACGTGTAATCAAAATGTGTAGCAACGTGCCCACACCTGAACTGAACAAGGCAATACCTGGATTCAACCCAACCAACAACGGTACCAACACGGTTGAGCCAAACATTGAAAACATATGTTGTAGTGAAAGTCCTACCCATTGTAGGAACTTCGGCTTGTCTTGGACATCCAAGATGGCCCCTGTTTGAACGTTTCCTGCCATAAATCTACTCCTTTGCATCTTCGCACACCAATCGAACAATAGAAAAACCGTTAATGCGGCCACACGGTCGCATTAACGGTTCAACGGTATCTCAACTATTGTTCAGTTAATATCCAATAATTACTCATTGGAAAACGTGCGACTTACAAACCTCTCGGGATTTGCTTAAAGACGGCTTAATGAATTTCTTATTAGTATACGTTGATAATTCTATTAACGCAACCTTGACTTTACCACAAGACAAAGTTGCACATCGCGATGCTAAGCCAGACGCTTAGTGCGTACCAAACAGACGATCACCAGCATCCCCAAGACCTGGCACAATGTATCCATGTTCATTTAACTTCTCATCCAAGCCAGCCGTGAAGATATCAACATCTGGGTGTGCCGTTTGGACGGCTTCAACACCTTGTGGCGCAGAGACCAATGTAATTAACTTGATGGTTTGTGCCCCACGCTTCTTCAAGGCATCAATCGCCATATTAGCTGACCCACCAGTGGCTAGCATAGGATCAACCACCAAAACTTCTCGTTGATCAATGTCTTCTGGTAATTTGATGAAATATTCGATTGGTTCCAAAGATTCTTCATCACGGTACATACCAATATGACCAATACGGGCCGCTGGAATTAACTTCATGATCCCATCAACCATTCCCAACCCAGCACGCAAAATTGGCACAATGGCCAACTTCTTACCAGCCAATTGCTTCTTCACGGTGATGGCAACCGGTGTCTCAACTTCAACATCTTCGGTTGGTAAATCACGTGTCACTTCGTAAGCCATTAATGACGCAATTTCATCAACAATCTCGCGGAATTCCTTCGTACCAACATTCTTATCACGAATAATCGTAAGTTTATGTTGGATCAATGGGTGATCAAACACTGTAAGTTTTGACATTTTTGGCTCCTTCTAAAGTACATTCAATACGATTTTTTATTACTATCTATTATCTTACCATGATTATAACAATTCCATTATACAAAAAACGACCAAGCATGATTCACTGCTTGGCCGTTTAGCTTAATTTGAATTTGTTGCAACCGTGTTGATTTTATTTGATAAAACCAACTTTGGTCCAAAGGTGACCAATGCAGCAATGATGCCAAATCCAACCAGACCCAGCAAAGCAGTTCCGACTGCAGCACTGGCAGTTTGATTCATCACGGCAGCAAACCCTTCGTTAGCATACGTCATTGGTAGAACCTTTTGGACTGCCAATAACATTGTATTCAACATTTCATTGGGCACTAATTGTCCTGTCAAAACGATTTGTACGATCGCGACAACAAACGACAAGAGCAACCCAAACGTACCGAATAAGGTATCTAAGGCTAAGGCTACCAAGGCAAAGACAATCGCCGTTAAGATACTCAAACCGACAAAGCCAACCCAGTTAGCCACATGCACACTAAAGATGGCGACGATGCCCGCTACCAAGACGGCTTGTAATGCTGGTAACCCAATAAACATACGTAGCATTGTATTCACACTAACATTTTCACGACGCCGGTGTTCATTCATTTGCATAATAATAGCACCCACGAATAGCGCAAAACTAATTAACAAGGGCCCAAAGATTGACTTATAGTCGGTCACTTTGGCAGCATTTTGTGCATCCGCACTGACAGGGGCGACAAAGTGGTGTATTGTCTGAGCCTTTAAGCTAATTGGCTGTAACTCGCTTACTCCTGCTTTCAAGGCTTTGTTTAACTTTGTCACGCCCGCGTTGGCCGTTGATAACCCAGCATTAAATGTATCATCACCAGCGGCTAACTGATTCGTCCCAGTAGTGGCTGCTTGGATACCGGCCATCAAGGTTGGCACCTGGGTACCCAACTGGTTGATACCAGCAGCTAGCTGGCCAGCACCTGTATTCAATTGTGTCGCACCTACGTTGAGTTGGTTAGCACCACTGGTTAAACGCTCTGACCCTGTATATAGTTGCTCACCGCCACTCTTAACTGCTTGAATGCCCACGTAGAGTTGTGTCGAGCCAGTAGCTAATTTTTGCACACCAGCATCAACTTGGTTATTCCCAGCAGCCACTTGTTGTGAACCGGTGGCCAACTGCTGCACACCAGCATCAACTTGACGGGTACCGGTTGCAACTTGACTTGCACCAGCTGAAAGTTGACTTGCTCCTGTATCCACCTGGCTCGCCCCAGTAGCCACTTGGGATGAACCACTCGCCAATTGCTTGGCTCCTGTATCAACCTGACTCGCTCCGCTGGCTAATTGTGTTGACCCAGTCGTTAATTGACTAGTTCCAGTAGCTAACTGATTCGTCACCGTTTGTACCTGCATAATACCGTTCGACAAAATTGGCATATTGGTTGCTAACTTTTTTGAACCGGCGGCCAGCTGTTGAGCCGCTGTAATCAATGCTGGCTGGCTCTTAGTTGCATCACCCTTTTGCAAAGCTGTATCGACAGCGGTCAAACCAGCCGCTAATTGCTGAATAGCCTGCAATGAGCCAGCTGACAATGTGTAAAGCTGCCCTGATTGTGCTGAAGCTAGCAATGGCACCGCTGCTTCGAGCTGTTTGATCCCCGTTTGCATCTGTGACAAGGCTGCATCGGTGGTAGCAGCCTGTGCCGCAGTGTAAGCCGTCTTCAATGGGGCACTATTTAAAGCTTGATCCAAGGTTAAATCAGGATTAGCTGCTTGGACCGCTGCCAAAGTCTTAATGAAGGTCGCCATGGCTGTCACATTCGAACCCATTGTGTCCAATTGCGCCTGCAAGGCCGCCGCCGTGGCCGTGACCGTGTCATTAGAAACAGTGGCTGTGGCTGGTTTCGTCAGTTGTTCATTTAATTGGCTCAACCCCGCTGTCAATTGCTTCAATTGAGCTGCTGAAGCCGTTTGACTCGTTTCAATGGTGGTCGCCATTTGTTGTAACCCTGCAACTAATTGGGTATTCCCCGTTGCAATTTGTTCGGCACCATCTGTCGCAGCCTGTGCCCCAGTGGCCAAAGTTGGTAGACTGGCCGCTAACTGATTGAGCCCTGTATCAACACGACCTAACCCAGTTGATAAACTACTAGCCCCCTGCGCCAAAGCTGGTGTACTCGTTGCTAACGTTGTAGCACCAGCGCTCACTTGCTTGGCACCTGAAGCTAACGTTGGTGTGCTAGCTGACAAAGACTTTAATCCAACACTAACTTTGTCGGCACCGTCAGCCAAGGTGGGCGTATTTGTTGAGAGATCCGCTAACCCATTTTTGAGTTGGTTAGTACCTGCTGAAAGTGTCGGTGTGTTCGCTGCTAAGGACGCCAGCCCAGCGTTCAATTGACCAGCACCATTCTTTAACTTTGGGGCACTCGTGACCAACTGACCAATACCACTCTGTAACTGTTTCGCTCCAGCAGCCAACGTGGGGGTATTGGCTGCTAGCTGATTTGTGCCATCAGCGAGTTGACCAGCACCAGTTGATAACTGCGTGACACCAGCCGGTAATGCCGCAACCCCAGTTTGAATTTCATTCATGCCTGTGGCTAACTTATGCATGTTGGTATTGATAGTGTTGGACCCATCTTGCAACGGTCCAAACCCCGTCTTCAATTGTTGCACACCACTGGCGACACTTTTAGTACCATTTGATAGTTGCTTAATCGATGACAGTAGTTCTTTATTGTAAGCCTTTTGGACCTTCGCCGTGACTTGGCTTTTCAACTGAGCTGCAATTGAATTAGCCAACATGCCACCAACGTAATTAGCCTTTTCAGAAACCTTGTACTGAATAACTGACGCCTTGGGATGGGCACTCAAGGCAGTCAAAGAATTGGCTGAAAAATTGCTTGGTAAAGTGACTGTCATCAGAACTTTATCAGCAGCTAATTGCTTAGCTGCTTGCTTAGCTGATACGAAGTGCCACTGAACATCCTTGTTCTGTTTCAATTCGGCAACTACCTGATTACCCATATTCAAATCAGAATCACCATTCTTGACAGTACGATCTTTATTTACAACCGCAACGTCGAGGGATGATGGTGCATCTGATTGCGTTGAATTTAACAACGTAAACAAACCATACACGATAACTGATGGTACAAGCACTGCTAATAATGAAATTAACAGGTACCGCGTCCGTGTACTAATCTTTGCAAAAATCACGTCTACTCCTCCAATTACACACCCTGCCGTGTATCACAATGTTGATATTTTCTAGTAATAAAATAAATGCGGTTAATGGAACAGGGCATTAACAAATTGTAAGTTTACACCTGTAACATCTTTTGTTCAACACTTTGCTACAATGTGTCTAGTAAAATTTATATTTTAGTTAAGGTAGGCGTGTTAGGCGCAAATAAAAACTCATGAATGCTGACATCCATGAGTTAAACCTGTTGCTATTTCAATGATTATTCTGCGTGTTCAATTTGATCCAAAGGGAAACGTTCTGTCAAAGCACGTACTTCGGTAGCCACTTGATCAAGGTTTGCTTGATCTTCAGGATTAGCCAAAACTCGCAAGATGAGTCGAGCAACTTCGCGTGACTCTGCTTCCTTGAAACCGCGGGTTGTAATGGCTGGTGTGCCAATACGAATACCAGAGGTGATAAATGGGCTACGGGGTTCATTTGGAATGGCTTCCTTGTTAGTCGTGATTGCGACAGTATCCAACAGATTTTGGACTGCCTTACCAGTCAAGCCAGTTGGTGTCAGATCTAGATTGAACAAGTGATTGTCGGTCCCACCAGAAATCACCCGGACCAAATCAGACTTAGCAAATTCATCGGCCATCGCCTTGGCATTGGCCACAATTTGCTTACCGTATTCTTTGAAGCTTGGTTGTGCATCCTCATAGAATGCAACCGCTTTACCAGCAATCACATGTTCCAAAGGACCACCTTGCGTGCCGGGGAAAATAGCCGAATTCAGCTTCTTACCCAGCGCTTCTTTAGCCAAGATCAGGCCACCACGAGGACCACGTAACGTTTTATGCGTGGTCGTTGTCACGACATCTGCAATGCCGACAGGTGATGGGTGGACACCTGCGGCCACTAAGCCAGCAATGTGAGCCATATCAACCATCAAATAAGCTCCCACCGCATCCGCAATCTCACGGAAACGGTCAAAGTCTATAAAGCGTGAATAGGCCGAAGCGCCGGTCACAATCAACTTAGGCTTAAATTCTTCTGCCAAGGCAGCGACTTGATCATAGTCGATTAATTCATTTTCATCCAAACCATAGGCATGGAAATCATAAGTCTTACCTGAGAAGTTAACTGAAGAACCGTGCGTTAAGTGACCCCCTGCATTCAAATCCAACCCTAACACATGGTCACCAGGTTCCAACAATGCCGCATAAACAGCGGCGTTTGCTTGGGAACCTGAATGAGGTTGGACGTTGGCGTATTCAGCACCAAATAATGCCTTGGCACGATCAATCGCTAGTTGCTCAACTTGATCGACAAACTCAGTGCCACCATAGTAACGCTTACCAGGATAACCTTCAGCGTATTTGTTAGTTAGGATACTACCTTGTGCGGCACGAACACCGGCAGATGCGATATTTTCTGATGCGATCAACTCGATATTATGCTCTTGACGATCAGCTTCACGATCAATAGCTGCCCACAATTCAGGGTCAAATTCACGATAGTTCATGGATAACGTCCTCCTAAGATGTATACCTACATTTTATACTACATCCGCTAAACTTACACCATTTCGTTTTTTAAAACCGAATAATCAGCGATTTATACAGATAAATATTCGATAATATACAAATAAAGACACCTTCTCAGTCGAAAGTGTCTTGATAATTACATAAAGTCCGTTACATTGAATTTTTGACCACTTGAGGATTTACCTAAACGATTATTGTAAGCGGCATTCGCTGAAGTGTGCGCTAATTCGGCCACCAAAATTGTGGCAATATCATCACGATCATCAAAATACCGCAAACCTGCAAATAACTTTGCGGCCGCCTCAGCATCATCATTACCTAGTGACCAAACAAAGTTCATCCCCGCTAACTGGTGCTCGACAATCAAATCGTTAGGTAGCATGAGCCCCACTGGTGCCAATTGACCTTGGGCCCAGATAATTGCTTGCGTCCAATCTTCACGCGCCACCATATAAACATCCTTGTCGGGTGCATAGTGCCGATACTTCATCCCTGGTGCTTTTGGTGCCTCACTGGCAGCCACTTGATGTACCTCGGAATCCACTGGCTCACCCAAAACTGCTTCCAGTTGTTCTGGCGTGATTTTACCTGGCCGTAATACAGCTGGTTGTGCGACTGACAAATCGATTACCGTAGATTCAACACCGATCGTTGTGGCACCATCATCGAGAATACCGGCGATTTTCCCATGTAAATCATGATAAACATGTTGCGCAGTTGTGGGGCTAGGTTTACCGGATGTATTCGCTGATGGACCAACGATTGGCGTGTCAGCCATCCTAATCAAGGTCCGGGTCACATCATTATCTGGCATCCGTGAAGCCACTGTTTCCAGTCCCCCCGTCACGGTATGTGAAATGGCCCCGCGCACCACCGGTAAAATAATTGTCAAAGGGCCCGGCCAAAAAGCATCCATCACTTTCTTTGCGCGAGCATCAACCATGGCATATTTTTCCACTTGTTCAGCATCCGCGACATGCACAATCAGCGGGTTATCAGATGGTCGACCTTTGGCAGCATAGACCTTACCAACAGCTTGTTCATTAAAAGCATCCGCCCCCAATCCATAAACTGTCTCAGTCGGAAAAGCAACTAACGAACCACGCTTAATCGCCTTCGCTGCTTGCTCTATTTCATTAACTGCCCAAATTTTCGTTTCCATCATTCTTCCCCCTTCTAAACATTTATTTTACTTGCGGGTGACTTTAATCATCCGATCATGTCCTGCCATATCTTGGCGCAACTCAACGGTCACATTTGGCAATTCACCAAACACACCTAGCAAAGCGGGCCCTTGTAGGTACCCAATCTCAAAGTATGCGACGCCTTTTGGCTTTAAATGATCTAACAAATCCTGCGCAATTGCTTTGTATAGTGCTAAACCAGCATCATCGGCAAATAAAGCCACTGCCGGTTCAAAGACTAAGACAGAGTCGTCCATCACGTCGCGTTCACTATCAGGAATGTAAGGTGGATTGCTAACAATCACATCATATTGTTCCTGGATATTAGCAAACAGATCGCTTTCAACATACGTGACTGAAACCCCAAACTTTTGCCCATTTTCCTGGGCTACCGTGAGCGCATCATGGGAAATATCACTAGCAGTGACATGCCATTGTGGTCGTTCCAAGGCCAAGGTTAAGGCAATCGCACCTGAACCAGTCCCAATGTCTAACACTGTTTGGCTCGTTTGCGGTTGATCACGCAAAAGCCACTCAACCAATTCTTCTGTCTCTGGTCGTGGGATCAAAACACGTCGATCCACATTAAACTCACGCCCATAAAAAGCCGCATGGCCTAAGGCATATTGCACAGGGACACCACCTTGAATGGCTCGCACTGCGACCTCAAAACGAATCCGCTTCTCGTCTTCAATCACTGTGTTGAGATTACTGGCTAATTGAGAGTATGACCAATCCATCATACCCGTTAGTAAATAGTCCAACTGCGCCATGCGTTCTTCTTTGTCATGCAGATATGGTTCTAACCGAAAATCACCCCAGTTACGTAGGGCTTCAAATGTCATTTGTTCTTCAAACATATCCGCCTACTAATTCTTAAGTGCTTCCAGCTTGGCCGTTTGGTCTGCAATCACCAAAGCATCGATGATATCATCCAATTCACCATTGACGATACGGTCCAACTTGCTCAACGATAACCCAATCCGGTGATCTGTCACCCGGTTTTGTGGGTAATTGTATGTCCGAATACGTTCTGAACGATCACCCGTTCCAACGGCCGTTTTACGTTGTTCAGCGTATTCAGCCTCATTTTGTGACGCAAAAAAGTCGTAGACCCGTGCCTTCATGATCTCCATCGCCTTGGTACGATTTTGTTGTTGTGAACGTTGGTCTTGCATTGAGACCACAATCCCCGTTGGCAAGTGGGTCATACGGACAGCTGATGAAGTCTTGTTGATATGTTGGCCACCAGCTCCAGAAGCTCGGAACACATCAACCCGTAGATCTTTATCTTCAATCGTAATGTCCACATCTTCATATTCTGGCATCACACCAACCGTGGCTGTGGAAGTGTGCACCCGCCCAGCCGTTTCTGTTTCAGGCACACGTTGCACGCGATGCGCACCATTCTCAAACTTCAACTTTGAATACACGTTATTACCAGTAATCATTAAGACAACTTCTTTGTACCCACCAATTTCAGTCTTGTTTTCATCGATGATTTCAACTTGCCAACCTTGCTTTTCTGCATAGCGGGCGTACATGTTATACAAATCAGCCGCAAATAAGGCCGCTTCCTCACCACCGGCAGCACCGTGAATCTCCATAATGATGTTTTTATCGTCATTGGGATCCTTTGGCAAGAGCAAAACCTTCAGCTGGGCTTCCATCTCTTCTTTTTCAGCCGTTAATTCTTTCAGTTCATCCTTCGTCAATTCTTCCATGTCCGGATCAAGCTTCTCACGCAACAATTCATTGTCACTTTCGATATCTTCAACGACCTTCTTGTAACGACGAAAGACATCAACCGTATCACGCAAACTACCCTCTTCTTTAGAAAGGGCCATGAAACGGTTAGTGTCTCCAATAACAGCCGGATCACTTAATAATTCACTGATTTCATCGTAACGGTCGACGACAGCTTGAACTTTTTCAAAAATCTCATCCATTAGTAAATTCTCTCTTTATGTATCTTATTCGTTGACGGCACTAATGCGGTGCGCCAATGCTGCCATATCTGGGTGATTGTAGTGAAGTCGGCAAACTGGCATGTAAGCTTCATCACCACCAACCTGTATTTGGGCACCGGCATACACCGGTTGGCCACCTGAAACACGCAGGTTCATTGTCGCCTTACGTGTACAAAACGAGCACAAGGTTTTCACTTCTTCAATTTTGTCAGCATATAATAACAGGGCTTCTGAGCCTGGAAATAATTGGTTAAACGCATCGTTTTTTAGTCCATAAGCCATGACTGCAATCTGCAACTCATCAACAACTTGGGTCAGCTGTAAAACTTGTGCTTTGGTCATAAATTGGGCTTCGTCGATCAACACAGCCGCAATATCATTCGCCTGGGTTTGCACCAAATCATACAAGTTATCTTCATCATGAATCGCAATTGCTTCCCGTTGCATCCCAATCCGTGAAGCAATCGCACCAATTTGCGTACGGTCATCCAATGCACTAGTCAGTAATAATACATGGCGATTTTGTATTTCATAATTATGAGCCACTTTTAGAATTTCAATGCTCTTACCACTCGCCATTGCACCATAGCGAAAAAATAATTGTGCCATGTTATCTCCTTATCTACACAGTCTCTCAAACTAACAGTATACCCCGAAATCCTGGGTGTTTCAAAACAAAATAAAAGCCTGGCAAGCAGCCAGGCCTCTTACTTATTACTCTGCGCGTTCCGCATTGTATTCTTTCTTACCCACACGTTCTTCACCTAGCGAAATGAAGTCGTATGAAATTTTAGCATTACGCTCAAATTCAGCCAGCCCATAATTAATGATTTCATCAATTAGCGCTGAATAACTCAATCCTGAAACTTCCCACATTTGTGGATACAAAGAGATGTTGGTAAACCCTGGCAATGTATTAGGTTCGCCTAAGTATGGCACGTTATGCTCATCCAACATGAAATCAATTCGTGTCAAACCTACTAGTCCCAATGCCTTGTACGCTGCCAAAGCCATTTCAGTGATTTCCTGGGTCACGCTCTCATCTAGCACGACTGGCAATTCAAAGACCATTCCTGAAGCGTCCACAAACTTGTTGTTGTAGTCGTACCAGGCATCTGCCTCAGGTAACACAATGCCGCCAATGCGTGATGCCCGTGGCTCTTCATTACCCAAAATCGCGATGAAGACTTCACGTGGTCGGTTCAACCCCGCTTCAACCAAGACCTTGTAGTCATATTGCAAAGCGTCCGCCAAACCAGCTTCAAACTCTGCTTGGTTGGTAACACGATTAATACCAACTGATGACCCTTGTTTTGCTGCCTTCACAAACAAAACTTCTGAACCCAACTTTTCGACCAATGAGGCGTACGTATATTGATCCTTGGTTTGATCCGTCAACAATTCATACTTCGTATTACGAATGCCGGCTTGGTTCAAAATACGCTTAGTTAAGTCCTTGTCAAACGAAATCGCTGACGCGGCAATTCCTGGTCCAATATATGGCTTGTTCAAGATACGGAACAAAGCTTGCAACGTACCATCTTCACCTAAGTTACCGTGAACAACTGGATAGAACAAATCAATATCTTTAACATCACCCAAATTTTGGATGTTTGCCAACGGATTTGACAAGTCGATGTGCTTCATTGCTTCAGCTACAACCGTATCCTCATCTTCGCCATCAAAAACACGCCTTGAATCTTCAGGGCTCATGAAGATGCCATCGCGTGAAATCAAAAATACGTCAACGTCGTACTTTTCCTTGTCCATCGCGTCATAGATATTATGCGCTGACCGCTTTGAGACGTCATGTTCTGATGAATTACCACCAAACAACAATGCAATGTGTAACTTGTTTGCCATGCTACGCTCCTCTGATTACGGGGTATTGCCCCAAATTTTATACCGAGCTTTTGAGCTCTCACCTAATGAATCCGAACCCTAATTATAACACAGGATTTCTCACTTAAACTGAAAAATTGACAATGTTAACTAAATTAAAAAGTTCCGTGCCTCATTTAAGTAATTATAAATTTCGTCTGGTAAATTATCCCGTAATAATAATCCTGTCAATACGCGACTCTGATTATAGAAACGATGCCAGTCACCTTCCGTTTCAGGCTGCAGCCGCCGTGTCATTTCTTGACGCCACTGCTTCAATTGCTTCAAAAAATAATGCGCATAAATTGGATTCACATTCACCAGATGGGTGAGATAACCGACAATACGTCGTGTCTCGCCCATCACCATGGGCGTATCTAAACGTTTCAAACGCTCAAGTAAAATCGTTTCTAGAAATAATTTATCAGCTCGCGTTGTTTCCACGTCACTTGTAATCTCATCCAGTAAATTACCGATATGCATAAAGGCGTGGGCCCATCCCTTTTCGCCGACAAAGCCCCGCGTATCTTTTTCTAACAAAATATAGGTGGCAATCTGTTCAATAAAGGTATTGCGCAATTCATCTGAATATAAATCAACACTACTCTGACGGTTTGCGTAGGCTAACATCGACAGAATAAAAACAGCAAATGATCGCAAGAACACCCCATCATTTTCAGTCTCGGTAATATGTGAGAGTAGCACATTATCTTGCAATAGATAACGTGTCATCAGGACAATTTGCTCATCCGAAAAGGCTTGATGTTGCAAAGCATCTGCAATGAAAAAGAACACCCCATGATCCCGTAATTCGGGATCCGTTTGCCGCAGTGCATTCAATAATGCCAAAATTTCCTGATCTGAAATCAAGATAGGGTCATTGGCGGTTAGCTGCTCTTGCAATGCGCTTAATTTGATGAAAAGTGGTGCCGTCTCGGCCGTACTCAATTGGCGAACTTCAGTTGGTACATCATACATATCCAAGTCATCAATTAACTTACCAACTTCTGCTCCTAAAGAATCTAGAAGTTCTCCATTGTGCATCCGTTGCCGTAAGATTTGTAATTCATGGCGGACATCATTGACTGTATAATCCATGATTAATCGTCCTTCCTACCTGTAATTTAATATTAATATTATCGCCTATTCTAACTGGTTTTCATAGTGATAGCTAACGAAAAAGTGAGCACCCCACTAGGGGATGCTCACCATACTATTTTATTTGAGTTGCTAACTCACCAAATTGAACTATTGCTTCAAGTGGAAGTAATACGTTGAAATTGTGATATCACGACTGGCCAAAGCCGTTCGTAACCGTAGACTATTTTGATTATGCAAGGCATTTTGCCATGGATAACGTGGCACGAATTGTGGAATCAAAATGGTCAAACTATGATTACGATCCTTAGCACCCTTGGCAATTTCATCGACAAACCGCACCGCTGGTTCAGTGATTGAACGATAAGATGAATGAATATCAACATAGCGCACATCTGGGAATTCACGTTTAAATTCAACCCCCAAACGATGTTCCTTCTCGGGATTTGAATCAAACGAGACGTGCATTGCAAGTACCTTATCACCGACAGATTGGGCGTAATCCACGGCCTCAGCCGTCACCCGCGTCAAATTAGAAACTAAAATGATGATTGTAGCACCATCATAGTGATGCCGCTTGATTGGTTCTTGCGAGATCACCCGTAATTGCTTGGCAATTGTCCGGTAGTGTTGGTTGATAACCATAAACATGCGCAAGAGTACTGGCATGATAATCAAATATGGCCATACAGATCCAAAGTGTAGCAAAAACAAGGTAACAACCAGAATGGCTGAAATCAAAGCTCCCACGAAGTTAATGGTTGCCTTACCAAACCAGGCACCTTCACGCGTGCGGAACCAGTGAATAATCATCCCCGATTGTGACAACGTAAATGGAATAAACACACCTACCGCATACAATGGAATCAAGGCTTCCGTTGAACCATGGAAAATCAAGATCAAAACGATTGACCCGATGGCAAGGGATAAAATACCGTTTGAGTAACCCAGTCGGTCACCCTTGTCCATATAAATATGGGGCATAAATTTGTCCTTGGCCAGGTTGAAAGCCAGCTGTGGAAATGCCGAGAAGCCGGTATTAGCTGCCACTGCCAAAATTAAAGCAGTTGCCAATTGCAACAAATAAAACATCACACCATGGCCAAAAATTGAGGTTCCAATTTGAGCCAAAACGGTTTGGTCTGTATTCGGTTGAATACCGTACCAATATGATAAGAACGTAATGCCACCAAAGAAGAATGCCAAGATAACAGACATGATTACCAATGTAGCAGCTGCATTTTTGGGCTTAGGATCCTTAAAATTAGGCACCGCGTTTGAAATGGCTTCAACACCAGTCAATGATGAAGAACCACTTGAGAATGCTCGCATGAATAGTAGCAAGGTCAAGCCCTTAAAGCTCGTCCCCACAGCACTAGCCGCCTGATATTCTACGTTACCCGTAATAATATTGTACAATCCGTACAGAATCATGAATGAAATCATGACAATAAAGAAATACACCGGTACCGTCAAAAAGCCAGCCGACTCACGCACGCCACGTAGATTAATCCATGTTAGAATTAATACGATGACAATCGCAATGGGTACTGCGTATTGATTCAATTCAGGAATGGCTGAGGTGATAGCTGAGGTACCAGACGTCACAGATACCGCCACCGTCAACATATAGTCAACGAGTAAGGAACCACCGGCTACTAACCCAGCTTTTTGACCCCAGTTGGTCGAAGTGACCACATAGGCCCCCCCACCAGATGGATAGGCGTGAATAATTTGTCGATATGACAATGTGATGGCAGCTAACAATACCAACACCAAAATGGCAATTGGCAACTGTAGCCACAAAGCGGCGGAACCAACTGCAATCAACGCGGTCGTAATTTGCTCAGTTCCATACGCTACTGATGAAAGCGCGTCGGATGACAACAATGCAAGTGCTTTACCCCTGCTTAAGTGTTGCGACCCTTCTTCCAATGTTTTTAGTCGCTTACCAACCAATGCTTGCTTCAATGAGTGTGCACCCATGACTTGTCTCCTGTTTAACAAATAATATGTAATACTTTTTAGTATTTAAGAAAATTTAGATAATTATTTTCTACAAAGTGTTATTCTAGTCCCTTTATAGGGTAAAGTCTATTTATATCGTTGATTTGTCATCTATTCGATATCTTTTGTTCAAACTAGGTCCCATGATAAATAATTTAAATATACTGTTGACGAACCTCTGTAATTCCTGTATATTATTATCTGTTGTTGAGTAAACAACGACCATCATTATGGCCCTATGGTCAAGCGGCTAAGACGTCGCGTTCTCAGCGCGGAATCCAGGGTTCGACTCCCTGTGGGGCTATATTTCAAAAGAGCACTTATCAGTGCTCTTTTTTTGTTTTATTCTTACCAAAAAAGCACTTAACCAACGCAAACGTCTGCGTTGGTTAAGTGCTTTTTTCGCTTACCTAGCTAATGATTATTTTTCAATCCTTCATAGATCACTCGTGCATTATGGTCGAGCAAATCTAAATAAGTTGGTACCGCGCCACCTTTTTTAGAAACGGAATCTGTCCATAATTCGCCAGCAATCTTGGCTCCGAGCTGCTGATTAACAGTTTGCATCGGCTTGGTCTCTTCGCCTTGCTCTACAAAGGTAGTCGTCACTTGCTTAGGTTGAAGTTTATCCACCAGGGTTTTAATCTGAGCTGGTGTGCCGTTTGCTTCGGTATCAATTTCCCAAATAAAATAAGGTTGTAAATTGAAATCACGCGCAAAGTAACTCATTGCACCTTCTTGCGTTACCAAAACATGATCCTTAACTGGCAAAGCAGCAAATTTTGGCTGCCACTTATCATAAATTGCTTGCAACTGTTTTTGGTATGCCTGCGCTCGTTGAGCATAATAGGCTTTGTGTTGCGGATCTTTGGCCGACAGGACTTTCGCAATATTTTTAGCGTAGACCTGACCCTCCAAAGCCCCATTCCAAGCATGTGGATTGGCCTGATTGCCGCCAGGCGTGCTGATCAATTTAATGGTACGTACCCCATTAGTCACATTGAAAAGTTGCTTACCTTGTTGCTTACCCGTTGTCTTCATCAGCTTATAAAACCAACCTGAACCACCTTTTTCTAGATTCAGTCCATTAGCAAACACAACGGCTGCATCCTGCGTACGTTGTACATCGGTTGTTGTTGGACTGTAATCATGTTGATCAGCACCTATCGCTGTAATGGTGTGTGCATTCACATACTTACCACCAATGTCAGTCACCATCGAATTGATAATCGAAAAGGATGACACCACATTCAGCCGTCCCTGCCCATCATAACCAGCACTGACGGGATGCCTCTGTTGCAGTTGCCAACCAACTAATGCTGCAATCACCAAGCTGGCCACGACACTCAAAGTCATTATTTTTTGCATGACCCCGTGCTTCTTTACCCGATAAACGAACATGGCCATCATAAACATCACAGCACTAGTCACCACAATAGCCGGTCCAGAAGGTACGTTGGCTGTATAGCTAATATACAGTCCAATTAAGGCACTGAACATACCAATGCCACTCGCCGTAATCATCATTGGCACAAATCGCTTGGTCAGTAAACGAGCCGTGGCAGCTGGTGTCACAAGCAGTGCTGTCACTAAAATAACTCCAACTGCTTGTAAGGAGATGACGATGACCAAGGTTAATAACACCATCAAAATATTACTCAATAATTGCGTCCGCACACCACTGGCTTTTGCATAACTTCGATCAAAGACCATCAGAAACAGCCCATGATAGCAGATTGTAACAAAGATCAAAACCAATAATCCCACCAAAACTGTGGCCACTACATCTGAGGCTTGAACCGCCAAGATATTACCGAATAATATATCCGTTAATTTGGTAGTAGCATGCCCTAATGTCATGATGATGGTGCCTAACGCAAAAAAGGTTGAGAAGGTAATCCCAATGGCAGCATCATTTTTTAGCGGTGTCTCACGACTAATAAGATTGATCACCCCGGCAGCCAATAAGCCAAATAAGGCGGCCCCCCAGTAGTATGGAAAGTGCAACAACGATGCAATGGCAATCCCTGGCAAGACCGCGTGTGACATGGCATCCCCAATTAATGAGGTACCCTGCAAGATGCTAAAACTGCCGATCACACCTGCAATCGCTCCCAACAAAATACCTGCGACCAAAGCATATTGTAAAAATGAGTAGTCACTCAGTGCATGGATAAATGACATGATATTATTCATCATTAGCCACCTTCCCTGGTGCAAACAGCACCACATGATCGCCATATGTTTTGTAGAGGGTTGTTTCGTTTAATACGTCTGCAGGTGTGCCTTGAGCTACGACCTGATGATTGAGTAACACAATTTCATCGAAATACGCCGCCACATTAGACAAATCGTGATGCACAATCAGAATTAATTTGCCCGCAGCTCGTAAGTGGCGCAAAACGCCGATAATCACTGCTTCTGAAGTGGCGTCGATCCCCACAAATGGTTCATCTAAGAAATAAACTTGTGCCTCCTGCACTAATGCCCGCGCGACTAAAGCACGTTGTCGCTGTCCACCCGACAAATCACTCACTGGGCGATCACGTAGTTGTGTAATGTTGAGCGTCGCTAAGGCATGCTCAATCGCTTGCTTATCGCCACTAGTCATGCGATCCCATGGCCTTTTTTGGACCATCCGGCCCATGGCAACTAAATCGTATAACGTTAATGGCGCCGTCGTATCTAAATCACTACTTTGTGGTACGTAAGCAAAGGCGGCCTGCCGTAATTTGCGTGTCACTGCCTGTTGATTAAACCAAATTTCACCCTGCCGTAATGGTACCAATCCCAAAATCGCCTTAATTAACGTCGACTTACCAGCACCATTAGGTCCCAAAATACCAATCATTTTTCCAGTTGTGAGCTGTAATGAAAAGTCTTCTAAAACCGTTCGTGGCCCATAACCTACTATTATATGTTGAATATTTAACATGCCATTCCTTCCCTGAACTCCGAATCCTATAAAAATGAAACAGGAACAAACTTATCACGCATTCTAAAACCTGTAAAGTGATTAGGGCGTACCACCATCGCCACACAAA
This sequence comes from Weissella soli, assembly GCF_001761545.1. Taxonomy (NCBI): domain Bacteria; kingdom Bacillati; phylum Bacillota; class Bacilli; order Lactobacillales; family Lactobacillaceae; genus Weissella; species Weissella soli. Next base: position 39,012 of record NZ_CP017326.1, on the reverse strand, counting down.
AAAACGAACCCAGCGATGAGCTCGTTTGCACGGGACTAACTTTATTTAGGCTAACAAGGCTAATGTTCTAACTCAATCATAATGGGCGCATGGTCTTTGCGCGCACCAGTATCAATGACTTCAAACGACTTGACGGTATCTTTAATTCGCTCTGAAACGAGATAATAATCAATGCGCCAACCCGAGTTGTTAATCTTTGAGGTCTTACTAATCTGTGCCCACCAAGTATAAATATTTTCAGCCTCTGGGTTTTGGTAACGGAAAATATCTGTAAACCCAGCATCTAACAACTCACCAAATTTCACCCGTTCTTCATCGGTAAAGCCAGCTGAATGGTGATTAGTCTTTGGATTCTTCAAATCAATTTCTTGGTGTGCAACATTAAAATCACCACTAAAAATAACTGGCTTTTGCTCATCCAAAGATTGGATATACATACGATAAGCATCATCCCAAGCTTGGCGATCTGTCAAACGTGCCAAATCACTACCTGAGTTTGGCGTGTACACTGTTGATACAAAGTATTCGGCAAATTCCAAAGTGATGATACGTCCTTCTTGATCCATCTCACCTGGGGCCCCAATTTCGGGGTACGTGACACTCACTGGTGCCTCCTTCGTCAGCATCATCGTACCTGCATACCCTTTACGGGCAGTCGAAAAGCTCAAAAATTTATGATACTCCGGAAATAGTTCCTCGATGGCCGTAGCTTGTTTCTTGGTTAGACCAGTTGGGCGTAACTTAGTCTCCTGAATAGCCACGACATCCGGTGCCATTGTGGCGATATTTTGCAAAGTTTCCCAAGTCATTTCACCACGAGCAGAACTATGCTCAACAGCTGCATTAATGCTATCAATGTTCCACGAAATTAACTTCATACGATTTCCCTCTGTTTTAATACTAACGTCTCTTGGACATACCAAATGATATTCTATGCTTTATTATAATAAAAAACAGCCTCGTCTCTCAAATAGAGTGCAGGCTGTTTTCGTGACTGCTTTGGGCCACCATTCCCGCCACAATCTTTTCACCATAAACCTATTAGTTACCACCACAGTAACTAATCTGTCCCATAAGCTCAGGCTCATCACTTCCTGAGCTTTTTTCCTCCGATTACTAGCGGCTCCTTCACCTTCCGCTAGTAATCATCGTCAGACAGCAGGGCATCGCACCCTCAACTGATTGCTCAGCTGCAATCCTGGATATCTTACCTTCCTGACTAACTGCATCCCTGACGACTTACATATTATAGCACTACCACACGATTTTTGTATCGATATTAAGGCCTAATGCATGGGCGATTTCAGAATTAAAATCAGCTTTGACTGTCTTGTCATGGACCACAGCTGGTAATTGCTCAGGTTGCAGATCTAAAAATGCCAACGCCTGTCCATCCCAATTGTTTGTGGACATGTTGTACATACCCGAACGGGCAGCGGTACTGGCCACCGTCTGGTTCGCTCCCGTCCAAGTATAAATCAAATAATCACGAAAACTCATGATGTGTTTGATGCTTTGATACGTGGTCCCCACCTCGTTTTTGAGCCATAGTAACATGGCAATCGGTGAATTATATGTGATCATTGCCCCACTTTTTGCCTCTAATTGCGCGATGATGCCGTTCGCTCGCCCAGCTTCAACATACTTTTTTGCCCGTTGATCTGAACCATCTAACAAGGTATGAATGGGATTGAATAACTCATCAAGCACAAACCATTCATCGATGGTTGTGTGCACATGCAGGTCTTTGATTTTACCACCCGCTGGAATCTTGGCAATCGCAGCTTGCAATTGCCCATTAATCACTGAAATTGCCTGTGATATCGGTAGACTTTTCAGAGCATCTTGAAAACTACTCTCACAGCGATAGATTTGCGAAGTCATCACTTCATTTTCATCAGTAACTTGGACATCTAGTTGCAATGGGGTAATTTTCAACACGATTCGATAATTCATTATTATGTCCTTTCAATTGAAAAAACGGCCGTTATTTTTCTAGTTAGACATTCCAAGCGTCCAGCTTAGCTGTGATGGCTTGATTAACTTCTTTGTTAACTTCCGTCGTAACCTTGGTGATAATCTGTTTTTGCAGTGCTTTTTGCGCATCCGTGTCTTTAGCAAACTTTTTATTCACCTTAATCTTAGCTGCCATTTGTGCTTTAACTTCTTTAGTCACTTCGCTATTAATTTTAGCCTGCGTATCGCTAGTTAATGCCGTGACTTCTTTGAGCTGTTTTGACGTCACCACGTGCCAAGTCTTTGGCAAGCTAAATGTGTACTTACTATCAACTAAGGTGTTATCTGGTAACCCAATCAATAACAGTTTACGCCAAAATGAAGTCGCATTATAAGCGACCTGCTTACTCTTTAAAGTAGCCTTTGGGGCATTCCTAACAACGCGGGTGGGCACACCATTGGTCACTGTCTTGTAAGCTTTATTATGCATCATGTAGTGGTACTGGGCTGAGCCATTCTTTGCTTCACTAATCGTAATAAAGTTAAAATTGGACACCGTGGCCTTTGGTTGAATTGCCACTGACTTATTGATTTCTTGCTTCACCATTCCGAAATGATGTACCTGTGCTTGCTTGATGCCATACCAATCAACCGCGATTAATAACACACCAAAAATCATCAACACCCAACGTAAACTGTGCGTGCGATAATAACGATATGCTACAAATAGTAATATGAAAAAGCCAAGCGCCATTAAAATGTACATGGTGAAACCTCCGATATTCCTCATTTCAGTATAACATATCAGCGCATACCCACTATATAGCGAATATGCGCTGATACGATGCTGCAATTTAATTCTTGACACGGTAAAATTCAAACCAGCTGAATTCCGAAATTTTTCTGAACCAAGTGGTGTGAATAAATAGCTCTAATCTGCCACGGCCCAATGATTAATCGGACCGTACTTATGACCAACCTCAATCTCGTGGGTAATCGCTGCTAATGTCAACTGCTTAGCCAGCTGAATGGCTGCCTTCACTGAATTTCCTTTGGCAAGTTCGGCGACAATGATTGAAGATAATGTATCGCCTGTACCATTAATGTGGTCCGTATTCACAAACTTTCCTTCTAACCAGAAACCCTCACCATCAGCTAATAACACGTAATCACGCACCATCTCCTGATTGGCATCAATGCCATGCTGTCCCTTGACCATGACATTTTTAACACCAAGCTGTTGAATCCTTTCAGCAGCCCTCATTTGATCAGCTGGACTTGTGATCTGCATATTTGCTAAAATCTCGGCTTCATAAAAATTGGGGGTGGTGACATCGGCCAGAGGTAATAATTCTGCCTTAAGTGTGTCCACCGCTGCTAACTCCAACAAGGTAGCGCCATGCTTAGTCGAGATGACAGGGTCAACTACTAGGTAACCAAAATTGACCCGTTGCAGGTTCTCAGCAACGTTATGAATTAACGTTGCATCGGCTAGCATCCCTGTTTTAGCTGCCTTTAGTTCAAAATCGTCATTTAACGCCTTAAACTGGGCATCGATAAAGTCTAATGGTAACGCATGGGCCGCGTGAATCCCGTATGAATTACCCGCCACTGCGGCGGTCAAAATTGACATACCATGCGTTTTGCGGGCGAAAAAAGTATACAAATCAGCTTGAATGCCAGCTGAACCATCACTGTCTGACCCACCGATGGTAACGACTTGTGGAAACTCATTGATCATTTATCAATCCTCGAAAGTTTTCTAATTTAGCTTTCATTATAAGCTTTATCTGTGCACATTCACACTAATTTCATTACAAATACCCTTTTGTTTACACACAAAAAAGGCCTACGCGAGAATAATCTCACGTAGGCCTTTTATCTTCACTTAGACGCAATCAACGGCAGTAGATTACTTAAGTGCAGTCCACTTCCAGTCAGTGAATTCTTCGATATCACGACCTTCGTTACGAGTAACTTCGAAGTGCTTTGCCAAGATATCATCCATCTCCTTGAAGAAGACAGCTGCCTTAGCTTCATCAACTACACCGTTTGCCAATAATGCTTCAACAGCATCCTTAGCTTGGTTGAAACGATCCAATTGTGAGTAAACACGCATGTCGTAAGTAGTAGTGATGTCACCATCTTCACGGTAACCGTGAACACGCAATCCCTTGTGTCCGCGCTCGTAGAAGAATGATTCAATCAAATCTTCATAACCGTGGAATCCGAAGACAACAGGAGTACCATCTTCACCAAAGAATGCCTTGAATTCGTCATCTGACAATTCGCGTTCTTGGTTCATAGCACCTTGCTTCTTTTGCAAACGTTGCAATTCAACAACGTTCACATAACGCATAGCAACTTCTGGGAAGGCTGCGTTAACCAAGTTCAAAGCTGCCAAAGTTTCGATAGTTGGTTCAACACCAGCTGATGCGAAGACGATATCTGCCTTACCTTGAGGAGCAGTTGATGCCCAGTCGATAACCTTCAAACCTTCGTTAGCCAACACTTCAGCTTCTTCAGTTGAGAACCATTGTTGACGAGGTTGCTTTGAGGCAACGATGTGGTTAACCTTGTGACGTGACTTGAAGGCACGGTCGAAGACAGCCAACAATGTGTTAGCATCGGCTGGCAAGTATTGACGAATAAAGTCAGCCTTCTTTTCAGCCAAGTGTGTCAACATTCCTGGATCTTGGTGAGTGTAACCGTTGTGATCTTGTTGGAAGACAGTTGACGTTGAAATCAAGTTAAGTGATGGATAGTCATTACGCCATGATTGCTCTGAAGCGTGACGCAACCACTTGAAGTGCTGAGTGATCATTGAATCTACAACACGCAAGAATGACTCGTATGATGCAAACACACCAACACGACCAGTCAAAGTGTAAGCTTCCAACCAACCTTCAGCTTGATGCTCTGACAATTGAGCGTCCAAGATACGACCTTCATGAGCTTCGAATTGGTCGTTTGGTTCCTTCACTTCTTCCATCCATTGACGGTTAGTGACATCAAACATTGACCATAGACGGTTTGACATCGTCTCATCAGGTCCGAAGATACGGAATGACGTTGGGTTCAACTTTGAAACTTCAGCGAAGTAAGTTGACAAAACGTTCATGTCCATGTTGCGTGATGAGTCAGCCAATTCAGTTCCACGATTGTCAACAGTGATGTCATTAGTAAATGACTTCCAGTCTGGCAATTCAAGGTTCTTAGCTTCTTCACCGCGGGCACGGCCACCGTTAGTCACTGGGTTAGATGCCATACGGAAATCACCCTTAGGGGCAAGTTCTGCAAGCTCTTCCTTCAATGAACCATCAGCGTTGAACAATTCTGCAGGCTTGTATGAGTTCATCCACTCTTCAAATTCTGGCAAAGTACCCAACTTCTTTTGTGACAAAGAAAGTGGAACTTGGTGAGCACGGAATGAGTTTTCAATTGGAGCACCAGTCTCGTCATGAGTAGGTCCACCCCAACCCTTTGGCAAACGAGCGATAATTACAGGCCATGGAGCAACAGTGCCATCGACGTACTTACCTTCTTCGCGGGCAGCCTTTTGGATGGCTTGGATATCTTCGATAGCCTTGTCAAATACCTTAGCTGACAACTCGTGGTATGCTATGTAATCGTGGATATCGTCGTTTTCGATGAAACGAGGTGAGTATCCCAATCCTTCGAAGAACTTTGTGATTTCTTCGTCTGACATACGTGAGAAAATAGTTGGGTTTGAAATCTTAAATCCGTTCAAGTCCAAGATAGGCAAAACAGCACCATCGTTCTTAGGGTTAATGAACTTGATTGAGTGCCATGCAGTCATTGCAGGACCAGTTTCAACTTCACCGTCACCGATAACAGTGAAGGCGATTTGATCAGGGTTATCCAAGATAGCACCAGTTGCGTGTGACAATGAGTAACCCAATTCTCCACCTTCATGCAATGAACCTGGAGTTTGAGCAGTCATGTGTGATCCAATTCCACCAGGGAATGAGAACTTCTTGAACAACTTTGACATACCCTCAATATCTTGAGTGATTTCTGGGTAGTTTTCAGTGTATGATCCGTCCAAGTATGAGTTCGTAACCATAACTTGTCCACCGTGACCAGGACCACCGATGTAGAACATGTGCAATCCGTACTTGTTAATCAAACGATTAGCATGAGCGTACAAGAAAGTTTGTCCTGAGATAGTTCCCCAGTGTCCAATAGGCTTAATCTTAACATCATCCGGTTGGATAGGTGTATTAGTAACTGAGAACAATGGGTTGCTCTTCAAGAAAATCATACCTGCTGAAAGGTAGTTGGTAGCACGCCACCAAGCATCAACCTTAGCAAGGTAATCCTTTGAATCAAAATCTACTGCCATTTTGATTAGATCTCCTTATAAATTGAGAAATTAATATTACTGTTAAAGGACAATTCCCCTAACGACACTATAATGATACCAAAGTTTCCTTTGACTTACAATAAAAAGTGACAAATTGGAGCGGTCCAATTTGGTCCGCCCAATTTCCCATTCAATCTAAAATTCAGCTTTGATGAATATCATTCACCTTCCATCGAAACAAATGAATTGTAGTGCATGTACTTATAATGAATTCGCATTGTACCAACTTCAAACGGCGTCCCATCATCTAAAAAGAAAATACCCGACATAATTCCCACCGGTTCATTTTCTGAAAGATCCAATAATTCACGATCCTCCGCATTAGATGGTTCAACAGTGACGGTCATGTATGACTTCGTAACTGCCTTATTGGTCACTGATTCTGTGTAATGAAAAATGGAATGTTTGAAATCATCGGCATTCATCAGGGGCACAATTTTAACGGGAATCACAGCGCGCTCAATCATGAAATTCTGATCCTGAAGCCGGCGCAACCGCTTCACTGCCCACACTTCCTCGCCTCGTTCCAAGAATAAGGCGCGGCGCGTTTCATCATCGGCTGCCCACCGTTGAACGGACAATAATTTAATCGCCGGTGCCTCGCCATTAAAGCGAAATGAATCAGAAACACCCAGGTTGGTGCCTTCTGATTGGAACATTGTTTGGTTTTTTAAATATGATGGATTGACAAAAGTTCCTGAACCACGTTTTTTGAAAATGATGCCTCGTGACGCCAGAACAGTCAACGCCCGTTTAATTGAACTACGTGATACATCATAAGCCAGCGCTAATGAACGCTCATCCGGTAATTTTAAATCTTCGAATTCTTTATCATTAATCCGTTTTTCTAAATCTGCCATAATACGTACATAAATCGCTTCTTCTGCCATGTTACCATCCCGTCTCTAATTACTTATTTATCTTTGATAAAACATTCTAACACAAAAATGGTCCCACCAAATCAAATTGGTAGAACCATTTTCCCGTTGTTAATTTTTGCGATCGTTAATCATAAAGGTCATTGCCAAAATCACCAACATCAGAATGGTCATCACCCAATAAGCCATTCGAATACCTTCCATTTGCGCAGCCCGACCATCCATACCACCTGAAATATGCAGATTGGTCACAATACTATAAATGGTAATCATAGCCGCCGTTCCAAACGATGCAGCAACATTACGGATTGTGGTAAAGACCGCTGATGCATCCGGCATCAAGGATAATGGCACTGCATTGAAAGCTTCGGTTTGCATTGGCATCAATACCATTACTAAGCCTAAGTTTCGTAGGATCTGCCCGGCAACTGGTAGCCAGATTGGCGTATCGATTGACATGAAGGCAAAAACCACCGTCCCCATGGCCGCAACTAACATCCCCAAGGGGGCTAGTTTACGAACCCCATAACTGTCATACCATTTACCACTCGCTGGCGAAAGTATCGCCGTCAGAATGGCCCCTGGCATCAAGGCCAGCCCCGAAATCAGCGCTGAATCTCCTTTAACATCTTGAATATACAATGGCATCATCAAGGATCCACCATACAACGCGGCCATCAACACCACATTAATGAGTGTGGCCACCCAGAAATTATGATAACGGAAAACATCGAAATTCAATAGCGGGACATGACTGTGGGTCTGTTGCCAGACAAACAACATCGTCACGGCCATTCCCAAAATAATGAAGCCCCAGACATTCGGCGATGCCCATGAACCGTCACCTGCATTAGAGAAGCCGTACAGTAGTGAACCTAGACCAATCGAAGATAGAATCACACCTAAGAAATTGAACTTCAAAAACTTTTGTTCACCAATATTTTGCAACAAGAAAAACGCTAAAATCAAATCAATAATGATCAGCGGTGCCACGCCCAAAAAGAGCCAGCGCCATGAAAAATTAGACACAATAAATCCAGAAAGGGTTGGTCCAATGGTAGGCGCAAAATTTAACGCCAACCCAATGATTCCCATTGCTGAACCACGGCGTTCAATGACGAACAAATTCATGACCACCACGTTCATCAAGGGACCAAAGACCCCGGAACCAATGGATTGAACCACACGTCCAGCAATCAAAACCCCATAATTAGGGGCAAATCCGGCAATCAACGTTCCCAGCGCAAAAATGGCCATCGCCCATAGGTACAGTGTCCGCGTCTTGAGCCGTTGAATTAAAAATGCTGTTAACGGTACCATGACACCGTTAACTAACATGTAACCATTTATCAGCCATTGTCCAAGTGATGTACTAATATGAAATTCTGTCATAATACTTGGCAAGGCCGTGTTCATTAGCGTTTGATTTAAAAATCCCAGGAACACACCGGCAATTAAAATAATTAATACCTTGCGATCTCGTTTACTCAGGGTATCCATTCATACCTCCATTTTTTTATTCTGATAAATAGTCGCGACTAGCCCACTCATCCTCGAAAGCAGCCACAAATGCCCGCATCACCCGATCACGTTTTTCACCGATCCGCTTGGCTTCGGTGGTATTCAAGTAGTCTTTTAATAAAAAGAGTTTCTCATAAAAATGATTAATCATCGTTTCACCAGTGGGATCTCGATACTCCGCCTTAGTTTTTAGTTCACGTGGTGGCATAGTTGGGTCGTATAAAGCATGGCCAGCCTGCACACCGTATTGAATCACCCGCGCCACTGCAATGGCTCCAATGGCTTCGAGCCGATCGGCATCTTGCACAATTTGACCGGCCAATGTGAGTGGTTCCGGCTGTCCAAATCGTTGCTTACTCCAGGACATATTATCAATGATTTGAAAAATTTCACTTGCTTGTGCTGTCGTGACACCAATCTTATTCAAAAAAGTCACCACGTTTTGTTTGGCAATAGCGACATCTGCCGTTAATTTATCATCGTAAGTATCATGCAAAATACCTGCAGCTAATGTAATAAATTCATCCGCAGTTGGTTCAGACTTTAAGAGATGTGTGATGAGTAGTCGCACACGATCAATATGGTCCATTCCGTGGCCGGTCTGATCAGTTGCCAAAATCGACTTAGTAAAATCGTAAATGCGTTCAATTTGCTTTACTTGCTTTTCCTGCACAATGCGCCTCCTGTTATTTAGATCAATACGGTGACAATTAACCAAAGAACACCAATGGTCCCGATAAATATGCTAAAGAACAGCACGATGGGGACAAGGAGCATCTGAGATATTAATATATAATCTACGCCCATTATGGCTAAAATACTAGCTAAAATGACCAATAAACTGATATAGAGCATTACGCCAGTCCAAGCGCCGCGCCAATCAGCACGGCTGAGATGCATCCCCAATCCTAGATTCACGGTTAATAGCACCCAGATGACGATACGCCACCACGGTTCAGTCAAAAACACATCCCAGCGTAAGTCCACGAGGTCAAATAATGCCGGCCATAACCATTCGGTGATGAGAGCTATCGCGCCACTAATGCCAAATACTGGGGCAATACCAATAAAAAAATTACCCATTTGTTGATAAATATTACCTGGGGTCCATACATGTGAGACATATCCCATGCGGCCTGCGTGGTCACCCACAAAGGGACGTTGCAAAAGCCGCATGTCATCAATTTTATGGCCAAACAGCAATGCCATCCCCGCATGTGATAATTCATGGACTATTGTGCCTAGTCCACTAAAAATCACTAAGCTATTTTCCCCTAATTTTGTTCCCAAATGACCATTAATGTGGGCGACCAAGACCGATATCATCGCACTACCTAGGACCGGTATCCCCAATAACGCCACAATCACGACAAAAAGAAGTTGGCTAAAGTCAGTCACTATTGCCATCCTTAGTTTGGATATCTGCAAATTCACCGTGCACAAATTCGGCTAATTGCTGAGCATCCACACGAATTAAACGACCTAATTCGCCACCTGAAACCGTAATTGTGCCCATTTCCTTGGCGGCATTATCAAAATAAATGGGGAATTTTTTTGTTTGCCAGATACCCACTGGGTTATTGGCTCCATGGACATAGCCGGTCGTTTTCTGGAGATCTTTCGTTGGGATTAAAGTCACTTTTTTGTTACCTGATACCGCAGCCAATTTTTTCTCATCTAAGTGAGTTGTTGTTGGCACCACGCCAATCACCGGGCCAGTGACGTTACCGATCATCGCTAAAGTCTTATAAATCTGCTGTTCTGCCAAGCCATATTGCTCTAACACACCCTCTTGATGCTTGATACCACCCTCTAGCACAATACTGTCGTATGGAATTTTGGCCTTATCTAGGATTTGTTCAACTAAAATCTTTTTAATACGTTGCTTTTTTGCCATGTTTTGTCTCCTTATCAATTTAAATACGGCCAATTTTTAAATGCTGGCAGTAAGTAAAAAAGCCATCATAAAACCGATAGCCTTTTCATAATACTATGAAAACCAATACCACCCTGTCAGGGCGACGATTACCAAGCCGTAAATCGTATACTGCATCCGACGTAAATCACGTCCGAGCACAATCAACGACACCGCTGCAAACAATCCGACAATTGCTAATAAAGTATGCGCCATCTATTCTTCCTCATTTTGATTATAGCCCCAAGCTTTGGGAAAAGTGACCTCACCGTCCATTTTCATTAAGGCCCCTGGATATAGATCTTTCACCATGAAATAATTCAGATCCATGTTAAAACGCGGCTGTAAGGTTGTTGGTATTTCATTCGGACTGTGATAGCCAAACCGACGCCAATAGTTCGGCCATCCCATGACGATTACGGCGGCATAGCCGGCATAACGGGCACTCACTTCGAGTTCTTCGGCAAGGCGCCACCCTAAGCCACGCCCGCGAAATTCCGGAATGATGACCACCGGACCCAAGACACCAATCCGTCCCGCGTCACGGTTTTCCGCCACCTGCGCATCAGACAACATACCATAACCAATAATCTGGTTATTAAATTTGATCACAATCTCAATTGGTAGCTGACCATTTGGCTGCTCAATACGAAGAGCCCGGACTTGTTGTTCTTCAATGAGTGTACTATAAGTAGCTTCATCGAATGAACGCCGAATCACTTGGTCAATTTCAGTATAATCTTGCGGTGTGGCAAAATGAAATGCCATTTCATTCAACAGTGATGATGCTGATAATTGACGCACCGGATATCGGTCAAAAATGTACCCCAACTGTTGCATAAATCGTAATTTTTGCGCGTCACTTTGCCGGCTATCTTCATCACGATCAGTTGAAGCAATCAAGGCAGCAAAAACATTAAACAAGTCGTATGTATTCAGAACAAAATAATCCGGCATCGTGTGCACAAAATTATAAATCGACGGCAGTTCATGGCCAATTAATTCTTCAACAGAACTTTTGGGAATAAAGACAATCGTTAGTTGATCAATTAAAAAAACTGGTTCAACAACATCAGCGCGGGAAAACCCCAACCCATACATCGTCTCTTCAAGGGCCGCCGCGTTGTTAAACTGTTCATCTTCAATAATCATTGGTGTGACATAGGCATTTAGATTGTATCCAGAAATAATTTCTAGTGCGAATGAACCCGAAATAATCGGCAAAATATCATGCAAATTTAACTGTGCGACTACCGATTCAAACAAATCAAAACGTTGACTTTCCATATTTCGAGCTCCTTTCGCCATTCGTTACGCTGTAACGATTATACCGTACATTGTCTTAAAATAAAAAAAGGCAACTGAACAAAAACCCGTCAGTCGGAGAAAATTCCAACTGACGGGGTTTTGTTCAAACACTCATCGCGTTGACCTTTATTATTTTAAGCTTTTGCTTTAATTTCGCGTTCATATTGCAACCATGCTGGAATCAGGAAGGCTACCGATGCAGTCCAAGCTAACGGATTTGCAAAACTAGCTCCCCAAAAGCCAAAGACACTGACTAACCCAAAAGCCGCCACTGTCCGCGCAACCATCTCGCCAATCCCCGCCAAAGTTGGGGTACGCGTGTCACCTAACCCTTGAATGGCATAGCGTAACACAAATAATACCGCCAAAATGGCATATAAGGGGCCGTTCGCATAAAAGAAGATTTGCGCTAACTTCATCACACTGCCGGCTGCCTGATCAGATTGGTCAACAAACAGTTGTACTAACCAATGACCGCCGAAGACTTCACCAATCCCTAGCAGGATGGCGACACCAATACTCATCATGAGAGTCTGTCGCATACCGACTAAGATACGATCGTACTGACCAGCACCATGATTTTGGGCCACGTATGTTGCCATGGTCACCCCAAATGACATCAATACTAAGACTACTAACTGGTCGACTTTACTGGCCGCTGCATTCGCTGCCACCGCGTCGGTGCCAAGCGAATTCACAGCTGCTTGTAACGTGACCGAACCAATCGCAATAATTGATTGCTGAAACCCCAGTGGCAACCCCGCAGCTAAGTGCGCCCGGATTTCAGCGCCATCCCAAACTAAATCTTGACGCGATAGGCGTAGCGTTGGGATAAATTTATAGACATGCCACACACTCGTTACCGTTGAAACGCCATAGGCAATCACTGTTGCAATCGCCGCCCCAGCTACGCCCCAATGGAACACCAAAATGAACAAAAATTCCAACCCGATGTTTAATAACATCCCAACAATTAGGTGATAAAGGGGGGCATTACTATTGCCCACGGCACGCATGGCATTCGATATGACGTTATATCCCATTTGTGTGGCGACACCACCTAAGATGATCACGATAAACGTGTGCGCCATATCTAAAATTTCATGAGGGGTTTGCATCAGGATTAATAACGGCCGCACGCCCACCAAACTGATGATCGTTAAACCAATCGTAATAATAATTGAGGCTAAAATACTTTGCCCAAACGACTTTCGGACACCAGCAAGGTCCTTAGCACCAAAACGTGTCGCCGTAATAATTGACATCCCCGAACTGAACCCACCAACAAAGCCCAATGATAAAAACATAATCGCCCCGGTTGAACCTACAGCCGCGAGCGCGTCGACCCCTAAAGTTTGCCCAACAATCAGGGTATCCACGAAATTGTACAATTGCTGCATCAAATAACCCAAAATGATTGGGAAGGTGAACATCAAAATTAATTTCGTTGGATTGCCTTTCGTTAAATCTTGCATAATTAATTACTCCACTTAAAATTAGTCACTCTACTCATCATAAACAAATCAAACCAATATAAAAAGGACAAATCCGTAAAGACTTATCCTTATTACAAATTCTGATGACACTTGCCGTCAGATTAAAGCAAGATGTTCATATCAGCTAATTGCTTTTGTACTTCTTTGTGGTTCATGAATTGTTCGTACGTCATATCGGCACGATCAATTGACCCTTGGTCAGAAACAGCTACCACGTGGTTAGCAATTGTTTGGGCGAACGTGTGGTCATGTGATGTGAAAATCAAAGAACCCTTGTAATCAACCAATCCATCATTCAATGACGTGATCGACTCCAAATCCAAGTGGTTAGTTGGATCGTCCAGAATCAACACATTGGCCTTGGTTAGCATCAACTTTGACAACATCACCCGGACCTTTTCTCCTCCAGATAAGACATCCAATGACTTTTCTGAATCTTCACCCTTGAACAACATCCGGCCCAACAATCCACGTAGGAAGGTGTTGTCGTTTTCTTCCTTTGACGCGAAATCGCGCAAGAAGTCCAAGATTTGCATTTCTGGCTTTTCGAAGTTTTCAGCCATGTCCTTTGCCAAGTAATCACGTGAAGTTGTGACACCCCAGGTAACTGTACCAGTATCTGGCTCAATACGACCGGCTAAGATATCCAATAATACAGTGGCTGTGGCATCAGATTGTGCCATAATCAAAGTCTTATCATCTGGTGACAAGGTGAACGTGATGTTATCCAAAATCTTTACACCATCGATCGTCTTTGAGACACCTTCAACCCGCAACAAATCATTTCCGATTTCACGTTGAATATCAAATTTAATATATGGATACTTACGGGTTGATGGACGAATATCATCAAGCGTAATTTTATCCAATTGCTTCTTACGTGAAGTCGCTTGCTTTGACTTTGAGGCGTTCGCTGAGAAACGTGCAATAAACTCCTGCAATTGCTTAATTTGCTCTTCCTTCTTGGAATTAGCTTGTGATTGTAGACGCAAAGCCAATTCTGAAGATTCCTTCCAGAAGTCATAGTTACCCACGAATAACTTAATCTTACCAAAATCAACATCCAAGATCATTGTTGAAACGGCATTCAAGAAGTGACGATCATGGGAAACTACAATCACTGTGTTTTGGTAATCAGCCAAGAAGTCTTCTAACCAAGCAATCGTCTTAGTATCCAACCCGTTTGTTGGTTCGTCCAAAATCAAAATGTCAGGGCTACCAAACAATGCTTGCGCCAACAAAACCTTAACTTTAGTTGTTTCTGGTAGATCACCCATCAATGAGTAAGTATCAGCATCAGAAATACCAACGTTACGCAATAATTGCAAAGCTTCAGTTTCAGCATTCCAACCATCAAGCTCTTCAAAACGGGCTGATAATTCACCAACCTGAATCCCATCTTCATCTGTAAATGGATCGTGCAAATAAATGGCGTCCATCTCAGTCTTCACTTCGTATAATTCCTGGTGTCCTTGCAAGACTGTATCCAGAACTGTAAATTCATCGAACGCAAAGTGGTTTTGGACGAGTGATGACATACGCTCGTTTGTATCCATCGATACCGTTCCAGTCGTTGGGGCAAGCTTACCTTCCAACACCTTCAAGAATGTTGACTTACCAGCACCGTTGGCACCGATAACTCCGTATGTATTACCTGGTGTAAATTTTAAATTTACGTCGTCATATAGTTTCTTGCCTGAAAAGGCCACTGAAACATTTGATACTGTCAGCATGAATCGTTTTCCTCGTTATTTTTAATGTTAACCCCTATATTATCATACTTTCAAGCCAGCAAAAAACCGAGAATGTAAAATAACATCCTCGGTTCGCCTAATTTTCAGCTATTTTTTGTGCAATCAAGCTTGTATATTGGATCGATCCTTGCACGTTAGGGTGAACTTTATCCGGCCCTAACCATTCAGGATGTGCCTTGGCTGCATCTGGCCAATCAATCAAATGTAAGTTAGCATATTTTTTTTGCGCAGCCAACAAGACACTGTTATTACCACTAATCCATGCGCGATCAGCCGCAACACCTACCCAATAAACTTGACGTTGACTACCAGCGGCAGCCATGACTGTCTGCACTTGTGCTGGAGAAATAGCGCCATTTGTGCCAATCACCATCAACAAGTTTTGGGCCAAAGTCCCTTTGGCAGCCATTTGCTGGACCAGCGTCACCGCCTCATTAGGCTGGCGACCAACTTGGCCATCTACAACCGTACTGGGCATCAGCTCTTGGAGGCTCGGACCAGCGTCTAGCAACACTGAGTCACCAATCGCAGTCACCGTTTTAGACTTGACTGCCTGATATTGCGTATCTGTCAAATTATATTTACGGGCGACTGCTGAAGTTGCGCCACCCGCGATTGAAATCGCACCTTTAGCGGTACTTGCGGACTGACTACTTGTTTCCTCAGTCTGACTCGTCGCTTTTTTGCCAGCCTGCTGTGCAGACAAGGCCTTAGCGTTTTGTGCGGCTAATAATTTTTTATTCTGCTTCAACCGCTGTTCCAGCTTCGTTGTTGGCTTAGGACCACTCGCTTGGGGTGTCAACACACCTGATGTTGCCATCACGGCCATCATCATCACGAAGGCTGTATAGATGCGGACTGAATCAAAATTAAAGATATTTTCGACACCATAGTACCGTTTGAAGACCTTTTCAATGAATTGATAACTCAATTCAGCCAAAATTAACACAAGCACAATCTTCCATAACCCGATTGCTAGGTGATGATTATGCTTTGTCCAGATATCGATAAACACAAACACTGGCAGTTGATAGAGATAGATACTATAGGAACGTGTTCCGATATAGTTCAATAGGCGGTTATTTAACCAGTGACTAAACACTGTTGCCGGATGGGCCGTCACCCCAATAATCACGGCAATATCGAGCGATGCTAAAAACATCACGCCATAGTAGGTACCCGCCCATTCACCATTTAAGGTAAAAAATAAGAACACTAGCATGGCCATGGCCAAGAACCCCGCCAAATTGAGCAACCGCCTAGTCTGTCGCTTAGCGCGCCCATTTAATTTGGCTGACGGCCAAACAAAGGCCAATGCTGTACCAATCAATAGCGCAAACAACCGTGTGTCTGTGCCATAGTACGCACGATTAATGTTAGTCGGATTATAATAAATGGCCATTAACAGCGCCGAGATCAACGCTAAGCCCATTAATCCTTGCGCAACACGTACGCGCGGCACTTTTAATTTCAACAATAACCACACAATTAATGGCCAAACCAGATAAAACTGCCCTTCAATCGATAACGACCATAGGTGGGTAAATGGCGATGCGCTGCCCCACTGCTCGAAATAGGAATCACCATTAACCGTGGCCCACAAGTTGTAGACGTAGGTTAAATTAGTCACGAGAATAGCCCGCAGATTATATAACAAAGGACGCGCAAAAAATGCGATCGCCGTGGCCGTAGCTAATAACATCACCACTAACGCCGGATATAAGCGCTTCACACGTCGTAAATAAAAACTACCAAAACGGATGGTGCCCGTCTTTTCAAATTCTTGAATTAAAATATCAGTTATCAGGTAACCCGATAACACAAAAAACAAAGGGACACCCAACCATCCGCCGGTCATGACATTTGGCCACAGATGGAAGATAATGACCCCGATTACAGCGATGGCACGTAATCCGTCAAATCCTGTAATATATCGTCGTTTATTACCAATCCTGTCAGCCATGGTCTCCCCTCAAATACTCACTCATCATCCCTTATTCAACACCCTATTCCAGTTCACTTGAACTGTTTACTGCATTCCATAGTTTAACAAACACATTACATTTTTTCAACAACATTTCAAATTAAAAACATTGCAATGTTTTTCAACCCATCATTCATGCTTTTGCAGGTGTCAATTCACCTACAAATAGTAACCTACTACCGCATTCACCACAGACATACCAGTTAACATCCAAACGACGTTGCCGTAACAATTGATGGCCATTTGTACATTTATACACCAAATAATGTGTCGCTCGGCGACGCGTCTGCGATGTCTGTGGTGCAAAACGTGAACCACCAACGCGCAACAATTCTAGTTTGAACGCTGCATCCTTATGTTGATAAGGCCGACCACTCAAATGATTATGATAGTGGACTAATTCGTGCTTAATCACCCCAATGAGCGTTGTCTCATCAAATTCGGATAACATTAGTGGATTGATTTCAATATCATGCGACTTTATCAGATAGCGACCGCCCGTGGTCCGTAGACGAGCATTAAAGTAGGCCCGATGTTGAAAAGGCTTATCAAAAAAATTGCGCGACTGTCGCGCGACTAAGCCTTGTAATTCTTCGTCTGTCATATGTGCTTCTTTCGCTTTGGCAATTGAAAATGCGTGGTGCGTTTAATATTGGGCTGGAGCTTAGCAGCAGTTTGCGCTGAACGATGTGTTAAAACATCCCCTTCCCGCCAGATACCATTTCCCCCATATTGTTGTTCAAATTGGGCCTCATAAAAGCGAGCAAAATAATTCACCAAGGCGATGCCTAGGTCCGTCACTCGTACTGGTTCATTGCGTGCACTCAGTAAATTCTGTGACAATGCAAAATCAAGCCAAAGCGTATCCTCATCATGAACTGCCTGATATTGATCACCTTGCACTACAAGCCAATGTTTACCATGGCGTTCAAGTTGTTGCCCAGTTGGCTGTAGCCACCATCTCAAAGTCGTGTACAGTCGAAAAGTAAAGGATTGTAATCCTTGGTTAGTCATCCATTTGCGGGTCCATTGACCAACTTCAGCTGCGTCAGCCAAGAATTGTGTCTGTAATTGATCAAACTTCAACTCATGTTGTGCCAGTCCACTTGCGATACGTAAAATCCTGAATTGCGCTGTCTGACGCCCCACCATGACAACAAAGATACCTTCATCAACACGACTACTCTGTACAGTGACTAATTCAACCTGCGGATCAGTGACCTTTTGCACCTCTTGTTGGACAAATTGTTGCCAGGTCCCCCGACTGACCTGTTCTGTATGTTCCTTGAATTGTACCAACACTTTCTGATGACGTACCGGTGAAACGTATGTCTGAAACACAGGTGCTCTTAGGTCTAGGATTGAAACATCAGTTTGCACACTTGTGGCGGCATCAAAATCACGCCCCACACGGACGCCACCATGATTATTTACTTGTTTTCGACGTCGTTGAGCCATGATATTCTCCCTCTAAAAATTAATGGTATACCTAATTGTCATTTCAAACCGTACCAGCTAGCTATCGACTGCCCCTGAATAACTGTGCTTTACTCATTAATATAAAAGCGGGCTCACCTAACTGGTTTGCCCGCTTTGATCAAATCCGTACTTTAACCCCTACGTCCACGTGAACGCCCACCGTAGAGGCTTTCACGCCGTAATTCCATGTAAAATTCAGCCATCGTGGCACTGTAATACGGATATACCCAAATTGCAGCTAACCCAAAGGTCAAAACAATCAGCAACCACCAACCTATAAAACTTAAGTTCAAAGTGAAGTATTGCATT
The DNA here is from genome assembly GCF_001761545.1 of Weissella soli. Taxonomy (NCBI): domain Bacteria; kingdom Bacillati; phylum Bacillota; class Bacilli; order Lactobacillales; family Lactobacillaceae; genus Weissella; species Weissella soli. Next base: position 20,025 of record NZ_CP017326.1, on the reverse strand, counting down.
TTATGACCACGCATCAATTCGCGTGAACGCGTAATGTACTCATTCATTGATGTAATTTTGACACCATTTTTGACATCATCAGCATAAATATAGGTTGCTTGTGAGTATGAAATACTCTTGATCACCCCTGGTATCAAAAATAATAATGACCAAAGGATGGTAAATAAGTAACGCATACCCAATAAGACAATGGTGTCCACAACTGTGTCACCATACCAGAAACGCAAGCTATCTTTAACCGGGGTCGTTGGGGTTGCTTGTTCACGTGACCAATTGATGAAGCCCCACACTGTACCTAACCCAAAGACACCGACGATAACTTCCTTCATCAAGCCACTAAAAATCCCAGTACTCACCAGGGTGCGAATCCCTTGATTTGAAAAAACATCAACCATGATGCCACCATTATGTAAGCCATTACTACCAAATATAATATACGTAAATAAAAAGATGAACAAAGTTAGCAAAAAGCTCGTTTTGAAATTACCTTTCACGCGCTTCCAGCCACGATACCTTATATCATAATTATCTTTCATCCCATTTACTCCTAATATGTACACTAATCTAAATTATTAGCACGATCCACAACACAATCAATTATATCAGAAAAAGTCGTCCAAATATGTGCATTGGACGACTTTTTAGAACTGGGGTAGTAGGATTCGAACCTACGCTACAAGGTACCAAAAACCTCTGCCTTACCACTTGGCTATACCCCAATGACTTTTAACAATAAAACATTGTAAAAAGTCTGCCTTGAATTGTCAATTACTAATTAACCCCTTGCATCAGTTTATGCACCGGCCGCGCCAGGAACACCAATAGAATTCCTAACAGAACGGCGACCCCACCAAAAGCTGCGAAATAGGTCACCTCATTGTTAGCCGTGTACAAACCGACAAATTGCGCATTTAATGCTGAGCCTACCGCTGACGACAAAAACCACATCGACATCATTTGTGACATGTACGCTTTCGGCGCTAGTTTAGTCGTGGCACTCAGGCCAACTGGTGAGATCAACATTTCACCAATAATCACCAACGCCCATGAACCGACTAGCCACGTTGGCGAAACTTTCACCGCGGTCCCAAACAACAACCCAGGCAACGTCAATAATAAAAATGATGCGCCCGCAAACATCAAGCCGATTGAAAACTTCAATGGGGATGAAGGTTGGTTTTTGGTCCATTTCGTCCATAGCCATGCAAAGAATGGTGTATAGAGCATAATGAAAAATGGATTCAAGGATTGAAACCATGAGGCGGGAAAGTGAGTCGTATCAACACGCGTCTTTGCAAACGTTGCTAAGACCACTGAGCCTTGTTCTTCAATTGCCCAGAACAAGACCGCCGCCAAGAACAACGGAATGTAAGCTACTACTCGTGATCGTTCAATGGCATCAATTTTGGGTGATGTAATAATTTGGACAAAGTATCCCAACGGTACCAAAACCGCGATCACCGTCATTAAGTTAATATATGCCTGGATATCGGTCCATCCCATTAAAATCATCAAGATAATAACGAGCACTAAAATGATGAACCCAATGAGCACCTTTAAAATCAAAGGACGAATTTCTTCGGTTTGCAGCGGATCATTGGGATAAAGCGAATCTTCATGAAGATTTTTTTTACTCCCAAAATGATATTGAATTAACCCAATTAGCATACCAAATGCTGCCAAGCTAAAGGCTAAATGATAGCCAAACCTTTCCTGCGTTGCCCCAACAATTAATGGTGCCAGGAATGCGCCGAGATTAATGCCAAATACAAAAATCGAAAATCCAGCGTCACGCGCATTATCCCCTGTTTTATACAGTGTTCCAACCAAAGAAGAGACATTCGGTTTTAATAATCCAGTGCCTAAAATGATCAAAAACATCGAGGCGAACAACGCTGGTGATCCAAATGGCAATGCCAATAACATATGGCCAAGCATGATCAGCACACCGCCATAAAAGACAGTCTTGCGCGCGCCCAAGATACGGTCAGCAATGTAACCACCCACGGCGCCGCTAAGATAAACCATCGAGGCATAAATGGCCATGATCGAGGCCGCCACCGCCCGTGTAATATGCAAATCACCGGTACTAATCAAGTACCACATGTAATAAAGCAAGATAGCTCGCATACCATAGTATGAAAAGCGCTCCCACATTTCAGTCATAAATAGTGTCGCTAACCCGCGCGGCTGACCGAGAAACTTTTTATCTTGTTCCACAAAACACTCCTAACAGGTCCGCCACACTAATACAGCAATGCATTAGGCGACCTGACCTCAGACGATAAATATCACACATAATCTTACGCTAAATCTAGTATACATTCAACTTTTCCCTATATGATAGGCATTTAGTCAATTTTTTTGTTATCCTATCCTCAAGGAGAATCCGTATGACAAAAATTGCCTTTTCGAGTGATAACCATTTTGACATTAACAAACAAGATTTACCCGCCGTCATCGCTGCCCAAACCGAATTTCTACTCACCAATGCAATTGAACAATACTACATCGGTGGCGATTTATTCAACGACTTCCTAAAATCAACTGCCTTTGTTGAACAACTTCAAGCACAACTGGGGCACCATACAACTGTTTATTTTATTGCCGGTAATCATGACATGGGGCGTCATGTGACTTTTGCTGAACTTGAAAATAATCCTAATCCCCACTATATTCACAATCAAATTGTACCCATCAACGATCACTGGCAGGTTATTGCCAATAATGGTTGGTATGATTATAGCTTTGCCTCCGGTCCGCGCAAGGAAGATGTGGCTGTTTTTAAACGGGGTTTGTATTTCGACCGTGTGATTCAACAGCCGATGTCAGACCTTGAACGAACGGACCTATCACTGCACCAAATCGAAACAGCTTTAGCAAAAGCAACCAAAAAAACCATCATTCTCCAACATTTTGCACCTATTGGGGATGATTTAGCCTATCCGGCTGATGATCCCCGTTGGCTAATGATTAATGGCGTCATGGGTTCAAAACGTTATGGCGAATTGTTTAAACAGTATCCTGTCATCAAAAAAGTAATTTATGGCCACACCCATTTTACGGTGCCCGTGCGCGTTAAAGATGCGATTACTTATCAAAATGTCAGCGTCGGTTATAATCATCACCGGCTAACAGAATGGACGGCGGATACCTTCATCCAATCATGGATAAATAAACTTTCAATTATGGTGTTGACAGATTGATAGAATTTCTGTATATTATTATCTTGTTGAAGCGACAATGCTTCATCATTTAATATCAATCATGGGAGTTTAGCGAAGTCTGGTTAAACGCGGTGGACTGTAAATCCATTCCTTCGGGTTCATAGGTTCGAATCCTATAGCTCCCATCTTCATTATTGGGGTATAGCCAAGTGGTAAGGCAGAGGTTTTTGGTACCTTGTAGCGTAGGTTCGAATCCTACTACCCCAGCTTTTAAGAGTCAATGACGATTTCATCGTTGCTGGCTTTTATTTTATTGTTAATCTATCATCTAATTATTTTCCAAATTAAGGGGTTGCACAACCTCGATCAATTTGGTATTATATAAAAGTTGTTGCGGGAGTTTAGCGAAGTCTGGTTAAACGCGGTGGACTGTAAATCCATTCCTTCGGGTTCATAGGTTCGAATCCTATAGCTCCCATCTTCATTATTGGGGTATAGCCAAGTGGTAAGGCAGAGGTTTTTGGTACCTTGTAGCGTAGGTTCGAATCCTACTACCCCAGCTATGAAAATAAAAACGTCAGAACATTTGTTCTGGCGTTTTTATTTTGTATTGTACAGTAACAAAAAAATCGAGTAGGCTACACACCTACCCGACTACTAAACTATGAAAATGTTGGCACCATTTTGGTAGCTCTTAAAATTAACCAGATTGTCACCAAAGATAACATCATTAATAGCGCTGCAATCCCAACATTGCCAACATAATGTGATAAGCTCACCATCAGGCTAGAAATAATCATCCCCACTGGCCGGGTTGCTGCAAAAGCGCCGGCATAGGTACCCAGCTGCTCTGGATTCATCATATCCGCACGTAATGTTTGACTGGCTGGTACATTAATCATTTCACCGACCGTCAAAACGACGGACATGATGACCAATGGCCAAAACGATTCTGTCAAAAAGGCACCCGCAAATCCAGCAGCTTGTAGAAAAATACCGATCGTAATGCTGCGGCGAACACTCCAACCACCAGTCCAGCGCGTAAACATCGTCATCATAACGATGATAATAACCGTGTTAATCATCGTCATGACCGAGAGCATGCGTTGCCCATATATTTGAATACCAAACTGCCTAGTCGTCTGAAACGCTTCACCTAAATGCGCTGCTAAATAAAAATCTGGCTGGGTAAAGATGACCGTCATCCCAATTGAGCCTAACATAAAAATCACGAATCGATGATCAACCAGGACTGAGCGATATGATTTAATGCCACCCCACAAACTGGGTTGTTTGGCACGACTCTCGGCCGTTGGGAAAAAGGTTTCCGTCATCCCAAAATACACAATGGCAAATTCCACAATGGCAACTAACAACAGGCCCATCATCAATTCAAATAGATAATCGCGGAAGAACCACCCACCAATGGCAGCCCCAATCATCACCCCAATGTTTAAAATCCAATAAATCAGACTATACACATAGGTACGATTTTGTGGTGTTGAAGAATCAATCATCATCGCTTGTTGCGCTGGGTCCGCAAATGACGACCCCAGATTCGCCAAGAAAAATCCAAAAAAGGTGATAAACGGATTCACATACCATGGTGAATTCATCGCTGCAGCTAATAAATAGCCCAGAATCATCATCCCGGAAGCAATATACATAACCGGTTTACGGCCCCATTTATCAGCTAAATAACCGCCAACTAGGCCACCAAAAAATCCTGAAATTGATACAATCACCAAAAGGATGCCCGTGATCACTGCCCCAAAATACTTCACATAATAGATGGTCATGTTAGGACCAACTGAACTCCCCAAAAGAACAACCAAAAAGACGGTTAATGTCCGTAACTTTAAGTTGCGGTCTAATTGCATAAATTCTTGCACAATCCACCTCCTATCCCCGTATTTCTATCGTTTTAAACGTAATAATCACGATAACACAAAAGGACATCACTGTACATGATGCCCTCCATTCAGATTAACGATTTTCAGCAAAGATTTGATACTTTTTGACGATCGTTTGGCGAGCCCATTCAGCATCTGGCCAACCAATCGGAGCATGCATCGTATTTAAATACGCCTTCAACATTTCAGCAAAGTCCATATAAATCACATCCGCATGATCAATGATTTCAACTGTCAACCCTTTGCCCAAAAATGCCTCATCACCAGCGTAGTCACCTTCCAATTCTTGACCGTCTGCGGACTCTTGCACAAAGTATAACCCCAACTTACCGTCATCGACAGCGTCAGCGATTTGAACGGTCACTACGGGATCCATAATCGCTTGGTATGCCAACATCGTATCAAACATATCCCAAATTAAGTCAGCTGCTTCCTTGGGCAATACTGCCGCCAATTCGGGATTAATCACCCGAGTTTTAGTTTTGTCAAACATATTATATAATCTCCAAGACTAGTTGTGCTAAAATTAAACATATAGAATATATTCTAATGAATTTCATCTAATAATATACACTGAAACAGGAGAATTGCCTAATGAACGAGTATACCGCTTGGCGTGAAGGCCTCAAAAAATTAAATATTCCTAAATGGGATGATTTACCAAATATTGAACTCTACATGGATCAAGTCGTGGCATATGTAAATACAGTTCTAGAGCCCCTGCCTATGCCTCCTATCACACCAGCTATGGTCAATAATTATGTTAAGAAGCAAGTGCTGATGGCACCTAAGAAAAAGAAATATCAAGCGATGCAGATTGCTGATATTATCATTATTTCGATGTTGAAGCCTGTTTTTTCAATTGAAGAAATTCGGGCGGCCATCGATCAGATTACAGTTAATGATTTCCCAAAGAATGCTTATGACACCTTTGTTGATGCTTTAGAAGATCGTTTCAACGGTATTATGGACACTGACTTTGCTGATGACAACTTGTCGTTACAGTTGATGCGCAATGCGGCTAACATCATCTATAACAAGATGGAAGCCGAACATCTCCTAGATGTCCTCTCACGACGCACACCCGTAAAAACGGCCCCTCTTAAAAAGTAATCTACTTGGTGACTTGAAAACTTGTCACTGACGATTGCACCGGTACCCATTGTAGGACCAAAAAAGCGCTGAATTAGCAGTTACTTGCTAATTCGGCGCTTTTTCTATTCATTACAAGTGGGCACTAATCCACTCCATAACATTACGGTACCAGCGCACCGGTAATGCTACTTCGGCAATCGCGTGTTTCGTAACTAACTTAACTTTGGGCATCGTTGCTTGATCAATAGAATCGCTTAACTTTTGATTGCCTGCTACCCTGACCGATTCAGTAGCAACCAAATGGCCTTGCTTCAGCGGTGCCACCAACTTAAATTGACGCTTAGTCGCCACTGTTAAATGAGTGGCTCCGGACTTCTGGACAAACAAAGTAGCCGTGCCCTTGGTAACGAGTGGGTATTTTGTCGTCTGTGGGGCATATTTCACCACCGTTGACCGTACTCGGGTACCAGCGGCTAACGTAGCGACCTGGACCTTACTCTTAGCCTCATTCAGCATCGTGATCGTGTCATCAAAGATACCATCCGTGGATAGGCTGTTACCAATCACTACTGTAATGACTCGGCGGCCAGCTAACGTTGTCAGGCCTACCAAAGTTTCACCATTTGTTGGTGAAGAACCCGTCTTAAGACCCTCAAATTGATAGCCCCGTCCATTTGTTAACAACATATTCGTGTTTTTAACAGTCACATTACCATTCTTTGATGGTGTCACGATCCTAGCTTGCTTGGTAATTTCTAACAATTTGGGGAACGCGGTAATCGTTTTCTTGGCGACTAAAGCTAATTCCCGAGCTGACAACGAGTTTTCAGCACTGCTGGCCGCCTTCGGATTCGCCGCTGCTGCCAAATCACTATTCATCAAGCCTGAAGACGTGCTGAAGCCCGCGTTCTTAATGCCCCATTTGGACAATTGTGCATTCATCATATCCACAAAACGACTATGTGAACCCGCCACAACAACTGCTAATTGGTAAGCCGCCGCATTGGAACTAGCCACTAAGGCTTGTTCCTCCAGTTCACGCACCGTCAAAATTTCACCGACTTTGACCGGTACACTAGCTAATAGGGCCGTATTACTCAAGGTAGCCGTTGCTTGATCAATTTTCACTTTTTGATTGGCCGAGATGTCACCATTTTTAATCGCTAATTCGACTAAATAGATCGTCAATAATTTTGACGTTGAAGCAATTGGTAATCGTTGCTCGGCATTCTTTGCTGTCAACACTTGACCAGTTTGCGCATCAACCAAAACGGCTGCTTGTGAATTAATATTGTGGGCCGTAAACAACTCAGCATGGGCCACACTGGGTGAAAAAATAAGACCTAGTGCAAAAATCAGGGTGATGATTCTTTTATTCAACTAGCTCACCTTCTTCCACCGGCATCAATGGTAAACGGACGATAAAGCTGGTCAGCTCACTGTCAGATTCCACATGAATATTCCCGCCATGCGCATCTACAATACCTTGCACAATTGCCAATCCCAGTCCAGTCCCCCCGGTCTTTAGGTTACGTGAACCTTCGACCCGGTAGAACCGATCAAACAACCGACCAATCGATTCTTCTGGAATTCGCTCGCCGTCATTTTGGACACGCACTTCCACCCAATTATCAGCCAACACTTTAGCTGATAATCGAATGAAAGTTGCGCCTTCACCATACTTCAAACCATTTGAAATCAAATTCATAAACACACGCGCCAAACGATCTGGATCACCAACCATCTCAATCGAATCAGCATTAGTTACTGCTGAAATGACCAAGTTACGTTGCTTAGCCTCTAGTTCGAAATTCACCGCCAGCTGATTCAACATGGCACTCAAATCTAATGGGGCCCAGTGTAACTTGAAATCGACCTGCGCCACTTGGGTGTAGTCGAACAAATCTTCTACTAACGACTTCATCTGCTCTGCTTTAGCAAAAGCAGTATTGGTATACTTAACCATCGTTTCCCGTGGTAAAGTACCGGTTTCATCGTTTTTAATCAGTCCTAAATAGCCCAGAATCGATGTCAGTGGCGTGCGCAAATCATGCGAAACATTGGTAATCATTTCATCCTTTGACCGCTCAATGGCACGTTCTTCAGTCATTGATGTCTGCGCAGCTTCAAAGAGACTATTGACGTTACCAATCATTGGCTTTAACCGGCGAACGACTCGTCGATTAGGCAAACCTTGCACATCTACCGCTAAGAGATGGTGCCGCAATTCAGCCACATCATCAATTAATACTGATAATTGTGCTTGCTCAAAGTAGTAATACACCAATCGTAACCAAAGTCCAATCACTACGGCACTCAAAGCAATCACCACTATTTGATTGTGTCCATACTGCCACTGCAATTCTTTCAGCCAATTAACCGTGTGCCACTGCTCTTGTGTTACTAAAATTACACCAATTCCCAGCAACACAAAAAGCAGGGCCGAAACAATCGCCTTAACAAAGACTAACAGCCAATCAGCCGCTCGTAGTTTCATCCCTACTCTCCTTAATTATAGTACTTCGATTTTATAACCAACGCCCCAAACCGTTTGTACGACTTGGTTTCCTTTGGTAGCTTCTTCTAACTTATCTCGCAAATGCGACACGTGGACCATGACGGTCTTGGCCGAAACCACCGCTTCTTGTTGCCAAACTCGTTCAAAGATATCATCTGCACTGAACACCCGATTTGGGTGTGAGGCTAACAAGTATAAAACACCAAATTCTAATGCCGTGAGATTAACTTCGACCCCATCAGCAGTTTTAACTTCATGGCTATCCTTGTTAATTGTCAAAGGACCAATATCCAGCACCTCAGGGGCAGCTTGCACAGAGTTACCACTGGTTTGTGCACGGCGCAATAACGCCTTGACACGGGCCATGACTTCTAATGGATTAAATGGCTTGGTGACATAATCATCCGCCCCAGTAATCAAGCCTTGGATCTTGTCCATCGCGCCAGCCTTCGCCGACAAAAGCAATACTGGCACGCCATTATCTTTGCGGACTTCCTTGATGACTTCCATACCGTTCATTTCAGGCATCATAATGTCTAAAATAACCAATGAGATGTCCGGATTAGTACGTAACATCATTAACGCTTCTTTACCATCCATCGCTGTAATTGGTTCGTATCCTTCGTTCTTGACGTAAATTTCAAGCAATTCTAAGATTTCTTGATCATCATCAACAATCAAAATTTTCATGCGAAAACTCCTTTACTTACGGTTCGCAGGAGCTGATCCTAAGAACCCTCCTGAAATGCCAGTGCGCTTGCGCCACTCGCGGAAACCAAAGAATGCAGCCACTGCCAACGTGATATATAACCAACCTGGCAAAACTGGATTGATAACGGCTGGCAAAATTGACAACAACATATAGATACCAAACCACAATACAAACGCTAGAATTGAACCGATAATGCGGTAGAAACGCTTGATTTTATCATCCGCCATTAACTTAGTGACCAACGCGAACAACAACCCACCTGTTACTGATGTCAAAATTAATGAAGTAATGCCCGCAGCACCGGCACCTTGAGCGTTACCGACCTTTGAGAACAACAAAGTCAACCCAAACATAAATGAGAAGAGCATCAAGAACGTCAATGTATTGTCGATGGCTAGGTCACGATACTTCACGTTAGCATAGTTATTAGCTGGACGTGTCCGCTGGGCCGTTTCATTAACTTGGATACCTAGTGCCTCTGCTGGTGTCCCAAATAGTTGTTGGGCCGTTGTCCCCTTCTTTTGTGCAGCTAGCAATTTAGCGGCAATGTCAGCAATTACTGGGGCTTGCGTCTTTTCATTAGTGGCCAATTTCGTGACCGCATAGACGAAGTTTTGATTACGCTTCGTTAAGCCAGAGGCCGCCAAATCAGCGCGCGTTGGGAACACTGGGGCCACAGGTTGTTCGGATACAGGGGCCTTTTTTGCTTCAGCCACAACCGATTGTGTTGCATCCTGTTGCTCAGTAGTCGTTTGTTCAGTTACTTTATTTTCTTCTTCAGACATCATGTCCTCCATTCTTCTGGATCCTTGCTTCAAAGCAAGAATGAAAAATATTTGCTTTACACGTTAAACAAGAATTCGATGATATCGCCATCTTTGACCAGGTATTCCTTACCTTCTGAACGTCGGCGCCCGGCTTCACGTACTGCTTTAACTGATCCATATTGATCTAAATCATCAAAAGCGATGGTTTCTGCTCGAATAAATCCCCGTTCAAAGTCCGAGTGGATTACCCCGGCAACTTGGGGTGCCTTCATCCCCGCATGAAAGGTCCAGGCACGGGTTTCTTTCCCACCAGCGGTAAAGAAAGTCCGCAAATCAAGCAAATGATAGGCCGTCCGAATCAAACGATTCAAACCAGGTTCACTAATCCCTTGCATTTCCATGAATTCCGCTTGGTCCTCAGGATCCATACCGGCAATGGCTTCTTCAGCACGAGCAGAAATACCAATGATTTCAGCGTGATCTTGCTCAGCAAACGCGGCGATTTGTTGGTAGTAGGGGGTTGCTTCCGGGTCAGCCATATCATCTTCAGCTACGTTAGCCACGTACAAGACTGGCTTTGAAGTTAACAGGAACAAGCCCTTCACAATTTTTTGTTCATCTTCATTCCATTCGATAGACCGCGCAGGCTTACCCTCTTCCAAGACAGGCTTTAGTTTCTCAAGGACCGCAAATTCAGCAATCGCTTCCTTATCCTTTGCTGACTTAGCCATCTTTTCCACTTTTGCCCAACGCTTATCGATAGCATCCAAATCGGCGAGAATTAACTCAGTATTAATTGTATCGATATCATCTAATGGGTCAACCTTGCCACTAACATGGGTGATTTCATCATCATCAAAGGCCCGTACGACGTGGACAATTGCATTGACTTGACGGATGTTTTCCAAGAACTTGTTTCCAAGGCCTTCACCCTTTGAAGCACCCTTAACAATCCCCGCAATATCGGTAAATTCAAAAGTTGTTGGTACGACCTTATCGGCGGGTTCAATTTCTTGAATACGCGCTAGCCGAGCATCTGGCACTTCAACCATCCCCACATTGGGTTCAATCGTGGCAAAAGGATAGTTCGCCATTTCAGCGCCCGCCTTCGTAATTGCATTAAACAAAGTTGACTTACCAACGTTTGGTAATCCAACAATTCCTGCTGTTAAAGCCATTTTATAACCTCTTAATTATTCTTCAATGTCATTTGCTTTACGCAAAACTTTCTTAAAACGCTTATCAAAATCGTGACGCGTTAACATCACTAACCGACCACAACCTTGGCATGTGATTTTCATATCTGCACCAATGCGTTTGATTTCCCATTCATTGGCACCACAAGCATGGGGCTTTTTCATCTCAACGATATCATGTAATTCGTACATAAATTCACCTAATCCAATGTGATATTCAAGACATCAAAAATGCGGTTTAAATCCTCATCAGACAAATAAGCGATTTCGATCTTACCGGCACCCCGTTTATTACGGGTCACCTTAACTTGAGTACCAAACTTGTCCTCTAAGGCAGCTTCGGATTCTCGAATGAAGACAGGTTTCTCAACCGGCATTGCAGCGGGTTCGCGTTGTTCATTCAATTCGTTAACTAGCTGTTCCAAAGCACGCACTGATAATCCCTCAGCAATAGTACGCTTTGCAACCGGTAAAATGCGCCGCTTGTTATGTAATCCTAATAACGTCCTGGCTTGCCCCATCGAAAGTTGATTCGTATCAACCAAGCTTTGTACCTCTGCCGGCAAATTCAGTAGCCGTAGTGTATTGGCGACCGCCGAACGAGCCTTCCCTAAACGTTTAGCCACCTGCTCTTGCGTTAGTTGCAAAGACGTCATCATCATTTTATAGGCTTGCGCTTCTTCAATTGGCGACAAATCTTCACGTTGCAAGTTTTCCAAAATAGCTGCTTGCAGCATCGTCGTGTCATCAAATTTACGTACGACCGCTGGAATAGTTGCTAAACCAGCTAATTGACTAGCACGCCACCGCCGTTCACCGGCAAGCAACTCATAACGACTCGCATCGTCGTCAGTGTGCCGCACAATAATCGGTTGCAAGACCCCATTTTCCTTAATGGAATTAGCTAATTCACGTAAGGCATTTTCATCAAAAACGCGGCGGGGTTGGTATGGATTAGCAATAATTTTAGTGAGTTCAATTTCACGAACACTATCATTCGTTGCTACCGTGGTATCAACGCCTTGTTCAGCAAACAAAGCATTCAACCCACTATCCGCCAAGCCGCCACCAAGTGCTGATTTCTTTTTACTTGTCACCATGAGCTTCTAAGACCTCCTGTGCCAATTGATCGTAAACCTCCGCGCCTCTTGATTGCGGATCATAGTCTTGAATGGCCAAACCATGTGAAGGTGCTTCTGACAGACGCACGTTACGAGGAATAATCGTCTGATAGACTTGTTTTCCAAAATAATCACGGACATTTGTCACAACTTCATTGGAGAGATTAGTGCGTGCGTCAACCATTGTGAGTAAGACCCCTTCAATTTCCAAATCGGCATTGAAGTGTTGTTTAACCAACTTAATGTTTTGCAGCAATTGTCCTAATCCTTCTAAGGCATAATATTCAGCTTGCACTGGAATCAGAATCGAATCCGCCGCTGAAAATGTATTGATGGTAATTAAACCTAATGCTGGTGGATTATCAATCAAGATGTAATCGTAACTGTCACGGACACTTGTTAGTGCATCCTTTAGCCGTGTTTCACGAGCCATAACTGGTGCCAATTCTAATTCTGCCCCAGCTAGCCGAATGGTAGCTGGTACGATATCCATATTTTCGTGACTGGTCTTGATAATCGCCTCAACCAATGGCAAACCATGAACCAAAACGTCATAAACGTCTTTTTCAATGGTTGATTTATGAACGCCCGAACCAGATGTGGCATTTCCTTGAGCATCCGTGTCAATGATCAACACCCGTTGACCAGCTGTTGCCAGTGCTGCCCCAAGATTAACCGTGGTCGTTGTCTTACCAACGCCACCCTTTTGGTTCGCTAAAGCGATAACATGTCCCATCTTAGTTCCTTTCTACACACAATCGTCGAATTTCGCTGCTTAACTTTAAAGCGGCTTACGCACAGGGTCACCTGGTTTGCGTGGGTACTTTTTCGGCGTTGTTTTAACTTTTTTAATCAAAATGACTGAGCGTGGATCACCATTTGGTAGTGCCACGTCGACTTGTTCACCAATTTCACCACCAAGCGTTGTGATTGCTTTGTCTGCTTCTGCAAGCTCTTCGTCAGCTTGACTACCCTTCATTGCAAGCAAGACACCACCTACCTGGACTAGTGGTAACGTTAATTCACCTAAAATATTTAAGCGCGCTAATGCACGGGCCGTAGCGACATCATAAGTTTCACGCGTTGGTGCTGTTTTGTTTCCAAATTCTTCCGCACGGGCATGTATTGCCTGGACATCAGTTAATCCTAATTCCTGGACCAAGTTGTTCAAAAAATTGATCCGTTTATTAAGGGCATCAATAATCGTAATTTTTAATTGTGGAAACGCAATTTTTAAAGGAATTGATGGAAATCCAGCCCCGGCACCAACATCCACCATGCTAAGTGGTTCTGTTTGTAAGGCAGGATACGCCCACGCTAATGTCAATGAATCAAAGAAGTGCTTCAAATAGACCTCATCACGTTCGGTAATCGCTGTTAAATTCATATGTTCATTAACTTCAACCAAGCGTTCGTAATACGTTTGGTATTGGGCGAGTTGCTCAGCCGTTAATTCAATATGGTGCTCACGTAATGCCGCCGCAAAAGCTTCCGGATTCATGTCGCGCCCCTTTATTTCTATACTTTTTTTCTTGTTACACACTGCATTTGACGTATGTACAACTATTATAAATAATACCGCAAAATCCGCATTATCACAACGCTGGCAAATTGTACCAACATTAAAAAACAGATGTTTCACGTGAAACATCTGTTAGCCTTGTAACGAATTTAATCGTTGCCAAATTTTTTCTTGGACTTTCGGTTGCGGATCATCATTCAACACATCACGCTGGCGCCAAACACCACGCTTCAATGGCATGGTTTCGGTGATCTCACCAGTCAAAATTGTCACGGTCCACTTCAAATGTGAATAGACATGGGTGACTGGTCGCCCACCTAGCGCCTTTAAACTAACCGTCACCCCATAATCGGCTAACAGGCGTGTTTCAGTCGCTTGAATAATCTCTGCCCTTGTCCATTCTGCATCTGGATCACTTTCAAAATCGGTAATCGCATACAAAGGCATTAGCCAAAAATTAGCTAGCAACCCCGTTGCTGGTCGCTGTTCCCACAAATAGCCATCTGGTCCAACAACAGCAATCCCCACATAACTGACCTGTTTTGGCTTTGCCAATGGTGATTTTACTGGATAAAGATCCTCAGTACCATCCTCATATGACGCAATAAATTCTTTAATCGGATTGTGTGCCGTATCATAATTTTTCGCCGTCATATATGATGATCCCAAATCCATAATCGCCTGATTAAAATCACCTGGTCGTTTTGGATCGATTAATTGGTTACCAATCGCAAAATATTTCTGCCATGTTTTCGTCTGTCGAATATCGTCTTCAATCTTAAACAGTCGACCCAAAACACGATACGCGTTACCATCGATGGCGGCAACGGGTTCCTTAAAGGCGATCGATGCTATCGCAGCAGCCGTATATGGTCCAATCCCTGTCAGTTTTTTCAAACCTTCAAAGGTGGTTGGCCAAACACCCTGGTAGTCCTCAACCACCTGTTGGGCCGCCTTTTGCATATTTCGGACACGTGAATAATAACCCAAACCCTCCCAAGCTTTTAACAAGGTCTGTTCCTCGGCATCTGCCAAAGCGGTAATTGTCGGGAACAACGTCATAAACCGTTTAAAATAGGGAATTACCGTATTAACTTGTGTCTGTTGCAACATAATTTCGGATACCCAGACTCGATAAGGATCCTGATTTTTGCGCCAAGGCAGACTAGCGCGTCCCTCTTCATCATACCAAGCTAACAAAGTGCGCCGGAAATCTTCAATCTTCTCTATTGACCACATCTCAATCACGGACGACACCTGCCAATAAATAATAATCCTCGCCTGAAGCACTGGTAAAGTATTGATTATCAATCCACCAGTCCATCATTGGCATGCCGACACATTCTCGATGACAACATTCATGGAAGGGCGTCCGTTTAAAGGCCAGAAAAATATGCGTATCGATTAATTCTTCGCCCAGCGCTAAACTAACTGCACCCTCCTCCGATATGATGGCGTCATCATCGACTAACTCATAGCCGGATTCATCTTCAATCACCAATGTTTTACCAAATTCAATAATTTCTTGTTTTATTTTTTGATCAATCATTTATAACCCTCTTATATACCGTGCAAGCTCTATGGCTATTATCAATAGCATGAATTTTTGCATATGTTGTAGTATACCATCTCACCTGCTGGTCTTTTAGGCAAATTTTTGTGATAATTAAGGTATTAAAACACGTTGGGAGTATATTATGACAACTGATGAACTCAAGAAAGCCGCCGGTTACTATGCTGCAAACCTGGTAACCAACAATATGGTCGTCGGTATCGGTTCTGGCTCAACCATCGCTTATGTCATTGAGGCACTCGGTAAACGCGTGGCTGAAGAAGGCCTGCAAATTATCGGTGTGGCCACCTCCGACAAAACGCGCCGAACGGCTGCCCACCTGGGTATTCCAATCTATAACGTCGATGATGTTGATCACATTGATTTAACCATTGATGGTGCCGACGAAATCGATCAGGCTTTTGCGGCCATCAAAGGTGGTGGTGCGGCCTTACTATGGGAGAAGATTGTCGCCATCAACTCCACTAAAAACGTTTGGGTAGTTGATGAAACAAAGCTGTCACCAAAGCTCACCCATTTCTTGCCTGTTGAAGTCATTCCTTATGGCTCCGACCAAGTGTTCCGGCGTTTTGAAAATCGTGGCTATCACCCCACCTGGCGCCTTGATCAAAATGGCAATCCGGTGCGCACCGATTCAGCTAATTACTTAATTGATTTGCACCTTGATCACATTGAAGACCCCTTCGTACTCGGACGAGAATTAACAAGCATGGTCGGCGTTGTCGAACACGGCCTCTTCTTGGATATCGTTGATGAAGTGATTGTTGGTCGTCCTGATGGCATTGAAGTTTTCAACGCCCATCCAGAACCATTAATTTAATAAAAATGGCTTAGCAGTCAATGCAAACTGCTAAGCCATTTTTATTAATCAATTATTTTATTTTTGCGTGCTTGAACAAAATATAATGCGGTCATGATCAACAAGAACACCGCTCCGACCGAAACTGATACCCGCGTATCTGGATTAACGAACATAAATCCCAGAATAATAACTAAGGTAATCATGGCGAAGTAATTAGTGAATGGATACAAAGGCATCTTAAACGGATGATCCTTTAACAACTCCTTATTTGATCGCCGAAAACTTAGCTCACTCCACAAAATCACGAACCAAGGAACCATTCCTGGTAAGACCGATGAGCTATA
This sequence comes from Weissella soli, assembly GCF_001761545.1. Lineage (NCBI taxonomy): Bacteria > Bacillati > Bacillota > Bacilli > Lactobacillales > Lactobacillaceae > Weissella > Weissella soli. The sequence continues at coordinate 3,295 of NZ_CP017326.1, read as the reverse complement.
CACAATTGTAAACATGTTAGCACTCGACTTGCTGTAAGCGGAAAAGACGACATTCAAAAGCAAACCAATTAAAATACCCACTGAAATCGAAATAATAGCAATATAAGGTACTCGTTGCTTTGAAAGTTTACCCCAGAAGGCTGGAATCTTACCCTCCACAGATAATTTATAGAGAAAACGGCTAGCAGAGAAAATTCCTGAGTTAGCACCAGATAAGGCGGCTGTCAAAATAACAAAGTTGATGATCCCGGCCGCACCTGCAATTCCGACCCGTGTAAATGTCTCAACGAATGGAGAACCAATCGCTGATAATTGATTCCATGGGAAAATCGTGACAATCACGAAAATAGCACCGATATAGAAAATCAAGATACGCCACATGATGTCCTTAACTGAGCGGACAATCGCATTTTGAGGATCCTTGGCTTCACCAGCGGTAATTCCCAACAACTCAATTCCTTGATAAGAACCAACGACAATCGACAAAGCAAAAATGAAGCCTTTAACACCACCAGTAAAGAAGCCACCATGCGACCATAGGTTACTCAGGCCAACCGGTTGCCAGTTATTACCTAAGCCCAGGAAAATCACCAATAATCCTAAAATAATCATCACGATAATCGTCACCACTTTAATCAACGCGAAGTAGAATTCTAGTGCACCGTAGGCTTTAACTGACGTCAAATTTGCAAGAGCCAATAAGACAATCGCAATCACCCCAGATACCCAATGTGGGATGCTGGGCCACCAATAATCTAAGTAGGCACCAACGGCAATAATTTCACTGATACCAACAACAATGAATTGGAAGATATTACTCCATGCAGTGAGCCATCCTGCAACAGGATGAATATAGTTAGTGGCGTAATCAGCGAATGATCCCGTTGTCGGATTGACATACACAATCTCTCCCAAGGCCCGCATGACCAAGTATAAGATCACCCCGACAAACGCATACGCTAACATGACTGATGGTCCGGTCCACTTGATGGTTGAGGTTGAACCCATGAACAGACCCACCCCAATAGTGCCACCTAATGCAATCATTTGCATCTGTCCTGACGTTAACGACCGTTTTAACTGTCTCTGCTCTTCCATTCTTTTTCTCCCTTACAGTGTCTGTACTTAAAAATAATAAAAAACGCCCAACCCTGCTCAAAAGCGCACGGTTGGACGTTATCTTTAACTCTTAGTTTAAAGATACGCTAAAATGCCCAACCGACCATGAGGTGGTTTGGGTGGTGGAGATTACCTTGTTGCCTTGATTAAACATAATAATTCCTCCTCAACATTTTATTAGATATCTCTAATAATTATTCACTATACGCTTCTTTTTTGATTTTGCAAGAAAAAGATTGGATAATCTACGTCAGAAAATGCCAAGTCAGCTACTCGTTGACTGGCAGCTCTTGCAGCATGCGCAACTCCTGTTGAACTTGCTCAATTTGCTTCTTCAACTCCAACTGTTTAGAAACGGATTGGTTCATGGTCTGGGGGTTCTTTAACCACATCTCAATTTCAAGCAGCACGTCTGTGGGTGCTTTGGTAAATGAACTAAGCGTGACATTCGCCAATACGGCGTATTTACTCTGGCGTAGATCCCACATTTCAACAAATTCCGTGATGGACTTTGTGCGTAGTAATGGTCGTTGACTATCCCGCATAATCCGGTCCAGGTGTTGGGTGAAGTCACCATGTAAATACACAATTTGTGCTGCCGTTGTCTTCAATAATTGAAAGCTTGGCTCGTAATCAATAATGCCACCGCCAGTCGCAATCACGCCGCCGGTTTGAATAGCCGCCTGTAATGCATCAAATTCAGCTTCACGAAAGCCTAACATTCCTTTCGCTTCCATGATGGCCGCGATCGTTTGACCTTGCCGTTGTTGCAATAATTCATCAGTATCAATAAAATTCCGCTGTAATTTTTCAGCGATTAACCGACCAATTGTGCTCTTGCCCGCACCCATAAAGCCAATCAAGATTAATGCTTTTGTCATTAGCTACACCAAAACCTTCTCTAAATCTGCGAAAAATTGGGGATATGAAACATCGACGGCATCCGCATCTTCCAACACTACTTGACCATCAGTAATTAAAGCGGCAATCGCTAACATCATCCCGATTCGATGATCTCCATGCGATGAAACCATTGTCCCAGCAGGTGCATGTAAGCGCGTGGGACCAGTTATTTTAAAACCATCTGGTAACTCCTCAACCTGAGCGCCTAATTTATTTAACTCTGTCGTTACTGTGGCAATGCGATCAGTTTCCTTCACCCGTAATTCTTGGGCACCATGAATAATCGTCAGTCCATTTGCCTGGGTTGCTGCTAATACTAACATTGGAATCTCGTCCACCGCCCCTGGAATATCATCAGCAACCACCTCAATGCCGTGTAGTTGTTGATGAACAACGCTGAGATCAGCCACTGGTTCAGCTGTGCTGATCCGATTTTGCACCGTAATTGTTGCACCCATGCGTTGTAGTAACTTAACCAAACCCGTCCTAGTCGGATTAATACCAACATTTTGTAAATACAACTGCGTTTGTGGCACAATCAAACCCGCCACTAACCAGAAGGCTGCGGACGAAAAATCACCTGGCACGACAATTTGTGGCGCCACTAATTGCAGACCTGGTCGGACAATAACCGTGTGCTGATGCCGTTCGACTGGTCGTTGCATCGCCAGTAACATGCGTTCAGAATGATCGCGTGTGACCACTGGTTCTTCAATGTGTGAAACGGTGTCAGCTTGTAAGGCTGCAAAAATCAACGCTGTTTTTACCTGAGCTGAAGCGACTGGCAAAGTATAGTCAATGCCTTGTAACCGGTCATTGGCGTGAATTCTCGCTGGCAAATGGCCATTGGTCAAATCAATTTGAGCGCCCATGGTGCGCAATGGGATGGCCACACGATCCATCGGCCGTTTTGATAATGACCCATCACCAATTAACTCAACGTCAAAAGGTAGCCGACTAAATAATCCCATCAATAAGCGCGTGGTTGTCCCAGAATTCCCCATATCTAATGGCTCAGATGGCGCATGTAAATCTGCAAGCTGGCGCCCTCTAATCCGCAAGACCGTGGCTTGTTCTTCAAACTCAACCCCTAATGCACGCAATGCCTGTATCGTCGACTTGACGTCCGCTGAATGTAACAGGTTCCGGATTTCCGTAATACCCTGAGCAAATGAACCCAGCATGACGGCCCGATGCGAAATACTTTTATCACCAGGTATGGTCAGTGTCCCCTGCAATCCTTGTTTTGCTGTTTTCAAATTACGTGTTGTCA